>NZ_JABDWC010000029.1:0-92725 GCF_019685155.1 Rhizobium sp. NZLR1b
TGTTGCAAGCGGCGCGGCAGGTATGGGACACCAGTCGGGCAGGTCGTAACTACATTCCAGCCGCAGGAGTGCGCCAACTACTTCAAATCCTGCGGATATGACCCCGAGTAAAGTGGACGCGCTCTAGAGCGCCGCGCGTCTTACAAGACGCGCCAAGGACGCTCTAGCGCTTTAAACCTGCGCATAATCCTTTCCGGAAATCGATTTCGATTTTCGGGGTTATGCGCTATCGGCGACGGAGGCCAGACAGCGTGCGCAGCAATCCATTTTCATTTTCTTTCCTACAGGCTCCGAGGGGCTTGTCTCTCGCCTTGCCGGTGGCGCTTGCCATGACAGCGGCAGGGTGCAGCTCGGTGCCCCTCAAGGGGGCCGGCACGCTTTCCTTCTACGGCAATCTCGGCCCGCCGAAGGGCAAGTTGTCGAAATCGCGCGTCTATGTCGATGGGACGCGCCTTAGCCCGGCAAAGACGGTGAATATCGTGCCGACAACCTTCGCTTTCAGCGCCGCGACCCGCGTCAAATCGGACGCCGACCGGGTGATGGTGGCGAACGCGCTGGACCGGGCGCTCTGCATTTCGCTCAGCGACAAATATCAGCTGGTCTCTTCAGGCCAACCGGCGGACCTGACGATCCGCTCCGTTGTCACCGACATTGTACCGACCAATAAGGCGATGGCGGGTGTTTCCACCGTTGTGACGGTTGGCACCGGTTTCGTGCTGCCCGTCGCCGTGCCGCGGCTGCCGGCCGGCCTCGGTGGACTGGCGGTCGAGGCTGAGGCCGTCGACCGCGATGGTGTGCAGCGGACGGCGATCGTCTGGTCGCGCGGGGCAAACTCGCTGCAGAACACTCCCCGCGTTTCCGAAGTCGGCGACGCCTATGGCCTGGCGTCGAAATTCAGCAGCGAATTTTCCCGCATGCTGATCAAAGGCAAGGAACCGAAGGGATTGGATATCTCGCTGCCGTCGGGGCAGCGAATGAAATCCTGGCTCGGCGGAAAACCGAAATACGCCGCCTGCGACGCCTTTGGCCGGTCGCCCGGACTGATGGGAGCTGTGGCCGCCAAATACGGCGCGCCGCCGCAATGGACCGAGAAGAAGCCGAAACCGGCGGCGACCTACTGAGAGATACACGCTCAGTCTTGCCCCAGGCGCTGCCCGTGCGGCATCAAAAAGCCCCGCATTTTCATGCGAGGCTCGCTGTTGACGGGTGGATCGGTTTATTGGCACTCGCGGCGCGGGCCGTAGCTCGGCTGGAAGGTATTGTCGTAGGCGCGGTAAGACCGGTAGCGGCTGTAGCAATAGTCGGCATGCGAGCTGTAGGCGCGTGAAGAATAGGCGCGCGGCTGCGAGGCGATGATGCCGCCGATGAGCGCGCCGGCAGCGAGGCCGCCGATGATGGCGCCGCTATTGTCATGGTGGTGATAGTGACGATTATAGCCACGATCCCATCCATAGCGGTCGTCGCGGTAGTAGCTGCCATCGCGATAGTGGTGGCGGTTTCGGTACCACCTGTGATCATTACCGAACTGCCCAGGGCAATTGGTGAAGTTGTTGCAGCCGACGGTCATGATATGGGCGGCACTTTGAGACGCCGGTTGCGCCGATTGCGCCGGACTCGGCACGAAGGCAGGGCCTGCCGAGGCCGGCATTCCGGAGAAAGCCGTCGCTATCGACAGGGCAATGATGGCGAATCTGTTCATTTCTCTCACCTTGGGTAACCGATGTTCGAGGGGGTAACGCAGGGGAAGGGGTTTGGTTTCATTTTGGGATGAAAGGCGCGATGTATGTGCGCATCTGCTAACGCAGCGGGGTAAAATGGGGCTCGGCCAACGGCGGTCGATGCGGTGGGTCGCGGCCTGCCGGAGACCGGAAAGAATGCTGCGTTCGAGCGTATAGCGGGTTGCGCGTTATCAGGTTCGCTTCCCGCCGGCCAGCAATCGAAGCTGGTTCTCGTCATGCACGCCTTGCCGGTAGAGCTCGATGATAAGTGCGCCTAGACGGGCGGCTTCCTCGCCTGATCGGTCAATCTGGAGCTCTCTACACAGCGCTTCATGGACACGCCTGCACACATCGAGATCTTCGGATGCGAGCGGTTCGTCACGCGTACTGAACAGCTTGTCTGACATCGCAATCTGCCCTCTTTCGATGCCGTGAATCGCTATCGGTGAAAAAAAGATAATTTCGTGATCCTTGCTCTGCAAGATGGGCGAACGTCCGATATTCAAAAACAATTCGGGGCGCCCACGCCCGGAAGGATACGGACGAGGGCAGTGCGCATGGGTATGAGACCGATGGTCGTGTCGGCCTGACAGGCAGCGCGAGCATGGAAATCTACCTGGTTGCGGGGTCCTTGCCGCTTTGCTGCGACAGACGCAGTTCTTTCAGCCTTTTGGTTTTCTCGCGGCGAGCCCGCTGCTCTGCTTCGATGGTTTCCTTGGCGGCTCGCTCGGTGTTTTCGAAGCGATCCTGCCGGTAAGCCTTTGATGAGGGTTCACGTTCTCTTGTCATGGCCGCTAAACGCAAATCGGCGAAAACGGTTTCATGAGAAAACGAGGGAGCCGCTCTCAAAAAATCGAGGTGGTCGGCGTCGCCCGTCTATTGCAGCCGACGGGTGCTCAAATCTGTCGTGGCGGTCAAGTCATGCCGCGGGCGCCTCACCGGCGCCCGCGGCATGACGGATCATTCCTTAATGAAAGCGAGGATGTCCGGATTGATGATGTCGGCATGGGTCGTGCACAT
Organism: Rhizobium sp. NZLR1b; assembly: GCF_019685155.1. Classification (NCBI taxonomy): domain Bacteria; kingdom Pseudomonadati; phylum Pseudomonadota; class Alphaproteobacteria; order Hyphomicrobiales; family Rhizobiaceae; genus Rhizobium; species Rhizobium sp. NZLR1b. The sequence continues at coordinate 2,739 of NZ_JABDWC010000029.1, forward strand.
GCCGTGCGGAAATTTCTCGTAGACCTTCAGCGTGGCGTTCTGCAGCAGCTTGGACGAGAGCAACGCAGAGTCGGCGATCGGCACGATCTGGTCGTCGTCGCCGTGCATGACGAAGGTCGGCACGGTGATGATCTTCAGGTCTTCGGTGAAGTCGGTTTCCGAGAAGGCCTTGATGCCGTCGTAGTGCGCCTTGGCGCCGCCGATCATGCCCTGGCGCCACCAATTGTTGATGACCGGTTCCGATACTTTCGCACCCGGTCGGTTGAAGCTGTAGAACGGGCCGGCCGGCAGGTCACGGTAGAACTGCGAGCGATTGGCGGCGAGCTGCCTGCGCAGGTCATCGAAGACCTCGATCGGCAGGCCGCCGGGATTGGCATCGGTTTTTACCATGATGGGCGGCACGGCGCCGATGATGACGAGCTTGGCGACGCGGCCCTGCGGCTGGCCATGGCGGGCGACGTAATGGGTCGCTTCGCCGCCGCCGGTGGAGTGGCCGATATGGACGGTATTCCTGAGATCGAGATGCTCGACGACGGCTGCGGCATCGGCGGCGTAATGATCCATGTCGTGACCGTCGCCCACCTGGGTAGAGCGGCCGTGGCCGCGCCGGTCATGGGCGACGACCCGGTAGCCCTTCTCGAGGAAGAACAGCATCTGGGCGTCCCAGTCGTCGGAGCATAGCGGCCAGCCATGATGGAACATGATCGGCTGGGCAGTCTTCGGCCCCCAATCCTTGTAGAAGATCTCGACGCCGTCCTTAGTCGTGACTGTGCTCATGTCATGGCTCCTTGGTTGATTGGATTGATGCGGTCGGAAGTTTGCGCCGTCGCCGGCGGAATTGGCAAGACTACGAGCGCCGTTGCCCCGAAGGCTTGAGCAAGAAGATGGGGCGTGAGGTAACACCGGCGGAATGTGCTGATGTTGTTATTGAATACCCTTTTCTATTATGTTGATATGACAGAAGTTTGTATGGCCCGGTGCGATGGTCGCCGCAACAGGCTTGATGGCGTCGCGACGGCAGCTGATTTCACGGGCGAACGTCTGCAATGAGCCAGTTTTTTTCCGTTCGTTCAAGATATCTGTCCGGGTAGTTCGATATATCTGTCCGGCTAGTTATGTTCGCGTGCTCCCGCAATTTCAGGCAGCCGCCCACGCTCACTTGAACGCCGGTCGACGCCCAACCATCTAATCCTCAACAACAGTATGATGGCGAACCGTCGCAACCGAGACCGCTTTGGCCGCGGACGACCGTTACTCCCGCCTGAGGATTAAATCATGGGTTACATGGACAAGGCGATAGCGCCTCAGAATGACGGGGCGCTGATCGATGTCTATTCGCAATCGATCGCGGCAGCAGTCGACACGGTCGGGCCGGCCGTCAGCCGGATCGAGAGGGTCGGTGGCCGGCAGGGGCACGGGTCGGGCTTTGCCATCTCGCCTGATGGATTGATCATCACCAACAGCCATGTCGTCGACGACGCCAAGGTCGTTCGCATTACCACGCCCGATGGCTTCGTCACCGAGGGCCGTGTGCTCGGCCGCGATGTCGATACCGATATCGCCCTCATTCGCGCCAATACAAGCACCGGCGCCTGGGCGAAGCTCGGAGATTCCCAACGCCTGCGCCGAGGCCATATCGCCATCGCGATCGGAAATCCTCTCGGTTTCGAGTGGACTGTCACCGCCGGTATCGTCTCAGCGCTCGGCCGGTCGATGCGGGCAGCCAGCGGCCGGCTGATGGAGGATGTCATCCAGACCGATGCGGCGCTCAATCCCGGCAACTCAGGCGGACCGCTGGTGTCTTCCAGCGGGGAGGTGATCGGCGTCAACACCGCCGTCATCCAGGGCGCGCAGAGCATCGCCTTTGCCGTGGCGTCGAATACGGCCAATTTCGTTGTTTCGGAAATTCTCCGCTACGGCCAGGTGAGGCGCGCCTTCATCGGTATTTCAGGCGATACGATCGTGCTGCCGCGCCGGGTGGCACTGGCGGCGGGCACGGTGCAGACGACCTCCGTCCGCATCCGCCGCGTCGAGCCGGAAGGGCCGGCGGCAAAGGGAGGGCTGCAGGAGGGCGATTATATCCTCGCTGTCGACGGCAGTCCGGTCGGCGGCGTCGATGATATCGTCCGATTGATGGATGGCAGCAGAATCGAGAGGGATACCGAGATCCTGGTGTTTTCAGTAGCAGGCCGGATCGTGAAGAAGACCCTGCTGCCGACGGCGCGGACGCCCTGACAAAGACATCACCTCACGTCAGGCGCTGACCGCCTCCTGCTCCGTCCCTGAAAAATCGACAGCCGCAAAGGCCGCCGCCAGCACCTCCGGCCCGGCGCCGCTCTTGGCTGCATCGGTCGACAGGATCTGGCGGTAGCGCCTGGCGCCGGGCAGGCCGGTGAAGAGGCCGACCATATGGCGGGCCACGTGCTGCAGCCGGCCGCCGGCCGCGATGTGGCGTTCGGCATAGGCCATCATCCGATCACGCAGCGCTTCCCAATCCGGTTCGCCCGCCGGCGCGCCGAAGAAGCGCTGGTCGATTTCGGAAAGGATCGCGGCGTTCTGGTAGGCGGCCCGGCCCAGCATGACGCCGTCGACATGTTCGAGATGGGCGGCGGCTTCATTAAGCGTGCGGATGCCGCCGTTGATGCCGATGAAGATGTCGGGCCAGCGCTGCTTCATCCGATAGACAATGTCGTAGTCGAGCGGCGGGATCTCGCGGTTCTCCTTCGGGCTCAGGCCCTTCAGCCAGGCCTTGCGGGCATGGATCCAGATTGCGTCGGCGCCGGCATCTAGAACGCGGGTGATCAGCGCCGGCAGCGCCTGTTCCGGCTCCTGCTCGTCGACGCCGATCCGGCATTTCACTGTCACCGGCACGGTCGCTGCCGCCTTCATCGCCCCGACGCATTCGGCCACCGTCTCCGGCGTCAGCATCAGGCAGGCGCCGAAGGTGCCCGACTGCACGCGGTCGGAGGGGCAGCCGACATTGAGATTGATCTCGTCGTAGCCGTAGGGTTCGGCGATCTTCACCGCCTCGGCAAGCTTGGCCGGGTCCGATCCGCCGAGTTGCAGCGCCAGCGGATGTTCCGCGGCGTCATGGCCGAGCAGCCGGTCGCGCGGACCGTGGATGATCGCATCGGCCACCACCATCTCGGTATAGAGCAGCGCCTGCCGGCTGATCTGGCGATGGAAATAGCGGCAATGCCGATCCGTCCAATCGATCATCGGGGCGACCGCAAAAATCGGGCTCTTCTGCGTCATCGACGTTCCATAATTCGTTGTTCTCTGGGTGCCGCAAGGGCCCCGCACCGCCGCGGGGGCGGGACCATCTCTTCAGCGCGCATATAACATCTGGCGGTGCGATCGACAAATGACGGTGACGCTGCAAACAGAAACGGCGCCCCTTGCGGAGCGCCGTTCATGCCGCCGAAGCGGAAGTCTGACTTACGAAGCCGAGATGTTGACGGCCTTCGGGCCCTTGCCCATGCGGTCCGGCTCGGTGTCGAAGGTAACCTGCTGGCCTTCGCGCAGCGACTGGATGCCAGAAGCCTGCAGCGCAGAGATATGGACGAAAACGTCCTTTGCGCCGCCGTCCGGCGTGATGAAACCAAAACCCTTGTCCTGGTTGAAGAATTTTACGGTGCCCTTGGTGGCCATTGGGATCGTCCTTTTCCCTTAGTCTGTGTAGTATCCGCGCCCCCGAGAGGAAGCGGACGGCTTTAGCTTTCGCCCCGATCGATGGGGACGAAGGGTCAGTCGGAGAAGTCACGTACGGGGAAAGAACGTCTACGTAGGCGGGTAGTCCCGCGCCGCCTTCCAAACGGAAGGGATTACCACATCTGTCCAGTCACCGGCATGCAAATGCCCGAGTATCAAATTGGTGGCAGCTTTTCGGGCAAAAAGCAAGTGGGATTATTTTGGCATGCCCGCATCGATGGCAGGAAATGTCTAAGATTCAGATACTTGACGGAGAGTTAGCGGTTCCTTGCATGGCTGTGCCACAGCGGGATTCCGTGCCGAAACGGGATGAGGGGCGGATTCGGTGGCCGGTGTGGATTTTGTCGTGAGTGGTTCTGGGCCGGGGGGCGGCGGTGAAGGAGTTGTGCGGCGCTTGCGCTCTCTTCTCCCCAGCGGGGAGAAGGTGGCCCGAAGGGTCGGATGAGGGGGCTGCACGGCACGCCCTTCCTTGCCCTTCACTTGCGCTCAGCACATTCGCGGCTCTGCCGCTCACCCCCTCAACCGCCTGCCGGCACCTCTCCCCGCTGGGGAGAAGAGGTATATCGCACCGCCTTAGTGTTTTTCATCCCGTCCGCCTACTGCGCATCACCCAGCAACCCGCTTAGGCTCCACGGATTATTCCCCTTCTGATTGGCGATGTCCTCGACCTTCCAGCCACCGTGCTGCCGCACCAGCGTGTAGAAGAGCGTCACCTCGTCGCTGTTTTCGAACTGCACCTCCACCTCGGCCTTATCATCCAGCAGGATCGGCTGGCCGATCCTGACGTCGCTCGCCGCGCCGTCCTGGCCCGCGATGACGGGATCGAAGTCGATCGCGCCGACATCGCCATCGGGCGTGTTGTCGAGATCGGCCTGGAGGAGCTCGTTCAGATGGTCGGAGAAGAAGATCGAATACGGCGAGGGCGCCTCGGCGTCGCTGTTGTCGGTGTTGTAACTGTAGAGCGCCTTGAGCAGCGCCTTCGGTGTCTTGTAAGTCTCGGCCGATGCGGGCAGGGCGGCGAGCGCCGACGCGGCAAGGGCGAGGATGAATGTGGGCAGGCGCATGCGGGCTCTCCTCGGATGAGCAGAAATCATAACCGAAACGGGCGTCCAGGTGGAGCTGCATTTTGGAAAGGGTTGCCCGGCACGGCCGTCAGCCTTGTCGTCTCCGGCTGTTGTCTGCGGGCGATCGCCAGGAAAGTTCGGCCGATGGGACTACGGTCGCCAGACGCGAGTTCCGTCTTTTGGTCGGGATCGCCGGTGACGCTTCTCTGCGTCCACCGGCGATCGTATCGCGGTTATATCAACGCTTCATGCGACAGGCTCGTAAACGACGGCTCGAAGACGTCTTTCACAGCGATGGTGAAATCGTGGCTGGTGGTGTTTCCAGCCGCGTCATAGGCTTCGGCGGTGAAGGTCAGGCTGTGGTTGCTTTCGAAGTCGATCGCCGCCTTCGTCTGGATCTTGTTGCCGACGAGCTTGAAGATGCCGTCCGCATCGTCAGTCAGCCGCCACTTCACCGCGCCGCCTTCCGGATCCATGGCGGAGAGAAGGCAGACCGATGTGCCGATCGCGACATTCTCGGAGATCGAGCCGCGCGAGAAGGCGAGATTGATCGGCGCCTTGTTGACCGGGGCCTCGTTGACGTCGAGGACGTTGATCGTGATGTCCTTTTCGACCGTGACTTTGCCGTCGGAGACAGCGACCTTGATCGTGTACGAATTGGCCGTCTCGTAGTCCAAAGCCTTCGAGGTGACGATGCGGTTGCCATTCAGGCGGAAGTGATCGTCGGCGCCGTCGATGAGCTTGTAGGTGAGGGTGTCACCATCGGCGTCCTTGGCGCTGAGCAGGCCGAGCGTGGTCCAGATCGGGGTGTTCTCTGAGAGGGTGGTTTTCGAAAGCTGGATATTGGTCGGCGCGGCGTTGCTGCCGTCTGGTGTGAACTTTTCGGTGGCGAAATCGTAGACGCCGTCGGCAAAGCGCGCGAATTCGACGTCATGCAGCGTATCCGTCCCTTCGGCGGCGCTGGTCAGGATGTGACTGTCATTGCTCAATGCCAGGGAATAATTGGCAAAATTGCCGGCGAAGAACGCCGTGTCGATGCCGGCGCCGCCATCGATGGTGTCGTTGCCGGCGCCGCCGGTCAATTTGTCATTGCCGGCCTTGCCATTGAGGATGTCGTTGCCGCCGCTGCCGTCGAAAATGTCGTCGCCGTCGGTGCCGGTAAATTCGTCGTCGCCGCCGCCGGTCTTGACGTCGATGCCGGAGACATAACCGGTGACAAAAGCTCCAAGATTTCCCAGTTCGTCGGAAAGATCGAGGTGGGCGCTGTCCGTGACTGCCAGTGCGGCGTTAAAGTGATGGGCCGGATCTGTCGACCAGACGATCTTGTCAAAGCTTTCGAACTGCGCGCTTGAACCGGCAACCCAATATCCCACCGTTTCAAGGACTTCGATGTTCTTGATCGTCAGGCCTCTTAGCTCAAACGCTTGGAGAGTATCGATCCCGGCGCCGCCGTCGATTGTTCCGGAGCCCTGAGCCTTCACGCTTATGGCATCGTCGCCGTCGCCCGCATTGATGTCGAAGACTTCAGGGGTACGGCCGCCGGCGTCACCATCGGAGATCGTATCGTTGCCCGCGCCGCCTCTGATGACGTCATTTCCGACGTCGTCTACAAGCTGGTCATTGCCGTCACCGCCATTCAGAATATCATTGCCATCTCTGCCCGCGAGTAAGTCATTGCCAGCACCGCCATTCAGCGTGTCATTGCCATCACCGCCACGAAGCTGATCGTTTCCGGCGCCCCCATTCAGCGTGTCTGCGCCGTCGCCGCCATTGATGTCATCGTTGCCTGCGCCTGTCGTGATCGCATTGTCGCTGCTTGAGCCCGTCACATTCGCGGAGACCGAACCCAACTCGTCGGCCAGATCGGCCACCCCTGAATCCGAGACGACCAGAGTGACAGCCGAGGAAGGGCTGGCGGCGGAGTGGCGGATAACGTCGTAAGCTTCGAACTCGGCGACCGTCTTGGTAATCGTTGCGCCGTTGGTGTCCAGAATATTCAAGGCCATATTAAACCTACCCCAATAGATGCTTGCATTCCATGAAAATGAGAAATCCTCAGTAGAACTGTTCTTGCAGCTTCAACGGACGACAGCCCCCTGGGGATCTATGCCAATCCCCTATTAAGTTTTCAATGCAAAATTGTATCTTTTCATTGCTTTTTTAATGAAAAACTAAGGATAAAATACTGGGAGACGCATTTTAATTTGAGAACTCAAAGGGATATTTTGGTCTGCTAAATAGTATGATTTTTTATTTTCAGCCGAGGTACTCTCGGAAAAATTGTGTTTTGAAGCGGGTTTTCGGCGGCGCCGCGCTGCGGCTCATCCGAGCCACCATCGCAGGTTGATGCTGGCTTCGACGTGTTCCTGCATTCCCGCGCGGGAGGTCTTACTTGAGCTTGATGAGTCCTGCCTCGGTGGGGGAAAATCCGCAGCCGCGGTAGAAGCCGGTCAGGTGCGGCTGGAAGTCGACATGCAGCCACTCAGCGCCGCGCTCCCGCGCAACTCTGGTCGCTTCCCTGACCAACCGCGTCGCGATCCCCTGCCGGCGAATGTCGGGGTGAACCGAGGTATCGAGGATAAAGGCATGGATGCCGCCATCCCATGCGACGTTGACGAAGCCGATGAGCTGATCGTCGTGGTAGGCGCCGATATGGGCGAGGCTGCGGGGCAGGATGCGGGAGAAATCCGGTGCTTCAGGCGTGCTCCAGGCTGCTGACAAGAGGGCGTTGAGTTCGGCGGGCGAGGGAAACGGATCGATACGGAGTTCTGGCATGGGTGGATTCCGATTCATTTGTCGCGTCGCTTGCCGGGAGTGTTTTTCTGCCGATTCCGCCTGCTTCGCAATGGGATCGATTGCTGGGGCAGGCCTCCTCTCAGCCTCGACGTGAGGGCGCCCACCTCTCATCCTTCATTTCTGTGTCCTCAGGGCCGCGAAGGAGCATTCCTGAACGGGTGCAACTGACGCTTCGTTGACGACGTCTCTGTCGAGAACATAATCAGAACATCTCATATTCCATCGGCAGAGAGTAAGATGTGCGGACGTATCTTCGTTAAAACTTCGCTTGAAGAATTGATCAGCAATTTCGCCTTTGCCGTGAAGGGTGGGGATATCGACGGGCTGGGAAATCGTTTTCCCCGCTGGAATGGAGCGCCGTCGCAAGATTATCCTATTATCATCAGGGATATCGTGCGCGAACCCGATACGTCGGGCCCCATATTCGCGACCGCGCGCTGGGGTCTGATGCCTTCCTGGGCCAAGCCCGGCGGCAGGCCACCGCCGGTCAATGTTCGAGGCGAGACCATCAGCGGCAACGGCATGTTCCGCTCGGCATACCGGTCGCGTCGCTGCCTCATTCCGATCAATGGCTTCTTCGAATGGAAGGACATTCACGGCACCGGCAAGAACAAGCAGCCCTATGCCATCGCCATGAAAGACGGCTCGCCTTTTGCGCTCGCCGGCATCTGGGAGACGTGGACGGACGAGAAGGGCGTGTCCATCCGCAGCTTCGCCGTCATCACCTGCGAGCCGAACGAGATGATGGCGACGATCCATGACCGCATGCCCGTCATCCTGCATCGCGCGGATTACGAGAGATGGCTGTCCGCCGAGCCGGACCCAAACGATCTCATGAAACCTTTCCCATCCGAACAGATGTCGATGTGGAAGATCGGTCGGGATGTCGGCTCTCCGAAGAACGACAGGCCGGAGATCATCGAAGAGGTCGAGGACGATCCGGAACCGACGCTGATCTGACTTTACCGGCTCGGGCGGAGCCATTCACGAAACCATGCGGCAGAGACATCCTCATGAGGAGAGGAAACGCATGCAAGACGATATCGGAACGCTCCTAAGGTCGTTCCTCAATAATGCCCTTCGCAAACAGCCTCAGCGTCGTATTCGGGATTTTGGCGGCTATGAGGTTGGCAAGCGCCGAAAGCTCGATGTCATCGAGCCGATCGCGCGAGATACGGCAGATTTTCTCTGCACCTATCTCCACATCAGGCTGCACGGCGAACCGGCGAGCAGGGAAGGCGTCGCCTCTGCCGTCGCCGCAGCCTTGAAGAATGTCTCCGATGAGTTCGCCTACAAGCTGACCTGGCACAATGACGAGGCATGGAGCACCGTTTGCAACTCGGTCGCGGAGTTTTTGGAAAGCTGCCTGCAGATCGAGCCGAAACCCTATGATGGCTCGCTGACGGCGCAATCGGACTATAACGGGTGGAAGAGCTGGGAGATGGTCATCAGCGGCGAGACGCCGAGGGGAAGATGGCGGCACTCCTGGAAGGAGAAGGCCGGCGACGATTTCATCGGGTTCCATGGCGATGTCTGCATGGGGCGGATCTTCAAGATCGATCTGACGGGGTCAGACGAGCGCTGGTACTGGCTGATCGCGGCCGACGGCAGCCCTCGACGCGGATGGCCGGCGGCGGGGTTTGAGGCGAGCGCCAGGAGTGCTGCCTGTCGGGTGGAGCGGATTTATTTTGCGCTGGTGGCGGGGACGGGGAGGACGGGGTGTGGGTGAAGGGAGGTGGTGTTCGCCGTGTTCGTAAATTTGCGGAGTGGGCACGGTCACTCGGCACTGCGCTTGCCTCACCGCCCCGGCCGCCCAGTCTTCCCCTTCGTCCGTCCCTTGCGCTTCTGCTCGCCCGGATCCTCATAGCTCCCCACACCCGTCTTCCCGCGTACGACCGGACGCACGTCATCGCGCTCCGGCTGCCCCTCAAGCAACGGTGAAAACCGCTTCGTGGCCTTGGCGGCATCCGGCTTTTCCGGCACATGCCCGATGACTGGCTTTTCCGTTCGGCCGACAGTCATTTCGTCGAGGTCGTTCTTGCGGAACAGGCCCTTCTTGGCGGGTTCGGCGATGTCGCGGCCCATGTCGTCGAGGGCGGGTTTGCGGAAGAGCGGAGTGGCGGTGTCAGTGCCTGGGCCCATGTCGTCGATCGAGGGTTTGGCGAAGTAGGAGGTTCCACGCCCGCCCTCGTGGTTCGAGACGGCCCCCTGGGCCTCCTCACCATGAGGGCTGTTACTCGAGCGCGCTGCTTTGTTCTTACCATTGGGGCGGCCGCTTTTGCCCTCCATCGCCTTCGCTTCCTCGCGGGCCATCGGGTCGTCCATGGCGGCGAGTTCCACTGCCTTGAGGCGTTTAATTTCGTCGCGCAGGCGGGCGGCCTTTTCGAAGTCGAGGTCGGCGGCGGCGTCGCGCATGCTCTTTTCGAGGGCGTTGAGATGGGTCTGCAGGTTGTTGCCGACGAGGTTGCCGCCATCGGCGAAGCCCTTGCCGGAGACGCCTGATATATCGGCGCGGACGTGGTCGCGTTCGTAGACGCTGTCGAGGATGTCGGAGATCCTGGCCTTGACCGATTCCGGGGTGATGCCGTGCTCCTGGTTATAGATCATCTGCTTTTCGCGACGGCGGCTGGTTTCCTCCATCGCCCGCTTCATCGAGCCGGTGACCTGGTCGGCATAGAGAATGACCTTGCCGTCGACGTTACGCGCGGCACGACCAATGGTCTGGATCAGCGAGGTCTCGGAGCGCAGAAAACCTTCCTTGTCGGCGTCGAGGATGGCGACGAAGCCGCATTCGGGAATGTCGAGGCCTTCGCGCAAAAGGTTGATGCCGACCAGCACGTCGAAGGCACCGAGGCGCAGATCGCGGAGGATTTCGATGCGTTCAAGCGTGTCGATGTCGGAGTGCATGTAGCGGACGCGCACGCCCTGCTCATGCAGATATTCGGTCAGGTCCTCGGCCATGCGCTTGGTCAGCACGGTGCAGAGGGTGCGGTAACCCTTGGCGGATGTTTCGCGGATTTCGCCGAGTACGTCGTCGACCTGGCTGCGGGCCGCGCGGACCTCGACCGGCGGGTCGATCAGGCCGGTCGGGCGGATCACCTGTTCGGCGAAGACGCCGCCTGATTGCTCCATCTCCCAGCCGCCCGGTGTCGCCGAGACGGCGATGGTGTCGGGGCGCATGGCGTCCCATTCCTCGAAACGCAGCGGCCGGTTGTCCATGCAGGAGGGCAGGCGGAAGCCGTATTCGGCCAGCGTCGCCTTACGGCGGAAGTCGCCTCGGTACATGCCGCCGATCTGCGGCACGGTGACATGGCTTTCGTCGATGAAGACGAGGGCATTGTCGGGGATGTATTCGAACAGCGTCGGCGGCGGATCGCCGGGGTCGCGGCCGGTGAGATAACGGGAATAATTCTCGATGCCCTGGCAGGAGCCTGTGGCTTCGAGCATTTCGATATCGTAGCGGGTGCGCTGCTCCAGGCGCTGCGCCTCCAGCAGGCGGCCGGCCTTCTCCAGCTCGGTCAGGCGAAGCCTGAGCTCCTCCTTGATCGACTTGATGGCGCCGTTCAGCGTCGGGCGCGGAGTGACATAGTGCGAATTGGCGTAGATCTTCACCGATTTCAGGTCGCCGACCTTCTGGCCGGTCAGCGGGTCGAACTCGGTGATGGCGTCGATCTCGTCGCCGAACATCGAGATGCGCCAGGCGGCATCCTCCAAGTGGGCGGGGAAAAGCTCGATCGTATCGCCGCGCACCCGAAAGCTACCACGGGTGAAATCCATGTCGCGGCGCTTATATTGCTGGGCGACGAGGTCGGCCAGCAGCTGGCGTTGGTCCAGCCGGTCGCCGACCGACATCTGGAAGGTCATCGCCGTATAGGTCTCGACCGAGCCGATACCGTAGATGCAGGAAACAGAGGCGACGATGATGCAGTCGTCGCGCTCGAGCAGCGAGCGCGTCGCCGAGTGGCGCATGCGGTCGATCTGCTCGTTGATCGAGCTTTCCTTCTCGATATAGGTGTCGGAGCGCGGCACGTAGGCTTCCGGCTGGTAATAATCGTAGTAGGAAACGAAATATTCCACCGCATTGTCGGGGAAGAAGTTCTTGAATTCGGAATAGAGCTGGGCGGCCAGCGTCTTGTTCGGCGCCAGGATGACGGCCGGGCGCTGCGTCGCCTCGATCACCTTGGCCATGGTGAAGGTCTTGCCCGAGCCGGTGACGCCGAGCAGCACCTGGCTGCGGTCGCCGTTCTCCAGCCCCTCGACGAGATCGCGGATGGCGGTCGGCTGGTCGCCGGCCGGCTCGTAATCCGACTGCATGCGGATCGTAATGCCGCCTTCGGATTTGTCGGGCCGGGCAGGGCGGTGCGGCGTCCAGATCTTGCCGTTCTTGTGCAGCGGATTGCCGCTCTCGATCAGCGCCGACAGCGCCTCGACGGTGGCGGTGACGGCGGTGCCGGCCTGCAACGACGAGGCTTCCTCCAGCGTCGTATCCATGCCGGAGACGGGGTTGAGGCCGGCGGCGGCGCGCGTCTTCGGGTCGGTGGAACCGCCCATCGAAGTTCCACGGGCGCTTTTTGAAGCGGCAATCTCCACCTTCTTGTTGACGCCGACGGCCTCCGAATGCTTGCGCGCCTCATTTTCCACCTTCTTGCGGTGCTTGCCCGCCTTTGAGGCGATTTCGCGCTGCGACTCGACGCCGGAGCTTTCGGCATCTGCCTCCAGCTGCTTTACCCAATCGGCGACGGAACCCGACAGCGGAGCGCCCTCGAAGGACGATTGCGGGGCTTCCTCGAAGCCATTCGGGGCGGGGGATTTCTTCGGAGATTTGGCCATGGCGGGAATATGGAGAGAGTTAGCGCGAAAGGGAAGAGGGAAAGAGTACAAAAGGGAAACGAATGAATCGTTCAGATTGGCGAATAATGTTGGGCGCGGAATGTTGGCAAAGAGGCTGCAATGAGGTTTTCCCGAGTACATAAATAAAAAGTCTGTGGTTGAAAAGCGGATCACCTCCCGCGCTGAGGGCGGCAATGTTACAGCTATTGCGGGAATCGGGGACCATTAATGAAAAAGATCATTATCGCATTCGCGGCGACCGCTGCACTGGCCAGTTGCGCCAAACGTCCTGACGCCATCGTGCAGGTCGATATTCCGATGGCGGCTTATACGAACCTTGGCTGCGAAGCTCTCGCTGTCGAACTGAAAAAGGAGAGAGCTAAGCTGGACGACTTGTCGAAGCAGCAGATCAGTGCGGCGAACGGCGATGCCTTCGGCGTCTTTCTCGTCGGCGTCCCAATCGGCAGCGTTGCGGGGGGAGACAAGGAAGGCGAGATTGCCGCGTCGAAAGGCAAGGTTTCCGCCATGCAGTCCGCTGGTATGAGCAAGGGCTGCAAGTTGCCCGCCTGACAACGGGCGGCCGCGGCTTCGTTGCCAGGGCACCTAGGGACGTGGCGCCGCTAAGCCGGCGCACCCGCATCGTCCTTCGGGGCCCCTGCGGGCCACCTCAGGATAAGGCTCTCTTGGGCGCCGGCGGTTATCTCAAGATCTCTCTTGAGCGCTGGCGCGGCATCCTCCAACGCTCCTCTTCCTGAGGTGCGCAGTCCATCGGACGGAGCCTCGAAGGACGCGCCGCAACGCTGCTTCTTGCATCCTTCCAATGTCGGCGTACCCGGCCTTTCAATAGTGATACCATCCGGGCGCACACTGGAACCGAGATCGGTCTTCCGCAGTTATTCCTGGTCAATTCAGCTTCAGGTGTTATTGCCATTAGCGACCATCCGTCCTTCTGGGGAAAACCGATTTCCATCGATCTTGAAATCGGCGAACGGCTGGTTCTCCGCTCGCCGCAGGATGCGCTTTATGCCCTCGTCTCGGACTGGCCGATCCATGGCGGCGTCCATCAGCAGAGAACGATTGATTTCTGCCGCGCCTGGCTTGCCGGGCGCATGCCGGCCGAGACGGTGAGGCAGGCCTTTATCCTTGCGGCGCTGGAAGCCGGCGTGCCGATCGATGATCATGAGGACGATGCCGGTCATGCGGTCGACAGCCGGTGACGCCAACGATATTTCTTGCCATGTATTGCAAATATTATTCCCGCTGTGTTTGTGGGAATAGGCAGCGTACATGCGCTCCGATTCTTTGGAGACTTTAAGAAATGAGAATAAAAGTCTTTGTTTGCGCTGCTCTGCTGGCGCTCGCCGGCTGCAACGCCCCGGTGTCGCAATCCGTGGCAGAGTCCCAGCGTCCGCCCTCAAATGAAGTCCGGCAGAACTTCATCAATATTGTGTTCAAGAGAAGCTATAGACACGAAGCAGGAGAAGTCGTCTGGGCGCGCATATCCAGCGTCGTTCTGCTCGATCCCGAAAAACAGATCTATGCTTACTGTGTCCGGGTGGTGCCGAAGCACAGCTGGGGAGACTGGGCCTATCTCGGGGTCTCGTTCACAGAGGGCAAAGTGCTGGGCGCAACGGCGAATGACGATCGATGCCGCGACAAGCGGCTGCGTTACTACCCGTTTCCTGAGATGAACGGCATGAAGACCTGACGAAAGAGACGAGGGCTCGGGCCGCGTCGCCGTTCCAGGCCTTGTTGACCGGCGGCGCGGCATGCCTCCAGCGTCGTGGTAGCGCCGCCATCCGGAAAGCTCGATCTATCGATTTTAATAGAGGAAGATCCAACTGAATGAAAAACAAATTCCTTGTCTGCGCCGCTCTGCTGGCGCTGACCGGCTGCCAAACGCCAGCGCCGCAGTCCGTTACAGATTCCCAGCGGCCGCCTTCCAGCGCAGTTCGACGCGAGTACATCGACGCTCTGCGGGGAACCATTAAACCGGGGAACTTCGTAAAGGCGGAGATTTCCAGCGTGGTTCTGCTTAATCCGGAAAAGCAGATATACGCTTATTGCACGCGCACGACGGAACGCAGCAATCCGAACTGGTCCTATATCGGCCTGGGCTTGCAACACAACATGATATTGTACCTGAAAAAGAACGACTATCGCTGCCATGGTAAGCTGCTGCGTTATTATGATTTTCCGGAATTACGCAACATGAAGTACTGAGGAAGCGGCGGGGCGCTTGGCAGCCTCGCCGAGCACCTTTCGGACGTCGTCAGAACCAGAGATCCCTTCGCTTGTTCCTGAGTTAACCCGCTTACAGTCGGTTCCCCCAGCAATCAAAGCGTGAAAAAAGAGGTGCGGTACTTCAGCCCTTCACCAGCACGCTTGCTTGCACCGGCTGTTCGATGCCCTTCAGCGCAAGCATGCGCGTTTCGGCGCCTGCTGCGAGGTCGGGAGCCTTCGTCGCCGTTTCCGCAGAGATCAGAATCTCGCCCGCCGCGGCTTGGGATTCAAGCCTGGCCGCCTGGTTGACGATGCCGCCGATCGCGGTGAAATCACTGCGGAAGCTCGAGAATTCGCCGATCTGCACCTCGCCGGAATGGATGCCGACGCCGACGCCGAGGGTGCGGCCGGGCAATGTGTCGAGCACCAGGCCGTTCAGCGCCGCGGCGCAGTTTCGCTGGATCTCCTGCGCGGCCCGGATCGCGGCGACGGCGTGATCGTTGCGGACGATCGGGAAATTGAAGATCGCCATCAGGCCGTCGCCCATCTGCTTGTTGACGATGCCGTCATGCGCCCAGATCGCCTGGGCGCAGCGATCCTGGAACAGGCTGACGATCTCGCTCAGTTGCACAGCCTCGATGCGCTCCGACAGATCCGTGAAGCCCCTGATATCGGCAAACAGGATGGTCGCGTCGACGGTGATCTGGCGCTGCTTCTTGACGTACTGAAAGGAACGTTCGCAGATCGTGCAGATATCGGGGTTCATCTTGCTGCGGGTGATGCCCAAGGCGCGGAACGGCAAGGCGAGCGGGCCGCCGATCGGGATCGGCATATGCATCTGGTCCCAGCAGCCGCGGCAGATCCTGGCGCTGCCGTGGCTGGTCTGCCGACTGGAAGAGGCTGTGGTCATATCGAACAATCCGTCGCCTTATAGCCAAAAAACAAGCTTCCGATACTCGCCTGCTTTTGGCAACTCTGCTGATAGTCGAAGGCTGCGATGGCTTGAAGTATTTCGTCTGGCGCCATTCTTATCCGACCGCTCGCCGCCAATTCGACTATTGCGCGGGTGCGACGATAGCATCGCGATGGGACCTACTATAGGATGTTGTTAACAATACCTTCGCTCTCCAGGAAAGACCGGGGATGGAGCGCCGTCTTGCAGCTATCCTAATCGCCGATGTCGTCGGTTACAGTCGATTGAGCCAGATCGACGAAGAGGTCACGCGTGCGCGTTTTCAGGCGGACCAGAATGATGTCTTCGAGCCGGCGATCGAGCGTCACCATGGCCGGCTGGTCAAAACCATGGGCGATGGTTCGCTGGTCGAATTCCAGAGCGTCGTCGATGCCTTGCGTTGCGCGGTGGAGGTCCAGCAGCGGAAAGCCACGCACAACGCCGTGGCCCTTCCGGAGCACGGGCTCGAGTTCCGGATCGGCATCCATCTCGGCGATATCATCGTCGAGGGCGAAGACATCCAGGGCGACGGCGTCATTGACGCGCTCCATCCAGCACCTGTTCACGCATCATCCGGACCGGCGCTGCGGCTGCGATCGGGGCAATGGGAATACGGTCACACTTGTTACTCCCACTGTTCGATTTCCGATGCGAGACTATGTCCGAACAACGCGCGATGAGCCGGGCTTCGAGGCGCGGGAATTCGCCCCAACGAGGAGATTGAGCCATGACTGCTTCAGCCGAAAATGGAAAGAGAGGACAGAGCATGCAGAGACCGGCGGTCGTGGCGCTGGAGGCCTGGGAGGCGGCGCGCGAGCAGATGCTGGTAAAGGAAAAGGCGCAGACCCGTGCGCGCGATGCGCTGGCCGCCGAGCGCCGGCGCATGCCGTGGATGGCGGTCGAAAAGGCCTATGCGTTCGAGGGACCCCAGGGCAAGGTCAGCCTGCCCGAACTGTTTGAGGGCCGTCGCCAGCTGATCGTCTACCGCGCCTTCTACGAGCCAGGCGTCTTCGGCTGGCCCGAGCATGCCTGCCGCGGCTGCTCGATGGTGGCCGATCAAGTGGCTCACGTCGCCCATCTCAACGCCCGCGATACGACGCTGGTATTTGCCTCACGCGCGCCGCAGGCCGACATCGCCCGGCTGAAAGCGCGGATGGGCTGGACGATACCATGGGTGACGATCACCGACAGTTTCGACAAGGATTTCGGCGTCGACGAGTGGCACGGCACCAACGTGTTCTACCGCGACGGCGAGCGCATCTTCCGCACCTATTTCATCAACAACCGCGGCGATGAGCAGATGGGCGGCACCTGGAACTACCTCGATATCACGCCACTCGGCCGCCAGGAAGTCTGGGAGGATTCGCCCGAGGGCTATCCTCAGACCCCGACCTACAAATGGTGGAACTGGAACGACGCTTATGTGGCAGACGCCGAGCCGGACAAGAAGTGGGTCGATGTCTCCGACGCCGGCGAGGCGGCGTTCCGGGCCGAAAGTGCAAATACGAAACCGTGAGCGAGGTCGAGTTGCGGCGGACCGGAGGCCAAGGGCTTCGGTCCGCCGCAAGGCGCTGTCAAATCATTGGATCTCCCGCCATGGGACGTTGCCTTGCCGGTCACGGTGGCGGGCAGGTGGGCCGCCGACTCGGCACAAATCCGCTTTCCGCCAGCATTCAGCAGCGCCACCATAAAAACACCTGACAGAAGAGCGCTCACTGCCGTATCGAGCCCGGTGCGGCTGGAACTTTTGCGCCTTCGTCCTCTGTGATGTGTTCCGGGCTGTCTCCTACGGCGAAGCGCCGTTGGACGGCATTCTGCTGCTGCAGTGGAGGATTAGCCAGCGGCGGCGTCTGATGTCCGAAAGAAATTCAATGCAGAGTGGAAACATTTTGGGTCGACGGCGTTGTACCCGTTACCGGCAGTGTGCCCGAGCACCCGGCTTTGGTGAGGAGGCTTAGCCATGAAGGTCATGATCGTTGAAGATGAGAATACTATTGCGTTGGAGCTCGAACGCATTGCGCAAGAGGCCGGGCACCAGACAATCGGGCCGGTTTCGACGGTTGAGCAAGCTCTCGCCTATGCTCAGAAAAGCGATGTGGCGCTGGTCGATCTCAACCTCTCCGACGGGCTGAGCGGCGCTCAGCTTGCCCGTCGGCTGATCGACCGCTTCGGCGTGGACGTTATTTTCGTGACCGGCAGTCCTGAGAGTGTCGGCAACGGTATCGCTGGAGCGTTCGATGTGATCTCCAAGCCTTTCTCCGAGGAAAGGATTGTCAGCGCGCTCTCGCGGGCAGAGGCGGCCCGACGCAAAGATTTCGACCGCAGCAGGGCAGCGATCTGATAAGAAGGAGATTGACGTCGTGCACGTCGCTGGACCTTCCAGGGAGATGATCCGGATGAAGCACACACTCGTTGCCATTCTCTTCACCCTCACGGCCTGCGCCAGCGCGCAAGACCCGCAGCCTCTTTCGGGTAGCCTCACCTATCGGGGAAAGGTCATTCATTCACCCTATCGTCCGGGAACTGTGGTCAAACATACCTTTCTCGGTCAATTCGGTTACCGTGTTTTCGAAAGCTATGTGGTTCAGCCGGACGGCACACTCAAGCTTACGTCCCAGAGCACAGGCCCGGACTTTCTCTGGCAGTGAGGGTGGCTTCGGCTCCAGTCGCGCCATCGCGCAGGAGGACCTTCGCGGCGAGTTTTCATCGCCCCGTCCGGCACGATCGCAAGCGGCGCATCAATTTCGCTCGCAGCTTTCGCTTTCATCCCTGCGAAATTGAATGTTGCGCTGCAGCAAAAATCTCGTCTATACCACGGACATTCACCACGGACCCGGTGAGACCCCGGGTGGCTCTTCTGGCCGCCGATCCGCCAGATAACGCAAAACCTGCATGTCGCGACACGACCGCTCGATAGAGCGAGCCCGGCCATGCTTTGCGAGACTCTATCCATGCTGCTTTCCTCCATCCGTCGTGATTGGTCCGCCAATCCCACGCGCGAAATGCTTGCCGGTGCGGTTGCGACTTTCGCCCTGATCCCCGAGGTCATCGCCTTTTCATTCGTGGCGGGGGTCGATCCCGAGGTCGGCCTGTTTGCCTCTTTCGTCATCGGCATCGTCATTGCGTTCACCGGCGGACGCCCGGCGATGATTTCGGCGGCGGCCGGGTCGGTCGCACTGGTCGCGGCACCGCTGGTGCATGCCCACGGCTTGCCCTATCTCTTCGCGGCCGGGCTGCTGGCGGGGCTGATGCAGATCGTGTTCGGCCTGCTGCGGCTCGGCGTGCTGATGCGCTTCGTGTCGAAATCCGTGCGCACCGGCTTTGTCAATGCGCTTGCCATCCTGATCTTTGCTGCGCAGATGCCGCACATCATCGGCGCCGGCTGGACGGAATATGCCGTGCTGAGTGCCGGGCTTGCGATCATCTATCTGACGCCGCGGATCACGACGGCGATCCCGTCGCCGTTGATCTGCGTTCTGATCCTGACCGTCGCCTCGATCGGGTTCGGACTTCCCGTTCTGACCGTCGCCGACCTCGGCAAACTGCCGGATTCGCTTCCGGTGTTCGGCTGGCCGGCGGTGCCGCTGACGCTGGAAACCCTCCGGATCATCGCCGGACCCGCACTTGCCATCGCCATGGTCGGGCTGCTGGAATCGATGATGACCGCGAGCGTCGTCGACGATATCACGGATACGCCGAGTTCGAAGAACCGCGAATGCACCGGTCTTGGCCTTGCCAATGCAGCCGCGGGCCTATTCGGCGGCATTGCCGGCTGCGGCATGATCGGCCAGACGGTGAGCAACGTGAAATATGGCGGGCGCGGCCGGCTCTCGACGCTGTTTGCCGGGGCGTTTCTGCTGATCCTGATGGTGCTGCTGAAGCCGTGGGTCTCCGAGGTTCCGGTCGCCGCGCTGGTGGCGATCATGGTCATGGTATCGATCGACACTTTCGACTGGTCGTCGCTCAGAGCGGTCGTCGTTCATCCCCGGATGTCGAGCGCCGTCATGGTGGCGACCGTCGTCGTCACCGTCTTCACTGCCAACCTGGCGCTTGGGGTGACGGTCGGGGTGCTGCTCAGCGGCGTGTTCTTCACCTTCAAGGTCGCCCGCCTGCTGCGCATCGAGGTGGCGCCTGATCAAGCCGTCGGGCAACGCATCTACCGTGTGTCCGGCCAGGTGTTCTTTGCCTCCGCCGACGTCTTCGTCGAGGCCTTCGACGTTCAGGACGCGATCGGCAAGACCGTGCTGATCGACGTCTCCGAGGCGCATTTCTGGGACATCACCGCCGTTGCCGCACTCGACAAGGTCGTGCAGCGCTTCCGGGCGCATGGCATCGCTGTGGAGGTTGCCGGCCTCAACCAGGCCAGTTCGATGCTGATCGAAAGCCTCGATGGCAAGGTGGTGCTGGAGGGGGTGTGACGGGGCTACCGCTATATGATGGCGAAGTCGTCGCTGCCATCGGCTCCCGCGTTCAACCGTCTGGCGGCGAGTTCGATAAAGGTCTTGACCAGAGGCGGCAGGTGCCGGCTGCTCGGATAGACGACGTGCAGGCCGCCGACCGGGGTCGTGTAACCGTCGAGAACGCGGCACAGCCGCCCATCCCTGATGCAGGCATTGGCGACCCCATGGGGCAGTCGGGCGATGCCATAACCGGCGATCGCTGCGGCCATGACCGCCTGCATTTCATTGGCGGCAAAGCGCCCCGAGACCGAGACCGTTTCCTGTCCGTGCGGGCCTTCAAGCAGCCATTGCGCATGGGTGGATTGGCCGGCGATGACGCAGTGGTGGCGGGCGAGATCCGCCGGGCGATCGGGCGCGCCGCAGCGGGCGAGATAGTCGGGGCTCGCGCAGAGCAAGCGATGCGTCGAGCCGAGCTTGCGGGCGATCAGCGTCGAATCCTCCAGGATGCCGGTCCGGAAGGCGAGGTCTATGCCGTTTTCGACGAGATTCAGCCTGTCGTCGGTCAGCCGCAACTCGACCCTCGACTTCGGGTAGGTCGCCAGAAGATCGAAGATCGCATCCTGCAGGAAGTGGCCACCGAAGCCGACCGGCGCCGATATGCGGATCGTGCCGGCAGGCTCGGTTCTTGCTTCCGCAAGACGCAGGTTGGCGCCTTCGATCGTGCGGAGCGCCTGGCTGCTTTCCTCGTAATAGAGGCGGCCGGCATCCGTCGGGCTGAGGCTGCGGGTCGTGCGCTGCAGCAAGCGCACGCCGAGTTCGCGCTCGAGAGCGGCAATGCGTCGGCTGACGGTTGTCTTCGGCATGCCGAGCAGCCGCGCCGCGGCGGTGAAGCTGCCGGCCTCGATGACGCGGGCGAAGATCACGATATCGTTGAGGTCGAGCATTGTATCCTGATGTGGTACGATGTTTCTCAACTATAAGCCATTATGGTTCAATGCGACAGGCCCTAACTTTGCTCCGTCAGTCACAAACAAGGAAAAGACAGATGAGCAACATTAGAAGCGTTCTGGTCACCGGCGCCACCGGCCAGCAAGGCGGCGCGGTCGTGCGTGCGCTTATCGCGCGGGGACACCGCGTCAAGGCGATCTCGCGCAAGCCGGACGGCGACGGCGCAAAGCAGTTGGCTGCGGCAGGGGTCGAGGTCGTCGCCGGCGATCTGAATGACGGCGCATCCGTGGCGAAGGCTGCAAACGGCGTCGACACGATGTTCCTGATGGGCAACAGCTACGAGGCCGGGACGGAAGCGGAAACGCGCCAGGGCATCACCGTCGCCAATGCGGCGAAGGCCGCCGGAATCGGGCACCTGATCTATTCCTCCGTTGGCGATGCCGACAAGAAGACCGGCATTCCGCATTTCGACAGCAAGTACCTCGTCGAAAAGCATATCGCAGGCCTCGGCATTCCCTATACGATCAGCGCGCCCGTCGCCTTCATGGAAAATACCGTGGCGCCCTGGGCGATCGACGGGCTGCGCCAACGCGTCTATGCCGCGGCCCTGCCGCCAACCCGGCTGCTGCAGCAGGTCACCATCGACGACATCGGCGCTTTCGTCGCAGCACTGGCCGAGCGGCGCGAACAGGTATTCGGCAAGCGTTTCGATATTGCCGGCGACGAATTGTCCGGCGAGCAGCAGGCGAAGATCCTATCCGAGGCGCTCGATCGGCCGATTGCTTACCGCGAACTGCCGATCGCCGCGATGCGGCAGCAGAGCGAGGACGCGGCGCTGATGTTCGAATGGTTCAACCGCACCGGCTACGATGTCGACATCGCTGCCCTGCGCCGCGATTTCCCCGATGTCGGCTGGCACAGCTATGCCGATTGGGCGCGCGGCTTCGACTGGAGCGTTCTCGGCAAGGCATCCGCCTGATACACTCTCCGTCGTTCCCGGCTTGAACCGGGGACGACGGAGAGCCCGACGCGCCTTGTGCGAGGCGACGGATCGCTCGGCTCTACGGCGATAGACCATCGTTCTTGAAGAGGGAGGCTTCGATGCCGTCGAGTTTCAATGTCGAAAGTGCGGATGGTTATGAGCGGCTGATGGGGCGCTGGAGCAAGAGGCTGGCGCCGCTGCTGATCGATTTCGCCGGATTGGCGGATGGGGATCGAGTGCTCGATGTCGGCTGCGGCACCGGCAGTCTGGCTTTTACGCTGGCGGAAAGACCAGGCTTGAAGGAGATCGCCGCCATCGATTATTCGCCGGTTTTCGTCGAGGCGGCGACGCGGCGCAATACCGATCCGCGGATCGCGATCCGACAGGCAGATGCCTGCGCGCTGCCGTTCGAGGATAACCGCTTCGACCGGGCGATGTCGCTGCTCGTGCTGCATTTCGTGCCGGAGGCGGGAAAGGCGGTGTCCGAAATGCGCCGTGTCGTTCGCCCGGGCGGCATGGTCGCCGCCGCCGTCTGGGACCACTATGGCGGGATGTCCGGCATGCGGATGATGTGGGACACTGTTGTCATGCTCGATGAGCAGGCGTTGCCGCTGCGCCGCCGATATTGTTTTCAGCCGATGATGCGACCGGGAGAAATGAAGGAAAGTTTCGTCAGCCAGGGCCTTGTCGACGTCGAGGAGACATCGCTGCTGATCCGGATGGAATACCTCTCCTTCGACGATTACTGGGAACCGATTGCCGCCGGTGAGGGGCCGCTCGGCAAGTATGTCGCTGGGCTGGATCCGGCGAAGCGAACGGCTGTGGATGGCGCGGTCAGGGCGGCATATGAGGCCGGCGAGCCCGACGGGCCGCGGTCCTTCGCGTCGGTGGCGTGGGCGTGTCGGGGCAGGGTGCCGGATGGCGGTTAGGTGTCGGTTGTGACGGCTGCCGAGATAGCGAGCATGCGTGGGCGCCCCAGAGAGCCTCATCCTGAGGTGCCCCGCAGGGCCTCGAAGGACGAGGCGGGCGTGCCGGCACCGAATGAAAGCAAGAAGTAATGTTGGCGTGTGCTTCGAGGCTCCGCCCTCTCGGGCTGCGCGCCTCAGCATGAGGGGCGTCGGGGATGCCGCGGCCCCCAGAGCCGTGGTGCAATACCCCGATCACCGATCCACATCGTCGCGCCGGCGTGAGACGATTGGTCTGAGCCTTGGGGCTTGCCGTCGAATGGTGGCGTGCTAGGTAAGGCCTGCCGGTATCTGGCCGGATTACCTATGCCCGCTCCACAGCCCCGAGTTATTCCATGTCGTTTTCTCCCGCCGCCCTCTGGCCCGTCGTCATGCTGTTTGCGTCCAACATCTTCATGACCTTTGCCTGGTACGGGCATCTCAAGCACAAGGGCAGTGCCATCTTCCTTGCCATCCTGGTCAGCTGGGGAATCGCCTTTTTCGAATATTGCCTGGCGGTGCCGGCCAACCGTATCGGCTCGGCGGTCTATACGACGGCCCAGTTGAAGACGATGCAGGAGGTGATCACGCTGCTGGTCTTTGCCGGCTTCTCGATCTTTTGGCTCGGCGAGAACCTGACGTGGAATCATGCGATCGGCTTCGCGCTCATCGCGATCGGGGCATCCTTTATCTTCCGGGCATAAACTTTAATTTTTTCAACAGATTACAAATCGTCCATGTCCGGAAATCGCCACATTTCCTACAGATTGGCGTCGCAATCGGCTGGCAGCTTGTCACTACCACGTGATCAGGAGTTGACCGGCCATGAGCCTCTCTTTCCCGACGATGGCGGCGATCCGGTTCGGCTATGGTTTCCGTCCGGGTGAGGCGCCGCCGCAAAGCAAGGACGACCTGATCGGTCAGCTCAGCAAGGGGGCGGCGGCAACGCCGGACTTTCCGCTTGGCGGACCCGAGACCCGCCACCGCGCGATCCTCAGCCTGCAGGAGCAACTGAAGCAGATCCGCCAGGACGCCAAGTCGGTGACCGACGATACGACGCAGCGCGAGATGCGGAAGGGCGTGCAGCGGCAAGCGCAGCAGCAGTTCCAGCACGATGTAAATCTGCGCCTGATGCAGGCGGTGCTGTCGCCGTACGGCTTCTACGAGCGGCTGGCGACCTTCTGGACCAATCATTTCTCCACCAGCGCCAATAAAAGCCTGCCGATGCGCCTTATCGTACCGCTCTACGAGGCCGAGGCGATCCGGCCGTTCATGTCGGGCGGGTTCGGTGATCTGCTGCGCAGCGCCACGGCCCATCCGGCCATGCTGATCTATCTCGACCAGGCGGATTCGCTCGGGCCGGATTCAGCCGGCGGCATCAAGCGCAACAAGGGACTGAATGAAAATCTGGGTCGCGAACTGCTGGAACTGCACACGCTCGGCGCCGGCAGCGGCTACAGCCAGGCAGATGTCACGGCGGCGGCCATGGTGCTGACGGGGCTCACCATCGACCGCAAGGAGATGGACATCGCCTTCCGGCCGAGTATCTCAGAGCCCGGCACGCATGAGGTGCTCGGCGTCAGCTATGGCGGGCGCAAGCGCTCACGCGACGACTATCTCGACATGCTCGACGATCTCGCCATCCACCCGAAGACGGCGGCGCATATCAGCCGCAAGCTTGCAGTGCACTTTATCTCCGACCAGCCCGACGAGGGGATGGTGTCCGACATGGCCATGGCCTGGAAGAAGACGGATGGTGATCTCACAGCCGTCTACACCGCCATGCTCGACCATCCTGCCGCCTGGCGTGACGAAGGCGCCAAGGCGCGCCAGCCTTTCGATTATGTCATTGCGGGTCTGAGGGCGCTGAATGCGGGGCCGGTCAACGGCGTCGTCGGCAGTTTCCTGGCGGCAAACCAGCAAGGCACCGATGAGGGCGACATGGCGGCGAATACGCCTGGAATGGCAGGGTCGCCTGTAGCGACGGGTCCTGCCGGCGAGGCGAGGGACACGCGGCTCAAGGCCTTCCGGACGGCGCGGGCGTTGGGGCAGGGGGCGCTGAAGCGCATGGGCCAGCCGACCTGGCTGCCGCCGAGCCCGGCCGGCTTCGAGGAAGGCTTCTCCACCTGGATTACCGGCAGCCAGCTTGCCGAGCGGTTGGCCTGGGCAAGGCGGGCTTCTGCACAGTTCGGGCGCGACGAGGATCCGCGCGAATTTCTGAAATCGACGCTTGCCGATGCGGCGCGCGATGAGACGATCCGCGTCGTGTCGCAGGCGCCGAACAAGATCAGCGGACTGACGCTGGTGCTGGCATCGCCCGAATTCAACCGCCGATAGGAGGCTGGTCATGACGCTGTCCATGAACCGGATCTCGCTTTCCCGCCGTGGCTTTCTGACGTCGGCCTGCTGTCTGGCCGCTGCCCCCGTCTTCACGCCGGTCACCTTTGCGGCGATGCCGGGAGACAATCGTTTCGTCACCATCGTATTGCGCGGCGCGATGGACGGGCTGGACCTAGTGCAGCCCTATGGCGATGCCGGTTTTGCCGCGCTCCGGCCGACGCTGGCGCTGACGCCAGATACAGGGCTTCTCGATCTCGACGGGCATTTCGGCCTCAATCCCGCCGCTGCCGACCTGATGCCGCTGTGGAAGAGCCGGGAGCTTGCCTTCGTGCACGCGGTGTCGACGCCCTATCGCGACCAGCGCAGCCATTTCGATGGGCAGGACATGCTGGAATCCGGCGGCGAACATGTCGCCGAGGAAAAGACTGGCTGGCTGAACCGAGCGCTCGCCGCCATTCCGCGCTCGGATGCGCGCAAGGCGATCGACGTCAACCCCTCGACGGAGCTTATTCTCTCCGGCCCGAACGACGTCGACGTCTGGGCGTCGGATTCCAATCTGGCGCCGGCACGCGACGAGATGCAATTCCTGATGCGGCTTTATGCCGGCGATCCGCCGTTTGCTGCTGCACTTGCCGAGGCAACGCGGGCCGACACCGCCTCGATGATGGTCGAGCCGGATGGCCAGCGCGGCGAAAAGACCGCCGATGTGGCAGCGCTTGCGGCCAACATGCTGAAGGGCGACTACCGCATCGCCAGCTTCTCGATCACAGGCTGGGACACGCATATCGGCCAGGCCGGCCAGTTCAAGCGGCCGGTGCGGGATCTGGCGCAGGCGATCAACACGCTGAAGACGACGCTTGGGGCCGAGATCTGGGCAAAGACGGTGGTGCTCGCCATGACCGAATTCGGCCGCACCGCCCGCCAGAACGGCTCCGCCGGCACCGACCACGGCACCGGCGGCTGCGCCCTGCTTGCCGGCGGCGCCATCAACGGCGGCCGCATCCTCGGTCGCTGGCCGGGCATCGGCGACGGTCAGCTGCTCGACGACCGCGACCTGATGCCGACCGCCGACGTGCGCGAACTCGCCGCGGCGATGTTGTATCGGCAGTTCGATGTCGGCGTGGATGATCTGACGGGGAAGATCTTTCCCGGGTTGGGGTTTGACAAGGGGTCGCAGTTTTTGCGTGGGTGAGGAGAAATCCCGCTCTCCCCGTCATTCGCTTGTACCCAAGAAGTTCAGTGCTCGGAGCGTAGGCGAAGAGCAAGGATGCCGGCCCGCCCTCTCCAGCCTTATCCTGAGGTGCGTAGCCCACAGGGCGAAGCCTCGAAGGACGGGGCTGGCCACCGGCCTCGGCAAATGGACGCTGCTCGACGGCGTCAACCGCCGCCCTGGTCTTCGAGGCCCCTAACGGGGCACCGGCTGATCGTTGCTGGTGCCGCCTGCGAGCTGATAACCATGCCCATCACCACCTTGATGTGAAGGAAGACCTCCGGCGAGCCGACCATTTCCATGCTCTCGACCCCTGGTCCGTCACGCCTCGGGAACTTGTTTCGGTTTGCCGTCTTCGTCGAGCGCCACCATGATGAAGGTGCCGGCTGTGACCTTTTCCATCTTGGCGTAACGTGCACGGTTCGCCCAGGCTTCAACGATCAGCGTGATCGAGGTGCGGCCGACGCGATCGATATCGGTATAGACCGACAGCGTGTCGCCGATCTTGACCGGCAGCTCGAAGGCCATTTCCTTGACGGCGGCGGTGACGACGCGGCCTCTGGCGCGCTCGGTGGCGCGGATGCCTGAGGCAAGGTCCATTTGCGCCATGACCCAGCCGCCGAAGATATCGCCGGCCGGATTTGCATCGCCGGGCATGGCAAGCGTCCTGAGCGTCAATTCGCCTCTCGGTTTGGCGGCATCGGTCATCAAGGGTCTCCATCTGGTGTGGGCCGTAGGCCGGCGATTCACTGGACGATAGCCTAGTGCAAAGGCTGTGGGCTGTAAAAGACGGCATGGCCCGGCGCTGCAGCTAAGCGCGGCGAAAAATATTGCAGCCGTTGCCTATCGAAATTCCATTCGATTTCAAACGGTTGACTTTAAGTGCTTCGGCCTTCCCTCACGGTATTTAATCATTCTCTAAATAAGCTTTACGCTCCAGTAATTCCGGCAATTCAAGATGGGTCTACATCATTTACGAGAATCGCCGGGAACCTCATGCGCAACGTCAAGATTTCCACCCGCCTTTACTGCCTCGTAGGCTTCACCCTTGCCGTGCTGGCGGCGACGATGGTGTTCTTTTTGAACTATTCCTATTCCGAACTGGAAGCGGAGCGGAAGGCGGGGCTGGCGCAGATGGATGCGACGGCGCTCGGCATATTCGACAAATATTACAGGATGGAGCAGGCGGGCACGATGACCCGCGAACAGGCGCAGGCGGCCGCCAAGGACGTGATCGGTGCGATGCGCTACGGCGCCGACGGTTATTTCTGGATCAACGACATGCATCCCACCATGGTGATGCACCCGATCAAGCCGGCGCTTAATGGCACTGATATCTCGCAGATGAAGGATCCGAACGGCAAATTCCTGTTCGTCGAATTCGTCAACAAGGTGAAGAAGGATGGCAAGGGTTTCGTCGACTATTACTGGCCGAAGCCGGGCGCCGATCAGCCGGTGCTGAAATATTCCTATGTCGCCGGTTTTGAGCCCTGGGGTTGGATCGTCGGCACCGGGGTCTATGCCGATGATCTTGCCGCGCTCTATCGTCAGAACGCGATCTGGGCGGCGGTGCTCTGCCTGCTCGGGGCCGCCGCCACGATTGCCATCGCTTACGCCATCGTGCGCAGCGTCACGGCGCCGATCGCCCGGCTAAAGGCGGCGATGAATGCGATCGCCGCCGAAGAGGCGTCAGTGGAAATCGCCGGCAGCGACCGGCGCGACGAGATCGGCCAGATGGCCAAGGCATTGCTGGTGCTGCGCGACTCCGTCGACGAACGCAGCGCGCTGCGCGGACGGGAAGATGAAAGGCAGCGGCAGATCGAGGATGAGCGACGCGGCAACGAGGCAAGCCTGCGCTCGGCCTCCGACCGGCAAAACCGGGCAATGCAGGCGCTCGGCGTTGGCCTGGAAAAGCTCGCAGGCGGCGATCTGACAGTTGCGATCGACGATATCGGCGAGGATTACGCCAAGCTTAGAAGCGATTTCAACACCGCCGTCGATGCGTTGAACGGCGTTATCCAGGCGATCGCCGAATCGAGCCGCGTGGTCAACGAGAGCGCCAACGACATCAGCGAAGCGACCGGCAATCTGTCGAAGCGCACCGAACAGCAGGCGGCAGCCCTCGAAGAGACGGCAGCGGCACTCGACGAGATCACCGCGACGGTCAAGACGGCATCCGAGCGGGCGAACGAGGCGCGCGAGATGGTGGCCGAGACCAAAGTCAGCGCCGGGCGCTCCGGCGACATCGTCCGCAATGCGGTGACGGCGATGGGCCGCATCGAGGAATCCTCGAGCCGCATCAACCAGATCATCTCCGTGATCGACGAGATCGCCTTCCAGACGAACCTTCTGGCGCTGAACGCCGGCGTCGAGGCCGCGCGCGCCGGCGAGGCGGGCCGTGGCTTTGCCGTCGTCGCCCAGGAGGTGCGCGAACTCGCGCAGCGTTCGGCCAATGCGGCCAAGGAGATCAAGACGCTGATCAGCCGGTCGGCGGCGGAAGTCGAGGGCGGAGTGGCGCTGGTGCGCTCGACGGGCGAGGCGCTGGTGGAGATCGAAGGGCTGGTCAACCGCGTCAACGACCACGTGGCATCGATTGCGACGGCAGCCCGCGAGCAGTCGACCGGGCTCAACGAGATCAACGGCTCCGTCAATCATATGGACCAGATGACGCAGCAGAACGCGGCAATGGTCGAGGAGACGACGGCGGCAAGCCGCACGCTTGCCGACGAGAGCACCCAGCTGAAGACGCTGCTTGCGAATTTCCGCCTGCGCGCGGAGCAGCGGGCCGAAGCGAGGTATACGCGGGCCGCGTGAGTAGAAGAGCGAAGCAACGCCTCGAAACAGCTTCAGATCGGAACGTCAGGAAAAGAGCCGCTACGACGGCTCTTTTTCGTTGTGGCGGCATCATCGCGGAATCGCGACGCAGCATGATCCGGAGTAGAGAGGATCGTGGACCGGCGGAATTCCAAGAAATTCAGGCTGATATACCCAGGCGATGTGCTTGGTAAAAGGCAGCAGATTCAATCCATAAGCGAATCTCGTTGCAATTTATCCTCCGTTATGCTTCATTCAGGTTGTAGTTGAGGGCAGGGCATTTCGACGATAGCGATTGCTGTCGTTGCGGAAGCCACCATAATTCTCCAATTTCGCAAACTATCCGGGACCACGGCCACGGCGGCCTTGGCATGGCCGTCGTGTGTCTCCCGAATTCGAGGATTCCAGTCCTCCGCATCCGATAACGCTGCCCCTCATCGCATCGCTGCCGCATTCCAGTTCAGTAACCGAGGGAGGCCGAAATGGCTCGCAGCAAGCATGGTTCGCCAGTAAGAGGCATGGATAGCGTCGCGCATTCGAGTGTTCGCGACCAGAGATTCGGGAGGATGTTTCGCAACCTGCCGGCCGCCGCGTTTACCGAGGATGCACTCACCGATCTTGCGAAAACGATGTTCCAGGGGGAGTTCGCCGAGAAGATCGAAGAGGGAAAACCCGTCGATGTCGCGCTTGACGAGCGGGAGCCCGAAGACGAGAACCCGGCAATTCCTGCCGGATTCACCTATTTCGGTCAGTTTCTCGATCATGACATCACATTCGATCCGGTCTCGTCGCTCGACCGCTTCAACGATCCGGATGCTCTGCAGGATTTCCGTACGCCACGCCTCGACCTGGACTCCGTCTATGGTTCGGGGCCGGCCGATCAGCCTTTCCTCTACGAGGACGATGAACTTCATCTGTTGCTCGGGGACGACAAGGATTTCGACAAGACTCGAAACAGCCGCCCCGATCTGCCGAGGAACGCGGCCGAAATCCGGCGCGCGCTGCTCGGCGACAAGCGCAACGACGAAAACGTGATCGTCTCGCAGCTCCACGCCACCTTCCTCCGGTTCCACAACAAGGTCGTCGATACGTCGCGCAGCCGCGATTTCGGGCTCTGTCAGCAGACGGTGCGCTGGCACTACCAGTGGATCGTCCTGCATGATTTCCTGCCCCGTATCATCGGCAAAGAGACCTACGAGCGCGTCATCGTCGGGAGAGGCGAAAAGCCGAATGTCCGCTTCTACAATCCACAGGGCCGCTACGCCTTCATCCCCGTCGAATTCTCGGTGGCGGCATACCGATACGGTCATACAATGGTGAGACCGAGCTATTCGCTGAACCGAACCGTCACGAGGCCCGACCCGATCGAGCAGCGGTTCAACGGGAAAAAGGCAAAGTTCAATCGCATTCCGATTTTCTCTCTGACTGACGTGATCCAGCACCCGCGGGCAAATTTGAACGGTTTTCGCGAGTTACCCGACTTCTGGGCGATCGACTGGGCCTTCTTCTTCGACGGGGTCGCGCCCGAAGGGGCGCCGCCGGCTGGCGCAGTCCTGCCGCAGCCCTCCTACAAGCTCGATACGACGTTGGTCGATCCGCTGACGAGCCTGCCCGATCACCAAAGGGAGCCGATCCATATCCGCAGGGCGCTCGCCGCCTTGAACCTGCTGCGCGGCTGGCGGCTCGGACTGCCTTCCGGCCAGGCGGTGGCGCGCCATATGGAAATGGAGGCGCTGTCGGATGAGCAGCTGTTCGACAGCGAGGATGCCGAGAGGAAGCGGGCGCGCGGCGCGTTGCTGAGCGATCAGTCCGGGATTTTCAAGGATAACGCGCCGTTGTGGTTCTACATCCTGCGCGAGGCGGAGATCTTTGGAAACAGCCAGCATCTCGGGCCGGTCGGCGGCACGATCATCGCCGAGGTCATCGCCGGCCTGATCCGCGAGGATCGGCATTCCTTCCTGGCGCAATGGCCGAAATGGCGGCCGACATTGCCGAGCGCAGGGGCGGGGCATTTCACCATGGCGGATCTGATCAATTTCACCAACAGGTAGCCGATGTCGAGCAAGGCTGCGGGAGTGGCCGGGGAGGACGCCGAGCAAAAGTTGCATCTATCGCCAATCTCAAGGCCGCGAAAGCGGCCTTTTTCATATTCGTCGCGTTCAGATTGTGCCGGTAAGTTTTCATTCACCGTTCTTAATTAAAATTGGAGTGAGTTTTTTCTGTCACTGCCCAGTCGGCCTGCGGAAGCGATAAGAGTATGGCGTTTGTTTCCTTTCCTCGGCGAGCCCTTTTGCCCCTGCTGCTCTCGGCGTCGCTGACCACCTGTTCGATCAGCGAGGGGCTTGTGCCGCCGGCCAATGTCGACAACGGCACCAGAGTGAGCTCGATCTCGCCGGCGGCGCGCATGGCGCCCTCGGTCCGCATGGCGCGTTCGGAGCGCCTTGCGCCCGCGGAAAGCCAGGCCTCCTATCCAGTTTCCAGTGCGCCTGCCGGCAATAGCCAGGGGTCCGTCGACTACCTCGATACGCCGAACCTTGCCGGCGCCGGCCATGCCGCGCCGGCGGCGCGCAGGGGCCGCCTGCCGATGATCGACAGCGACGAGGCGCTGGCGGCGGGCCAGTCGAGCAGCAATTGGGGCGGCACGCAGAACCTTGCGGTCCCGTCCGGCGGCGTCAATATGGATGACGAGCTTGGGGCAGAGCCGGTCGTCGGGTTGGCGCAGGAACAACAGCAGCAGATCGCCGAGGGAAATGCGACGGAGCCGGTCGTTGACGGAATCGGCACCGATAGCCCGAAGCAGGTGAACCAGCCGCTACGCCAGCCCGTACCGCGGGCGATGCCGCAGCCGGCGGCACAAGCGCAAATGAGCCGGGCGCCGGCCTGGAACGACGGCAGCCCTGTGGTGGCGCCGTCACGCGTTCCGGAAGAGGACGAAAGCGAAGAGGTCGCGATGCTGCGACCGAACAATCCGATGATGAGCGAACCGGCGGCACCCGTCGACCCCAGCGTCATGCCGACCTCCGAGCTTGCCTGCCGGCGCGAGCTGAAGCGTATGGGTGTGCTCTTCGACGAAAAGGCGCCGATTTCCAACGGGCCTGCCTGTCAGGTGCCCTATCCGGTGTCGCTGAAGGGGCTTTCCGGCAATATTGGCGTGCAGCCGGCGGTGACGCTGAACTGCCAGGTGACGCTCGCCTTCGCCAAATGGGTGAAGAACGAGTTGGCACCGTCCGCCCGCTACCGCTACTGGAGCGGCATCAAGACGATCCAGCCGCTCGGCGGCTATTCCTGCCGGCGCATGAACAACAGCCGGCAGAAATACAATCCGATGTCGGAACACGCTCGCGGCAACGCGATCGACGTCGGCAAGTTCGTGCTGAAGAACGGCCACGAGATCGACGTACGCAAAAAGGGTCTCTTTTCGCTGCGCGAAGGCCGGCTGCTGAAGGCGGTGCGCAGCGACAGTTGCCGCTATTTCAATACCGTGCTCGGCCCTGGCAGCAACCCCGAACACTGGAACCATTTCCATTTCGATCTGCGGTCCCGCAAGAGCGGCAAGGCCTATTGCGACTGATGCATTTCGCCTTGAACCGTGGCGCGCGGGTGCGGCTTTGTCGCGGCAAAAAAGCCCGCTGGCAGAAAATGGTTCATCCCTGCGGTCCGGCGCGCTATAGATCGGTCAAGCGGATTGCCGTTCGAGAGTTTGATCCATGAGCTATGATTTCCATGTCGGCCAGAAGGTCGTCTGTATTAACGATACCTTCAAGCATGTCAGCATCGACCAACTCATTCGCAAGGGCGAGATCTATACGATCCGCTGGGTCGGCGAATATACCCATTATATCGACGGCACGTTCATCGGGGTGAAGCTCGCGGAAATCAATCGCGGCAATGACGACGGGCCGGAAGGTTACGGCGCGGCCGACATGCCCTATCGCGCGACGCGTTTCCGGCCGCTGGTGAAGGACAAGATTTCATCGCTGCGCAAGCTTCTGGCCCCGACGCCCGATGCACCGGTGGAGCCGAAGGAAAAGATCAAGAAGAAAGAAAAGGTCTGAGCGCCGGTCTGCCTCGGCCGGTCGCGATGGAAGGCCGTGATCCGATCAGGCCGGCTTCCTGCTGAGGAACAGCCCGGTCTCCTTGCTGACATCGAGCGCGCTGCCGCCTTGCCGGAAGGCATCGGCGATGGCCTGGCGGAAGCGGCTGAGCTGAGGCTCGTCGGCGCCTTCGCCGGGCGGATAGGAGGTCAGCGCCAGAAAAGCATCCTCAGGCTCGGTGATCCGCATGCTTGCCGGATACTGCGACATTGCCATGTTTCCGAATTGCGACCGCATCACTTGCTCGGCGGCGTCATGCCCAAAGGCTTCGGCGGCCGGATCGGTCGGGGCGCTGCCGAAGACGGTCGTCAGGCGATAGACCTCGCACATGTTGCCGACGCCGTTGGGTTGAGCGGGCTCTTCTTGCTCTCCAAATAAATCGTATCCGATTAAATCGGAATAGTGTTGACATCGAATTCGGTTCGGCCTATTAACGCGCATCCGATCAAATCGGATGCGCGTAAAAATCAAACCGAAAGGATATGAATCATGACCGAGAAGCTTATCTTTGCCGGCAAGACCCACATCACCGGCGGCCGCAACGGCTATGCGCGCAGTAGCGATGGCACGCTCGACATCAAACTGCCGCAGCCGCATCCGGCGGCCGAAAACCTGTTCGGCGCCGCCTGGTCGGCCTGCTATATCGGCGCCATCGAGCTCGCTGCCGCGCAGCGGAAGATCACGCTGCCGGCCGGTCCTGAAGTCGATGCCGAGATTACGCTCAACGGCGACAACGGCTCCTACTTCCTGCGTGCACGGCTCAATGTCAGCCTGGCAGACATCGATCGCGAGATCGCGCAGGAGCTGATCGAGGCAGCCCACGGCATCTGCCCCTATTCCAAGGCGGTCCACGGCAACATCGACGTCGAAACCAAGCTTGTCTGAACGGGAAGGGCCGGCCTCGCGCCGACATTCCAAGCGGGGGTCTGCCGATCGGCGGCAGACCCGTTTCTGAGCTGGCAGCAACCCTGCCGATCGGAGGACGTGCCATGATCAACAGCGATGCGCAGCTGCGCCGGGCCTATGACGAGTTTTCGCTTGTGCTCGATCCCGAGGTCTACGAGCCGCTGCCTGACGATTGGCTGATCGGCATCACCGACGTCGTCAGCTCGACTGAGGCGATCCGCTCCGGGCGCTATGAAGACGTCAATTATGCCGGCGCATCGATCATCGCCGCACTCGGCAATGCCTGGGGCTCGTTCGATTTCCCCTTCGTGTTTCGCGGAGACGGAGCGGCCTTCGCCTTGTCGGCGAATGGCATCATGGC
Source organism: Rhizobium sp. NZLR1b (assembly GCF_019685155.1). Taxonomy (NCBI): domain Bacteria; kingdom Pseudomonadati; phylum Pseudomonadota; class Alphaproteobacteria; order Hyphomicrobiales; family Rhizobiaceae; genus Rhizobium; species Rhizobium sp. NZLR1b. The sequence goes on from NZ_JABDWC010000029.1 coordinate 37,314, forward strand.
CGCGACATCGGCCCTGCGTGATGTGGCGGGCTTTGCCAAATCCGATCTTCATCTCGACCTGCGTGTTGGGCTCGTCACTGTCGGCGAAATCCGCGCGAATGGACGTGATGTCAGGATCGCGCGCTATGCCGCTTCCGAGAGTGCGACCTATGCGATGTTTGCCGGAGGCGGGCTCAAATGGGCGGAGCGACAGATCAAGAATGGGTGCTATCTGGTGAAGCCCGGCCGTTATGCTATGAGGCCTAACCTGACCGGCCTGAGCTGCGACTGGGCGCCGTTCCCAAGCCAGCGGGGTGAGATCCTGTCGCTCTTGGTCGAGCCTCGTGACGATACCAGCCCAGAGGTCTTTGCGGCGCTGGCGAAGCGCGTGCTTGGGGTTTTCGACGCCGCGCCGCGCCGGTCTCATCCACTTCCCGGAAATATGGCTGTCCACAGGGACGGCGGAAAGCGGGTCGATGCTCCGCACTGGTCGGAGGTCGCCTCCAATTCGGATTTCCGCAAGTTCGACGACGGCCTGCGCCTGACGCTCGACTGCGCGCCGGAGCAGATCGACGGCGTCGAGGCCATGCTCATTGCGGCGCGGGCGCGCGGCGAGGTCGATTTCGGACTGCACCGCCAGTCGCATGCGCTGATGACCTGCCTCGTGCCATCCGGCCGCCCGGATTCGCACCTGCATTTCCTCGATGGAATGGACGGCGGTTATGCCAAGGCGGCCGAGATGATGGAGGAGGGCGCCCTTGCCGTGGCATCGCGTCAGCCTGAGAGGCCCATTCGCGGCGGTCGAGACATAGCCTGACAGGGTAATTGACCCCTCCATAGCCCCGGCGCATAGTCCGGGCAGACGCGAATGACCTACTGTTGCAACGAGGTCGGCCAGTCGATCCTCGTCCATTCCTGCAGATCGAACGGAGAGGAAAGCGTCATGTCACCGACATCCCTATCAATGCCCACCCGGCGCGAACTGCTGGCCGCCACCGCGGCAGCCGGGGCCATTAGCATGCTTGGCGGGACCGGGAGCGCCGAGGCGAGCGGCGAGACGATTACCTCCTTCAGCGTCAACTTCCCCGAGGAGGCGCTCGACGATCTGCGCCGGCGCGTCGCGGCGACCCGTTGGCCGGACAAGGAGACCGTTACGGATGATAGCCAGGGCGTACGGTGCGAGACGATCCAGAAGCTCGCGAACCATTGGGCGAGGGATTACGACTGGCGCAAGATGGAGGCCCGGCTCAATGCGCTGCCGCAGTTCGTCACCGAGATCGATGGGCTGGATATCCACTTCATCCACGTCCGCTCCAAGCATGAAAATGCGCTGCCTATCATCGTCACCCATGGGTGGCCTGGCTCGATCATCGAGCAACTGAAGATCATCGAGCCGCTCACCGACCCGACCGCGCATGGCGGCGGCGAAGCGGACGCGTTTCATGTGGTGATCCCATCACTGCCAGGCTATGGCTTCTCCGGCAAGCCAACTGCGCCGGGTTGGAATCCTCCTCGCATTGCTCGTGCCTGGGTGACGCTGATGCAGCGCCTCGGCTACACCAGGTTCGTGGCGCAGGGCGGCGATTGGGGGAATGCGGTCACGGAGCTGATGGCTTTGCAGGAACCGCCGGGATTGCTCGCCATCCACACGAACATGGCGGCCACGGTTCCGGCCGATATCGCCAAGGCGCTCGCCGCCGGCGGGCCGCCGCCCGCAGGCCTCTCGCCCGATGAAAAGCACGCCTGGGATCAGCTCGACGACTTCTACAAGAATGGGCTGGGCTACGCCATCGAGATGAACAACCGGCCGCAAACGCTCTACGGGATCGTCGATTCGCCGGTCGGTCTCGCGGCCTGGATGCTCGACCACGACATACGCAGCTACCAGATGATCGCCCGTGTTTTCGACGGAAAGCCTGAGGGGCTGACGAAGGATGATATCCTCGACAACGTCACGCTCTACTGGCTGACGAATACCGCAATCTCCTCTGCACGCCTCTACTGGGACAATGCGCATTTTCCATCGGGAGGCTTTTTCGACCCCAGGGGCATCAAGATTCCGGTTGCCGTGAGTGCCTTTCCCGACGAAATCTATGCGGCGCCGAAGAGCTGGTCGGAGAAGGCCTATCCGAAACTCATTCACTACAACAGGCTCGACAAAGGCGGCCACTTTGCCGCCTGGGAACAGCCTATGGCTATGGCGGCTGAGCTGAGGACGGCATTTGGATCGCTGCGCCAGTAAGGCAAAAAAGTGCATTGTGCCGAACCGGGTTCGCGCAACGCGCCTTCACTCTTTGCGGCTCTGCTGCGAGACGAGCTTTGCGAGGATTTCACCGAGCTGAGGCGGTGCCAGCTCGGTTTCGCAGTCTATCTCGGCGGCGGCAAACCATCTGAGCGCTGTGTGTTCATCACCGATAAGTCGCGGGGAGCCCTGCCATCGATCGACGGAAACGAACATTCCTGCCGATTGCCAGTGCTGCGGCGTCACGCCGATTTCTTCCCACAATTCCCGGCGCATCGCCGTCTCGGCGTCTTCGCCGCTCTCGACATGACCGCCCGGCAAGCTCCACCGATCCGCGTGCGTCTTGCGTTCGGAACTTCGCCTTGCGAGTAGAACGCTCGCATTCACAATCAATGCGCCGATTGCGATCTCGGGCATGTCACCAGGTGCCGACATGTGTCGCGATCATGATTTTTCCGGTTTGACCTGTGCCCGTAGCAGGTTGTCGCGCAGCCGCGTCACCGATTTCTGTACGACGGGGAAATCATCGCCGAGGCCGACGGCGTCGATCAGGACGGAGCTGGGATCGGTTTCGAGAAGATCGCGTCCCGCCGGCGTCAGGCTCACCCGCACTTGCCGTTCGTCGGCGGGATCGCGATGGCGGGTGATAAAGCCGACTGACTCCAGCTTCTTGAGAATGGGCGTCAGCGTGTTGGATTCGAGAAACAGTTTTTCCCCCAGCGTGCTGACGGTCTGTTCGTCCTCCTCGGAAAGGGCGACCATGGCGATATACTGGGTATAGGTCAGGCCGATCGCGTCCAGGACCGGCTTGTAGGCGCGGCCGAAGGCGAGATTGGCTGAATAGACCGCAAAGCACAGGAAGTTCGAAAGCTTACGGCCGTCACCATCAGTCTTAGGGGAGTTTGATGCGGGCTGTTTTGCTTTAGATGCGGGCATGGGCCTATCCTGTTTCAATATTTATCAATTATATATATCGCATCCGATTAAATCGCAATGGTAAAGACGGTGTTTTATCCGGCCGTCGCCCCGATTTCCGGAGCGGCGGCCAGTGTCGAGCTCTTCGGCTTAAGCGAACTTTTCCGTCGCATCAGCCTTGCCGAACACCCAATAACCGGACGCTTTGATCCAGCCGAGCGGGTACCTTCTTTCCGTCAGCAGATAGGCGCGGATATTGCGTGTCACCGAGGCTTCCGCCGCGACCCAGATGAAAGTTTCCGGCAGGATATCGACCGTGGCCAGCAGTTTCAGCAGGGCTGCGGCATCGGTTGCCTTGGAGAGAGGCCGGTGCGCCCAGTGGACGTGCAATTCGGCTGACGTGTCGAAGGTCTGCTCTTCCACCTGGCCGGTGACGGCTGCGACTGTGGTGATGATAGTTCCGGCGGGGCTCTCCTCGATCCGGCGGCCAATCGCCGGGAGCGCCGTTTCGTCGCCGATCAGCAGCCATCGTTTGACGTTCGCGGAAACCACGGCGGAGCCTCTTGGCCCGCCGATTTCGAGCCTGTCGCCGGGGCGGGCGCCGATCGCCCACCGCGTCACCGGGCCTGCCTCGTGCAAGGCGAAATCGATGGTCAATTTCCGCCCGGCATTATCATAGCGGCGCGGCGTGTAGTCACGGCGCTCTTCTCCGCCATCGGCGGCCGGTACGAAAATCTTGATGTGGTCGTCGGGCGCAAGGCTGATGAAATCGGCAAGATCGTCGCCGGTCAACGTGATGCGGCGCATGCCGGGGGTGATATCGACGACGCTTTCGGCCGTCAGCGTGCGCCGTGGCGTGTCGTGGCGCACCCGCTCGATGGCAGGGGCCGGCGACGTCTGGTCTTTGGGTTGATTGTTGTCCATGTGTCCTCAGGAGCTTTGAAACTCGATCCGCAGGACACAGTCGCGCAGATCGAAGCCGCAAAGCCGTTCGATCATACGCGTTGAGTGACGTTAACGCTTACGTGGCCGGGTGACCCGGCCATTGACGGGTTTGATGTAGCCGACGGTGGCGGCGCGTGCAACCGCATGGCGGCTGCGAAATCCGATGATTGCCGAAGTTTAACTTTTCGCAGCCAATTCGGTCGGGCAAAGTCGGCCATCAATCGCAAGGACGGAAGGGCGGGCCCGATGGACAGCAGGATCGAGGAAGTGCTCAGCATCTATCACGCGATGATCGAGACGGAGCACAACAGCCCGCGCGAGCTGCCTCCGGGCGGCCGCGATGGCGGACAGGACCAGCGGCTGCGCGCGGTCGGACCAGAGACCGGACAGTTCATCAATATCATCGCCAGGAGCCTCAGGGCGCCGACCATTCTCGAACTCGGCACCTCCTTCGGCTATTCAGGGATATGGCTGGCAGACGCCGCGCGTGCCTCCGGCGGCCGGCTGATCACCATGGAAATGCACGATTACAAGTCGGCTTATGCGCGCGACATGGCCGTCAAGGCGGGTCTTGCCGACCACGTCGAATTCAAGGTCGGGGACGCAGTCCAGATGATCGGCGCGCTTTCTCAGGGCATCGACTTCGTGCTTGTGGATCTCTGGAAGGATCTCTACCTTCCCTGCCTCGAGGCCTTCTATCCCAAACTCAATCCGGGCGCGATCATCGTCGCTGACAATATGCTGCGTCCGGGAGGCGACGATGTCGGACGCTACGGCGAAGCCATCCGCGCCAAGCCGGGCATATCAAGTGTGCTGCTGCCGGTCGGCAACGGGCTCGAGGTCAGCCATTTCGACTGAGGTTGAGGCGAGGTTGGTTTTAGCGATCAGGCCGGCTGCGTCGAATGCCGGGAGGCGGATGACCTCGCGCCTCAGATGAGCGATCCGACACGGTGTTATCGACTAACCGATTTTCACCGGGTCCGGATCCCCGATCTCGAACCCATGCTCTTGCCCCTTCGACAGTCTCAACATGTGAGGAAACCGGATCATGATGATGAACAGACGGACTTTCTCGGCCGCCCTCGTTGCCGGCGCCGCCGCCACTCTTCTCTCCAGCCGCGGCATGGCCGCGACATCGGCTCCGGTGAAGGCGCGCAATGTCGTGCTGGTGCATGGGCTGTTTGCCGACGGCTCGTGTTGGACCGAGGTGATCGCGCGCCTGCAGGCTGCCGGACTGAACGCCACGGCTGCACAGAACCCGCTGACGACGTTGCCCGACGCCGTCGCCACCGTAAAGCGGGTGCTCGACCGGCAGGATGGCCCGACGGTTCTGGTCGGGCATTCGTTTTCCGGCATGATGGTCACCGAGGCTGGCGTTCATCCCAACGTTTCGGCGCTCGTCTATGTCGCTGCGCGGGCGCCGGATGCGGGTGAGGATTATACCGCGCTTGCGAAGACCTTCCCGACGCCGCCGGCTTCGGCCGGCATCGTCTTCGACGGCGACGAGGGACGCTTGAACGAAGCGGCCTTCCTTCGCGATTTCGCCGGGGACCTGCCGGAGGCGAGGGCGAAAGTACTTTATGCCGTGCAGCAGCCATTCCAGAAGGCGCTGCTGACCGGCAAGACTACGCAGGCCGCCTGGCGTTCGAAGCCGAGTTGGTATGCCGTCTCGACCGAAGACCGGACGATCAATCCCGATCTCGAACGTTTCATGGCCAAGCGCATGGGGGCAAAGACGGTCGAGGTGAAGGCCAGCCACCTCTCGCTGATTTCCCATCCCGACGAGATCACCCAGCTGATCCTGGAGGCGGCCGGGCAGTAATTTCCGACGCCGGGCGGTGGTGTCTATGGGACGGTTACTCTGTGCATAGCGGATGCACCGTCGTAGTGCACGTCACCCGCCCCCGCCCTTCGAGGCTCCGGCCTTTGGCCTGCGCATGAGCGCTGCTGGCGAGAGCGGGTGGGAAAGTAGCCGTCACATCGTCTTGCGCGACCGGTGCTTTCACGCGACAAAGTCCAGATGAGTATCCCCACAACCCACCCATTCTCCTTCGATCCGACCTACGGCATGCAGCTCGAAGAGCTTCTTGCGGTCAAGCCGCCCAAAGCGCCTGATGGTTTCGACGATTTCTGGGAGGGGCGTTATCGCAAGGCGTTGACGGTCGATCCGCAGCCAGTGCTTTCCCGCAGCGAGATCACCCATCCAGATTGGCATGTGCTCGATCTCGTCTATGTCTCCACGGATGCGTTCCGGATCGGCGGTTGGCTCATCTTGCCGCGTCAGGGGCAGGTGCGGCGCGGCCTTGTCGTCGGGCACGGTTACGGCGGGCGGGATCATCCGGATTTCGACCTACCGGTCAAGGAAACGGCATTGATCTTTCCCTGCTGCCGCGGGCTGTCGCTCAGCGCCCATCCGCCGATTTCCGAAAACCCGTCCTGGCATGTGCTGTACAATATCGACAAGCTGGACTCCTATATCATCGGCGGCTGCGTCGAGGATATCTGGCTAGCCGTCTCGACGCTTGACGCGCTCTATCCCTGGCTCTCGGGGAATATCGGCTACAGCGGCATCAGCTTCGGCGGCGGCGTCGGGGCAATAGCGATCGCCTACGACGAGCGCATCGATCGCGGCCATCTGGCGCTGCCGAGTTTTGGGCACCAGCCGCTGCGCCTCGACCTGCCGAGCGTCGGCAGCGCACAATCGGTGCAGGAATATCAGGCAGAGCATGGAAATGTGCTCGAAACGCTCAGCTTCTACGATGCGGCGACCGCAGCACGGCGGATCGAGGTGCCGATGCTGACGGCAGTGGCGCTTTTCGATCCTTCGGTGGCGCCGCCCTGCCAGTTCGCTGTCGCCAATTCGATACCGAAATTTAATGAAATCTTCATCCTGGACGCCGGGCATTTCGACTACCCTGGAAGTGCTGAGCAAGAGGCGGTTCTCCGCGACAAGATCGGACAGTTCTTCAGGTGCCATGAACCGCGAATACCTGCGCTGGTACAGTCAGCGTCTGCATCGAGACATGGAGATGCTGGTTTTCGGCCATGCCGGCGCCAAGGTGCTGGTGTTTCCGACGCGGGAAGGGACCTTCCTGGAATATGAGCAGCTTGGCCTGGTCGGAAGCCTAGCCGACAAACTGCAGGCCGGCCAACTCCAACTCTATTGCATCGAGGGACTGGCCGCCGAGAGCCTTTATGGCTCTGACCGCCATCCGGCCGAGCGTATCCGCCGACATGTCGCACTGGAGGATTATATCCTCAACGAGGTGCTGCCGCTGATGGCGGCGAAGAACCCGCATGACTGCACCATCGTGCATGGATGCAGCCTCGGCGCCTTCCAGGCGGCGAGCCTCTTCTTTCGCCATCCGCATCTCTTCTGCAAGCTCGTCGCCTTTTCCGGACGCTACGACCTCACGATGAAGGTAGAATCCTTTAGCGACCTGTTCGACGGCTATTACGATGACAGCGTCTATTTCCACACGCCGACGCATTTCCTGCCCGGCCTCGGCTCCGACTGGCGGCTCGACAGGCTACGTGAGCGCGACATCGTTCTCACCATCGGCGATGCCGATCCCTTCCTCGATAACAACCGCTATCTCAGCCGGCTGCTCGGCGAAAAGAATATTCGCCATCAGTTGCATGTCTGGGACGGCCGCGCCCACCGCGCCGGGGCCTGGCGGAAGATGGCGGCGCTTTACATCTGACGTCTGTGGTACACCCTTATGGCCAATGCAGCGCTGCAGTCGCCACCGGCGCGTCCCAGAGCGCGATCTCCTCGTCGGTCAGCAAGGCGAGGGTGATCGATAGTCCCTGCATGTCGAGCGAGGTGACGTAGGTTCCGACCAGTGAGCGCTCGATCGGGATGGCTTTCTCCTCGATGAAACGGCGGGCGCCATTATAGGCGAGGTAGAGTTCGGCAGGCGGCGTGCCGCCGAGGCCATTGACGAACAGCAGTGCTTTGCTGTCCGGCGTCACTGAGATGTCGCCAAAGATGGTCTCGCAGAGATGGCCGATGATGGCGTCGGAGGCAGCGAAGGGCTGCCGGGCATGGCCGGGTTCGCCATGGATGCCGACGCCCATTTCCATCTCGCCGGGTCCGAGCGTAAACGTCGTGCGCTCGGTCTGCGGCACCGTCACGCCGTTCAGCGCCACACCCATCGAGCGGATGCGTGTGTTCATCCCCTCGCCAAGCTGTTTCAACTCGGCGAGCGACATGCCGCGTTCGGCCGCAGCACCAAGGATCTTTTCGACGATGAGCGTGCCGGCAACACCGCGCCGGCCGCGGCCATCACCGGTTCTCGACGTCTCGATGTCGTCGCTGACGACGACCATGTCGAGGTTATGGCGGTCGCCTGCCATCTCGATGGCCATTTCGAAATTCATCAGGTCGCCGTCGTAATTCTTGACCACGAGCAGACAGCCGGCGCCGGTATCGACCTCTTCGATGGCGGCAATGATCTGGCTCGGCGTCGGCGAGGTGAAGATATGGCCGACACAGGCGGCATCCAGCATGCCGTGGCCGACGAAGCCGATATGCATCGGTTCATGCCCGGCGCCGCCGCCGGAGATCAGCGCCACCTTGCCAGGGGTGAGATGGCGGCGGCGGATGCATCTGCGCTCGGGCCCGAACACCACGAAGGCCTCATGGGCGCGCACGAAGCCTTCGACGCTTTCGGCGACCATGGTTTCCGCAGTGTTCATGAACTTCTTCATCAATCCCCCAAGGCCAAAAGCATTACGTTACGTCAAGCGGCTCACTCGTCATTCCGCGTCCGATATTGCGACGATCTTCTGCACCAGATCGGAGATCGCCTCTTCAAGAAGGCGGTTTTTCCTGTCGTCACCGAAATCAGGCACCATCAGCGACAGGTGCCGCAATTTCTCTGAGTGGCCGACATCCGGCAGCTTTCCGGGATGGGCGGCCTGATAGGCTTCGAGAAAGCGCTCCTGTTCGGTGGCGCTGAAGTGGCAGACGCGGACGATCGTCGCGAGATGGCGCGCCGGCAGCGGCGTCGCATAGGTCGGGCTGGTGATCTGGGTGACGAAGCTGCGATGCTTTCCAAGCGCCGTCGCCAGGCGCTGGCGCGTGCCCGATGGCCTGTTGTCGATGATCTGCGCCAGAATGGACTTGTAGGCGATAATGGCGTCTTCGGTGTCTTCGCGCGCCATTCTATTCTCCGGCTGCCCTTGTGCCATCGGCATTGAGGCCGATGATCGCCGATCTTATCGCGGGACGCCGGGCGGGCGCCACGGAAAAATGCCGGAGGCCGGCAGCGAGCAGTGCAGGCAGATAGCTGGGATCGCCGGCCATGTCGCCGCAGATGCTGACCGGCTTGCCAGCGGCAAGCTTCACCGCCTCGGCAATCAGCCGGAGCACGGCGGGTGCTGCCTTGCCGGCATCGGCGTCGACGTCCTCTCGGGCGGAGGCGGCAAGATATTGGGTGAGATCGTTGGTTCCGAACGAGAAGAATGCCGCAGATCCGAAGGTGTCGAGCATCAATGCCGCCGCCGGCACCTCCACCATCATGCCGATCGGCGGCATGCGGTGGAGCAGGGAACGGCGGCCGAGCTTTTCGGCCTCCTCGCGGAATATCTCGCGCATCCTGTCGATTTCGTCGGGAAAGGTCACCATCGGCAGCATCACCGAAAGCCTACCGAAGACGGCGGCGCGCAGCAGGGCGCGTGCCTGGACGCGGGCGATTTCCGGCTGGGCAAGCAGCAGTCGGATGCCGCGCAAGCCCGAGGCGAGAGCCGGCAGGTCTTCGAGGCCAGCGAGCGGCTTGTCGCCGCCGATATCGAGCATGCGGATCGTCACCGGCCTTTCGCCCGCCTGCTCCAGCACGCGGCGATAGATTGCCAGCTGCCGCTCCTCGTTGGCTGCATCGGCGACCGAGGCAGTTGAAAATTCCGAGCGCATCAGGCCGACGCCCGCCGTTGCCGGATCGAGCGCATCGATCTCGGCGGGCTCGTTGATGTTGATCGAGAGCAGGATCGGCACGCCGTCCGCCGTGCGCAGCTCACCGCCAGCGGTTTGTGTGTCGCCGGCAGGCGCTTGTGCGGGTGCGAGCGGCGGGATCAGCATGCTGCCCGCCTGCAGGACGACCGCACCGGCGTTTCCGTCGACGCTGACAGGATCTCCGTCCACGGCCGAAAAGCGGCCCGTGCCAACCACCATCGGCACCGATTTCGCCCGGGCGAGCAGGGCGACATGGCCGGCGGTGCTGCCTGCAAACAGCGCGATGCCGCCGCCGTTCGACCAGTCATGGGCGAGAAAGCGGCTGGGCTCCATGTCCTTGCCGACAAAGACGGAGCCGGACGGGAAATCGGCGATCGGGGTGCCGGCGAGCGCGCCGAGCACGCGGTTCTTGATGTCGAGAATATCGACGGCACGCGCCCGCATCTGCTCCTCGTCGGCCGCTTCGAGTTCACCGATATAGGCGTCGAGGGTGGCGACCCAGGCAAAGACGACGTTCGCGTCGGTTTCCATGCGGGCGCCGGTCGCTTCCGCGATCGTCGGATCGCGCAGCACCTCGATCTGGAAATCGATGATATCGTGGCTTTCGGCGTCGGCTCCCTCGGCAAGGCGCTCGAGTTCGCCGATCGAGATGTCGATCGCCTTTTCCAGCGCGGCGTATCCGCCGGCGGTCCGAGGCGCGGCGGGAGCGCCTGGCCGCTCGGCCAGAAAGGCCGGGCCGGATGCGATGCCCGGGGATGCGCTCTTCGCTTTCAGTCTAAGCGGTCCGGCCATGTTTCTTTTCCTCATCGAAATTGCGCTCGATGAGTCCCTTCAGGGCGCGGATCGCCTCTTCTGCAAGAATGCCGTCGGCGCGGATCCTGAGGATCGACCCCTTGCGGATTCTCGCGCCCATAATCTTGATGATGCTCTTGCCGTTCAGCCAGACATCGCTGCCGTTGACCGCGACCTCGATCGAGCAAGGGAAGGACTTGGCAAGCCGCGTGAAGGTGACGGAGGGGCGGGCATGCAGCCCGACACCGTGCTTGACTTCGACCTCCGTCTGGCAATTCACCTTAGATGGCTCGGGCAATTGCTCGGGCTCCTGTTTCTCTATGCGCAATCCGCTCGTCATCAGGGCGATAGTTCCTCGGCTGTGGCGACCACCTTGGCCAGTGACGCGCCCCCCGACGCCTCGGCGGCGGCGATGACGGCGCCCTCGACCAGCGGGGCGTTGCAGATGGAGACGAGGGCCGAGCGGGGAAGGCCCAGCATTTCGATCGCCATCTCGCTGTTGGTTTCGGCACCGCCGAGATCGACGAAGACGGCAACCCCGGCATCGGACCAGGCGGCCTCGATCGCTCTGAGGATGCCGCCGGCATCGGTGCCGAGCTCGCCATGGACGTTGCCGCCCGACCAGGAGAGCGGCACGCAGTCGCCGACCATCTGCCGCACCATGTCGGCGATGCCCCGTGCCACAAGCGGCGAATGGGAGACGATCACGATGCCCACATTTGCGGTCTTTCCATTCATTCCGGACGGTGCTCCCCGAGATAACGGCAGATCGCCGTGGTCAATAGTGCGCAGCTCGAGGCGCCGGGATCGACGTGGCCGATCGAACGGTCGCCGAGATAGGCCGCGCGCCCGCGCATCGCCTTCATATCAGCCGTGCGGCTGGCGGAACGTTCGGCCTTGCGGGCGATCGTGCCGAGCGGTGAGCGGCGGGCGAGTGCCGCATGCACGGGATAGAGCACGTCGAGCAATGTCTTGTCGCCGGCATGCGCCCGTCCGCGCCTTGCCACCGCGTCGATCGCCTGCTTCAGCACCAGCGAAAAATCGGCCTTCGCCTCGCTTTTGCGAAGCTCACGGCCGATCTCCATCAGCAGCGTGCCGTAGAGCGGCCCGGCGGCACCGCCGACATTCATCACCAGCGTCAGGCCGATCTTTTCCACGGCGTCGGGGAAGGGCAGGCTGGACAGGCTTTCGCCTTCGGCGCTCACCGCTTCGCAGCCGCGCTGCATATTGGTTCCGTGGTCGCCATCGCCGATGGCCCGATCAAGCGCGCAGAGGTGATCGCTGTTTTCCGCGATTGCCGCGCGGCACACCTCGATCAATCCCGCAACTAGCACCGGTTCCGCCTGCACTGCCATCCTCCCTGTCGCCGCGCCTGCCACGCGGCTCTCAAACTTTACTCCGGTCAGACGAGGCTTGCCACCACCCCGAACGCGCCGGCAACCGCGACGGCGCCGGGATCGGCGACGCCCGCCAGATCCCTTTCGCCGACATAGGTGGCGCGTCCGGCTCTTGCCTTCATCATCGTCTTCGTCGACTCGGCACCGGCTGCCGCAGCCCTCGCTGCGGCGGCGATATCGCCGGATGCAAAGGCCTTCAAGGCGGGTGCCAAGGCATCGACCATCGTCCGGTCGCCGACTCCGGCGCCGCCATAGAACGTCATCCTATCGAGCCCGGCAAGAAGGGCTGCGGCGATGTCGGCTTTGTCAGCCATCGCTTTTGCCGCCGCGGTGAAGAAGATCGACAGCAGCACGCCGCTCGACCCGCCCATGCTGGTGCCGAGGATATCGCCGAGCGAGGCGAGCGTTGCCGCCGGCCGGTCGAGCGGCAGCGTGTCGAGGCGGGCAAGCACGCTGCGGGCGCCTGTCGCCACTGTCGAGCCGGTATCGCCGTCGCCGACGCGGCCGTCCAGCCTGTTGAGTTCGCTTTCCTGCGAGATCAGATGCTCGCAGAGCGCCGTGATCAGGCGACGGTTGCGCGTGTTTTCCCCGGCTGCGGCCGCGCCATTCATGCCGGCCGCCGCCCTCGGTGCGGCGATGACGTTGATCTCGTGGCGTTCGACGGCAGGCATCCAGGCATGCGGTTCGACCGCCACCGTCAGCGCCGCCTCGCGAGCGGCATCCAGCCGGATCAGCGACAGCGAGAAACCGTTCATATTGAGCGCGGTCATCATCGGCGCCGGCCCGATGATCAGCCGGACGCGGCGGCCAAGCGGCGAGGAGAGCACGGCATTGGCAATGACCGCCATTTCGAGCGGCGGCACGGCGCCGAGATTGTTGATGAGGAGGGCGTGGCTTGCTCCTTCGCGCAATGTCGGTGACAGGCGCGCCACCATGGTCGCGACAATATCGGCAACCGGCTGCAGCGTGATGCGCTCGACGCCCGGCTCGCCATGGATGCCGAGGCCGAGTTCGCCCTCGTCGGCACCGAGACGATCCTCATGCGCCTGGCCGGGCACGCTGCAAGTGGAGAGTGACATGCCAAGCGAGACGATGTCGCCCGCTGCTGAGGCGGCATGGGCCGCGACGGTCTTCAGGTCGTCGCCCCTTTCGGCGTGATAGCTTGCGATCTTGTGGACGAACAGCGTGCCGGCGACGCCGCGCGGCTGGTTGATGTCGGGGATGGCGATATCGTCGGCGACGATGACCATCTCGACGTCGAAGCCTTCGGCGCGCGCTTTTTCGGCGGCGAGGCCGAAATTCAGGCGGTCGCCGGTGTAGTTTTTGACGATCAGCAGCGCGCCCTTCGGGCCGGTCACGGCGCGGATCGCCGTCAGCACGGCATCGACGCTCGGCGAGGCGAAGATTTCGCCGGATACGGCCGCCGTCAGCATGCCCTTGCCGACGAAGCCGGCATGGGAGGGCTCATGGCCTGCGCCGCCGCCCGAGATGATCGCCACCTTCGACTTGTCCCAATCCGCGCGCAGGATCACCTTGATGTCGGGAAAGCTGTCGAGGCGGGCGAGACGACCGCTGCCGCTCGTCAGGAGCAGACCGTCCAGAGCTTCGGTAACGATGCTTTCTCTGCGGTTGAAGAAGTGTTTCATCGATCGAGACCCGTCTGTTTGTTTTTCATGCCATCGTCACGTCTGTTTGCCGGTCAGGACAGGCGCTGTCCAGCCGCATCGAAATAAAGCGGATCGCGCAGCGTCAGGCTGATCCGGTCACCCGGCGCAATCGCCAGATATGGATCAGCAAGTGTCACGAGCTTGTGATCCCGCGCGGGCTGCTTGGGATCGGCAACCCTGATGTGCAGATGGTTCTGGTCGCCGAGATGCTCGATCCAGTCGATGGCGGCATTGGCTTCCTTGCCGACGATGATGTCGAGATGTTCGGTGCGGGCGCCGACCGTCTTCGTGCCGGCCGGCGGCTGGCCGCCCGGAAGCAGGTCCGCCGGCAGAAGGTTGATGTGCGGCTGGCCGAGACGGGCTGCGACATGCAGGTTGGCGGGATTGCCGTAGATCTCGCGCGGCGTTCCGACCTGCATCAGCCGCCCCTCGGCGACGATGCCGATGCGGTCGGCCATGGTCATCGCTTCCACCTGGTCGTGGGTGACATAGAGCAGCGTCGAGCCCAGTTCCTTCTGGATGCGCTTCAGCTCCAGGCGCAGTTCGGCGCGCAGTTTGGCGTCGAGAGAGGAGAGCGGCTCGTCCATCAGATAGATCGCCGGCCGGCGGACCAACGCGCGGCCGATCGCGACACGCTGCATCTCGCCGCCGGAAAGCCTGGTCGAGCGGTTCTCCAGCTTGTGGTCGATGCGGACCATACGCGCGACCTCGCGGACGCGACGGTCGATCTCCACCGCACTCAGCTTACGGACCGGCGCCTTCAGCGGGAAGGCAAGGTTCTCGTAAACCGTCATGTGCGGATAGAGCGAATATTGCTGGAAGACGAAGGCGACGTCGCGCTCGGCGGGTGCTTCGGCGGCGACATCGCGGCCTCCGATCTCGATGCGACCGCCATCCGGCCTTTCAAGGCCGGCGATCAGCCGCAGCGTCGTGGTCTTGCCGGCGCCTGTGGGACCGAGCAGCACGACGAACTCGCCGTCGCGGATCGAAAGATCGAGGTCGGCCAAGGCCTGGGTATCGCCGAAGCGTTTGGCGAGGTTCCTGAGGATGACATCAGCCATGCCGGGTCTCCTGATAGAGCGAGGATGCCACCGCACGGCCCGACGTGCAGTCGAAGAGCGTGAGTTTTCCCGGGTTGAATTCGAGGCCGACGGTTTCGCCGATCCGGAAGCTGCGATTGGCGGGAACACGGGCCTTGATCAGGCCGCCCGGGGTTTCCACAGCCACGACCTGATTGGTGCCGAGATATTCGCTGCCGTAGATGGCGCCGCGGAGCGCCGAGGCGTCGCTGAAGCGGATATGTTCCGGCCGCACGCCGAGCGCCAGCTCGCTTTCGGCCATGTCCTCTCGGATCTCGGGAACGGCGACATCGGCGCCGTCGAGCAGGATGGAGCGGTCGCCGCTTTTCAGGCCCGAGGTGAAGCGCATGAAGTTCATCGGCGGCGAACCGATGAAATCGGCGACATACATGGTTGCGGGCTTGGCATAGATCTCCTGCGGCGTGCCGAACTGCTCGATGACGCCATGGTTCATGACGGCGATCTTGTCGGCCATCGCCATCGCCTCGTGCTGGTCGTGGGTGACGTAGACGGTGGTCGCGTGGATTCGGTTGTGCAGTTCACGCAGCTCGTGGACCATGATCTCGCGGAACTCGGCGTCGAGCGTGCCGAGCGGCTCGTCCATCAGGAAGCATTTCGGGCGCCGGACGATGGCACGGCCGAGCGCCACGCGCTGCCGGTCGCCGCCGGCCAGGCCCGATACCGAGCGGTTGAGAATATGATCGATCTGCAGCAGCCGAGCGGTCTCTTCGACACGCTGACGGATTTCGGCCTTGGCCATGCCCTGCGACAGCAAAGGGAAGCCGATATTCCTGCGCACGTTCATATGCGGGTAGAGTGCGAAGAGTTGGAAGACGAAGGCGATGTCGCGGGCGCTGGCGCGGTTGAACGTAACATCCTCGCCGTCGAGATAGATCTTGCCGCTGCTCGGCAGCTCGAGACCGGCGATCATGCGAAGCGTCGTCGTCTTGCCGCAGCCGGAAGGCCCGAGCAGCGCCAGGAACTCGCCGTCATGAACAGTGAAGCTCGAATCCTGCACGGCGACGAAGCTGCCGAACTCCTTGCGGAGATTTTCGATCCGGATGTCCGCCATGGTTCACTCCGGGAATTTTGAGACGATGATGAACATCACCGTGCCTGCAAGCAGGGTGACCAGCGAATAGGTGTAGAGCACCACTAGGAAGGGTTGGAACAGCATTAGGAAGCCGAGCCCGATCAGAACGGTTGCGATGGTCTCCATCGGGCCGCGGCGCAGGAAGAACGGCCGTTTTGGGCGGGCAGGGGTGCGTGTTTCGATCAGGTGGGTCATTTGCGGACGGCTCCGAAGGTGATGCCGCGCAGCAGCTGCTTGCGCAGGAGAATCGTGAAGACGAGGATCGGGATCAGGAAGATCGTCGTGCCGGCGGCAACAGCCGGCCAGTCCTGCCCGCCTTCGCCGATGATCGTCGGGATGAAGGGCGGCGCGGTCTGCGCCTCGCCCGAGGTCAGAAGGGCGGCGAAGGCATATTCGTTCCAGGCGAAGATCAGGCAGAAGATCGCGGTGGCAGCGATACCGGTTGTGGCCTGCGGCAGCACCACCTTGCGGAAGGCCTGCAGCCTCGTATAGCCGTCGATCATCGCCGCTTCCTCGTATTCGCGCGGGATTTCGTCGATGAAACCCTTGAGCAGCCAGACGGCGAGCGAGACGTTGACGGCGGTGTAGAGCAGGATCATGCCCACGGCCGTGTCCGACAGACCGAGCTCGCGATACATCAGGTAGATCGGGATGGCGACGGCAATCGGCGGCATCATGCGCGTCGACAGGATGAAGAACAGCAGGTCATCGGCAAGCGGCACCTTGAAGCGCGAGAAGCCATAGGCGGCGAGCGTGCCGAGGAAGACCGCGAGGAAGGTGGAGCCGAAGGCGATTACCAGCGAATTGATGAAACGCGGCAGGAAATTCGACGGGCCGGCGATCACCATGTTGCGCTTGCGCGTCACCTCCTCGCAGGTGCCGACCGGCGCCGGCAGCGAGGCGATATAGTCGGGAGTCTGCCGCGTACGCGTGGTGAACAGGTTGCAATAACCTTCGAGCGACGGCGTGAAGACGATCTTCGGCGGATAACTGATCGAATCCGGCGGCGATTTGATGCTGGTCAGGAAGATCCAGACGAGCGGGATGAGGGTGATCAGCGCATAGAGGATGACGATCGTGCCGGCGATGCGCTTGCTGGAACGGTTCGGTTCGACGACCGAATGGGCTGAGTTGGCGGCGGTCATCGTTGCTTCACCCTGTTCAATGCCTTGACATAGATGTTGGCGAGGCCGAACACCGCGACGAAGAGGACGATGGCGAAAGCCGAGGCCCGGCCGGTCGCCCAGCTTTCGAAGGCGACGCGCTTCAGCGTGATCGAGGCAACCTCGGTGACGGAGCCCGGCCCGCCGCCGGTGAGCAGCGTCACCATGTCGAACATCTTGAAATTCTCGATGCCACGGAAGAGCACGGCGAGCATGATGAAGGGCAGGGCCATCGGCACGGTGATCGACCAGAACTGGCGCCACGGCGAGGCGCGGTCGACCTCGGCCGCTTCGTAGATATAGTCGGGGATCGAGCGCAGGCCGGCGAGGCAGATCAGCATCACATAAGGCGTCCACATCCAGGTATCGACGATGATAATCGCCCAGGGCGCCAGAGTGACATTGCCGAGCATCTGGATATCGGAGGTTGGAATGCCTGATACCAGCGACACCGCATAGGCGAAGAGGCCGATTTGCGGCTCGTAGAGGAAGCGCCAGAAATTGCCGACGACGGCGGGCGACAGCATCATTGGGATCAGGATGATCGTTGTCCAGAAGGCATGGCCGCGAAACTTGCGGTCGATCAGATAGGCAAGGCTGAAGCCGATCACCGTCTGCAGGAGGATGGTCCAGAAGACGAAATGCGCGGTGGTCTGCATCGCCTGCCAGATATCGGGGTCGTTCAGAACGCGCTGGTAATTTCCAAGGCCGACGCCCTGAACCGGCGCATTCGGCCGGTTGGCGCGGTAATTGGTGAAGGAGAGATAGATTGCCCAGATCAGCGGGAAGATGTTGATCGCCAGCAGCAGGATGATCGCCGGAGCGATAAACAGCCAGGCGATCGCCCTGTCGGAGAGGCCGCGGACGCGCCGGGCGACCGAGACCGGCGTTGCCCTTGCTGTCGCATCGACTGCATTCTCGACTATGGAGGAATGGGAAATGGTCAAGTTTTCACCCGATCTTTGGGATGTGGGTCTTTTGGGATATGGGAGATCTGGCGGCCCGGCTCGTCTGCCGATCCGGGCCGCCATCCAGGTAAGGATGGCGCGCAGAGGGGTGCCGCCTGTCCTGTGGTCGGACACTAGATCTTGCCGTCGTCCTTGAAGACTTCTTCCCAGTCCTTCACCAGACCGTCGAGCGCTTCCTTGGCTGTGCCGTTGCCGGCAACGACGTAGTTATGGACGCGTTTCTGCATGTCCTGCAGGAGGGTGGCATAGCTTGGTTCGGCCCAGAAATCCTTGACGATCGCCATGGAGTCCAGGAAGGCCTGGGCGTAGGGCTGGCTCTTGGCAAAGCCTGGCGCATTGACGACGGAATTCAGGCAGGAATAACCGCCGAGTTCCCACCACTTGGCCTGAACGTCAGGCTGGGCGAACCACTTGATGTATTGAAGTGCTGCGTCCTTCTTGTCGGAATAGGAGACGACCGAAATGCCCTGTCCGCCGAGCTGGGCGAAATGCGCCTTTTCAGCCGGATTGGGGAAGAAGCCGATCTTGTCGCCGCCGACCTTCTCGTCCTTGTAAAGACCGGGCCAGGTGAAGGCGAAGTTCATCTGCATGGCAACCTGGCCGGATTTGAAGGCATCGGCGGATTCGACCATGTAGACGTTCGAGCTGCCGGGCGGTGTGCAGCAATCATAAAGGGACTTGTAGAATTCCAGTCCCTTCACCGCATCGGCCGAGTTGACGAAGCCTTCCATGTCGTAGGGCTTCTTCGGGTTCTCGTACTGGAAACCCCAGTCGTAGAGGACGTTGGTAACGCCCATGGTGATGCCTTCAGAGCCGCGCTCTGTATAGATCGAGGCGCCGTAGACGGTCTTGCCGTCGATCTCGCGCTTCTGGAAGAATTCGGCGATCTGCTTCAGCTCATCATAGGTCTTGGGGGCGGCCAGATCCCGGCCATATTTTCCCTTGAACTCCTTCTGCAGTTCCGGTTTCTCGAACCAGTCCTTGCGGTAGGTCCAGCCGACGACATCGCCCATGGCCGGCAGCGCCCAATAGTTCGGCGTGTTCTTCGGCCATTCCGAGTAGCCGACGACCGTCGCCGGCACGAAGTCATCCATCTTGATGCCTTCCTTGTCGAAGAAGTCGTTGAGCTTGACGTAGTGGCCGTTTTCGGCCGAGCCGCCGATCCACTGGCTGTCACCGATGATGAGATCGCAGAGCTTGCCATGGGAATTCAGCTCGTTGAGGAAGCGGTCGGCGTAACTCGTCCAGGGAACGAATTCGAATTTCATCTGCGTGCCAGTCTTGGCGGTGAAATCCTTCGACAGCTCGACGAGCGCGTTGGCGGGATCCCATGCGGCCCAGCAGAGCGTCAGTTCATCGGCTTTGGCGAGATTGGGCAATGCCGACGACATGACGAATGCCGTGGCGAGCCCCAAAAGGGCTTTCGATGTTTTCTGCATAAGTTCCTCCCAGAACCAAGGGCCGGCTCCCCGCCGGCGTCGCATGTTCACCCATTTCAGAGAATGCTCACATGAACTCCTCAATCATCATGTTTAGCAATGTGTTTAGTAATAGCAATTTATATAAACATTGCAAGCGGCAATCGTTGCTGCACTGCACAGGTGGCTCGCCAAGCGGGCGGGGAGTTTGCGGGACCAATCTCAGCGCTTCTTGGAAATTTCGTTCGCGAGCGTACCGATACGGGGAAATCTGACCTCGCGGCGAGATTGGCCGCAGGATATGGACCTCGACGCCGCTCCTGTTTTCCCGGGAGCGGTTCAAACTTGGCCTCGCTCCGGCGGGGCCTTTTTCTTAAGGTCGCGCCGCCCGCCGCGTCGGGAATATTCCCGAGCAGTGCGAGATTTAGCCTTTCCGGCCGTGCGCAACGAGCGTATGCAGCCAGTGCGCGGCGTGTTTCCGCGTTCTCCCGCGCGGCAGATCTCCGATCGGCTTCCTTCCCGTTTTCCTGCCGCGGCATCCAGACTTTTCATTGGCAGATCGATGACCACGGCAGAGACGAGCGAGAATCGGCAAGAGGCGGCAAGCGGCCGCCAGGCGAAGATCGTGGCGCTGGTTGTTGCCGTTTCCTTCTTCATGCAGATCCTCGACGGCACGATCGTCGCCACCTCGCTGCCGCAGATGGCGGCAAGCTTTAATGTACAGCCGGTGTCGATGAGCATCGGCATCACCGTCTACATGCTGACGATGGCAGCCTTCATTCCTTTGTCGGGCTGGCTCGGCGACAGGTTCGGTGCGCGCCGTATCTTCCTGATGTCGATCGCCGTCTTCACCGCCGCCTCGCTGTTCTGCGGGCTGTCCGGCAGCCTGGCGGAATTTGTGCTGTGGCGCGCCGTCCAGGGGGCGGGCAGCGCACTGATGACGCCTGTCGGGCGCATCATCGTGCTGAAAAACGCCCGCAAGTCCGAACTCGTCCAGGCGATCGCGTTGATCACCTGGCCGGCGCTGACGGCGCCGGTGATCGGCCCGGTGCTCGGCGGCTTCATCACCACCTATGCCAGCTGGCACTGGAACTTCCTCATCAACATCCCGATCGGCATTCTCGGCATGGCACTGGTGCTGCGCTTCGTGCCGGAGCAGCGCGAGGCCGATCCCGGCCGGCTGGATTTTGTCGGCTTCATCCTGAGCGCGGCAGGGCTGACTTTTCTTCTCGCCGCCCTGGAGCTTTCGATCAAATGGGAAGGTGGGCTTTTGCCGGTCATATCAATGCTGGCGGCGGGCGTCGTGCTGTCTGTCATGGCGACACGGCATTTCCTCACCGTCGATAATCCGCTGCTCGAGCTTTCGGCCTTCCGCATCCAGACGTTCTCGATGTCGACGCTGTCGGCAGGCACGGCCTGCAGGGTGGCGATCAATGCGACACCGTTCCTGCTGCCTCTGTTGTTCCAGCTCGGTTTCGGGCTGAGTTCGATTGCCGCCGGCGCCTATCTGCTCGTCTATTTCCTCGGCAATCTCGGCATGAAGACGGTGACGACGCCGCTCCTGCGCTTCTTCGGCTTCCGCTTCGTGCTTGTGTTCAACGGGCTGATCGCGGCACTTTCGATCGCCGCCTGCGGTTTCCTCTCGCCGGAAACGCCACAGTTTTTCACCTATGCGCTGCTTTTCCTCGCCGGCCTGTCGCGGTCGATGGAATTCACCGCGCTGAACACGCTCGCCTTCGCCGATATCGGCCCGGCGCAACGAAGTTCGGCCTCGACGCTGTCGAGCATGCTGCAGCAGGTATCGATGCTGCTCGGCGTGGCGGTGGCGGCGGCCGTCCTCAATATCGCCGCGGCTCTGAGAGGCGCCGACAATCCCGTTCTTGCCGATTTCCGCTGGGCTTTCGTCGTGGTTGGCGCGATCGGCATGGTCTCGGTGCTGCGTTTCCTGCAATTGCCGGCGGAGGCGGGAGCTGAAGTATCCGGACACCGGAAATTCCTGAAAAATTAGCCTCCACTGTGAAACAATCGGCCCCAGTCCCGTTCCGCGCCGCCTGCGACAAGAGTGAGGGATAACCGCTGTTTACCTCGGGCGGCCAATGCAATACGACATTGCCATGCGGACGACTCGGACGCTTGCCGGCGGTCGTCGCTGCGAGAAAAAGCCGGGAGACGGAATGAGCAATTCTAGCGGCGATGCGGATGCCCTGATCCACATCCTCTATATCGACGACGACGAGGGGCTCGCCCTCTTGATGCAGAAGAACCTTGGCCAACGCGGCTTTTCGGTCGAATGGGCTGAGAACGGTGCGGCCGGCCTTGCCAGACTCGGCAAAGGCGGCTTCGACGCCGTCGTGCTCGATCATGTCCTGGCTGACGAGACCGGCCTCGACATTCTGCCCTGCATCACGGCGCTGCCGGATCATCCACCGGTCATCTATGCGACGGGCTCGGACGATACCAGCATCGCGGTCGCGGCGCTCAAAGCCGGCGCCGACGATTACATGCTCAAGGGAATCTCGGCCGATTATTTCGACCTGCTCGCCGCTGCCCTCGAACAGGCGCTGGAGCGGGCGCGTTTTCGCCGCGAAACGGCGCAGGCGCAGGAGGTGATCCGTCAGCAGCGCGACCTTGCCGAAATGCTGCTTGCCGAAGTCAATCACCGCATTGCCAACAGCCTCGGCCTCGTCGGTGCGCTGATCCGCATGCAATCCTCGATGACCAAAGACCAGGTGGCGATCGACGCGCTGCACGAAACGCAGATGCGCATCAACGCCATCGCCAGCGTGCACCGCCGGCTCTATACCAACCGGCAGGTCGGATCTGTCCAGGTGGATGAATATCTGAACAGCCTGCTCACCGAACTCGAAGCCTCGATGCGCGACGACAAGCGGCCGCACCGCGTCGTGCTGACCGCTGAGCCGGTCAATCTGGCGACCGACAAGGTGATCACGCTCGGGCTGATCGTCAGCGAACTCGTCACCAATGCCTTCAAATATGCCTATCGGGACGGCGTGCCGGGCGAGATCCGGGTATTTGTCGATCAGACGGACGAGGGGTTGAGGGTTGTCGTCGAGGATGATGGGGCGGGGTTCGATCCGGAGAGCCCGGCGAGGGGAACGGGGCTCGGCGCGCGTATTTTGACGGCCATGGCTGCGAGCTTGAAATCGGATTTCGCCTATGATCCCGGGCATGATGGTACGAAGGCGACGCTGGTGTTTTCGTTGCATGAGGGGAAGTAGGGTTTTGCGCAGCCGCAATTGCGCAATGCGGCCATAGTTCAAGAAGCCTGCCCCTCACCCTAACTGCCGGGGCCGAGCCGCGGGTCTCGACCCGTCCTTCGGACCCCCGTTCTGACGTGGAGAGGGGACGTGCCCTGCGAAATGCTGGTGAGGAACAGAGGGGTTGCCGCTATCCCCCTTCGCCCCGCAGGCGGGGAGAAGGTGCCGGCAGGCGGATGAGGGGCTGCTTGGCACACTGTTCGCCAACTTCTCCAATAACTTACTAAAGCTACATAAGGTGCCTAACGTTAGGGAGAGCGAAGATGACGACGATCCGTACGCCGCGGGAAGTTTACGATTTCTGGTTCGTCCGATGCGGCCGGGAGCTGTGGTTCCGCCCGCCGCCGGAACTCGACGTGGAGATCCGCGAAGGCTTCCGCCATACGCATCTCGCCCTTGCCGCGGGTGTCAGCGACGAATGGCGGGCCGATGCGGAAAGCCGGCTGGCGGCCATTATCGTGCTCGACCAGTTTCCCCGCAACATCTATCGCGGCACCCCGCTGGCCTTCGCGACCGACGGGCTGGCGCTTCGGGAGGCTAAGCTCGCGCTTGCCGCCGGTGGCGATCAGGCGGTCGAGATCGCCTGCCGTACCTTCTTCTATTTGCCGTTCGAACATGCCGAAGACCTTGGCGAGCAGGAACGGTCGGTGGCATTGTTCACCGCTCTCGGCGACGCGGAATATCTGGATTATGCGATCCGCCATCGCGACGGGATCGCCGCCTATGGCCGCTTTCCGCACCGCAATGCCATGTTAGGACGGGAGTCGACGGCCAGGGAACGCGACTATCTTTCGACGCCAGGCGCGGGTTTCTAAGCGCGTCGCGATCTTTCGGATTCACTTGTCGCGCTTTCGTTCTTTGTTCTACGCATGTCGTTATCGCAACCGCTGCGACATGCTTTAACCCTTTCCAGGAGCTTCCGCCTTTCTGTCGCCTTTCTTTGCTATGACAAGCTGGCATTCTATCCCGACGATAATCTTTCCGGAGGCGCTTTTGCGGCTGAGACCGATCCTGCTTCGCACCATTCTTCTGCTGATGCTGGCGGTGGCCGGCGCGCATTTCAAGGGTGCTGCGGCCTTCGCGCAGGAGCCGCAGGCATCGGCAGCCGCGCAGGCGCCGCTTGCCGACACACCGCTCGACCAGGCGACGAAGGAGATCGACAAGGCCAAGGTCCAACTGACGGCACTCCAGGAGGGCGTCAAGCAGAATGCCGAGGATGACGATGCCCTGGTCGGCCTTGCGACCAAGGCCGACGAACTTAGCCGCGCCGTCATCACCATATCGGTCAATCTCAGGCCGCGTTTCGACCAGATCAAGAACCGGCTTAGCGAGATCGGCGATCCGCCGAAGGACGGGCAGCCGCCGGAGGCCGGGATCGTCACCCAGGAGCGTAACGCGCTCGCCGGTGAGCGCGCGCAGATCAACGCGGTGACGGGCGACGCGGAAAACCTGTCGATCACGGTGACGAAGCTCGTCAACGAGATCACCGAGATGCGCCGACGGTTGTTTGCCGATACGCTGCTCAGGCGTACGGAAATTTCGGTCTCGGTGCTCGACGATGCCGTCAGCGCCTTCGTGCATGAGGCCAGCGAGTTCATGCAAGCCCTGTCGAGCTGGGCCACCTTCGTCTGGAAATTCAAGCGTTTTCCACTTTTTGCCGCGATCTTCCTGTCGCTCGCCTCAGCCCTGATCCTGCTCTCCGGCAGCTACCGGCTGTTTGGCTCGTATCTGCGCCGCGACGAAGCTGTCGAAAACCCGTCCTATATCGGTCGGCTGTCGATCGCTTTCTGGTCGACGCTGATCCGGACCCTGGCGCTTTCGGTGCTGCTCGTCACCTCGTTCTTCTGTCTCAACAGTTTCAACGTTCTGCGGCCCGACATCGCACCTGTCATCGGGGCCTTGTTCGGAGCGATCGGGCTCGTTTATTTCGTTGGTCGCTTCGTCAACGCCATCTTCGCGCCGAACGAACCGCGCTGGCGGCTCGTTCATCTTTCCAATCTCGGCGCGCGCTCGATCGGCTATTGCCTGCTGGCGATGGCCGTCGTCAATGCGCTCGATTATCTGTTCGGGACCGTCGGCGAGACGATGGGCTCGCCGCTGGTGCTGACCGTGGTCAGGAGCCTGATTGCCGCGTTGATCATCGGCCTGATCCTGATCTCGGTCTCGTTCGGCAAGCCGATGCTGGCGAAGAATGGCGATCCGGATGCGCCGGGCCGGCATTGGCCGCGCGGCATGGCGATCATCCTGCGCGTCGTCGGCGGGGGCCTCATCCTCACCGCGCTGAGCGGTTATGTGGGGCTGGCGCGCTTCGTCGCCACGCAGCTCATCGTCACCGGCGCGGTCGTCGTCACCATGTATATCGGCCTGCTCTCAGGCAAAGCGATATCCAGGCAGGAAAGCTTTGGCGACACCTTCTTCGCGCGCTTCCTGACGCGCCGCTTCAAGCTGGGGCCGGTGGCAATCGACCAGGCCGGTCTGCTCGTCGGCCTTGCGATCTATGCCGTGGCGCTTCTCGTCGGCATCCCGCTGATCCTGCTGCTCTGGGGTTTCCATGTGCAGGACCTGCAGATCCTTGCCTATAGGCTGTTCACCGAGGTCAGGCTCGGCGGCATCAGCATCTCGCTGCTCGGCATCTGCACCGGCATCCTGCTGTTTGCCGGCGTCTACCTGCTGACGCGCTGGCTGCAGCGCTGGCTCGACGGCAATGTGATGGCGCGAAGCCATGTCGATCTCGGCGTGCGCAATTCGGTCAAAACGGGCATCGGCTATCTGGGCGTCGGCATCGCGGCGATCATCGGCGTTTCCGCCGCCGGCATCGATCTCTCGAGCTTTGCGCTTGTCGCGTCGGCACTTTCGGTCGGCATCGGTTTCGGCCTGCAGAACATCGTTTCCAACTTCGTCTCCGGCCTGATCCTGCTCGTCGAGCGGCCGTTCAAGGTCGGCGATCATGTCGTTTCCGGCACCGCCGAGGGCATCGTCAAACGTATTTCGGTGCGCGCCACCGAGATCGAGACTTTTCGCAAGCAGTCGATCATCGTACCGAATTCGGAGCTGATCAACGGCCTGGTCGGCAACTGGACGCATCGCAACAGGATCGGCCGATCGGAAATTCCGGTTTCCGTCAGCTACAACGCCGATCCGCAGCAGGTGATGGATATCCTGCTCGAGCTGACGGCCAAGATACCGCTCGTCATGCGCAATCCCGAGCCGCATGTCGAATTCCTGCGCTTCGGCCCTTATTCCCTGGATTTCGAGCTGCGCTTCTTCCTCGCCGACATGGGCGACGGCATGACGGTGCGCAACAATCTCAGGATGGAGATCCTCCGGCGCTTCAAGGCCGAGGGCATCGAGATCCCGCTGCCGCAGAGCGATCTCACCATCCATCGCGATGCCGCGCCGGTCCTTGCCAATGCCGTCAAGGAGCAGACGGACGGCCAGGACGATCCAAAGAACAAGCCCATCGAGGACGAGGAGCGGCCGGTGCGGCAGTTGCGCGGGCGGACGGCGGATGGCAGCCTGAAGAGCTGAACGGCTCATTCAGCCATCATTCACAGGTCTATGTGCATGATCTCCACCATCGGGATTGCTGCCGCGGGCAGCACCGATCGTTCGAGGGGAGGGCGCGTCCGCGCCGCCGCACATGATGGCAAGGTTTGCCGCCGTTTTGCTTGTCCCGCTGCTCGCCGCGCCCGCGGCTGAAGCAGCATCCATCACCAACACCGATCCGGCAGCCGTGGTGCTCGTCATCACCGAGAGCGGCCAGCGCGTCGAAGTCGTGGTCGATGCCGGCGCTTCGGAAAACCTCTGCGCTTCCGGCTGCTTCATGACTACGCCCGACGGAGACCGTATCGGGCTCGACGGCGGCGAGACGATCGACATCGTCAAGGGCTCGGCCGTCGTCAAGTAGGTGGGCGGATCAGACGATCCGCTTGCCCCCGGCGTCGAGCACCTTCTCGCCGTCTTCCTTGGCGAGGGCGCCCTTGTGGGTTTCCGGCAGGATTTCCAGAACCAACTCGGAGGGCCGTGACAGGCGCGTGCCGAGCGGTGTCACGACGAACGGCCGGTTGATCAGGATCGGATGCGCGAGCATGGCGTCGAGAAGCTGGTCATCGCTGAGGTCAGGATTATCGAGGCCGAGTTCGGCATAGGGCGTATCCTTCTGGCGAACGGCCTGGCGTACGGTGAGGCCGGAATCGGCGATCATCCGAGACAGTTCCTCCCGCAAGGGCGGAGTCTTGACGTATTCGACGACGGTCGGTTCGATGCCGGCATTGCGGATCATCGCCAGCGTATTGCGCGAGGTGCCGCATGCCGGGTTGTGGTAGATGGTGACGTTCATAGCTTCGCCTCAGAGGATAGGGTTGACGATGTTTCGGCCGGCTGCAGCAGCCAGGTGAAAAGAATGAGCGCAAGGAGCGCGCCGGCGATTTCGGCGAGCCAGAAGCCGGGAAGATCGATCGGGCGGATGCCGGAGAAGGTGTCGGTCAGGGAACGGGCGAGCGCAATGGCCGGATTGGCAAATGAGGTGGAGGCGGTGAACCAGTAGGCGGCGGTGATGTAGAGGCCGACCAGCCATGGCACCGCTTTCTGCTCGAACCGGGTGCCGGCAAGAATGACCGCGACCAGGCCGAAGGTCGCCACACCTTCGGAGAACCATTGCGCGCCGCCGGTGCGGATCTTGCTGGAGAGTTCCACGAGCGGGAGTTCGAACATCAGGTGAGCCGCGATCGTCCCGGCCACGCCGCCGGCAATCTGTGCCAGCACATATCCGGTCAGGTCGCGTTTCGGCAGCGAACGTGACATTGCAAAGACCAGCGAGACGGCGGGATTGAAGTGGGCGCCGGAGATCGGCCCGAGTGTGGTGATCAGCACCACCAGAATGGCGCCGGTCGCGAGCGTATTGCCGAGCAGGGCAAGCCCTGTATCCTGCGTCAGCGACGTCGCCATGATGCCGGAGCCGACGACGGTCGCGACCAGCATGGCGGTGCCGATGGCCTCTGCGACCAGCCGGCGCGGCAGATCGAACGGCGCCATCAATCGGCCGTCACCGGTTTTGCGGTCGTGCCTGTGGTCATTG
This sequence comes from Rhizobium sp. NZLR1b, assembly GCF_019685155.1. Classification (NCBI taxonomy): domain Bacteria; kingdom Pseudomonadati; phylum Pseudomonadota; class Alphaproteobacteria; order Hyphomicrobiales; family Rhizobiaceae; genus Rhizobium; species Rhizobium sp. NZLR1b. The sequence continues at coordinate 65,283 of NZ_JABDWC010000029.1, forward strand.
CAGGTCCTCCTTCATCGCAGGTGCACAACACGCGGCGACGGCAGCAGCCGGCGCACAGATCTCAGGGTTTCCGCCGCAGCAATCTTCCATCAGGAAACGGATCAAGCCGCCAAGCGCCTCGTAATTGGGGGTGTAGATGATTGAGCGGGATTCGCGCTGCTGGGCAATGAGGCCGGCACGTTCCAGCTCCTTCAGATGGAAGGAGACGTTGGACGGCGAGACCTCCGCCTTTTCCGCGATGGCGCCCGCCGCCATGCCGTCCGGACCGGATACAACAAGCATGCGGATGATCTGCAGGCGCGTTTCCTGCGAAAGCGCACTGAAAGCGGCGAGGGCTTGACGTTGATCCATATTTCAATAATCCTTGAATCGTTGAAATGAGGATTAACTGATATGGACACGATCGACAACGGAAAAATCCGAGAGAATGATATCAGTCTCGGCCTCCTGCTGGATATGCTCGCCGACGAAAAGGACGCGCCGCTGGTTTTCTATTCTGACGGTCGGGCGGTGAAATCAGGCTATCATGTCACCGAGGTCAAGGCGGGCCAATTCGCGGGCCTCGATTGCGGCGCCAATCCCGAGGCCTGGACCGAAATCTTCATCCAGCTCTGGGACATCGATGAAGGCGACCGAAAGCACATGCCGGCCGGCAAGTTCTGTTCCATCGTCCGCAAGGTGACGGAGCATGTGCAGCTCGACGGTTCTGCCAAGCTCACCTTCGAAGTCAGCGACGGCGTGCGGCCGATGCAGCTCTATCGCGCAGCGAGGCCGGTTCTCAGTGCTGGTGCCGTCCACGTCATGCTTTTACCGCGGCCGGCAAGCTGCAAGCCGCGCGATCGTTGGCTGGAGGAGGAAAGCAAAACGGACGTCGCCTGCTGCGGCCCCAACACGGTACGGAGCCGCTGCTGCGCCTAGAGAGCTTCACACTTCACCATTGTGCTCGGCAAGGCAGCGGCTCGCCGCGTCAAGCGATTGATGCTTGGGTACCCCACCATCTAAGCACCCGCAGCGCCCGGAGCGTCACCCATCGTGAGGGCCTACCTTGTCCGTCGTCGACTTCGAACCACACACGCCCCGGCGGGCTCCGGTCGAGCGGCCAGCGGCCATCTTCAAGGCGTCGGGTACGAAGGTGGTTGATCGCCTCGCTGAGGCGCGGGTCGGGAGCGGTGTCGGTGAGGATAGCGCTGGCGCGGAAATAGTCGAGCGCACGCAGGATGTCGTAGCGCCAGCGGTTCGGGTGCAGGAACTGCAGGAAATTTTTGTCGGCGGGCTCGCCGGTTCCGAGGCGACGGAAGAGGCTGCGCTCGAGCAGGAATTCCTCGCCCGTTCCGCGCGCTTCGCGGGATCGGGGCGTGCCGCCGGTCGATTTCTCGAATTCCAGCAGCCCTTCCAGGACGTTGATGGTGGTAGCGAAAGACGACCGAACCGAGCCACGGGTTCGCTCGCAGTTCCAGCCGCCGTCGGCGAGGCGCTCGCCGGCCAGCCTGTCGACGATCGGTGAGATGTCGATCCCGAAATAGGCGCCGTCGGCCACGGTGCGGCCGTTGATGCATTCTTCGACTTCGCCTTCCCAATAGGGCTGGCCGCCTTCTTCCCAACGGGCATTGGCGCCGATCAATGCGACGGTGTGCCTGGCCTGCGCGCAGGCGGGATCGAGACCGAATTCCCTGAGTTGCGACAGCGAGAAGGTCGTTGCCATCCATGGCTGGCCGTGCTCATGCCACTCGCGAGGGTCGAAACCGGCGGGCAGGAAGGCGCCGCCCGCCCATTGCCCGTCCTCGTCTCGGCAGGCAAGCAGTCTGGCACCCCAGCCCTCCGTCTCCACCCTGGCCCGCTCGGCCATCCACTTCCGATCCGGGGCGTCGAGCAGATCGCGCATCACCTGCCATCGGATCGACGGGTCGGAATCGAGAAGCCATTCGATCACCGGGTCGGATTGGGTCATGGGCGAACCTCTCGGCGGGTCGGGTTTGATGGCCCGTTTATAATCGCTTCGGCCGGGCGCTGCCAGCCAATGGGCGCGCGGGAGTGGGCGTCTCACCTCTGCGACCAGTCATCCGCCGCCGTCCTTCGAGGCCCCCACAGGGCACCTCGGGATGAGGGCTGTTCGGTGTGCCGTATGGCTGGAGAGTTGATCGGCGTGCCGAGCGACTGTGGCGACGGGAGCCCGTTCGATACCGAGAATGCGGCGCTTCGCGACTACTTTCTTAATCATATTTGCAAGAAAACGGAGGCGGCCCCATCGGGCTGCTTCTTCGTTTTATATCCAGCCGTGCTGATTAAGAATTATTCAAATTAATTGATGTACCAATTTGATCCGGGGACAGAATTTACATCAAAGGTTTGCTATGGCGTTTCTAGGTATTTCGGGGATGCAATATTCCGGGGAAATGTTTGCTGGCGCGCGTATTATTGTCGCGGAAGATTCCAACGTATTCACCTCGATGATCAGCAAACGCCTCAAGGAGCTGTTCGACATCGACGTCGAGATCTGCCGCAGCTTCGAGGAGTTGCAGGTTTCCTATGACAAGTCTTCAGATCCGATCACGCTGGCAATCTCGAACATCAACCTGCCCGGCGCCGAAAACGGCGAAGCGCTCGAATATCTGGTCGATCTTTCCATCCCGACCATCGTGTTTACCGGCACCTTCCATGAAAGCATGCGCGACAAGCTGATGGCCAAGGATATCGTCGACTATATCCTCAAGGACAATATCTTCGCCGTCGACCTTCTGGCGGAATCGATCTGCCGGTTCCTGACCAATCATCGTCACCACGTGCTGATCGTCGACGATAGCGCGACGGCCCGCGCGCTGCTGTCGAGCCGGTTGAAGCGGTATAATTTCCGTGTCAGCGTCGCCGAGAACGGCGGCAAGGCGCTGGAGATCCTGAAGGCCAACCGCGATATCGGCCTGATGATCACCGACTACAATATGCCCGACATTGACGGCTTCGAGCTGACGCGGCGTATCCGCTCCAGTATCGGCTCGCACGAGCTGCGCATCATCGGCGTTTCCTCCTCGTCGAACCGGCTGCTTTCGGCGCGTTTCCTGAAGGCCGGCGGCAATGATTTCATGCTGCGTCCCTTCATCGACGAGGAGTTCTACTGCCGCGTCAACCAGAACCTCGATACGCTGCTGCAAATCCAGTCGATGCGCAGGGAGCGGGCGGTTGCCTGAAGGCCCTTCCAGTATCATCGCCATAGGGGCGGAGATGACGGAAACAGGCCGTCGTCGAATTTCTGCAATTACAAGTAACGCCGCGATTTGCCCCCTTCACGCGCGCAGCCCTCTCGGTTATCGTCCGCCCCGCCGGGGAAAGGGCCGAGTCGAGGCCATCGGACGCATGGGGGAGTAGCGGCTGTGGCTTTTCAAGCGGATTTTCAGCGAGATGGCATCGGGCTGCGCTCCGGCGGGCTCAAAATACTTCTGGTTGAAGATTCCCGGATGTTTTCCGCCGTGCTTTGCCATCGGTTCCAGACCGAGCTTGGCCTTGCGGTCAAATCCTGCCCGTCGCTGAAGGCTCTTCGCAAAGAACTTGCCGAGGACGGTCACGGCTACACCATGGCCGTGGTCGACCTCAACCTGCCGGATTCGCCCTATGGCGAAGCGCTCGACTGTACGATCGAGCACGATATCCCGGCGATCGTCTTCACCGCGACATTCGATGTCAATACGCGCAACAGGATCATGGAGCGCAATGTCATCGATTACGTGCTGAAGGACAATGAATTCGCGCTCGACAATCTCGTTGCCACCGTCCGACGGGCGATCTCCAACCGCAAGACGCGGGTGCTCGTCGTCGATGATGTCGTCTCGGTGCGCCAGGTGTTGGTTGACCTCCTGAAGGCGCAGCAATATCTCGTCGTCGAGGCAAATTCGGGGCTCGAGGCGCTGGCCGCACTTGAGGCCTACAGCGATATCGAACTGGTCGTCACCGACCACCACATGCCCGATATGAGCGGCTACGAGTTGACGCGGCGTATCCGCCATCGCTTCGGTTCGGACAGGCTGCGCGTCATCGGCGTTTCCTCCTCCAACGACCGCATGCTTTCGGCGAGTTTCCTCAAAGCCGGCGCCAGCGATTTCGTCTACCGGCCCTTCGTCGCCGAAGAACTGCAATGCCGCATCGCCAACAATGCCGAAACGCTGGCGCAGATGCGGCAACTCAGGGCGGCGGCGGCCTGCGATTACCTGACCGGCCTCTATAACCGCCGCTATTTCTACGACAATGGCCCGAAGCTGGTGAACGAGTGCCTGCGGCTGAAAGTGCCGAGTTCGGTGGCGATTCTCGATATCGACCATTTCAAACGACTGAACGACACCTATGGCCACGAGATCGGCGACAAGGTGCTGAAGGCTGTCGCAAACAGGTTGTTCACGATCTTCGAAGGCAGCGACAATCTTCTCTCGCGGCTTGGCGGGGAAGAATTCGCCATCCTCTTCCCACAGATGGATTCCCTTGCGGCGACCAAGCTCTGCGACGAGATCCGCTCGGATATTTCTCGGTTGAAGGTCACGGCAGACGACGAGGAACTCGGTGTCACGATTTCGATCGGCATCGCCGAGATCGGCGGCTACGAGACCTTCGAGAATTATCTCAACGCCGCCGACCAATTCCTCTACATGGCCAAACACCGGGGCCGCAACCAGGTCTATTCGGACGCCAAGATGACGGAAGAGGCGGCGCAGTAGAGCCATCCTGGGCGAGCCGCCGCCGTTTCATTTCAGGCGGCAGTCTCTGTTTTTTCAAACTCTCAGGCCGCGACCGGCTGCTGGCGCGCGGTCGCCATGGTCATCTTGCGCTCGGCACGCTCCTGTTGCGGTGAGCGATGGTAGAGTTCGCGATAACACTTGGAGAAATGCGAAGCCGAGACGAAGCCGCAGGCGACGGCAACCTCGACCACAGGCATCGAGGATTGCACCAGCAGGTGGCGGGCGCGGTCGAGGCGGATTTCCAGATAGTAGCGGGCCGGAGAGCGGCCCATCTCCTGGCGGAACAGCCGCTCGATCTGGCGGCGTGAGAGGCCGGCGCCATCGGCGATCTCGATCAGCGATAGCGGCTCGGCCAGATTGCCTTCCATCAGTTCGATGATCGACAGCACCTTGGCGTTCTGCACGCCGAGACGGGCGCGCAGCGGCAGGCGCTGGCGGTCATGCGGATTGCGCACGCGATCGGTCAGGTGCTGCTCGCAGATGCGGTTGACGAGGCTCTCGCCGAAATCCTCACCGACGAGGTTGAGCATCATGTCGAGCGAGGCGGTGCCGCCGGCGCAGGTATAGAGATTGCCGTCGATCTCGTAGAGATCGGCATAGACCTCGGCCTGCGGGAAGGCTTCCGAAAAGCCCGGCAGATTTTCCCAGTGGATGGCACAGCGCTTGCCGTTCAGCAGGCCGGCCTGGGCCAGCACATGCGCGCCCGTACAGAGGCTGCCGACGGCAACGCCGCGATTATAGCATTCGCGCAGCCATGCATTGACCGACTTGTTGTTGAACTGCTCGACATCGATGCCGGAACAGACGAGCACCATGCCCGGCCGGTTTTCGCCGCCGAGATGGCGGCGCTCCTCGGCCAGCGAGGAATTCGCCTCGACGCCGATGCCGCAGGAGGAATAGACCTTCTCCCCGTCGAGGGAGGCGAGCCGCCAGGTATAGGCCTGATAGCCGAGCATGCGATTGGCGATGCGTAAGGTGTCCACGGCCGCCGAAAAGGGCAGCATGGTGAATTGCGGTACCATAAAGAAGACCAGCGAACGCTTCTTGATCTGCATCCTGTTCATAGCGAAATCCATGCTCGAGGGGCGATGACACATTCGTTGCGCGGATTGCGTCGCGCCGATGTCCTGAAAGCGACACTGGCATGGAAAAATGCGGCCGGGAAGAGCAAATATGCGACATCGCCTGAGATCTAGCCGGTCAAACCCCCGGAAGGGGCGTGGGAAGGGCAACGAACAGGCTGATAGGCATCTGAAATTCAAGATCGAAAACGGCCTGGGAATGGACGGTCAGCCCATGAGAAAGGCGGCGTTGCAGTAGGCAGACGCCGCCTCATCTTGGGAGAAATGTCGCATTCATTACACGGTCCGGTGTTTGTTGTCGTCCGTGCTCGGCCAGCCGATGTCCTTGCGGATGTCGAAGGGCATGGCTTCGATTTCGCGAGCCGTCTGCCAGCGCGTCCAAGCGAGCACAAGCCTGCGGGCATAATGTGCCAGATCGAAGCGGCCTTCGCCGGAGGTGAGGGTCTTGCCAGCACCCCGATAGATGAGCGTGGTCATGTCCAGATCCTTTCTTGGGTCAGGGGCATGGTCTCGATGGGAGGTTTCGTCCATGTCCGTAATCACAATATGGGCTCCCGGAACTCATCATTCAAACGAATAGAGTTTATGGATAACATCAGAGATATTGAACGATCGCCGTGCGCCCGCCGATCGGAAGAGCTGACCGCTGCGGGGTTGCAAAATGCCAAATCGGGGCACGGCGAGATGACTCGGAACCAAGTCCGCTCCACGTCGTTGCCGCTTCGTACCTGACAATGATGCAAAGGAGGAAACCATGATTTCCGCAGATCAGATCCGTGAACATATGGAAGTGCGGGCTGCCGATGGCACCCATATGGGGACAGTCGATCATCTCGACGGACCCACGCGCATCAAGCTGGCGAAGACCGGCTCGGAGGACGGCAAGCACCACCTGATCCCGATCGACTGGGTCGATCACGTCGATGCGCATGTTCATCTGTCAAAGAACGCCAGGGATGTTCGCACCCAGTGGGCCACTATTAACTGACGGGCGGTCGGCTGCGGCTTTTGCCGCAGCCTCCTCGCCGTAAGGAGCCTCGCATGTCCAAGCAATTGAGGAAGGGCGACGACGTGAGCTGGGACACCAGCCAGGGAAAGACCGAGGGCAGGGTGGTCAAAAAGCAGATCAGCCAGACGAAGATCAAGGGCCACAAGGTGAAGGCGTCGGCGGCGGAACCCCAGTATATCGTGGAAAGCGACAAATCGGGAAAGCGGGCCGCACACAAGCCCGATGAACTCAGGAAGCTTTGAGGCCAACTCGGCGCCTCATCACAAGCATAAGGAGATCGATATGCCAGCCAAGTCCAAGGCCCAGCAGAAGGCGGCGGGCGCCGCACTGTCGGCCAAACGTGGCGAGACGCCCAAGAAAGAGCTCAAGGGCGCCTCCAAGCAGATGGTCGAGTCCATGAGCGAAAAACAGCTCGAGGAATTTGCATCCACCAAAAGAAAGGGCAAACCGGAGCACGCCCCCAAATAGGCAGGGCGCCGCGATGGCGGGGCGTCCGGCTTATGTCGTGGGCATCGAGAAATTCGCGACCTCGTGCGCCTCGGAGACGGCGAAGAGGATTGCGCGTGCGGATGCGTCCGGATCTTTCGCCAGCCAGCGCAATTCGAACGTCACCCCGGTGCGGCCATCTTCGGCCTGTCCCAACGAGACAAACGATGCGCTGCATTCAAGAGGTCCCAGCACATCCGAAAGGTCGGGAATATCAGAACTCGAGCCATAGACGACGAGCGTCGCCTTGCGTTCGCAGCGCAGCCAGGTGTCCAGGCGTTTCAGCGGCGACAGCACGATGACGGCGATGACGGTTGCGACGGTCCCGGTGACGATCTGGCCGCCGCCGAAGCAGAGGCCGACCACGGTCATGAACCACAGGGTCGCCGCCGTGGTGACGCCAGTCATCATGTCGCCGCGCCTGAGGATCGCTCCGCCGCCGATGAAGCCGACGCCGGTCAGGACGCCGAGGGGAAAGCGCAGCACGTCCATCTGGGTGAAAAAACTCAGTGTTTTCCCGTAGGTCGATAGAAGCAGGTTCGCCTGGACCATCGCAACGCAGGCGGCAAGCGCCACCAGGATCGTCGTCCGGAAGCCCGCGGCATGGCCGCCGCGCTCGCGGTCGAGGCCGATGAGGCCGCCGGCGATCACCGTCAGCGCGATGCGCGCGGCGATGTCCCACCAGCTCGGTGTCAGCGGCATGGCGTCGGTCAGGAACGAAGGCATGTTTCGCTCCGGGTTATATCGCGGGCTTTCCGCTGTTCGCCGGGCATTGATCCTCCTCGGCCATGATGCGTCACGGGTCTAAACGCCATGCGGCGCGGGACGTTCCGCGTTGCCGATGAGCCAAGATTGGCGGTTCGTCTGCGGCGGGTGTATGTATGTTTTGGATGGGGAGAACCTCCCCGTCAGCTATAAGCGCACCGCGCCCAAAACGGAGTATAGAATTGGCCGTCGCATTCACCAAGGAAGAGAGTTTCGAAACCGCTTCGGAAACCCTGCTGCCCGATCGTCCGGTTTCGCCGCATCTGAACCTGGTGACGGAGGCAGGGTTGAAGGCTCTGGAACTACTGTTCCAGCAGGCTCGCCTGGCCTATGATGCCGCGAGTGTCATCGAAGACGTGAACGAACGACGGCGGCAGGCGGCGGGACCGTTGCGCGACCTGCGCTATCTCGCGGCGAGGCTCCGCAACGCCCAGCTCATGCCTGACCCTGCGTCAACCGACACTGTCGCCTTCGGCAGCACGGTGACTTTCAGCCGCGACGACGGGCGCGTGCAGACCTATCGGATCGTCGGCGAGGACGAAGCCGATCCCAAGGCCGGATCGATTTCTTATGTGTCGCCGGTGGCGCGGTTGCTGATGGGCAAGGCTGTCGGCGATGTGGTGGAGACAGGTAGCCATGAGCTGCAGATCATCGCTATCGCGTAGGGCGGGATACTCAAAGCGGCGCCGAGTTTGACGATGCGCAATAATTGTTATGAAAAATGGTACTTCATAGTACTTTATTTATCATTCGCGGCCTAGAAAGATGACATCGAATATCGAAGGTCATCCGCATGGTCAGCGCAATTTCCAGTTCCGCATCCACCCTTTTGAGTTCAACCGCTTCAACCTCGTCGTCCAGTTCGTCGGACCAGCTTGCCTCTCTCGAGGCGCAGCTTGCCGAAAAGCAGGCAGCCCTGTCGCAAACGCAGGACGAGAAAGAGAAGGCCACAATCGAAAAATCCATCGAGACGCTGGAAGCAAAGATTGCCAAGCTCGAAGCGTCCGAGAGCAGCAAGACCGAGGCGTCCGCCGCATCGAAGCCCGCTACCGAGGCTCCGCAGGATCTCTCCGGCGAGAGCGAGCGTATCGGCACGAAGAATTTTGACGACACCAGCGAATTCGGCAGCCGCACGGCGTACGTGTGACAGCGCCTGTTTTGAGCCGCTGCTGTTCTGAGCAACGCGTTCAGAGATTGCGCTTGGCCACCGTGATGACCTCGCGCGTCAGCTTCGCCAGGCGATCGGCGGCGAGGCGGTTTATCTGCCAGTATAGTGGGACATCGAGTGGGGTGTCGGGAACCAATTCGACCAGCCGTCCCGATGCGAGATGTTCGCGGGTGAGCTGGGTCGGGTTCATTCCCCATCCCATGCCCGAAAGGCTCGCCTCGACGAAACTCTGCGTCGACGGCAGCCAATGGGTGGGATAATCGAGATCGCGTCCGAACTTGCTGCTTACCCAGCTGCTCTGCAACCTGTCCTTCTGATTGAAGGTGAGCGCCGGGGCATTGCGGATTGCCTCGGCGGTTACGCCGCCCGGAAAGTGGCGTGCCACGAAGTCGGGGGTTGCCGTAGCGTGGTAGCGCAGAATGCCGAGTGCAAATCGCCGGCATCCGCGGACCGGCTTCTCAAGGCTGGTGACGGCTGCGATCACCCGTCCGCGCTGCAACCATTCGGCGGTGTGGTCCTGGTCGTCGACGGCGATATTCAAGAGGTAGGAAGAACTCTTGGCGAAGTTCGACATGGCCTCCACGAACCATGTCCCAAGGCTGTCGGCATTGGTCGCGATCTGGAGCGTCACCCTTTGGCGTGGTTCGTCGGGATCGACGAGAGCCGGCAGTTGCCCGAAGAGTTCGGCTTCGAGCATGCCGACATTCTCCATATGGCGGCAGAGCCATTCTCCCTTTTCGGTTGCCGTGCACGGCGTGCCTCTGACGATGAGGACGGTACCGAGACGCTCCTCGATCTGCTTTACGCGCTGCGAAACGGCCGAGGGAGTGACGTTCAGCACGGTCGCAGCCCTATCGAAGCTGCCTGTCTGGACAACAGTTGCGACGGCGCGCAGGGCGGGGTAATCGAGCATGATTAAGTTTCGCTTAATTGAGATAAGCCAGATTAATTAGCCTAATTCTCTTCACGGCGATACGGCAACCCTTACCGAAGCAGGGGCGTTCGCCGAAGCGATGAATTTTTCGATCTATGTCACCGGCCTGATGATGGGCCTCAGCCTCATTGTCGCAATCGGCGCGCAGAACGCTTTTATTCTGCGCCAAGGCCTGCGCAACGAACATGTCTTTTCCGTCTGTTTCGCATGCGCGTTTTCGGATGCAGCGTTGATCGTGCTTGGCGTGACCAGCTTGCAGCAAATCGCCAGGTTTATGCCCTGGCTCGATCCGGTCATGCGCTATGGAGGAGCCGCGTTTCTGGCCTGGTATGGAGCGAAGAGCCTCTATTCCGCCTTTCGCTCGTCCGCCAGCCTCGCGGAAGCAGAAGCGAGACCATCGAGCTTTCGCCAGACGCTCATGACCTGCCTTGCACTGACCTGGCTCAACCCGCATGTCTATCTCGATACGGTCGTGCTGCTCGGCACGATATCGACACGCTACCCGGGACAGCAGGCTTCGTTTGCTGCGGGGGCGGTGACGGGTTCCTTTCTGTTTTTCTTTTCGCTCGGATACGGCGCCACGTGGCTGCGACCGATCTTCTCGAAGCCCTCATCCTGGCGCATGCTGGAAACGCTCGTCGCATTCACCATGTGGATCATCGCGTTCAAGCTGTTGGGCGGGATGTGATGGCCGTTCGACCGGCGAGATGGAAATGTGCTGGATCCGGCGGTAAACGGGTCGGTCAGGGGGCGCGGACGATCACAACGGCGCGCAAGCTTTTTGATGGACGGATGTTTCCTGATGGGCGCACATGGTGAGGCACGCCGAGCTTACAATCTTCAGCAGCGGTTCGGCTAGCAGAGGCGGCGACCGTCAACTCTATCTTGGGCTGACAATCGGCCAGCAGATGCGACGGAAAACGCCTTAGCTGCCGGAGTGCATGCTCATGGTTCACATCCCTGCGCCTCTGCGACTTGAACGCGGAAAGGGCCTGTACGATATTCCAGATGCTCATGTTCGACATGTCGGGGCCTCCTTTTGCTGCATCGGCTGCTGACCCCTCGAAATATGGCGAGCGATTGACATTCAATCAAACAAAATGATATGCGGTTATAAATCAGAAAAATTGAAAGATGCGACGATGAGTCTTCCCTTTCGCCGTCCCATTCCGCTGCTTGACAACGACGTGTTGCGTACCTTCGTTGCCATTGCCGAGACTGGCAATTTTTCGACCGCCGCGGAGGCGGTCTTTCGCACGCCGTCAGCGGTGTCGATGCAGATCAAGAAGCTCGAGGAACAACTGGGCGCGACGCTGTTTTTGCGCGATGCCCGCTCGGTGTCGCTGACGCGCCACGGCGAGATGCTGTTGTCCTACGCCCGCAACATCCTGGCGCTGTCGAACGAGGCAGTGTCGCGCTTCATCATGCCGGAGCTCAGCGGCGTCGTCAGGCTCGGCGCACCGGAGGATATCGGCGAGCGGCTGCTGCCGAGCATCCTGAAGAGTTTCGCGGAGAGCTATCCCGGCATCATGGTCGACGTAACGATCGACATGAGCATGGGATTGAAGAAGCGCATGGAGGAACAGCGGCTCGACCTGGCCTTGATCAACTGTGCGACGCGGCCGTTCCCGACAGGCGGCGAGGTGGTGTTTCGCGAGCGGCTGGTCTGGGCCGGCGCCAAGTGCGGTTCGGCGCATCGGCGCGATCCCCTGCCGATCTCGATCTGGGAGGATGGCTGCATCTGGCGCCAGGAGGCTCTCTCCCAGCTCGAACGCAACAAGCGGCACTATCGCGTCGCCTATCTCAGCGGCCACACCATGGCGCAGCGCGCCGCCGTGCTCTCCGATCTCGCCATTGCGCCGCTGCCGCTGTCCTATGTCAATGAGGACATGGCGATCCTCGGCCCGCAGGAAGGCCTGCCGGAACTCGGCGCCTTCGATATCCGCCTGCTGACCGCCTCGCAGGTGTCCGGGCCGATCGAGACAGTGGCCGACAGCATTCGCGGCGCCTTTGCCGAGAGAGCGAAGGCGGTCGCCGCCTGATGATCTCTTTCAGGCGTTGAACCTTTTGTCCCCTTGTGCGTTATCGGCGCGAACGGCATAAGTCCCGTTCGGGGTTGATTTCAAACAAGGATATTCGAAATGACGACAACGGCCAAAATCGCCGCAGCCTTGATGGTACTTCTTGCGCTTTCCTCCTGCGGCAACACGATCCGCGGCATAGGAAAAGATACGGCCAACACCGTAAATGCAACGCAGGATGCGGGCCGCTCGGTTGACCGTGCTGCAAAGAAGTAAAGACCGTTCACATTCCTCCGGGGATGCCGGATAAAGCTTTCCTGGACAGAATCAATTATCGACTGGGCCGGATCAAGTATTGACCGGGGGATAAGCCTTTTCCAGCCCGCCGGATCGGTCAAGACCGGTCCGGAAGGCCTGGTAGGCAGGATGCTGGCTGGAGCGGGCGGTTTCCATCACCCGGATCTGAAGCCGATCCGGCGCATGTGCTCCGAGCCATATTCCGAGATTTTCGAGTTTTAGCGAGTTCAGGAACCGCGACCCTGCTGCGATGTCGAGATGGCGGCGCAGGCCGTCGAGCAGGTTGTCGTCCTGAGCGACATTTTCCATGAGCAGCGTCAGATATGATTTGTCCGTCTCCGACAGCGCGGCAAGCTTTTCCGCAACGGTATCGCGGTCGGGAAAGGGAACGTTGCCTGTCATCGAATCGTCCATGCTTGATCGTATTTTTGGCGTTATAAACTCGCCTTGACCTTCTCGGCTACATCGGCGGGCACCCATTTCATCCAGAGGCCCTCGTAATTGCGAAGGAAATGGATCGCGGCATCCTCGTTGCTTTCGTGGTTTTCGTCTTGCCAGGCAAGCACCTGGTTGATCGTCTGATTGTCCCATTTGCGGGTTTTGAGATAGGTGGTGACAGGTCCCGCGCGACTGGCGAAAGACCTGGTCATCAATGTGAAGGCGCGCGAGACCGGATAGGAATTAAGCTGGGGCCTGAGGCAGCCGGAAACCGCCGTACAGCGGTCCCACTCGGTCTTGTTATGACCGACGCCGAAGCTCAGGCGCGTCATCTCGTATTTGCCGAGGATTGCGGTCGGCGCCCAATAATAACCGAGCCAGCCGATCTTATTGTCGAAGGCGCGGGCGATCGAGGCGTCGAGCCGTTCGGCGCTGCCGGTTTCGACGAGTTCGAAGCCCTTTTTGTCCGCGGCAAGCGCCTTGAACAGGTTGGTGGTTGATATCTGACAACTCCAATCGGCTGGGCAATTGTAAATAGCGCCCTTCGAGGCATCGTCCTCGGCGGGGAAGAGCTCGGGATGTCTCAGCGCATCTTCGACCGAACGGATGTCGGGATTGGCGTCGGCGATGAATTTCGGGATCCACCAGCCCTCGACGGCTCCGTCGGCCAGGATCTCGGCTCCCTGCACCAGCCGGCCGGAGTTGACGGCCTGATCGAGCAAGGCCCTGACGGAATTGATCCAGTACTCCGAGGCGATGTCGGGAGTGCCTTTCTCATTCATCGAGGCGAAGGTCGGCAGGGTGTCGCCGTCGACGATGGTGACGGCGCAACCGTAGCCCTTTTCCAGGATGATCTTGTCGAAGCTCGCCGCAATACCGGCCGAGGCCCATTTCATCTCAGCGATCGAAACATTGCCGCATTCGGCGGCTTCGGCCGGCGCGACGATAGAAAGAGCCGCGGCAAAGACGGCGGGAATCAGAAACGTCTTCATCGTCATTTCCCCGAATTCTTCTTTACAGCGCCGGCCTTTTCAGACGCGCTAATGACGCTGTGATACCTTGAATCTACGGACGCGCAGCCAGGGTCGGAAATCAGCGACAAATCCTTCTGGCGCCCAAAAGGAAATGACTGACGGGCGATGCCGCGACATACATTTCCGGTTCATGGGTGCCTTCCGTCCTTGCGGCTCCGGCAGCTCATTGCAGGTCATGCTCGAAAATGGCGGTTTTTGGGAAGCCTACGCGTTCGGTCGCAGAAATCAACCATCTTCTGCTGACGGTCGCCGGACTAAATTATTGAATTCGAAGAATTTATCTCAATATCCGGAAAATGGCGCCTTTGAGCGCAGTGCACGCTCTTGGCGATCACCGTCGGGTCTTCTGCAGAAATTTCGACCAGAATGTCAAAAAAGATCAAAATTAACATTTGCGTAAGGCTTCAATAACTCTCCGGTAAGAATGTGCCGTTATCAGTTGGGTCGTGGCGGGAATGACCGCCGCTTCTCCGGTTCAGGTAGTGCGTACCGGAGAAAGCGAGCTTCGCCGTGTAGGGGTGAAGACGCCTGAGTTTTCGGCAAACCGCGCAGAGCCAAGGCCATGCGCGGTTTTCGCGTTTCTGCGGGAAGCTTGACCCGGGCCAAGTCTTACCCTGTGCCAAGTCTTGACCCGGTGTCGCCGGCCATTGTAGGCCTCGCCTCAGCGAAAGGCGGCCACCATGGCAAGAGCGATCATGCTGCAGGGAACCGGCTCGGATGTCGGAAAGACGGTGCTGGTCGCTGGCCTTTGCCGGCTGGCGGCCAATCGCGGGCTTGCCGTCCGGCCGTTCAAGCCGCAGAACATGTCGAACAATGCAGCGGTTGCCGATGACGGCGGCGAGATCGGCCGAGCGCAGTGGCTGCAGGCACTGGCCGCACGCACGCCGTCTTCGGTGCACATGAACCCGGTGCTGCTCAAGCCGCAATCGGAAAACGGCAGCCAGATTATCGTGCAGGGCAGGGTGTTCGGCCAGGCGAAGGCGCGCGACTATCAGCGGCTGAAGCCGCAACTGCTCGGCGCGGTGCTCGAGAGTTTCGAAAAAGTGGCAGCAGATGCCGACCTCGTTATCGTCGAGGGTGCCGGATCGCCGGCCGAGATCAATCTCAGGGTCGCCGATATCGCCAATATGGGCTTTGCGACGCGTGCCGGCGTGCCTGTCGTGCTCGTCGGCGATATCGATCGCGGTGGCGTCATCGCCTCGCTGGTCGGCACGCAGGCGATCCTTGATGAGGGCGACCGAGCGATGGTTGCGGGTTATATCATCAACAAGTTTCGCGGCGACGTTTCGCTGTTTGACGACGGCATCCGCGCCATCGAAGGCTTTACCGGCTGGCCGTGTTTCGGCGTCGTGCCGTGGCTGCCGGGTGCGGCACGCCTGCCGGCCGAAGATTCGGTCGTGCTCGAACGGCTGGCGAAGGGCGGGGCGGGCCGGCTGAAGATCGCCGTGCCGGTGCTGCCCCGTATCGCCAATTTCGACGATCTCGATCCGCTGAGGAGCGAGCCGGATGTCGAGCTGGTCTTCGTGCGACCAGGCGAGCGGCTGCCTGTTGCAAGCCTCATCGTCCTTCCCGGCTCAAAATCGACGATATCTGATCTCGCCGACTTGAGGGCTGAGGGCTGGGACCGCGACCTCCAGGCGCATGTCAGGCGCGGCGGCCGGGTGATCGGCATTTGCGGCGGCTACCAGATGCTTGGTCGGACGGTGCACGATCCACTCGGCATCGAGGGCGGAATGCTCGAGGCGCCGGGGCTTGCGCTTCTCGACGTCGAGACCGAGATGGCGCCTGAAAAAACCGTGCGCAACAGTCATGCCCGCTCGACCGAATACGACGTGCCGCTTGCCGGCTACCAGATCCATCTCGGCATCACCCGCGGCCCGGATGGCACCCGGCCTTCGGCGATCATCGACGGGGCACCCGATGGCGCGCTTTCGGCCGACGGCCGAATCATGGGCACCTACCTGCACGGGCTCTTCGGCAGCGACGCCTACCGCGCCCGGCTGCTGCAGAGCTTCGGGTTATCAGGCGGGCGAAGGAATTACCGCGAGAGCGTCGAGCAGGCGCTCGACGAGATCGCCGGGGAATTGGAACGTCACCTCGATCCGCGCTGGCTGGCCGGACTGCTCGGTTAGGCCGGATGCATCCTTCGTTCTGCTCTTGCCAAATTAGTTGACTGAGTCCATTAATTGCCCCGGCGGAGCTGATCGAGAGCGGTAAGACGATGAGCGTGATGGATAGATTTTCACTGACGGGTCAGGTGGCGCTGGTGACCGGCGGCGGCCGTGGCCTGGGCTTCGAGATGGCACGTGCCCTTGCAGAGGCCGGCGCCCATGTCATCGTTACCGGACGCACGGCGGCGACGCTGGAAGACGCCGTAAGGATCATCCGTGCGGCGAGTGGCACAGCGGAGGCCGCCGCCTTCGATATCACCGATCGCGAGGCCCAGCGTGCGTTGATGGCCGATATCGAAAGGGCTCACGGTCGCCTCGACATCCTGATCAATAATGTCGGCGCCCGTGACAGGCGACCGCTGGCCGAATTCGATGATGATGCCATCATCGAACTGCTGCGCACCGATCTGGCCGCCGCGATGACGCTTTCGCGGGACGCCGCCGTGCTGATGAAGCGGCGCAATCACGGCCGCCTGATCTCGGTGACCTCCATCAGCGGCCATGTCGTCATGCCCGGTGACTGCGTCTATCCGGCAGCCAAGCAGGGCCTGACCGGCCTGATGCGCGGTATGGCGGTCGAATTCGGTCCGCACGGCATCACCAGCAACGCGATTGCGCCGGGCTGGTTTGCCACCGAAACCAATGCGGCGATGGCCGCGAACGAGGAATTGATGCCCTTCGTGCGCCAGCGCATTCCGGTCCAGCGCTGGGGGCGGCCCGACGAGATCGCCGGCGCGGCGCTGTTTCTTGCAAGCGCCGCCGCCTCCTTCGTCAATGGCCACGTCCTGACGGTCGATGGCGGCATGACGGTCAGGATGTGAGCGTTGGAAATATCGGTCTGGCGGTTCTCTATGGATGTGATGGCGCTCGGTTCGGTACCGAGGGACCCCGGCCCCGTTTTCACGTCTTCCGCCAATCGCTCCGAAGTTCAAGGTCGAGACGTCACGCGCGCCTGACAGGCGGACTGAGTTCGCGGACGAGCTGCTGCAGGCTGCGCTGGTCCTCCGCTCCCGTTTTGTCGTAGATGGCGGCCAGTTGCGATTTCACGGTGCCGTCGGCAACGCCTTGTGCGTTGGCGATCTCGGATCGCGTCATGCCTTCGGAGACGTAGCCGACCACGCGCCGTTCGGCTGGAGTGAGAGCAAAAAGGGCGGCAACGGCTTCGACGGCCGACTGTGTCACCGTTCCCGCGGCGGCGAGGAAGATCGCCGCAGCCGCGCGGCTTTCGAAACGTCCCCTTTCGGTGCGCCGCTGCAGCGGCAGAACGTGCGCGACGGCGGGGCGCTCGGCCGAGGCAAGCGGGACATCGATCCCAGCCGCTGCGAGACTGATTTCGTCCCGCGCGCCAAGCGCCACTGCGTTGGAAAGGGCAGCGCCTGCATAAGCGTAGCGCGCGGCCAGCCGGCCTGAAAGCGAGTGAACGACGTGCTGCTCGCGCAATCGTGCTTCTGCGGCATGGTTGGCGAAAAGGATTGTCATGTCTTCAGCAACGATGAAGACCGCATGGTCGAGAGCGTCGATGACCTCCCTGAGGACGGCTGCTTCGGCGCGCTCCATCTCGAACATGTCGTGGATCGTCACGGCACGGCGGATATGCGGGCCGAGTAGCCCGACAATGTCGAAGACGCGTCGCTCGCTCGGTTCGTATTGCACCGAAATGTTGATTGTCCCGACCCGGGTCGGGCGCTTCAGCACCGCCATGTCAATCGAGTTCAATACCCCATACTTGGCATGAAAGTTCTGGTAGAGCGCACCGCTCTTCCAGACGGCTTCGCCATCGGGTCCATAGAGGGAGAACATTCGCTCCAGCGTATCCGGCTGATCGATCTCCATTCGGTGGAGAAGGTGGAAGAACGGGACGTCCTTCGCATGCGCGACGAGGGTGCTGATGGCTTCTCCGTCGTCGCAGGCGATCTGAGCCAGCCGTGCGGAACGGGTGGTGGTGTCGAAGACGGCAAGCGTGGTCAAAAACCCATTCACCTGGCCATTGATCAGACGAAGAGCGTTTGGCCAGGCATCCTCCCGGGCCACACAATCATAAATAGCGCCAATGATTTCCGACAGCTGTTGTTCCATGATCGCAATCCTGCATCAGCCCGGCCTGCGCGGTCAATTGCCGCCGGCCAGGACGCCTTCATTTCCGGGATTTGCGGAAGATTTCATCCCCCACGCGGGAGATGTTTCATCGCGTGGATTTCTTACAACGCCACTGCCGGCCGGATTCCACTCGGCTTGGACAACCAGAAATTGGAGGGCAATCTTCATGAAAGCGACCAAAGCGCCGATCGCGGCGCTTCTCTTTATCGCAGTTTTACCGGCTGCAGCGCTCGGCGGCGGCGCCGGCCTGCCGAACCAGGTCCGGGAGGCCAATGCGCGCTTCCAGGACGTCAACCAGGCCGTCAGGGAAGGCTATTCGCCGATCCCGTGCACCAGCGGCATCGATGGGGGTGCTATGGGCATCCACTATGTCAATGCCGACCTCATCAAGGATGAGGCCGTTGATCTCTCCAAGCCGGAAGCCGTGATGTACGAGCCTGACGAACACGGCAAGATGAAACTGGTCGCCGTCGAATACATCACGACGAAAGGTCCCGCCAATCTCGGCGGTCAGCTGTTCAGTTTCACGAATGCACCGAACCGCTACGGCCTTCCGGCTTTCTACGAGTTGCATGTCTGGGCATGGAAGGACAATCCGAAGGGATCGTTCGCCGACATGAACCCCGACGTCAGCTGCCGGCATGCGCACGGTTGATGAAGCGCTGCGTCACTCAAGGCATCATGAAAGGATAAAACAATGCCGCAATTCGTTGTCGAACGAAATATTCCAGGTCTCGGAGATATGAGCAAGGAAACCCTGCGCGAGATCTCGGCGAAATCCAACGCCGTCGTGGCCTCCCTCGGCGAACCCTATAGCTGGATCACCAGCTATGTGACTGGCGACAAGATGTACTGCGTTCATGAGGCCGAGAGTGCGGAAGCGGTCTATCGGCACGCGGAAAAGGGTGGCTTTCCTGCGGACCGCGTGACGGAGATCACGAGCCTCATCGGCCCTCATTCGGCCGCGCGTTAAACGCCGCGTTCGATGGGGCGCGGCAACCCCACTTTCCATCCGCGCACAGCCCTTCCGCAAACCGATTTCGAGGTGATGCGCCGGGGCGCGGGAGCTGGCCGGCGGACGAGGCGCCGGCCGCCTCGCAGGCGCAGCGATGTTGTAATCGGCGCACGCGTCTCCGGGGACAATCATGAGCGAGAAGCTCTTGCAGACGGGTTCGAACTGCGACTGTCCAAAGCGGTATTGCTGCTGTTTTCTCCGGCTCGTAACTTCATCCTGTGGCAACGACGGCAGTCGGTGGAAAATCGGCTTGGCGCGCTGTCGGACCACATGCTGAAGGACATTGCGGCGTCGAGAAGCGAGATCCCGTTCGTCGCCTCGCGGGATGGAGACTGGAACAGATTCCGCTGACCGAGCAGCCCTTTGCACATCGAAGCGAGGCAAAACGCTCGACGAGAAAAGGCCAGAATTCCGCATCACTCCCATTCGCCCGGGTGTAGTATAACGACGCGAAGCAGGTTAATGAACGGCAGGTGTAAGACCGCTCGTTGAGCGCCCGTTCTGCCGTTCTGCTCATCGGGCTCGAGGGCGAAATGGCCATTGCCGGTTCTCGGTCCTCATGCGGAGATTGAAAAATTAAAAATCATATTCAATGGCTTATAGAGCAGGGGATCACCAGCGAGCATATTGGCGACCTCGTCGCCGGTCTGTGCGACCGGCTGATCGCGGACGGATTTCCGATCTGGCGGGCGAGTATCAGAATGCCGTCCCTCCATCCCATGTATCGCGGCGTTTCGGCTAATTTCATGCGGGGCGGTGCGACTGTCCTTGAAAATGCGGAGCACGGCAGTGAGACGGAACGTGACTTCGAGAAGACGCCGATCTTTCACCTTTTGAGCCGCGGCGAAACAAAGGGGCGATGGAACCTGGCGAGCGGCGAGGGGCTCGATTACAGCGAACTCAACGAATTCGCGCTCGCCGGTGGCACGGATCACGTGATCAGCCTGTTCGAATTCCCGAAGGAAGTCGCGCTGCGCGGGCTCGGATTCTCGCTGACGAGCGACGCGCCGGGCGGATTTTCCGATCAACAGCTGGCGATCATAGAAGAGCTGTTCCCGGCGCTGGGGCTGGCGGCTTACCGCGTGGCGGTTTCGAAGACCGCGACCGATATCCTCGCCGTCTATACCGGCGCCAGGACCAGTGCGCGCATCCTTGCGGGCGAAACCCGCAGGGGAATGGGTGGCTCCATCGATGCCGCCATCCTGCTTGCCGACCTCCGCAATTTCACGGCGCTGACCGAGGCCTACCAGCCAGGCGAGATCGTCGGGTTTCTCAACGAGCATTTCGAGCTGATCGACCGGCATGTCGAGGAAAATTCCGGCGAGATCCTCAAGTTCATGGGCGACAGCGTGCTGGCGATCTTTCCGACGGACGCCGAGGATCCGCAAAGGGCGTGTAAGGCTGCGTTGGCTTCGGCACAGAATCTGCTGAAGGCAAACGAAGAGCTCAATCGCGAGCGGACGCGCAATGGAGGCCCCGATATCGGCATCGATGTCGTGCTGCATCTCGGCGAGCTTTTCTACGGAAATGTCGGCGCTCACGGCAGGCTCGACTTCACGGTGATCGGGAGGGCGGTCAACGAGGCTTCGCGGCTGGAGAAACTCTGCGGTACGCTTGAGCAGCACCTTCTGCTGTCGGAGAGTTTCGCGGCCAACTGTACGGTGGCTTGCGAGTATCTCGGGTCGTTCGAATTGCGTGGAGTTTCAAAGCGGGCCGACGTCTTCAAGCTCGCCAACTCTGTGTCATGAAGCGCCGATCAAAGGCGCGACCAAGTTCAGATCTCGCCTGAGACCTCACGACGGCGACGGTCAAGTTCTTCACTGTAGCGGCGCAGCGTATAGCTTTCGCTGAGCTGGCCGATCACCTTGCGTTCGATCAGGTTGTTGACGACGGCGAGTGCTTCGCTTTCGCTCTTGTCGAAGATCGCCGCCGCCTGCCTGGCATTCATCTGTGGCTGTAGGAAATCGTTGCGGTAGTGGATGAAATCGGCAAGCGTCTTGCCCTCGTCCTGCACGTCGGTCGGGTTGGCGTAGATCTCCGGCACCAGCACGAGGCCTGCATATTTGTCGCTCTCCTCGACGAGGATGACGCGCTGGGTCGAGCCGATCGGGAAGGCCTGCTTGAATTCCTCCAGCGAAATACCCGCCCTTGCCGTCTTGACGTCGGCGCGCATCAGCTTGTCCACTGTCAGGTTACGGATCCAGCCGACGTCGTGGGCGCTGCGGATGCTTTCGCCGCGCAGGTGGAAGCGCCAGGTGGCGAAGGAATAGCCGAAGGTTGAGCGGACGACGAGTGAGGAGGTGATGACGGCGGCGAGCACTAGAGCGGTGATCGGAAAATCGCCGGTGATTTCGAGCGCCAGGAACGTCATCGTCAGCGGCCCGCCGATGACGGCGACGGCGAGCGAGCTCATGCCGACGACGGCATAGATGACGGGCGTCAGCGTCGCATCGGCGAAATAGGGGCCGCAATAGGCAAAGAGCTTGCCGAGCAGGGCGCCCATGAACAGTGAGGCGAAGAACAGGCCGCCCCTGAAGCCGGAGCCGATCGAGATCGCCGAGGCCAGGGATTTCAACAGGAAGAGGCCGATCAGCGCCGGGATCGCCACCTCGCGGGAGAGATTGAGATGCAGCGCGCCGTGGCCGGCCGAGAGCACCTGTGGCGAAATCATCGCCAGAAGTCCGACGACGATGCCGCCGAGCGCCGGGCGGAAGGGCGGGGCGATCGAGCTCTTGCGCGCCAGCTCCTCGACGAAGGAGACGCCCTGCATGATCAGGATGCCGACGCCAGCGCAGAAGCCACCGAGCAGCATAGCCGGGATATAATCGGCCGGCACGACTGCGCCGAAGCTGCCGATGTCGATGGTGAAATCGCCGTGGGTGAGCAGCCTTGCGATGAGGGTGGAAACCAGGGCCGAGACGACCACAGGGGTCAGCGAGACGATCGTATAGGTGCCGATGATCAGCTCGAAGGCGTAGAAGGCGCCGGTCAGCGGCGCGTTGAAGGCAGCGGCGATAGCGCCCGCCGCGCCGCAGCCGACGAGGGTGCGCAGATCGGAGCGGCGAAGCTGCAGCTTCAGGCCGAATTTCGAGGCGAGGCCGGCGGCAAGCTGGGTATAGCCGGCCTCGAGGCCGACGGAGGCGCCGAACCCGTTGGAAATCAGGTTCTGCACGGCAACGATGATGCTGTCGGTCAAGGACAGGCGGCCGCCATGCAGCGCATTGGCCTCGATCGGGTCAACCATCGGTTTCTTGCGCCGTTTCGCCAGTACGAACAGCAACAGGCCGAGCAGGACGCCACCGATGACGGGGGCAGTGAGAAGCAGCAGCTTGTCGTCGATCACCGACGAGCTCAGCCGCTCGCTGTCGTCGATGCCGAAGACCATCTGATGCAGTTGATTGGAGACGTAGCTCATGCCGGTGACGGCGAGACCCGAGGTGATGCCGACGACGGCACCCGCCAGCGACAGGCCGACCTCACTGCGGCGGGTCAGCGCCCGCAGCCGCCCCGGGTCGAAGAAAACACGCAGCGCTCGGAACCGGCGCCGATCCAATTTCATAAGCATGGCAAGACAACTAGGCAGGAAGAGGCCCGGTCAAGGGCGATGGCGCAGTCCGCTTGCAGTGCAATTGTGGCGAAAAGCCGGCGCCCTGGATAAATATTTGTGACGTAAGTATCTGATAAATGACGATGTTTTAGGTAGGGTAAGTCGTGTTGCTGGCGTTGCCTCGCCTGTCTAGCCACTGCCGGCCGTCGAGGGCGGTTGACTTCACCCCTGAGCTTGCCTAACCATCCCTCAACGGATGGTCACCTGACCATCCTCGGATATAACGGATGGTTCCGGATCGGTGTTACGCCTTCCGGATGAAAAGGGAATGTGACGGGGCGGACCCAAGCCGGGCGCCTTCATCACAGCCGACCCCGCGACTGTAGAGCGGTCAGGGTCTTCCATCCGGCATCGAGCCCTTCCGGCCGGCGGCTTGCAATAATGCAAGCGGGCGGGACGGGCGACATGCCGGAAAAGCCACTGGACATGCATGATGATCAACCGGGGTCGGACGCCTCTTAAGTCTACGAATCGTCCACCTTTTCATCGATGCAGCCGGGAAGGCGAGGCAGATCCGCTGGCACGATCAGGGCGACCGGTTTCCGGTCTGCCCCGATCGCGGCCGATAACCGCGAGCCAGGAGACCTGCCATCCCGTGCCGGGCGAGAAGCCCAACCCTGGGCAAGAGGCCCGCTGCCAGCACGGAGGTTGTCTTGGCTGAACGATTGAATTCGGCGCGGCCTTGTGCGGCGCGATCGAGTGGGTGGGGTGCGGCATCCCACCAAAGGGGCGTCTGCGCATGATGACCGCTCCCTCCAACACCGTCTTCATCCTCGGCGGCGCCCGTTCGGGGAAATCCCGCTTCGCCGAGTCCCTTGTCATTTCGATCGGCCTCGACCGCCATTATCTCGCGACCGGCCGCGCCTGGGATGAGGAAATGCAGGCGCGCATTGCCCAACATAGAGCCGATCGCGGCCCGTCCTGGACGACGCATGAAGAGCCGCTCGATCTCGTCGGCAAGCTTGACGCTATCGACCGCGAGGGCGGCGTCGTGCTCATCGATTGCCTGACACTCTGGGTCACCAATCTGATGATGGATGAGCGCGATATGGCGGCGGAATTTGCCGCGCTCACCGATTTTCTGCCGCAGGCGAAGGCGCAGCTCGTTTTCGTTTCCAATGAGGTCGGCCTCGGCATCGTGCCGGATAATCGCATGGCGCGGGAATTCCGCGATCATGCCGGCCGGCTGCACCAATCAATTGCGGCCAAGGCCGCCGAAGTCTATTTCATCGCGGCAGGCCTGCCGTTGAAAATGAAGGGTTAAGTTCATGAACCAGCAGAAAATTCCCGCAACCGTCATTACCGGCTTTCTCGGCGCCGGCAAGACGACGATGATCCGCAACCTGCTCACCAATGCCGGCGGCAAAAAGATCGCGCTCATCATCAACGAGTTCGGCGATCTCGGCGTCGATGGCGAGGTGCTGAAGGGCTGCGGCGCTGACAATTGCACCGAGGACGATATCATCGAGCTGACCAATGGCTGCATCTGCTGCACCGTCGCCGACGATTTCATCCCGACGATGACGAAGTTGCTCGAGCGTGAACAGCGGCCCGACCATATCGTCATCGAAACCTCGGGCCTTGCCCTGCCGCAGCCGCTGGTCGCGGCCTTCAATTGGCCTGACATTCGCACCCAGGTGACGGTCGATGGCGTCATTACCGTGGTCGACAGCGCGGCTGTCGCCGCCGGCCGTTTCGCCGACGACCACGATGCCGTCGAGGCGGCGCGCGGCGCAGATGAATCGCTCGATCACGAAAGCCCGATCGAGGAGTTGTTCGAGGATCAGCTGACTTGCGCCGATCTGATCGTACTCAACAAGACCGACCTGATCGACGCTGCCGGCCTTATCAGGGTTCGCGACGAGGTCGCCTCCCGCACGGTGCGCAAGCCGGTGATGATCGAGGCGAAAAATGGCGAGGTGTCGGCCGGAATTCTGCTCGGCCTCGGCATCGGCACGGAGGACGATGTCGCCAACCGCAAATCGCATCACGAGCTGGAGCATGAGGACGGCGCGCCGCACGACCATGACGAATTCGACAGCTTCGTCGTCGAACTCGGCCCGGTCGCCGATCCCGCCGGCTTCATTGCTGGCCTGAAGACGATTATCGCCGACCATGACGTACTGCGTCTCAAGGGTTTCGTCGATGTCGCCGGCAAGCCGATGCGCCTGCAGATCCAGGCCGTCGGCAGCCGCATCGACCATTATTTCGACCGTGCCTGGGCCCCGAGCGAAACGCGCGCCACGCGCCTCGTGGTCATCGGTCTGCACGAGATGGACCAGGACGCTGTTAGGGCGGCGATCGAGGCGCTGGCGTAATCCCATGCATCTGCTTCTGGCCCAACAGGGAACGATCAGCGACTGCGAGGAGGCGATCGACCTCGGGCAGACGCCGGGCGATATCGTGTTCCTGTCGGCCGCCGACAGCGAGCTTGCCGCCATCGCAGCCGCCCATCGCGAGCATGGGGCGGCGCCTTCGCTGAGACTTGCCAGCCTGATGAGCCTCAAGCATCCGATGTCGGTCGATACCTATGTCGAACGCACGGCGCGGCATGCCAGGCTCATCATCGTGCGTGCGCTCGGCGGTGCCAGCTATTTCCACTATACGCTGGAGGCGCTGCACGCGGCAGCGTCCCGCGCCGGTGCGCTGATTGCGGTCTTGCCGGGCGATGCCCGGCCGGATGCGGGGCTCGTGCCTTTTTCCAACGTTGATCTCGACGATATGAATGCGCTCTGGGCCTATCTGATCGAAGGCGGCGACGCCAATGCGCGCGGCTTTCTCGATTATGCCTCGGCGATGTTGTCAGGTGCCGAGAAGCCGGCGCCGGCAGTGCCTTTGATGAAGGCGGGCATCTGGTGGCCGGGGCGGGGGCTGATCGGGGTGCAGGAGTGGCGGCAGGTTGCCGGTTCGCATGTCGCGCCGCCTTCGTCCGTCGAGCAGGGGGGTATCCCACATTCGACGGAGGAGGTGGCGTTTGGGCCAATCGTCGCCATCAGCTTCTACCGCGCCCTCGTCCAGAGCGGCGAGACCGCCCCGATCGAGGCACTGGTCGAAGCGCTGGCGGCGCTCGGCCTGCGGCCACTGCCGGTTTTTGCCTATAGCCTCAAGGACCCCGTCTCGACAGGTATTCTCGAAAGCGTGTTTGCGGCACTGAAACCCGATGTCGTCATCAACACGACCGGCTTTGCCGTCTCGGCACCAGGTGCTGACCGGCAGCCGACGGTGCTGGAAGCGAATGGGGCGGTGGTGCTGCAGGCGATCCTGTCGGCCTCGTCGCGGGAGGCTTGGGCCGCTTCCGCGCAAGGCTTGTCGGCACGAGATCTCGGCATGAACGTGGCGCTTCCTGAAGTCGACGGCCGGGTGCTGGCGCGGGCGATCTCTTTCAAGACGGCAGCGCGTTATGACGCGGCTGTCGAGACCAACATCGTCTGCAGCGAACCCGATACCGGCCGGGTGAGTTATACGGCTGAACTTGCCGCCAACTGGGCGCGCCTGCGGAAGAGATCGGCCGGTGATCGCCGCATCGCGCTTGTCATGGCGAATTATCCGAACCGCGACGGCCGGCTCGGCAACGGCGTCGGCCTCGATACGCCGGCCGGCACCATCGCGGTGCTTCGCGCCATGGGAGCCGCGGGTTACCCGGTCGCCGACATTCCGGCAGATGGGGACGCGCTGATCCGGCATCTGATGGAAGGGCCGACCAATTCCGGCCACGACGGCAGGGTCATTCGCGAAACGCTTTCCCTCGCTCGCTACAACAGCTTCTTTCAATCTCTTCCCAATAAGATTCGAGATGAGGTGAGGGCTCGCTGGGGCAATCCTAAGGACGATGCGTATTTTCGCGAGGGCGGCTTCGCCCTGCCTTTCGCGCGCTTCGGCGGCGTGCTCGTCGGCATCCAGCCGCCGCGCGGCTATAATATCGATCCGAAGGAAAGCTATCATTCGCCGGATCTCGTGCCGCCGCACGGTTATTTTGCTTTCTATGTCTTCCTGTGCCAGGAATTCGGTGCACATGCGGTCATCCACATGGGCAAACACGGCAATCTCGAATGGCTGCCGGGCAAGGCGCTGGCGCTGTCGGAAGGCTGTTATCCCGAGGTGATCCTCGGGCCGCTGCCGCATCTTTATCCCTTCATCGTCAACGATCCGGGCGAGGGCACGCAGGCCAAGCGCCGGACTGCCGCTGTCATCATCGATCACCTGACGCCGCCTTTGACGCGGGCTGAGAGTTATGGACCACTCAAGGATCTGGAAGCGCTGGTCGACGAATATTACGAGGCCTCCGGCGGCGATCCCCGCCGCATCCGCTTGCTCAGCCGGCAGATCCTCGATCTGGTCACCGATATCGGCCTCGACCGGGATGCCGGCATAATCAGCGGCGAAAGCGAGGGCGAGGCGCTGAAGAAGCTCGACGCCTATCTCTGCGACCTCAAGGAAATGCAGATCCGCGACGGGCTGCATATCTTCGGCGTTTCGCCCGAAGGGCGGCTGCTGACCGACCTGACGGTGTCGCCGTTGGTGCGCCAGGGGGCGTCGAGGAGATCTGCTAGGATGGCATGACGTGGGGCTGTCCAGGGGGCGGCCATGTCGCAGTCGAGAGG
>NZ_JABDWC010000003.1:0-458985 GCF_019685155.1 Rhizobium sp. NZLR1b
GAACACAAACCAGCAATCGCCAATCCGCTTGAGTTTCTTTAGAACGAAAGACTTCGTCGCCAGCAGCGCCGCCGCCCTCGTTCAGTGAGTGGGCTTATAGAACTAACCCTCCCAAACAGTCAACAGCCATGCCGAAAGTTTTTTGACAATTTTGTAACAGGCTGAAAATGAAGGGCTTTTAGCGACAGTCGCAAAAATAGACGAAATCCGCCGCCCCAATGGGTGGTTTTTGAGATTCGTTTTCGCCAAATCCTGAAGAACGGCTTCGGCGAGGGAGACAAGGTTGATATGGGAAGCCTGATGTTGAATTCCAGGTGCTTGCCTATAACGCGCCTCAGTCGCTAATTTGGCGGCGATAGACTATCCGGCGGAGTGAAGAATGCTTGTCCTCGATGAAGAACAGACGCGCGCGGCCCTGCCCTGGCCGGAACTGATCGAGGCGATTGCCCGCATGTTCCAGAGCGAATGCGTGATGCCGGTGCGCCACCACCATGAGATGGAGGTGCCGGGTGAAGAGAGCGCTACACTGCTTCTGATGCCGGCCTGGCTTCCCGGACATTATGTCGGGGTGAAGACCGTCTCGGTCTTTCCTGGCAACATGCGGCGCGGCCTGCCGGCGATCTTCGGAACCTATCTTCTTTCCTCCGGCGCTACCGGCGAGATGCTGTCTGCGATCGACGGTGGCGAACTGACTGCGCGGCGGACGGCGGCAGCATCGGCGCTGGCGGCCCGTTATCTCGCCCGTGCCGATGCGGAGGAGATGCTCGTCTGCGGGACCGGTCGACTGTCGCTCAACCTGATACTTGCTCACGGCACGACCCGGCCGATCAAGAAGTACCGCGTCTGGGGTCGCAACCGGCATGCCGCGGAAACGATCGCCGCCGAAGGGCGGGCGCTGGGGCTGGATGTCGAGGCGGTTGCAGATGTTGAAGCCGCGGCGCGAACCGCCGATATCATTTCCTGCGCCACGCTTTCCAGCGAGCCGTTGATATCGGGCGAATGGTTGAAGCCCGGCGCCCATCTCGATCTCGTCGGTGCCTTCAAGCCAAATATGCGCGAAAGCGACGACGAGGCCATCCGCCGTGCTTCGGTCTATGTCGATACCCGCGCCGGCGCCGTCAGCGAGGCAGGCGATATCGTCCAGCCGCTGAAAAGCGGCGTGCTTAGGGAAAGCGACATCAGAGCAGAGCTTGCGGAACTGGTCAGCGGTGCCCATGGCGGGCGAAGCCATGGTGAGGAAATCACGTTGTTCAAATCGGTCGGCGCCGCTTTGGAAGATCTCGCCGGAGCGATTCTTGCCTATGAGACAGTGACGGGCCGAAAGTGACGATCAGTGCATCATTGCCGGAACTTCCGGTTTCACATGTTCTGCCGGCCGTCGGCGCGGCGTTGGCCAATGAGGGACGCGCCGTCCTTTCCGCGCCGCCCGGCGCCGGCAAGACGACGCTGGTGCCGCTTTACCTGCTTGACCAGGCCTGGCGCGGCGACGGCAAGATCATCCTGCTGGAGCCCCGGCGGCTGGCGGCGCGGGCGGCGGCAAGCCGGATGGCGTCATTGCTCGGCGAGCAGGTTGGCAGCACGGTCGGCTACCGCATGCGCCTCGACAACAGGATATCGGCAGCGACACGGATCGAGGTCGTGACCGAGGGGGTTTTTGCCCGGATGATCCTCGACGATCCGGAATTGGCCGGTGTCTCTGTCGTCATCTTCGACGAATTCCACGAGCGTTCGCTGGATGCCGATTTCGGACTGGCGCTGGCGCTCGACGTCCAATCGGCCCTGCGCGAGGATTTGCGTATCTTGGTGATGTCGGCGACCCTTGACGTCGAACGTGTGGCGGCCCTGCTCGACCATCCGCCTGTCATCGAAAGCCTGGGGCGCAGCTTTCCGATCGATATCCGCTACCAGGATCGGCCGGGCGGCGAGCGCATCGAGGATGCGGTCACGCGGGCGATACTCGATGCCCATGCCGATCAGACCGGCTCGATCCTCGCTTTCCTGCCCGGCCAGGCGGAAATCACCCGAACGGTGGAACGGCTGCAGGGACGATTCGGAGCCGAGACACTGATTGCGCCGCTCTATGGCAATCTCAGCCAGAAGGAGCAGGATGCGGCAATCCGACCGGCATCCACGGGAACACGCAAGATCGTGCTTGCGACGTCGATCGCCGAAACCTCCATCACCATCGATGGCGTCAGGATCGTGATCGACAGCGGGCTGCAGCGTCTGCCAGTGTTCGAAGCACCGACCGGGATCACCCGGTTGGAGACGGTGCGCGTGTCGCGGGCTTCCGCCGATCAGCGGGCGGGCCGCGCCGGCCGAACGGAACCGGGTATCGCCGTCAGGCTGTGGCACCAGGGACAGACCGCGGCCCTGCCGGCCTTCACGCCGCCGCAGATCCTTTCCAGCGACCTTTCCGGACTGGTGCTCGATCTCGCCCATTGGGGCGTTCAGGATCCGGCGTCGCTTGCCTTTGTCGACCAGCCGCCGGAGACGACGCTCAGGGAAGCGCGGGTGCTGCTTGGCCAGCTCGGCGCGCTCGACAAGGGTGGGGCGCTGACAGTACGCGGCAAGGTGATGCGTGATCTCGCTTTGCCGCCGCGGCTTGCCGCCATGGTCATTTCTGCAGGCGAATCAGGGCACGCCCGCGATGCGGCAATGATCGCCGTGCTTCTCACCGAACAGGGGCTCGGCGGAACGAACATCGATATCGAGGAGCGGCTGCGACGCTTCAAGGCCGAGCGTGGCGAAAGAGTGGAGGCCTCGCGGCGGCTGGCGGCGCGGCTGGCGAGCGGCCTCGACACCGTTACCGCAACGGCGCCGGCACTTGCGGGCCAGCTCTTGCTGCATGCGTTCCCGGATCGGATCGCGCTTCAGCGCGGCGGGCGCGGCCGATTCGTGATGGCGAACGGGCGCGGCGCGGAGCTGCCGGAAACCGAGAGGCTGGCCGGCAGCCAGATGCTGGTTATCGCCGATCTCGCCGGGCGGGCGGCGCGGGCGCGAGTATTGGCGGCAGCCGAGGTAACGCGCGGCGATATCGACGCCGAGCTGCCCGGCGAAATCAAAACCGGCGATCAGATCTTTTTCGACCGGCAAAGCCGGCAGATACGAGCGCGGCGGGCAACCCGGCTCGGTGCGATCGTCTTCGAAGAGACGCCCTTGCCGCGGCCTTCCGGGGCCGCGGTCACCCAGGCACTGGTGGAGGGCGTGCGCGAGCTGGGGCTCGATCATCTCGCCTTCTCGAAGGAGGCCGTGCAACTTCGCGAGCGGATCGGATTCCTTCACAGGACGATCGGCGAGCCCTGGCCCGACGTCAGCGACGATGCCCTGCTTTCGCGGCTGGATGATTGGTTCGGCCCCTTTCAGACAGAGGCCCGCGGCCTTTCCGAGATTTCCGCCGCCGGGCTGTCGAACGGGCTGCTGTCGTTGGTGCCGCACGAGGTGCAACGCGACCTTAACCGACTTGCGCCGACGCATTTCGAAGCGCCGACCGGCCAAAGACATCCGATCCAATATGAGGGCGAGGAGCCGGTGTTGACGATCCGCGTGCAGGAGCTGTTCGGGCTGAAGCAGCACCCGGCCATTGCCGGCGGCCGTCTGCCGCTGCTGCTAGAACTGACCTCGCCGGCGCATCGGCCGATCCAGACGACCCGCGACCTGCCGGGCTTCTGGGCCGGCACGTGGAGAGACGTGCGTGCCGATATGCGCGGACGTTATCCCCGGCATCCCTGGCCAGAGCGGCCGGAAGACGCGTTGCCGACGACACGGGCAAAACCGCGTGGTACATGAGGGCCATCCAAGGAGCCCCCGGCATGATCGACACGCCTGGCATGATTGACAAGACACAAAGCCTTACACTGGAGGACCGGTACAGCAGCCGCAGGCTGCGCCTGCAGACGCTGGTGCGGCTGCGCTGGCTTGCCGTTTGCGGCCAGGCGCTGACGGTGTTCATCGTGGCCTTCTGGTTGAAATTTTCCTTACCGCTGATTGCCAGCTCTTCGCTGATCGCTGCCCTTGCCTGGGTGAATTTCTACCTGACGATCCGCTATCCGCCGACCCACCGGCTGGGACCGCCGGCCGCCTTTGCGCTGCTCGGCTTCGATCTTCTGCAGCTCTGCGCGCTGCTCTTCATCACCGGCGGCCTTGCCAACCCTTTCGCAGCCCTCGTCTGCGTGCCCGTCATCATTTCGTTTGCCTCGCAGCCGATCCGTTACAGCACGGCGCTGATCGGCTTCGCGATGGTGTGCATCACGATGCTTGCCTTTTCGCCTTTTCCGCTGCCCTGGTTCGACGGTGTCGAGATCAACGTCCATAACGTCATGCAGTTCGGGGTCTGGTGCTCGATCGCCTCGACGATGGCCTTCGCCGCCTTCTATGCCTACCGTGTCTCGCTGGAAGCGAGCCAGCTTGCCGATGCGCTGGCTGCAACCGAACTGGTGCTGCAGCGGGAAAAACACCTTTCACAGCTCGATGGATTGGCGGCCGCCGCTGCCCACGAGCTCGGCACGCCGCTTGCGACGATCAGCGTCGTCGCCAAGGAAATGGAGCGGGAGCTCAAGGACGACGATCGTTTCCGCGAGGACGTGATGCTGCTGCGCAGCCAGAGCGAACGCTGCCGTGACATCCTGCGGCGGCTGACGACGCTTTCCTCCGAAGGCGAAGCGCATATGCGCCGCCTGCCGCTTTCCTCGATGATCGAGGAGGTCGTCGCGCCACACCGGGAATTCGGCATCATCTTGGAGCTGATCGAAAAGAGCCCGCGCAAGGACGAACCGGTGACCGACCGCAATGCCGGCATCATGTACGGGCTCGGCAACCTGATCGAAAACGCCGTCGATTATGCGCGGGAGAAAGTGATCGTCACCGTCGAGCATGATCACGACAAAGTGCTGATCGTCATCGAGGATGACGGCAACGGCTACGCTCCCGATATTCTGACGCGGATCGGCGAGCCTTACATGACCAAGCGGCAGAAAGAGGATACGGCGGGCGGGCTCGGCCTTGGGCTTTTCATCGCCAAGACGCTGCTGGAGCGCTCGGGGGCATCGCTGATTTTCGAGAATCGCGACCCGGAAAGTGCGGGCGCGCGTATCCGAATCGAATGGCCGCGCATGCTGATCGACGCAAATTCGACAAAATGACTTTGTCGGCATAAGTAGGATATAAACGGTTGACGCAGATCGGGCGTTCAAGCGCCAGGACCAAGACGATGACAGAACAAAATCACGAAAATTTCGCCGCGGCAGATGAAGACCATATCGGTCCTGACGCTAGCCTGCTGATCGTCGACGACGACGGGCCGTTCCTGCGCCGGCTGGCCCGGGCGATGGAGACGCGCGGTTTTCAGGTGGAGACGGCCGAATCAGTGGCGGAGGGCGTTGCGAAATCGAGAGGCAGGCCGCCGAAATATGCGGTGGTCGACCTTCGGCTCGGCGACGGCAATGGGCTCGACGTCATCGAAGCTATCCGCCAGCGGCGCGACGACACCAGGATCATCGTGCTGACCGGCTATGGCAATATCGCAACCGCGGTCACCGCCGTAAAACTCGGCGCCGTCGATTACCTGGCAAAGCCAGCGGATGCCGACGACGTCTTTTCAGCGTTGACGCAGCGGCCGGGCGAAAAGGCCGACCTTCCCGAGAACCCGATGTCGGCCGACCGGGTGCGCTGGGAGCACATCCAGCGGGTCTATGAAATGTGCGAGCGCAACGTGTCGGAAACCGCGCGCCGACTCAACATGCACCGGCGCACACTGCAGCGTATCCTTGCCAAACGGGCGCCGAAATAGACGAGACATCCGTCAAACATCATCGACGGTATACGGCTTTCCGTTGGCCCATTCGGCCATCATCAGCCTCTGCGCGGCGGCACGTGAGAAATTGAGCGTGACGGATTTTCGCGTGGCCGGGGCCAAACGATGTTCCGGCGCCTCGCGAATCATATGAGCGCCATAACCGTCCGACAGGAAAAGCCCGCACTCCTCGGGAAAGATGTCGAGCGGCACACCTTCGTGAGTCGCGAAGAACAACCGGTCGCAATGCAGCCTGTATTCCGGCCATTTGCGATCCACCCTGAAATCCTCGATCGACGTCTTGATTTCTATAATCCAGACCTCGCCCTTTTCCGAAACAGTGATCAAATCGGCACGGCGGCCGCTGGCGAGCGGCAGTTCGGGCAGCACGGCATGGCGCATTTCATGCAGCAAAATCTGCGTTCCGCGCCGCACCATCATGGCTCTGTCCGATTGCCGGCCATCGATTAACGGATTGTTATTGTAAACGCTCAAAATCGTCATGGATAACCCTAGCAGGGGCTGGCGTGTTGTTGCAAAAAAACCATGCGCTTCTAATTTGCGCCGCAGATGGATTTGTCGCGCAGCAGTAGCCTTGCAAAGCGCAAGTTAATCGAAAATAAACCATAATCAACGATGGTCGAAAGACTGTTCTCCTTGCCCCAAAACTTCAAGAGTCATCTATGCGCATCCGCAATGCATTCCCGGTATTTGGCCTGCTGACGACGCTGGCACTGGCCGGTTGCTCCTCGACATCAGACAGCGCATCCGTCGACGACAAGGGCGCAGGCCCGACGGTACAGACAGCCCAGATCTTCAATGACGCCTATGGCGTGACGAAGGATTCCGGATACTCTCTGCCGGCGATCCCGATCGACCGGGTCAAGCCGCAGTTCCGCCGCCAGGTCGTCAGCTACCAGACCACCGAGCGCCCCGGTACGATCATCGTCAACACTCGCGAGCGCTTCCTCTATTACATCCTGGCCAACGGCAAGGCGATGCGCTACGGCATCGGCGTCGGCAAGCAGGGCTTCGCATGGGCCGGCACCGCCTACGTCGCCTGGAAGCAGGAATGGCCGACCTGGCACCCGCCGAAGGAAATGGCCGTTCGCCGTCCTGACGTCGCCAAGTATGTCGAAGACGGCATGGGCCCGGGTCTCAGCAATCCGCTCGGCGCACGCGCCATGTATCTCTTCAACGATGACGGCAAGGACACGCTGTTCCGCCTGCACGGCACACCGGAATGGGCTTCGATCGGCACTGCCGCTTCCTCGGGCTGCATTCGCCTGATGAACCAGGACGTCATTGACCTCTATAGCCGCGTCCGTCCCGGCAAGGGCACGTCCAAGGTCGTCGTTATCCAGTAAGCTAGATACTGAATTCGGTATAAAAAAGGCCGCCGGGCTGTCGTTCCGGCGGCCTTTTCATATTCTCACCTATGCTCTCACCCTTCTTGCTTCGCCTTGAGTTCAAGGCGGCGGCGGTGAAGCACCGGCTCGGTATAGCCGTTCGGCTGCTCCCTGCCCTTCAGGACGAGATCGAGGGCGGCCTGAAAGGCGATCGAGCCGTCGAAATTGCCGGCCATCGGCCGATAAGCGGGGTCTTGCTCGTTCTGCCGGTCGACGACAGCGGCCATGCGCTGCATCGTTTCGGCGATCTGAGCCTCGGTGACGACCTTGTGGTGCAGCCAGTTCGCCATGTGCTGGGCCGAGATGCGCAATGTCGCACGATCCTCCATCAGGCCGACATTGTTGATGTCTGGCACCTTCGAGCAACCAACGCCCTGATCGACCCAGCGCACGACGTAGCCGAGGATGCCCTGGGCATTGTTGTCGAGTTCGCGCTGGATTTCCTCCGGCGTCCAGTTCGGCCGCACCGCAACCGGCACGGAGAGAATGTCGGAGAGCTTGGCGCGCGCACGGTCCTTCAGCCCCTGCTGAACCCTGGCGACATTCACCCGGTGATAATGGGTGGCATGCAGGGTGGCGGCCGTCGGCGACGGGACCCAGGCGGTGTTGGCGCCGGCCTTCGGATGGGCGATCTTCTGCTCCAGCATCGCCGCCATCAGATCCGGCATCGCCCACATGCCCTTGCCGATCTGCGCATGGCCGGCAAGACCGCATTCGAGCCCGATGTCGACGTTCCAGTTTTCATAGGCGGCGATCCAGGCCGCCTGGCGCATGTCGCCCTTGCGAATCATCGGGCCGGCTTCCATCGAGGTGTGGATCTCGTCGCCGGTGCGATCGAGGAAGCCGGTATTGATGAAGACGACGCGCTCGCGGGCAGCACGGATGCATTCCTTGAGATTGATCGTCGTGCGGCGCTCCTCATCCATGATGCCCATCTTGATGGTGTAGCGCGGCAGGCCAAGCGCGTCTTCGACCCGCGAGAAGATCTCGTCGGCGAAGGCCACCTCTTCCGGCCCATGCATTTTCGGCTTGACCACATACATCGAGCCGGTGCGGGAATTCTTCCTGCGGCCGGCCGGGCCGATGTCGTAAAGCGAGATCAGCCCGGTGATG
This sequence comes from Rhizobium sp. NZLR1b, assembly GCF_019685155.1. Taxonomy (NCBI): domain Bacteria; kingdom Pseudomonadati; phylum Pseudomonadota; class Alphaproteobacteria; order Hyphomicrobiales; family Rhizobiaceae; genus Rhizobium; species Rhizobium sp. NZLR1b. The sequence goes on from NZ_JABDWC010000003.1 coordinate 8,314, forward strand.
ACGGCATCCATGATGCCTTCCGGTACTTCGAGGCCGTCGCGGTCGAGGATCGCCGGATTGGTCATCAGGTGGCCGACATTGCGCACCAGCATCAGCGAGCGGCGATGCACCTCGAACGAAGCGCCGTCCGGGCCGGTATATTGCACATCCGGATTGAGCTTGCGGATGAAGCTCGTTCCGCCCTTTACCACCTCTTCCTGGAGATCGCCCCTCATCAGGCCGAGCCAGTTGCTGTAGACGACGACCTTGTCCTCGGCGTCGACGGCAGCGATCGAATCCTCGCAGTCCATAATTGTCGTAATCGCCGATTCCAGCCAGACATCGGAGATATGAGCCGGATCGGTCTTGCCGATCGCCGTCGTCACATCGATGACGATCTCGATATGGATGCCGTTGTTCTTCAGGAGAATATGCGTCGGTGCGGCGGCATCGCCGCGATAGCCGGCAAAATGCCCGTCATCCCTCAGCATTGCCTGCTCGCCATCGATCGATCTGATCGCGAGCGCTCCGTCCTTGACGGCGAAACTGCCGACATCCTTCCAGCTGCTATCCTGCAGCGGCACAGACATATCGAGAAAATCTCGCACCCAGGCGATGACCTTCTCGCCGCGCTTCGGATTGTAATCCTTGCCCTTTTCAGCGCCGTCGGTCTCGGGAATGGCGTCCGTGCCATAGAGCGCATCATAGAGCGAGCCCCAGCGGGCATTGGCGGCGTTGAGCGCATAACGGGCGTTCATGACGGGAACGACCAGCTGCGGGCCTGCAATCGAGGCGATCTCAGGATCGACGTTATCGGTCGACACGTGGAAGTCCGATCCCTCAGGCAAGAGATAGCCGATTTCGCGGAGGAAGGACTGGTATTCGTCCATATCCGCAGGCGAGCCATGCCGGCGATACCAGTCGTCGATCTTAACCTGCAGGTCGTCGCGTTTTGCCAGCAGCGCACGATTCCTAGGGGCGAGATCATGGACGATCGCCGAAAAATCGGCAAAGAACTTCTCCGCGTCGACCGCTAGCCCTGGCAGCACCTCCTTGACGAGGAAATCATGAAGGACGGCTTCGACGGCAAGACCGTTCTTATCAATGCGGTTCATGCGGCATTCTCCTTGGCACGACTTTGAATGCTGCCACTTTGCCCGGCTTTCATTCACAGTCAATTCGGCAATAATTCGAAAGATTTATGCTTTTGTGGAAATTATGCGCGGCGTTACGCACATCGGAAGCCCATTCTGCGGCTGCGTCGTTAATTTCTGCACCGGCCAGGGATTGGTCTGAGCGGTGGAATCGAAGCGATAGCGATGCATCAGAACAGCAAGGGCAATCACCGCCTCCTGAAGCGCAAAGGTTGCGCCGATACAGACACGCGGACCGGCGCCGAAAGGCAGGAACTGGAAGCGGCCGATGGAGCCGCGATTTTCCGGCAGGAAGCGTTCCGGCATATAGGCGCGCGGCCTGTCCCAATAGAGTTCGTGGCGGTGCAACGTCCAGGGCATGATCAGCAACGTGACATCGGCATCGATCTCGACCCGCTCGCCCTTAGGGCTTGTCCAGGAATCAGCCGCTATGGCGGCGCGATTGATGGATGGTGCCGGCGGATAGAGGCGTAAAGCCTCCTCGAAGGCGGCGCGCGTCAGCGGCATTAGATCCAGCCATTCCACCGGTTCGGCGCCAGTGGCGAGCACTGCGTCGATTTCTACTTCCATCGCCTCACGGATGTGCGGGCTGTTCGATACGCAATACAGCGTCCAGGCCAATGCCCGCGCTGTGGTCTCATGCCCCGCGCCGATAAACGTCAGAATATTGTCTTCGATTTCTTCTTTCGTCAGCCCGTCAGGGCCGGCCTGCTCCAAGAGCAGGGTCAGGAAATCTTCGGGCGCGGTGGCGCGATTGGCCTTCATCTTTGCCAGTCGCGTATCCATCGTGTTGCGCACAATGGCGCGGAATTTCTCCAGCACTTTCTGACCGCCGATGCGTGTCACACGTGGAACCCAGGACGGGGCGCGCATCAGATCCATCGGATCGACGCGGCCCATGCGATTCAGGAGATCATTGACATCATCGGCGAAATTGCCGCTTGAGGTGACGATTTCACCGGAGAATAACGTGTCAGCGAGAATCGCGAAGGTCAGCTCGGTCATGTCGGTGCTGATATCGAAAATCGCTCCCGCCTCGCCTGCGCTCTCATATTTGCCGGCATAGTCTTCAGACTGGCGCAACATCTGCCCGGCGAAGCCTTGGGCATGGCGGGGCGTGAAAACCGGCGCCACCGCCTTGCGTGATCTTTTCCAGACGGGACCTTCGGCGGTCAGAAGACCGTCGCGTAGGATCGGACGCAGGACGAGCTGGCGCACATCCGACATGCGGTAATTATTGGCATTGTCGACCAGCACATGCTTGATCAGGCCGGGATCATTGACGATCAGCGTCCTCTGGCCAAAGAAATTGGTGTGGATCCAGGGCAGCGTGTAAGACGGCTCGCCCCAGAGTTCGAGCGGGTTGCGCAGGATGACGCGGATGATTTCCAGCCGGCTCGGCGGTACGGTGCGCGGCAGCGGTGCCGGCGGAACGAAGGGGTCCGGACGCATGTCCATCGGAAAAGCCTTTCGGGGAAAATCTACGCTTCCCGTCAGGCGTGAAGCTAGAGCAGGCCCTTGAGTTCGTCCAGCTTGTCGTTGATCAGCCAGCCGTAATAATTCTCCTCCGGCCAGACGGTCGCGCCGGCGGAGCGGTTTTTCGCGGCAAGGGCTGCGGCGCGCTGGCGCGAGTTGCCGACATTATAAAGCGTCGCGGTCAGGCCGGGATTGCCCGAGATGTCCATGCCGGCGATCTCCTTGTAATCGTCGATCGACCGGCGGATCGAGGCGGCGACAAAGGCGAGCGAGATATCGGGATCCATGATGGACTTGTAGACGGCGCCGGCATTCTTCTCGTTCAGCTTCGGATAACCGGAGACACGGGCCACGAGATCGGAGAGCATCAGCGCCGTCAACGGATTGACCTGGCCGAGGCCGAAGGTCTGACCGGCGTAGAAGGGCTGGAAGAAGACCGCGCTGAAGCGGTTGTCGGGAAAGCTCTTGCCACCCACGGTCTTGCCGCGAAAATCACTTTCCCAGACATCTTCGCGGCAGGACCACAGCGTGTAGGAATCGCTCTTGCCTTTGCACTCGGCAAATTGCGGCCGCACCACGAAGTCGTCGATGTTTTCGCCGTCATAAGCGAAGCGGAAGCTTTCTCCAGCGTAAGAAGCAGCCTTGACATAATAGGACTGCAGCCGGTCGTAGGCGTCGACATTATAAGTGTGTTCGCCAACGATCGCGCCGACGACATGGATGGGATTGATGCCGTAAGCGCTGGAGACCTTGCGGATCTTGCCCATCAGCTCGCGATCGGTGGCCAGGAGCTCGTGGACCTTTTCATACTTCAGATCGAAGCTGCTCTTGGTTCCCTTGGTGCGCCTGACGGACGCGCCCGGAATATCCGGCTGCTCGGCATGGCGGTTGCCGGCCGGCACCGTCTGCATTGCGAAGGCGGGCGCCGAATTCACCAGGGCAACGGCAATCAAAAGGCTTGTCAAAAGGCGTCGCACGATCCGCTATCCCGTCCGGTTCCATCGTCCTGTTTGCGATGCGGCTGACTGGACCAGAATCTTGGCCGAATAAAGCCGCAGCGGAAAACAAACGGGCCTTCACTAAAAAGTAAAAGGCCCGCTGTCGAGAGTGGAGTTCGTCACAATCCGGCATTCACATCGGGAAAGACATGGACCGGTGCGCCGATATCACAGAATGAAGCGCGAGAGATCGGTATTCTGCGCGAGATCGCCGACATGTTCGCGCACATAGGCGGCATCGATCGTCACGGCCGTTCCGCCCCGGTCCGGCGCGTTGTAGGAGATCTCGTCCAGCACCCGCTCCATCACCGTCTGCAGACGGCGGGCGCCGATGTTTTCGACGGAGGAGTTCAGATGCACGGCGACATCGGCAAGCGCATCGATCGCGTCATCAGTGAATTCGAGGCTCAGGCTTTCGGTTTCCATCAGCGCACGATACTGGCGGATGAGGCTTGCTTCCGTCTCGGTCAAGATTCGGCGGAAATCCTCCTTGTTCAAAGGACGCAATTCGACACGGATCGGCAAGCGACCCTGCAGTTCCGGCAAAAGATCCGAGGGTTTGGAGACATGGAAGGCGCCGGAGGCGATGAAGAGGATATGATCCGTCTTCACCGGCCCATATTTGGTCGAGACCGTCGTGCCTTCGACGAGCGGCAAGAGGTCGCGCTGAACGCCTTCGCGCGAAACGCCGGCGCCCATGCCGCCGTCACGGGCGGCGATCTTGTCGATTTCGTCGAGGAAGACGATACCGTCATTCTCGGTGGAGCGAACGGCCTCGCGCTGGATCACCTCATTGTCGATCAGCTTGTCGGATTCGTCGCGGATCAGGTCGCTGTAGGAGGCCTTGACCGTGGTGCGGACCTTCTTGGTGCGTCCGCCCATGGCTTTGCCGAACATTTCCGACAGGTTGAGCACGCCGATATTGGCGCCCGGCATGCCGGGTATTTCGAAGCCACCCATGCCGGAACCGGCATCGGCCACCTCGATATCGATTTCCTTGTCGTCGAGTTCGCCATCCCTCAGCTTCTTGCGGAAGTTTTCGCGGGTGGCGGGCGAGGCGGTGGTGCCGACCAGCGCATCGAGAACACGCTCCTCGGCGCTGACGTGGGCCTTGGCCTGGACCTCGGTCCGCTTCTTCTCGCGCACCAGGCCGATACCGACCTCGACAAGATCGCGGATGATCTGCTCGACATCGCGGCCGACATAACCGACTTCGGTGAATTTGGTGGCTTCCACCTTGATGAAGGGCGCGCCGGCGAGTTTTGCCAGGCGGCGGGAGATCTCGGTCTTGCCGACACCGGTCGGGCCGATCATCAGGATGTTCTTCGGCATGACTTCGTCGCGAAGGCTGGGGTCCAACTGCTGGCGACGCCAGCGGTTGCGAAGCGCAATCGCGACGGCGCGTTTGGCGTCATGCTGGCCGATAATGTAGCGGTCGAGTTCGGAAACGATCTCGCGGGGGGAAAAAGTCGTCATTGCGTGTCATTCTCCTGGCGGTCCGGGGCCATCAGCACCCGGCCGTAATTCGTCTTTGCTCGCCGCCGCAGCGGCCGCAAGGCCCGAGGTTCAGCCTTCGACATCCAGCGATTCGACCACGATGTTGTGGTTGGTGTAGACGCAGATGTCGGCGGCGATTTCGAGAGCGCGGCGCGCGATCTCTTCGGCCGATTTGTCGGTATCCATCAGCGCGCGGGCGGCGGCTAAGGCAAAATTGCCGCCCGAGCCGATCGCCATCGTGCCATGCTCGGGCTCGAGCACGTCGCCATTGCCGGTGATCGCCAGCGTGATCGACTTGTCGGCGACGAGCATCATGGCTTCGAGATTACGCAGGTATTTGTCGGTGCGCCAGTCTTTGGCAAGCTCGACGGCGGCACGCATCAGCTGACCGGGATATTGCTCCAGCTTCTTTTCAAGCCTTTCGAGCAGGGTAAAGGCATCGGCAGTGGCGCCGGCGAAACCGGCGACGACTTCACCCTTGCCGATGCGGCGCACCTTGCGGGCATTGCCCTTCATGACGGTCTGGCCGAGGCTCACCTGGCCGTCGCCGGCCATCACCACCTTGCCGCCTTTTCGAACTGTAATGATCGTTGTCATCAAACACCTGTCTGCCCACGACGCGGGCGTTTACGCGAGACCACACATTGGCCCTGTTGAGCCCTATGTAAGAGGGCCGGCGCCGTTTGCAAATGGGCCGGCTTTTCTCTTGCCCGGCTTCTGGATATTTGCCGATGCGCCTGATAAGGAACGGCCTTATTCCGATGGAGGGCCATATGGCCGAGACCGCAGCAAGCCGTACGGGCAGCGTTTCCCGCAAGACCAACGAAACCTCGATTTCCGTCTCCGTCAATCTCGACGGCACCGGCAAATCGAAGATTTCGACCGGCGTCGGCTTCTTCGACCATATGCTCGACCAGCTGTCGCGGCATTCCCTCATCGATATGGAGATCGAGGCCAAGGGCGACCTGCATATCGACGACCACCACACGGTCGAGGATACCGGCATCGCCATCGGCCAGGCGATCTCCAAGGCGCTCGGCGACAGGCGCGGCATCACGCGCTACGCTTCGATCGATCTCGCCATGGACGAGACGATGACCAAGGCCGCGGTCGATCTTTCCGGCCGGCCGTTCCTCGTCTGGAACGTTGCGTTCAGCGCGCCGAAGATCGGCACGTTCGACACCGAACTCGTTCGCGAATTCTTCCAGGCGCTTGCCCAGAATGCCGGCATCACCTTGCATATTCTCAATCATTATGGCGCCAACAACCACCATATTGCCGAGACATGCTTCAAGGCCGTTGCCCGCGCATTGCGCACGGCGACAGAGATCGATCCGAGACAGGCGGGCCGTGTTCCCTCGACCAAGGGCACGCTCGTCTGAGCCCTTCAAGGGAGCGGCGACAATGACATCAAGCTATATTTTCCTGACACCACCCGGCAGCACGAGCGCCGCGGTCAACGAGACGCGAACCATCCGCGACGGCTTCACGCTGCTCGGCTTTCTCTTTCCCTGGCTGTGGCTGCTGGCCCATCGGCTTTGGCTGCCTGCGGCCGCGGCCTTTCTGCTGCAGGGCCTCGGTGGTGCGCTGATGGAAGAGCCGGGTCTCGGGCTGGCGGGAGCGGCCATCATGCTAGGTGTGAATGTGCTGGTCGGGCTCGAGGGCCAGAATTTGCGTATCCGCACCCTCGCCGCCAAAGGCTGGAACGAAGACGCACTCATAGCAGCCGATACGATCGGCATTGCCGAGCAGGTCTATTTTTCGGACAGGGAGGCCACCGCGAATAGCGATGACGCAGTGACACCGGACTGGGACAACAAGACCCGGCCAAACCGCCCGCCCGGTCATGCCACATCGCTTGGTCTTTTTGGTTTTGATGGAGGACGCTGACGATGCGCGTCGCGATTATCGACTACGGCTCCGGTAACCTTCGCTCGGCGACCAAGGCTTTCGAGCGGGCCGCCCGCGAGGCAGGCATCGATGCGCATATCGATCTCACCGACAGGGCAGAGGATGTTGCCGCGGCCGATCGTATCGTGCTTCCCGGTGTCGGCGCTTATGCCGATTGCCGGCGCGGCCTCGATGCGGTGCCTGGAATGGCCGAGGTGTTGATCGAGGCTGTCGAGAAGAGGGCACGGCCGTTCCTCGGCATCTGCGTCGGCATGCAGCTGATGTCCTCGCGCGGCCTCGAGAAGACCGTGACGGATGGTTTTAACTGGATTGCCGGCGACGTCGTCGGGATGACGCCTGATGATCCTCAACTGAAGATCCCGCAGATCGGCTGGAACACGCTCGACCTGAAGCGCGACCATCCCCTCTTTGATGGTATCGCGACCGGCCCGGAGGGGCTGCATGCCTATTTCGTGCACTCCTACCAGCTTGCCGCCGAAAACGACGACGACGTCATCGCGACCGTTGACTATGGTGGTGCAATGACCGCCGTCGTCGGGCGCGACAACATGGTGGGCGCCCAGTTTCACCCTGAAAAGAGCCAGAAGCTCGGGCTGGCGCTGATCACGAATTTCCTGCGCTGGAATCCGTGATACCTCCGCCTTATTTCCCCTTTAAGGAAACGGCGGGACAGGAGTGCGCTCGATGCCGGTGTCGCGGAAATCAGGCAAGGTAATCTACACGTTGCGGCCTTCCAGAGAGGGCCTGCCTGCCTTTTCTGATATCAAGCTTCCGGGCGGCACGATCATTCGCCGTGTCGATGAGGCCCTCCACAGGAAGGCGCTTTCCAATGCGACCAAGGCGCTGAAAGAAAGGCTGGACCAATGACCCACGAATTCCTTGCCGGCAACGAAAATTCGCAGCTGCGCGCCAATGGGATCAACGCCGGCGACATCGCAGAAGCCGTGCTGGAATTCTATATCGAAGGCGAGGACGATCTGATTGGCCTGCTAGCCTACGCCCTCTACGAGCGACAGAAGCGTGATTTCGTTGTCAGCCATCGCAAGCGCAACGCCGGCCGTTCGCCCAATGAAGCCGAGCTTGCCGCCGTCACCAGCAATTATCTCTCGACCGACTTGCGCAATACGCTGCGCGACCGGGCCTCGCAGATCCTTTCGAGCTATGCCGAAACCTATGTGGAGGCGATGGAACCGGAGATCCGGCTGGCCGCCGTCAACAATGATGCGCTGCGAAAGATGCGTGACATCGAAAAATCGATGAAGCGGCGCCTCGGCTTCTGGCGCCAGGTCCGTGCCGGCTTTGTCGTCGCCCTGCTGCTGCTTCTGCTTTTCGGCGCGGCCACCTTTGCCGCTGTCTTTTTCCACTCGGATATCGTAGATGCGTGGAATGCGCTGATGATACCGACCACTCTACGGACGTAAGACGACATGATCCTTTTTCCCGCGATCGACCTGAAGGGCGGCCAATGCGTCCGCCTGAAGCTCGGCGACATGCAGCAGGCGACGGTCTACAACACCGATCCGGCCGCCCAGGCGAGATCCTTCGAAGACCAGGGGTTCGAATGGTTGCACGTGGTCGATCTCGACGGCGCCTTTGCGGGGCATTCGGCCAATGGCGACGCCGTGGAGGCGATCCTGAAGGCGACGAAAAATCCGGTGCAGCTCGGCGGCGGCATCCGCACCCTCGATCATATCGAAGCGTGGCTGTCGCGCGGGCTGCGGCGCGTCATTCTCGGCACCGTCGCGGTCAGAAATCCTGATCTGGTCATCGAGGCCTGCCGGAAATTCCCGGGCCATGTCGCCGTCGGCATCGATGCCAAGGGCGGCAAGGTCGCCGTCGAGGGCTGGGCGGAGGCTTCCGAACTCGGGATCATCGAGCTCGCGAGGAAATTCGAGGGCGCCGGCGTCGCCGCGATCATCTACACAGATATCGACCGAGACGGCATCCTTGCCGGCATCAACTGGACCTCGACGCTGGAACTTGCCGACGCCGTCTCCATTCCCGTCATCGCCTCCGGCGGCCTTGCCTCTCTCGATGATGTCAGACGCATGTTGCAGCCCGATGCGCACAAGCTCGAGGGGGCGATTTCCGGCCGGGCGCTTTATGACGGCCGTATCGATCCCAAGGAAGCCCTGGCGCTGATCCGGGTGAACAGGGCAAAGGAGACCGCGTAAATGACCCTTAAAGCCCGTGTCATTCCCTGCCTCGACGTCAAGGACGGCCGCGTCGTCAAGGGCGTCAACTTTCTCAATCTCGTTGATGCCGGCGATCCGGTCGAAGCGGCGAAGGCCTATGATGCGGCCGGCGCCGATGAACTTTGCTTTCTCGACATCACTGCGTCCTCGGACAATCGCGAGACGATCTTCGATGTCGTGTCGCGCACAGCCGACCAATGCTTCATGCCGCTGACAGTCGGCGGCGGGGTGCGCACCATCGCTGATATCCGCAAGCTCTTGCTGTGCGGCGCCGACAAGGTCTCGATCAATTCGGCAGCGGTCAGCAATCCCGACTTCGTCGCTGAAGCGGCCGACAAGTTCGGCGACCAATGCATCGTCGTTTCGATCGACGCCAAGCGCAGGCGCACACGGGCGGTCGGCGGCGACAATCTCAGCGCCTGGGAGATCTATACGCATGGCGGCCGCAACGCGACCGGCCTCGACGCCGTCGAATTCGCCCAGAAGATGGTAGAGCGCGGCGCCGGCGAGTTGTTGGTCACCTCGATGGACCGCGACGGCACCAAGGTCGGCTACGATCTGGAACTGACGCGGGCGATCGCCGATGCGGTGCGTGTGCCGGTCATCGCGTCGGGCGGCGTCGGCGACCTCGACGATCTCGTCGCCGGGGTGAAGGAAGGCCATGCCAACGCGGTGCTCGCCGCCTCGATCTTCCACTTCGGTACCTATACCGTCGGCGAGGCGAAACACTATATGTCGAAGTGCGGCATCGACATGCGTCTGGACTGAACCTTGAAAGCGGACCTATGAGCGGATTTTCTCTTTCCGATCTCGAAAGCATCGTCGCAGAACGGTCGAAAGCCTCGCCAGAGCAATCCTGGACAGCGAAGCTCGTGGCCGCCGGTCAGCCGAAAGCGGCAAAGAAGCTCGGCGAGGAGGCGATCGAAGCCGTGATGGCGGCGGTGACCGGCGACCGCGATAATCTGACCTATGAAGCCGCCGATGTGCTCTATCACCTATTGGTCGTATTGAAGATTGCTGAAATACCGTTAGAGAATGTCATGGCCGAACTCGAGCGCCGAACCGCGCAGTCCGGCCTCAAGGAAAAGGCCGGCCGGCAGAGTTCATGAGTATCGCGACTGAGATCATCGGGGTGCCGGAAACGTTGGATCATTTCCAGTCGGACTCCTATTCGCCCTACCACTTCTTCTCTTCCGAACAATGGGCGAAATTCCGCGCCGATACGCCGCTGACGCTGACCAGCGACGAGGTCAAACGGCTGCGTTCGATGGGCGATCCGATCGATCTCGACGAGGTCCGGCGGATCTATCTGTCGCTGTCGCGACTGCTGTCGGCGCATGTCGAATCTTCGCAGATGCTGTTCGAACAGCGCAACCGCTTCCTCAGCCTGTCCGATGTGACAAAGACGCCCTTTGTCATCGGCATCGCCGGCTCGGTCGCCGTGGGAAAATCGACCACGGCCCGTATCCTCAAGGAGCTCCTGGGGCGCTGGCCTTCCAGCCCCAAAGTCGATCTCGTTACTACCGACGGCTTCCTCCATCCGAACGCCGTGCTGCAGCGGAAAAAGCTGATGCAGCGCAAGGGTTTTCCGGAGAGTTACGACACGGCGGCGATCCTGCGCTTTCTCTCGGCGATCAAGGCCGGACAGCCGGATGTGAAGGCGCCTAGCTATTCGCACCTTGTCTACGACGTGCTGCCGGACGAATACAAAATTGTCGACCGGCCCGACATCCTGATCTTCGAGGGCATCAACGTGTTGCAATCGCGCGACCTGCCGGCCGGTGGCAAGATCGTGCCGATGGTCTCCGACTTCTTCGACTTCTCGATCTATATCGATGCCGCGGAAGACCAGATCCACAACTGGTACGTCGCACGTTTCATGCGGCTGCGCGAGACCGCCTTCCGCGATCCGAACTCCTATTTCCATCGCTACGCCTCGATCAGCGACGCGGAAGCGCTCGAAATCGCCGGGGATCTGTGGGCGAATATCAACCTGAAAAACCTGCGGCAGAACATCCTGCCGACGCGGCCGCGTGCCGATCTCATCCTGAAAAAGGGCAAGGATCATCTGATCGAGCAGGTCGCGCTGCGGAAACTATAGCAGGCGATCCTATGCTGATTGTCAGTTCGGGGGATTGACGCGGCGTAACGTCAGATTGATGCGCCCGCCATTCTTCAAGAGCGTCGAGGTCGCCAGATGAATGCGGTCGACGCCGTGGAAACAAAGTCTCCCCTCGCCGCCCAGAACGACCAGATCGCCGCTCGAAAGCTTGAAGGATAGCGTAGGATCATTGCGGTTGAGGCCGCCGACGCGGAAGAGGCAGCTGTTGCCGAGCGAGATCGAGACAACCGGCGCCTGCAGATCCCTCTCGTCCTTATCCTGATGCAGGCCCATGCGCGCGTCGTCGGCGTAAAAATTCACCAGACAGGCTTCGGGCGGTTTGTCGTAGCCGGCAACATCATTCCAGATATCAAGCAATTCCCGCGGCATGTCAGGCCAGCGCCTGCCGGTTGCCGGATGCGTCGGCTGATAGCGATAGCCGCGCTCCTTGTCGGTCACCCAGCCGAGCGGCCCGCAATTGGTCATGCGCACCGACATCGGCTTGCCGGTGCCGGGCATGACGGGCACATAAAGCGGCGCCTCAGTGACAATAGTGCGGATTACCTCGACCAATGCCTCCTGACGCGCCCGGTCGAGGTAGCCGGGGAGATGGCGAATGCCGCTCAAGAGCTCCGGCATGTCATTCGCCTCCGCTGCCGCCAGGGCGGCCACGCATTTTCTTGACTTCAGAACGGCCGGATTTTTCCTTCAGGCGGCGCTCGACCGAACCCTTGGTCGGCCTGGTCTTCTTGCGTGGCGGCGGCGGCGGCTTGGCGGCCTCCAGTAACAATTCCTTCAGCCGATCGCGCGCATCCTCGCGGTTGCGGTCCTGGCTGCGAAACCGGCTCGCCTCGATCATCAGCACGCCTTCCTTCGAAAGGCGGCGGCCGGCAAGCTTGACCGCATTGGTTTTGACACGATCATTGAGGGACGGCGAATTCGGGATATTGAAAAACAGCTGGACCGCGGTCGAGACCTTGTTGACATTTTGCCCGCCGGGACCGCCCGCCAGAACGAACTGTTCCGTCAGCTCCCATCCGGCGATGGTGATTCTGTCGTCGATATAAAGTGCGTCGCTGGCCATGCGGCGTTCTATCTCACATCGGCGGCGAATTGAAAATATCGGCTGCAATCAAAGAAAACCCGGCGATCCTGCGATACCGGGTTTCACGTGAGTCAGAGAATTTTGTTGTTCTTATTCGGCGGCGACCTTTACGCCGGGGGCCGCATCGCGGACGCCGCCGTCGACGTGACCCTCGAACTTGGCGAAGTTGGCGATGAACATCGAGACCAGCTTTTCGGCCTGCACGTCATAGGCCGATTTGTCGGTCCAGGTCGAGCGCGGATCGAGAATGCTGCCGTCGACGCCGTTGACGGAGACCGGCACAGCGAAGCCGAAGTTGGTATCCGCACGGAACTCCACCCGGCCGAGTTCGCCGGTGAGAGCCGCAGCGAGAAGGGCACGCGTCGCCTTGATCGGCATGCGCTTGCCAGTGCCGTAAGCGCCGCCGGTCCAGCCGGTATTGACCAGCCAGCACTGGACGCCATGGCGGCCGATCAGATCCTTGAGCAGATTGCCATATTCGGCCGGATGCCGCGGCATGAACGGGGCGCCAAAGCAGGTGGAGAAGGTCGCTTCCGGCTCAACCACACCCTTTTCGGTGCCAGCCACCTTGGCGGTATAGCCGGAGAGGAAGTGATACATCGCCTGATCAGGCGTCAAGCGAGCGATCGGCGGCATGACGCCGAAGGCATCGGCGGTCAGCATGATGATCGTCTTCGGATGCCCGGCCCGGCCGGTTTCCGAAGCGTTCGGGATGAAATCCATCGGATAGGCGCAACGGGTGTTCTCGGTCAGCGAGCCGTCATTGAAATCCGGCTCGCGGCCTTCGTTCAGAACGACGTTTTCGAGCACGGTGCCGAAGCGCTGCGTCGTCGCATAGATTTCCGGCTCGGCCTCGGCCGACAGACGGATGGTTTTGGCGTAGCAGCCGCCTTCGAAGTTGAAGATGCCGTTTTCACTCCAGCCGTGTTCGTCATCGCCGATCAATGTGCGGGCCGGATCGGCCGAAAGCGTCGTCTTGCCAGTGCCGGAAAGGCCGAAGAACACCGCGGCGTCACCGTTCGGACCGACATTGGCCGAGCAGTGCATCGGCATCACGCCCTTGGCCGGCAGCAGGTAGTTGAGCACGGTGAAGACCGATTTCTTCATTTCGCCGGCATAGGAGGTACCGCCGATCAGAACGAGACCGTTGGTCAGGTCGCAGGCAATCACCGTTTCCGAACGGCAGCCGTGGCGGGCCGGATCGGCCTTGAAGCTCGGCAGATCGATGATCGTCAGTTTCGGCGCGAAGCTGGGCAGCGCTGCGGCATCGGGGCGGATCAGCAGATTGCGGATGAACAGCGAATGCCAGGCAAACTCGGTGACGACCCTTGTCGGCAGAGCATGGCCTTCCTCGGCGCCGCCGACGAGATCCTGGACGAACAGGTCCCTACCCGCGGCGTGCGCCAGCATATCCTCGCGCAGCAGGGCGAAATGTTCCGGCGAGATCGGCTTATTGTTGTCCCACCAGATTTCGCTGTCGGTATTGCTGTCGCGAACGACGAACTTGTCGCGCGGCGAACGGCCGGTGTGCTGGCCGGTGATAGCCCGCAGCGCACCCTGAGCAGTCAGTTCGGCTTCGCCCCGGCGGATCGCTTCTTCATAGAGCGCGGCGGCAGAAAAGTTGTAGCGAACGCTGGCTGCGCCGCCCAATCCAACCGTTGCCAGCTCTGTTGCCGGGTTATGAACTCCGAACATTTCCATGGCTAATTCCCTTCGCTCAGGCTCGGTGCCGTTTAACTAAGCGCGAAAATACGGGCAGGATTTTTAAAACACAAGACGCTAAATTTGATAAAATGTAGTAATATCAGATATTTAATCGATTTAAATTTATTGCTTCTATTTTAAATCGTTTTAAAGACCGCGTTGAAACATTTTGCCGCACTACTCCAGATTGCTGGAGAATTTCACGACAATCTTTCCCTTTATCTTTGCCACAATTTGTTCCACCTTTATCCTCCATAAGCGCATCCGGTCACTGAGACCGCCTGGGGAGAGCAAATCCGGGAGATTGCGCACTGATGACGGAGACCAACACCATGCCGACAATCGCGCTCGTTGATGACGACCGCAACATCCTCACCTCGGTGTCGATCGCGCTGGAGGCCGAAGGATACAAGGTCGAGACTTATACGGATGGAGCTTCGGCGCTCGACGGCCTTCTGGCGCGGCCACCGCAGCTGGCGATCTTCGACATCAAGATGCCGCGCATGGACGGCATGGAATTGCTGCGCCGTCTGCGGCAGAAGTCGGATATTCCCGTCATCTTCCTCACCTCCAAGGATGAGGAGATCGATGAACTCTTCGGCCTGAAGATGGGCGCCGACGATTTCATCACCAAGCCTTTTTCGCAGCGCCTGCTGGTCGAGCGCGTCCGCGCCGTGTTGCGCCGCGCCTCAAGCCGTGAAGCCGCAGCCGCCGGCACCAGCCCCGCCGGCGCGCCGAAGAACGGCGCTGTGCAGCAGGCCCGATCGCTGGAGCGCGGGCAACTGGTCATGGACCAGGAACGCCATACCTGCACCTGGAAGGGTGAGGCCGTGACCCTGACGGTGACCGAATTTCTGATCCTGCATTCGCTGGCGCAGCGCCCCGGCGTCGTCAAAAGCCGCGACGCGCTGATGGACGCCGCCTATGACGAACAGGTCTATGTCGACGACCGGACCATCGACAGCCACATCAAGCGGCTGCGCAAGAAATTCAAGATGGTCGACAACGACTTTGATATGATTGAAACGCTCTACGGAGTGGGATACCGCTTCCGCGAAGCGGCCTGAGCCCACGCGGCGCAGGGCGACTGCATAATTCCCTAGACAGAGTTATGCAGCAGTTCAAAGTGTTACAGCCTCCTTTGCGCGTCTGAAAAGACGCGCGGCGCTGTCGGAATTGTTGAGGGCTGCGGGCCGATTTATCCGGCCCCGCCCTTCGAAAGGGCCTGTCGTTGGCACAGTTGGTGCAGGAAAGGGATCTCGACGATGCGGAGGGCGTGAGCGCCCCTCGCGTCAAGGGCCGCCGTTGGTCGCATCCCTTCACGCTGATACGCCGTATCTTCGGCAATGCCGTGTTTTCGAGCCTGACGCGGCGCATCCTGTTCTTCAATCTCGTCGCGCTGGTAGTGCTTGTCTGCGGTATCCTCTACCTCAACCAATTTCGCGAGGGACTGATCGATGCCCGCGCCGAGAGCCTGTTGACGCAGGGCGAAATCATCGCCGGCGCTATTTCGGCTTCCGCATCGGTCGATACCAACTCGATCACCATCGATCCGCAAAAGCTGCTGGAGCTGCAGGCCGGACAGAGCATCACCCCGGTGCCGAACGACGAGGACCTCGAATTCCCGATCGATCCCGAGAAGGTCGCGCCGGTTCTGCGCCGGCTGATCTCTCCGACGCGCACACGCGCCCGCATCTTCGATGCCGATGCCAATCTGCTGCTCGATTCGCGCCATCTTTATTCGCGCGGCCAGGTGCTGCGTTTTGACCTGCCGCCGGTCGAAGAGGAGAAGCAGACCTGGAGCGAGTGGTTCGCGACCCTGTTCAACAAGGCGCTGCAGCCCGGCAACCTGCCGCTCTACAAGGAAGCGCCGGGCGGTGACGGCTCGATCTATCCAGAGGTGATGAATGCACTCACCGGCGTGCGCGGCGCCGTCGTGCGCACGACCGAAAAAGGCGAGCTCATCGTTTCCGTCGCCGTGCCGATCCAGCGTTTCCGCGCCGTGCTCGGGGTGCTGTTGCTGTCGACACAGGCTGGCGATATCGACAATATCGTGCATGCCGAGCGGCTTGCCATCATGCGCGTCTTCGGTGTCGCGACGCTCGTCAACGTTCTGCTTTCGCTGGTGCTCTCGTCGACGATCGCCAATCCGCTGCGCCGCCTTTCGGCCGCCGCCATCCGGGTGCGGCGCGGCGCCAAGGCGCGCGAGGAAATTCCTGACTTTTCTGCCCGTCAGGATGAAATCGGCAATCTTTCCATTGCATTGCGCCAGATGACGACAGCGCTCTACGACCGCATCGATGCGATCGAGAGTTTCGCGGCCGATGTCAGCCACGAGCTCAAGAATCCGCTGACTTCGCTACGCAGCGCCGTCGAAACGCTGCCGCTTGCCAAATCCGACGATTCCAAGAAGCGGTTGATGGACGTCATCCAGCACGATGTCCGCCGCCTCGACCGGCTGATCAGCGATATCTCCGACGCCTCCCGCCTCGATGCCGAACTCGCTCGTGTCGATGCCGGTTCCGTCGACATGGAAATGCTGTTGCGCGACCTCATCGAGGTTTCGCGCCAGGTCAGGAGCACCAAGAAGCAGGTGGAGATCGAATATGCGATCGAACGCAAGCCGAACGTCAAGACGCGCTTCGTCGTCAACGGCCACGATCTGCGCATCGGCCAGATCATCGCCAACCTGATCGAGAACGCCCGCTCCTTCGTACCGGAAAAGGGTGGAAAGATTACCGTGCGGCTGGTGCGGACACGGTCGCGCTGCGTCACCACGATCGAAGACAACGGACCCGGCATCCAGGCCGAAAATATCGACCGCATCTTCGAGCGCTTCTATACGGATCGACCGGAATCGGAAGGTTTCGGCCAGAATTCGGGGCTCGGCCTGTCGATCAGCCGCCAGATCGCCGAAGCCCATGGCGGCTCGCTGAGAGCAGAGAACATCACCGATGCCGAAGGCGGACAGGTGCTCGGGGCCCGCTTTATCCTCGCTCTGCCTGTCGGCGCCGCCGCATGACGACGGCTCCGAACATCCATGCGACGGCGATCATCGTCGGCAGAACGGGGCTGCTGTTCAGCGGACCTTCCGGCTGGGGAAAATCAATGCTGGCCTTCACCTGCATGACCGAGGCACGCCGGCTCGGGCTGTTCACGGCGCTGGTCGCCGACGACCAGGTTCTTTTGTCTGAAGAGGCCGGCACGGTGATCGCGGCATGTCCGCCGTCGATCGCCGGGCTGATCGAACTTCGCGGCACCGGCATCGTCCGGCAAGATCATATTCCACGGGCGCCGATGCACTACGCCGTGCTTCCGGGCAGCGCCACTGGTGAGGAGCGCGTGCCCCCCGAAGGCGAAATCGTCAGCCTCGCAGCCGGTCTTTCGCTTCCCGCATTGCGGTTGCTCACTGGCGTTTCGTCACCCCTTGCAATCCTGATGGCGAAAGCACCCGATATCGGGCATTGAAGCCTTCCGGATTGATCAATCTGCCTTATATATTCGCATTTTTATCTTGCACTTCGGCTTTTCATGGCCAAGATGTGCCCCCACCGGTGGACGTAATTGCTGCATTGCGATATTGGGGCCACCGTTGGCGTTTATGGGAGCAGTAATATCATGATCGGACTTGTGCTTGTCACTCATGGCAAGCTGGCTGAAGAGTTTCGTCATGCTGTCGAGCACGTCGTCGGTCCTCAGAAATTCATCGAGACGGTCTGTATTGGCCCCGAAGACGACATGGATCAAAGACGGCAGGACATTCTCGAAGCTGTTTCCGGTGCCGATGATGGCCATGGCGTCGTCATTCTGACCGACATGTTCGGCGGCACGCCGTCCAATCTTGCCATATCCGTCATGAGCAGCGGCCATACCGAGGTCATTGCCGGCGTCAACCTGCCGATGCTGATAAAGCTCGCCGGCGTGCGTGGCGAGAACAACATGGAGAAGGCGCTGGTGGAGGCTTCCGAAGCCGGGCGGAAATATATCAATGTCGCGAGCCGCGTGCTTAGCGGAAAATAACGGCCCTCCATGACATCGCTATCCCGAGAACTCCTGATTATCAACAAGCGCGGTCTCCACGCCCGCGCCTCGGCCAAATTCGTGCAAATGGTCGAGACCTTCGATGCCGCCATCACCGTTTCCAAGGACGGAATGACGGTCGGCGGCACCTCTATCATGGGCCTGATGATGCTTGCGGCCAGCCCCGGCTCGAGCGTCGTCGTCTCGGCAAGCGGCAGCCAGGCCGAGCAAGCGCTGGAGGCCCTGGACCAACTGATCCAGAACCGGTTCGGCGAAGAGATGTGATCGCCAACAGCGATCATATAAACATATAAAGACTTCTTTATATCCTTATTGCCTTCCCATTCGAAGCCTGCTAAACGGCGGATATGCCGTGCGCTAAAGTGCGATGCATCGAACTTGCTTCATGCGGACGCGCTTAGCTCTCTGTCCTTGTGCATGTCGTTATCCCGGAGCCACTGCACACGTCCGGGCGATATACATGAACACGCGGCCCATCCGTCGCGCGGCCATCTTCGCGCCTGCGCCAATTTTTGAGACGTTTTTCAGCCTGGAGACCCCTATGAGCACTGAAAAAGATTATGTCGTCGCCGATCTCGGGCTTGCGGATTTCGGCCGCAAGGAAATTACGATCGCCGAAACCGAAATGCCGGGGCTGATGTCCTGCCGCACCGAATTCGGCCAGGCAAAGCCGCTGAAGGGCGCGCGCATCACCGGCTCGCTGCACATGACCATCCAGACGGCCGTGCTCATCGAGACGCTGGTGGCGCTCGGTGCCGAAGTCCGCTGGGCCTCGTGCAACATCTTCTCGACGCAGGATCATGCCGCTGCCGCGATCGCCGCCGCCGGCGTGCCTGTCTTCGCCATCAAGGGCGAGTCACTTGAGGATTACTGGGTCTATACCGACAAGATCTTCCAGTGGGCCGATGGCGGCCTTTCCAACATGATCCTCGATGACGGCGGCGATGCAACCATGTACATCCTGCTCGGCGCCCGCGCCGAAGCCGGTGAAGATGTGCTGTCGCATCCGCATTCCGAGGAAGAGGAAATCCTCTTCGCACAGATCAAGAAGCGCCTTGCCGCCTCTCCGGGTTGGTTCACCAAGCAGCGCGACGCGATCAAGGGCGTCACCGAGGAAACGACGACAGGCGTCAACCGCCTCTATCAGCTCAGCCAGAAGGGCCTGCTGCCCTTCCCGGCGATCAACGTCAACGACTCGGTCACCAAGTCGAAGTTCGACAACAAGTACGGCTGCAAGGAATCGCTGGTCGACGGCATCCGCCGCGGCACCGACGTGATGATGGCCGGCAAGGTTGCCGTCGTCTGCGGCTACGGCGACGTCGGCAAGGGTTCTGCCGCTTCGCTTTCCGGCGCCGGCGCCCGCGTCAAGGTGACCGAAGCCGATCCGATCTGCGCATTGCAGGCTGCGATGGACGGTTATGAAGTCGTGCTGCTCGAGGACGTCGTTTCCTCTGCCGATCTCTTCATCACCACCACGGGCAACAAGGACGTCATCCGCATCGACCACATGCGTCAGATGAAGGACATGGCGATCGTCGGCAATATCGGCCACTTCGACAACGAAATCGAAGTCGCCGCGCTGCGCAATCTCAAGTGGACCAACGTCAAGCCGCAGGTCGACCTGATCGAATTCCCCAAGGGCAACCGCATCATCCTTCTTTCCGAAGGCCGTCTGCTCAACCTTGGCAACGCCACCGGCCACCCGTCCTTCGTGATGTCGGCTTCCTTCACCAACCAGACACTGGCGCAGATCGAGCTCTTCACCAAGCCCGACCAGTATTCCAACCAGGTCTATATCCTGCCGAAGCATCTCGATGAGAAGGTCGCACGCCTGCATCTCGACAAGCTCGGCGTGAAGCTGACTGAGCTTTCCGAGGAGCAAGCTGCCTATATCGGCGTCTCGCCCAAGGGTCCGTTCAAGGCCGACCACTACAGATATTGATCTTATCGTTAATATCCACAAGATGTAGAAGCCGCGGCATTGACAACTGCCGCGGCTTATTTTTTGGGCGCTCCCTTCCCGCCGATTCCCATCCGAAGTATTGTTTTAAGACTTGATTCGTGGCGCCGGACCCTGTCCGACCGCTCCGAAAATGGGATGTCTTGTCGTAATGCGGCACATTGAAGGACGGAGACATACCGCGGATGTCGGAAATGAAAAGCAGCCTGCCCGGTCAGGCGGATGACGGCGTTCGCGCCGGCCGCCGCCCGCTGATGGCGGGCCAAGAGCACAAATCTGCAACGGCACACGAGGCCGCCAAGCAAGAGCATGGATCATTGGCGCGCTTTCTGAAAGCTTGCGCGGCCGGCACGGCGCTTGCGGCGCTGGCGCGGCCGGTTCTGGCACAGACAGAGCAACAGGCGGCAGCCTCGGCTCACCTCTTCACATCCTCGCAGGTCGTCGGCGTTTCCGTGGTCATCGGCGTCATATCGGCAGCACTGCTTTCGACGCTGTGGCTGGTGCGCCAGCGCGGCAATCTGGAAAGTGAGAGCCGGGAAATCCGCTCGGCGCTTTCCGATGCCCAGCAGCGCATTTCGCAATACCAGGCTTTGATCGCCGACAAGAACCGGCGGATCGTCATCTGGGACGGCAATGCGCGCCCCGAACTGCTCGGCCAGCTTCCGCCCGAAACCGGCGCACCGCAGGACGGCGAGTTCCTGGCCTTCGGCCTCTGGCTGAAGTCCCGCTCGGCCTCCGAGCTGGAAAAGGCGATCGACCGGCTGCGCGACGGAGCACAGAGTTTCGACATGGTGGTCGAAACCATCCGCGACGAAATCCTCGAGGCGCAGGGCCGGGTTTCCGGCGGGCGCGCCTTCGTCCGTTTCGTGGCGCTTAACAATCTGCGCGCCGAGCTGGCAGAGCTCAGGATCGAGCGCGACCGGCTGATGACGTCGATCTCGGCCTTCCAGACCATGCTTGACGCGATCGACATGCCGGCCTGGCAACGCGACCCGGCGGGTCTGCTGACCTGGGTCAACCAGGCTTATGGCGAGGCGGTCGAAGCGCGATCGCCGCAGCAGGCGATCAATGAAGGCCGCGAAATGCTGACGACCGTGGCGCGCGAACGTATTCGCGCGGCGACGACGCCGGAATCACCCTTCCACGACACGATCTCGACGGTCGTGCGCGGCAACCGCACATTCTTCGACGTCGTCGACGTCAGGCTGCCCAGCGGCTCGGCCGGTATTGCGATCGACGTGTCCGACATAGAGGCGGTGCGTGCCGAGCTGGAACGGACGCTCAAGAGCCACGCCGAAACCCTCGACCATCTCGCCACGCCCGTTGCCATCTTCGACGGCGACCGCCGCCTGCAATTCTATAACCAAGCTTTCGTCGCGCTCTGGGAGCTGGATATCGCCTTCCTCGAAGGCCGGCCGGACAATAGCGAGCTGCTCGAGCGGCTGCGGGCTGCCAAGAAGCTGCCGGACCAGCTCAACTGGAAAAGCTGGAAGGAAGCAGCCCTTTCCGTCTATCGCGCGCTCGACACGCAATCCGATCTCTGGCACCTGCCGAACGGGCAGACATTGCGCGTCTTCGCAACCGCCCATCCGCAGGGTGGGGCCACCTGGGTGTTCGAAAACCTGACCGAGCAGGTCGATCTCGAAACGCGCTACAACACACTGGTCAAGGTGCAGGGCGAAACGATCGACCATCTTTCCGAAGGTGTGGCGGTGTTCGGCCCGGATGGACGCATCCGCCTGTCGAACCCGGCCTTCCGCGCACTCTGGGGAATCACCGAAACCGAAGCCAAGCCCGGCACGCATATCCGCGGACTGGGCGAGGCCTGCGCGCCGTCCTATGACCGGCCGGACGGCTGGAAGGCGTTCGCGGAACTGATCACCAGCTTCGACGACGAACGCCGCTCGGGCCAGGGGACGCTGGAACTCTTCTCCGGCCTCGTGCTCGACTTTGCCGTCATCCCGCTGCCGAACGCGCAGACCATGCTGACCTTCGTCAATATGACGGACAGCGTGCGTGCCGAGCGGGCGCTAACCGAGAAGAACGAAGCGCTGCGCAAGGCCGACGAGCTGAAGAACGACTTCGTCCAGCATGTGTCTTACGAGCTGCGCTCGCCGCTGACCAATATCATCGGCTTCACCGATCTACTGCGGACGCAGGGCGTCGGGCCGCTGAACGAACGGCAGGCCGAATATATCGACCACATCTCGACCTCGTCCTCCGTTCTGCTGACGCTCGTCAACGATATCCTCGACCTTACGACCGTCGATGCCGGCATCATGCGCCTCAACTATGCGGATATCGATCTCAACGATCTGCTCGACGACGTCTCGATGCAGATCGCCGATCGCCTGCACGAAAGCGGCGTCGCGCTCGAAATCACCGCGCCGGCCTATCTCGGCTCGATCGTCGCCGATCCGCAGCGGCTGAAGCAGATCCTTCTGAAGCTGCTTTCCAACGCAGCGAATTTTTCGCCGGAAGGCACCTCGATCGCGCTGGAGTGCCATCGCGAAGGCACGGATTTCGTCTTCTCCGTCAGCGATCGCGGCCCCGGCATCTCGCCTGACATGATCGCTACCGTCTTCGACCGGTTTGCGACCGGTGCGAAAAGCGGCAAACGCGGCGGCGCCGGCCTCGGCCTTTCGATCGTCGACAGCTTCGTCACTCTGCATCATGGCGACGTGACGATCGACAGCGAGCCGGGCAAGGGCACCACCGTCGTCTGCCGTATCCCCTCGATCAATGTCCCGCATACCGCGGCTGCCGAATGACGACCAGCGATACGATCTCGCTTTTTCTGAAAGACGAGGCGGCTACATCTCGACTGGGTGAAGACCTGGCGTTGGCCTTGAAAGCCGGCGATTGCCTCGCCCTTTCCGGCGATCTCGGCGCGGGGAAATCCTCGCTGGCACGGGCG
Source organism: Rhizobium sp. NZLR1b (assembly GCF_019685155.1). NCBI lineage: Bacteria > Pseudomonadati > Pseudomonadota > Alphaproteobacteria > Hyphomicrobiales > Rhizobiaceae > Rhizobium > Rhizobium sp. NZLR1b. The sequence goes on from NZ_JABDWC010000003.1 coordinate 31,352, forward strand.
ATCCTGCGCGCCATGGCCGATGACGAGGGGCTCGAGGTCCCGAGCCCGACCTTCACCCTGGTGCAATCCTACGATCTGCGCCTCCCGGTTTCGCACTTCGATCTCTACCGGCTCGGCAATCCCGCCGAATTGACCGAACTCGGCTTCGATGAAGCCCTGGAGAACGGGATCTGCCTCGTCGAATGGCCTGAGATGGCTGAGGGCGAACTACCGGCCGAGCACATCACGCTGAGGCTCGCACATGAAGGCAGCGGCCGCCGAGCAACAATCAAAGCCGCCGGCGCACACGCCTTCCGCATCCATCGTGTCCTGGCGATCCGCGATTTCCTCGACAAAGCCGGCTATCCCGAAGTCAAACGCCGCTTCCTGACCGGCGATGCGTCGTTGCGCGCCTATGAAGCGATCTATCCGAACGCTGCTCAACGAAAAATACTGATGGATTGGCGCCCGCATCCCGAGGGACCGCCCGTCTATGACGGCAAGCCGTATCCCAAGGTCGCGCATCTCGCACAGAATGCCTATCCTTTCGTCGCGATCGCCAATGTGTTGCGCGAGCGGGGATTTGCGACGCCGGAGATCTATCAGGTCGACTATGAACAGGGCATCCTGCTGATCGAGGATCTCGGCACCGAGGGCGTGCTCGATGACGACGGACGGCCGGTCACCGAACGTTACCGGCAAAGCGTCGCCTGCCTTGCCCATCTTCATTCCATGCAGATTCCGCAGGATATCCCGGTTTCCGCGATACATACGCATCACATTCCGGACTTCGATCGCACGGCAATGAAGATGGAAGTGCAGCTTGTGCTCGATTGGCATATTGCCTGGAAGCGCGGTACAGCACCCACGGATGCCGAACGTGCGGACTATCTGGCGATCTGGGACTCGCTGATCGACGAGCTCGCGGCGGCCGAGAAGAACCTGTTGCTGCGCGACTTCCATTCGCCTAATATCATCTGGCGCGAAGAGGAAAGCGGTATTGGCAAGGTGGGCCTTATCGATTTCCAGGACGCGATGATCGGCCCCACCGCCTATGATCTCGCCTCGATCGTTCAGGATGCGCGAGTGACAATCGAACCGGATCTCTTCCGGCAGCTGATGGACGATTATCTCGCCCTTCGCCGAGGCCAGGGCGGCTTCGACGAAGCCGGATTCATGAAGGCCTGGTCCATCATGTCGGCGCAACGTAATTGCAAGCTTGCCGGTCTCTGGGTGCGGCTGCTGCAGCGTGACGGCAAGCCCGGCTATCTCAAACATATGCCGCGAACGCTCACCTATCTGCAGGTCGCACTCGAGCATGAAGCGCTTGCCCCCTTGCGCGATTGGTGCGCAAGGGCTGGAATAGGCCAACGCGAATCATAAGTTCCGGATCAGCATGAGCATCAGACAAGCTATGGTACTGGCCGCGGGTCTCGGGACCCGCATGCGCCCGATCACCGAGACGATCCCGAAGCCGCTGGTGAAAATCGACGGCAAGCCGATGATCGACTACGCGCTGGATTCGCTGGTGGCGGCCGGCATCGAACGAGCCGCCGTCAACGTTCATCACCACGCCGACCAGATGCTCGATCATCTGAAGAATTATCCTGGCCTCGACATCGTGATTTCCGACGAGCGGGACGCGCTGATGAACTCCGGCGGCGGACTGGTGAAGGGGCTGAGGCTGCTGACCCGCGACGATATCTTCGTCATGAATGCCGACCTGTTCTGGATCGGCGAACAGCCGGGGCGGCCAACGAACCTGCAACGCTTAGCCGGATTCTTCGATGCCAAGCGCATGGACATGGCGCTGCTTTGTGTGATGATAGAGGATACGACGGGCCACAACGGCAAGAACGATTTCAGCCTCGCAGCCGATGGCCGGCTGACGCGTTATCGCGACGATCCGTCCAATCCCGTCGTTTACGCCGGAGCGATCGCCATGAACCCATCGCTGTTCGACAACGCGCCGCAGGATGCCTTCAACCTCAATATCTATTTCGACAAGGCAATCGCACGCGGCCGCCTTTTCGGCATGGTGCTCGACGGCCATTGGCTGACAGTGGGAACGCCGGAGGCGATCGGCGAGGCGGAGGAAACGATCCATCGGTTGCGGGCGTTTGCGTGAGCCATGGCGGAGCGGCATCAGCCACGCATTCTGACGATCCCGGCGGGCCTCTCCTTTCTGAAAACGCTGGCGACGACGCTTTGCGACGGCCGCCTGACGCCGCTCTTCCGGCATCAGGCCGATGATCCGCTGTCGCTCGCCAGGGTAACGATCTATCTGCCGACCCGGCGTGCCGTGCGTGTGCTGCGCTCGGAATTCGTCGACCTGCTCGGCGGCCGCTCGGCGATCCTGCCGGTCATCCGTCCTCTCGGCGAAACCGATGACGACAGCGGCTATTTCGACGAGGCGCTGCCGGCGACGATCGACCTCGCCCAACCGCTGTCGAATACCGCCCGTCTGTTGGAGCTTGCGCGGCTCATCCTCGCCTGGCGAAACAAACTGCCCGAAATCGTTCGCCACATTCATTCGGACTCACCGCTCGTTGCGCCGGCAAGCCCGGCAGATGCGATCTGGCTCGCCCGCAACCTTGCGGAACTGATCGATTCCATCGAAACCGAGGATCTCGACTGGTCTGAACTGTCGAAACTCGACACCGGCGACTATGCCGCCTGGTGGCAGCTGACGGCGGAGTTTCTGCAGATCGCCAGCGCCTTCTGGCCGGAGAGGCTTTCCGAACTCGGCAAATCCTCGCCGGCGCGGCACCGAAACGCCATCCTGCGGGCCGAAGCATCAAGGCTTTCCACGACGAAACCGACTGGGCCGATCATCATTGCCGGTTCGACGGGCTCGGTTCCCGCCACCGCCGATCTCATCGCCGCCGTCGCCAATCTGCCTGAGGGTGTGATCGTGCTTCCGGGGCTCGATCTCTCTATGCCCGAAAGGCACTGGCAGATGGTGGCGCCAGAACCGGCACCCGGCCAACATGCCAATCCTGCAAGCCGGAGCCATCCGCAATACGGCCTGTCGTTGCTGCTCAAGCGGCTGAAGCTCACGCGTGCCGACGTGACCCTTCTTAAACGGCCCGAGGCCGATCTTGAGCGGCGCGCCGAAATCCTGTCTCGGACGCTCGTCCCGGCGGAGGCGACCAGCGATTGGGGCGCTTGGAAGAGCGACCTGCCCGATGGCAGCCTGTCTTCCGCCTTTGCCGATGTTTCGCTGATCGAAGCCGCCAACGAACGCGAGGAAGCGACCGCGATTGCGATTGGGCTGCGGCTGGCGTTGGAAAAGCCGGGGCAGGACGGCGAAAGCCGGGCTGCCCTCATTACCCCGGACCGCAATCTCGCCCGACGGGTTATGGCGGAGCTTTCCCGCTTCGACATCCTCGCCGACGATTCGGCCGGCACACCGCTTGCAGCCATGCCGCAGGGCACGCTGCTGCAATTGCTGCTGGAAGCAGCGCTGCGCCCGGGCGATCCGGTGGCGATTATTTCGCTGCTCAAACATCCGCTGGCCCGTTTCGGCCTGGAACGCGACGCATTGATTTCCGCTACCGAGGCGCTCGAGCTGCTGGCCCTGCGCGGCGGCGTGGCGGAGGTGGATATCAGCAGGCTCGAGCCGCTGCTGACCCATCAGCTTGCCGAACAGGCCCAGGACAGGCACGCACCGCAATGGCGAAAGGCGCTTTCGGCTGACGCTGCCGATGCCGCGTACGATCTTGCCCGGCGGGTCACACAAGCGACCGAGCCGCTGGCTTCGACGCTGATCCGGCACCGGCCGGAAGATCGCGCAAGGACGGTAAGCTTGTCTTTGTCGGAATGGGCGGAGCGTAGCGGTCGTTCGCTCGAAGCAGTCGCGGCCGATCCGCACGGCAATCTCGCCGATCTCTGGTCTGGTGAAGCGGGAGATGCGCTCGCCGCCCTGCTCGGCGAGGTCATCGGCACGGACGGCCAGATGGAAGCCGACGGGCCGCAATGGATCGACATTATGGCAGCACTTGCTGCCGGCCATGTGGTGAAGCCACGGGCACTCAGTCATCCCCGCCTCTTCATTTTCGGCACGCTGGAAGCCCGCCTGCAGAGCGTCGATACGCTGATCCTCGGCGGCCTGAACGAGGGCACCTGGCCAGGGCAGACCGCCAACAATCCCTTCATTCCGCGCATGATGAAGACGGAGATCGGCCTCGAGCCGCCGGAACGGCGTATCGGCCAGCTGGCGCATGACTTCGAGATGGCGAATGGCACGCGCCATCTGATCTATTCGCGCGCGCTGCGCCAGGGCTCGACACCGACGGTCGCCTCCCGTTGGCTGCAGCGGCTGCTAGCGCTCGCCGGAGAGGCGTTCGAAGCGGAGTTGAAGGGACGCGGCAACCGGTTCCTCCAATGGGCCGGCCTGATCGACCGTGGAGAAGCCCAGGCACCGACGCAACGCCCCTCGCCTAAACCACCGTTGGCACTGCAGCCGAAATCCTACTCCTTCAGCGAAGTCGGCTGGCTGCGCCGGGACCCCTATGCCATCTATGCGCGCCGCATCCTGCGCCTCGATCCCGTCGATACATTCAACCGCGATCCAGGAGCGGCCGAACGCGGAACGCTCTATCATAAGATCATCGACCGGTTCATTCGCGAAGCCCATGTCGCCGGCACGCCGGATGCGGCAGCGGCGATGGAGCGCATCCTTTCCGAGCTTTTCGACATGGAGCAGCTGCCGGCGCATATCGATGCCGTGTGGCGGCCGCGCTTCCGCGCGGTTGCCCGCGCGTTTCTCGAATGGGAAACCGGACGGCGACCCGGCATCCGCAAAACACTGACGGAGGTGCGTGGCGGCTTCGAATTGGAGCCGATCAATATCCGGCTTAACGGAGTTGCGGACCGGATCGACATCACCGGACCGAACGCCGCCGATATCATCGATTACAAGACCGGCTACAATCCGTCGCCAGCGCAGGCCCGCGTGCTTCTCGATCCGCAGCTTGCGCTCGAAGCGGCGGCCTTGAGCGCCGGCGCCTTCCGTGATGCCGGTCGTCTTGTGCCGCAGGACCTGCTCTATGTGCGCCTGCGGCCGGGACGTCGTTTTCAGGTCGACACCGTCAACAACGAAAGCTCGGCACGCAGCGACAAGGCGAAATCGGCGATGGATCTCGCCGAGGAATCGATCGACCAGTTGGTCAAGTTCGTCGGATTGCTGCAGTCCGGCGAGAAGGGCTTCACCTCGCGGCTCATTCCGGCGCAGCAATTCGATTTCGGCGGCGACTATGATCACCTCGCCCGCGTCTCCGAATGGTCGACAGCCGAAACCGACGAAGGCGGCAGCGATGAGTGATGTAACGCCTCTTCCCAACGACGATGATCCTGGCGCCTGGATCGGCTGGACGACGATCCAGCAGGCGATTGCCTCCGATCCCTTGCGTTCGGCATGGGTCTCGGCCAATGCCGGCTCCGGCAAGACGCATGTGCTGACACAGCGCGTCATCCGTCTTCTGCTGGCCGGGGCGCGGCCTTCTGCCATTTTATGCCTCACCTATACCAAGGCTGCGGCCTCCGAAATGTCGAACCGCGTCTTCGAGCGGCTGGCGGACTGGGTGGTGCTTGACGATGAAGACCTGAGCCGGCGGATCACCCAGATCGAGGGGACGGCTCCCGATGGACTGAAGCTTGCCGAGGCCCGCCGGCTGTTCGCGAAGGCGCTGGAGACACCCGGCGGGCTGAAGATCCAGACGATCCATGCCTTTTGCGAGGCGCTGCTGCACCAGTTTCCACTGGAGGCCAACGTCGCCGGGCATTTCTCAGTTCTCGACGACCGCGCGGCGGTGGTGCTGCTTTCCGATGCGCGCCGGGCGCTGCTGACGGCAACCGCGCCGGAGGGAGACAGCGCGCTTGCCGAGGCGTTCGCCTATGTGCTCGATCTCGGCGACGAATCCGGACTGGAGAACCTGCTCGGCGACATCGTCGCCAATCGCAACGCAATCCGTCGTTTCACGGCAATCGCCGAACGGCAGGGCGGCGTGGAAAAGGTCCTGCGAGAAAGGCTTGGCCTTGCCGCCGGCGACACGGAAAGCCGGATCGCCGCGCAATATTGGCCTTTGCCGGAGCTTTCGGGCGGCATGCTGGAGCTTTATCTGTCGCTTGCCGACCAGAAGGGCGGCACGAAAGCGCAGGAGGTTGCCTACGGCCTCAGGCTTGCCGGGCGGGAACGCGATGACGCAAGGCGCGCTGAGTTTCTCGAGAAAATCTTTTTGACAGCCAAGGGCGAGCCGAAGGCGGACTCGCAATTCTCAGTCAAGGCGATGCTTGCCGACGCACCGCAGCTGGCGGGCGCCATTGCCGCTGCCCGCGCCCATGTCGCCGCAAGCCGCGACCGGCTGAAACTGATGCGGATGTACGGCGCCACACATGCAGCGCTCGTGCTCGCCGACCGGCTGAACCACGACTACGAAGAACTGAAGAAACAGCGCAGCCAGCTCGATTTCGAGGATCTGATCACCCGCACCGCCGACCTGCTGACGAAAAGCGGCGTCGGCCCCTGGATCCACTACAAGCTCGATCGCGGCATCGACCATATCCTCGTCGATGAAGCGCAGGATACCAGCCCGATCCAGTGGAGCGTCATCCAGTCGCTCGCCGAGGATTTCTTCTCCGGCGAAAGCGCCCGGCCGATCGTGCGCACGCTGTTTGCCGTCGGCGACGAGAAACAGTCGATCTATTCCTTTCAAGGAGCGCGGCCTGAGCGTTTTTCCGAGGAAAGCGACCGAACGCGGCGGCGGGTGTCCGACAGCGGGCAGAGCTTTTCCTCGGTCCGGCTGCCGCTTTCCTTCCGCTCGACCGCGGATGTGCTCGAGGCCGTCGACCATATTTTCAGGGAACCAAACAATGCGCGCGGCCTCAGCGCGCTCGGCGAACCGGTGGTGCATCGCTCCAGCCGCATCGGACATCCCGGCGCCGTCGATCTCTGGGAGATGGTCGCGCCGGAAGCGGTGATGAAGGAGGAGGATTGGACGGCGCCCTTCGACGCAACGCCGGAAAGCGCGCCAGCCGCAATCCTGGCGCGGCGGATCGCCCATTCGATCGGCACGCTGGTCGGGCGCGAGACGATCGTCGACAAGGGCAAGGAGCGTCTGATCGAAGCCGGCGACATCCTTGTGCTGGTGCGCAAACGCGACGCCTTCGTCAATGCGTTGACGCGCGCGTTGAAGCGCCGCGGCGACATTCCGGTCGCCGGCGCCGACAGACTGGTGCTGACCAGCCATATCGCCGTGCAGGATCTGCTGGCGCTCGGCCGTTTCCTGCTTCTGCCGGAAGACGACCTTTCGCTCGCCGCCGTGCTCAAGAGTCCGCTGTTTGATCTTTCCGAGGACGACATCTTTGCGATCGCCGCGCTACGCGGCGATAATGAGAGCGTCTGGCACCATCTCAAAAGTTTCGCCGCCGATGGCACCGAGCGTTTCCGCGCAGCCGTCGAGAGGCTTGAATTGTTCCTTCGCCAATCCAGGAGCCTGTCGGTCCACGATTTCTATGCGCGTGTGCTCGGCAGCCATGGCGGGCGGCGGAAATTCCTTGCCCGGCTCGGCACCGAGGTCAGCGATATCCTCGACGAATTCCTGACCTTCACGCTCGACCACGAGAGCTCCGGCCTCCCCGGGCTGCAGTCCTTCATCTCGACGCTGGAGCTCGAAGCGCCCGTGGTCAAGCGCGAGCAGGACAAGGGGCGCAATGAAGTGCGGATCATGACGGTGCATGCCTCCAAGGGTCTTGAGGCACCGATCGTTTTCCTCGTCGACGGCGGTTCGAAGGCTTTTACCCATACCCATCTGCCGAAGCTTCGCCTGATCGAGACCGACGCCGACGAGCCGCCGATGCCCGTCTGGGTTCCTGTCTCCGATCTCGCCAATTCGCTGACCCAGGACGATGCTGCGCGTATCCAGATGCTGGCGGAGGAAGAATATCGCCGATTGCTCTATGTCGCCATGACGCGAGCCGCCGACCGGCTGGTCGTCTGCGGCCATCGCGGCGTGCGTGTGAACAACGACACCTGGCATCTGATGATTTCGACGGCACTGCGCGACAATCATCCGCTGGTGGAGACGACCACATTCTCGAGTCCCGATGGGGAATGGCCGGGTATCAAATGGCGCGTGCCGCGGGTGGAACGACGCTTCGAACGCACCGACCGCAGCCAGGAGCGCGACAGCATGGACACCCTGCCGGACGGTCTGTTGCGGCCGTTGCCGCCGCAGGCCGGGCTGCCCCGGCCGCTCAGCCCCTCCGGCGCCGGGACGATCATCGATGAAGACGCGGGTGGCTTGCTCGTCGTTTCGCCGCTGTTTGGCGAGAAGCAGCGCAGCGATCGTTCGCTGGAGAAGGGCAGGCTGATCCACCGCATGCTGCAGGCGCTTCCCGAAATTCCGCTTGCCGAACGGCCTGATGCCGCAGGCCGCTATGCCGAACGAGCGGCTCGGTTCTGGCCGGAAGCCGAACGGCGCAAACTTGTTGATTCGGTTCTGAAACTATTGGACGAAGAGGGTCTGCAGTCCGTCCTCGGTGCGCAGGCCCAGCCCGAGGTCTCGATCATGGGAACGTTGACGCTCGAAGACAGGCGCTATGCCGTCTCCGGCCGCATCGACCGGCTTGCCGTCCTTGCCGATCGCGTCGTCATTCTCGACTACAAGACCAATCGGGTGCCGCCGGCGACAGAGGAGGCTATCCCCTTCGCGCACCGGGCGCAGCTGGCGATCTATCGCGAGATCCTGGCGCCGCTCTATCCTGATAAGCGTATCGATTGCATGCTTGTCTATACCGAGAACGCCTCGCTCTACACGCTGAGCGAAAAGGCGCTCGGTTTGGCGCTTGCAGCAGTCAAGACAAAGTGAAATACCGGACATTGAAAATTCGGCACCGCAGCATCACATGTGGTTCAACACCGAGACAAAGGAGCAGCCCATGGCTACCGTGAAAGTCGATATCAACAACTTCCAGTCGGAAGTTCTGGAATCCGCAGAACCCGTCGTCGTCGATTTCTGGGCTGAATGGTGCGGCCCGTGCAAGATGATTGCGCCGAGCCTCGAAGAAATCGCCGTTGAGATGGAAGGCAAGGTCAAGGTGGCCAAGCTGAATATCGATGAGAACCCGGAACTCGCCGCACAGTTTGGTGTGCGCTCTATTCCGACCCTGGCGATTTTCAAGGGCGGCGAAGTCGCCGATATCTCCGTGGGCGCCAAGCCGAAGACCGCGCTTTCGAACTGGATTTCGAGCGCCGCCTGACTGATATCGCTTAAATTAAATCGCATTGGCGAAAAAGCCCGGCATCGACCGGGCTTTTTCAATTTGCCTTCATTTCGGCGGCGTGCCGTTGTCGGAAAGCACATCGCCGACGAGATAGAGAGAGCCGCCGATGAGGATGCGCGGGGGTAAACCCTCCGGATCGACGACGGCTTTTATGGCTTCCAGCGCATCGCCGACCGTCGACATCGGTTCGGCAACCAAGCCGGCATCATAAGCGGCATTCGACAATATCACCGGGTCGATTATCGCGTCGCTGCCACGGATCGGCACACAGAAAACCTTCTCGACCAAGCCGGCGAAGGCCTTGAAATAGCCGATTGGATCCTTGGTATTAATCATGCCGGTAATGAGGAAAAGCGGCCGAGACTGGCGTTCCTCGAAATTGGCCATGGCTTCGGCGATCACTTCGCCTGCCCCGGGATTATGCCCGCCGTCGATCCAGATCTCGGCGCCGGCGGGTGCATGCGGCAGCAACCGGCCTTCGTTCAGACGCTGCAGCCGGCCCGGCCATTCCACAGAACTCATCGCCTTTTCCATCATCGCCTCGGTGACGGTGAAACCCGCCGCCTTGACGGCGCGAATGGCGGCGGCGGCATTGGCATATTGGTGGCGGCCGGGAAGCCGCGGCAGCGGCAGGTCGGCAAGACCGAATTCATCCTGATAGACGAGCCGGCCATATTCCTCATGCGCCATGAAATCCTGGCCGAAGACGGCGCTGGGACAATGCAGCCGTTCGGCCGTCGCCATCAGCACGTGGAGCGCCGCGTCATATTCCTGATGACCGATGACAACCGGAAATCCCGGCTTCATGATGCCGGCCTTTTCGGCGGCGATCAGCTCGACCCTGTCCCCGAGATAGGGCTGGTGATCGAGTGAGATCGGCATGATCACCGAGACGGCCGGATCGGAAATGACATTGGTGGCGTCGAAGCGGCCGCCGAGACCGACTTCGATGATCGCGGCATCGGCCGGCTGTTCGGAAAACAGGATGAAGGTGACCGCCGTCAGGATTTCGAAGACGGTGATGTGCTGTCCGGCATTGGCATCGGCCACACGACGCAGGGCCTTGGCAAAGACGGCGTCATCGACAAGCTGCCCGCGCCCGCCCTTGACGCCGATGCGGTAACGCTCGTGCCAATTGACGAGATGCGGCGAGGTGTGAACATGAGCGCTGTAGCCGCCTGCTTCGAGCAGAGCGCGGCAGAAGGCGGTGACCGACCCCTTGCCGTTGGTGCCGGCGACATGGATCACCGGCGGCAGATTCCGGTGCGGATTGCCGAGCACATCGAGAAGACGGGTGATGCGATCGAGAGACAGATCAAAACCCTTGGGATGTAACCCCATGAGCTTGTCGATCTCCTGTGCTGCCTCGCTCACCGCGGTTTGGCCTCTGGGTATCAATTCGGCACCCCGCTTGCTTGTCGGTTTTCAGGCGCTCGCCGCCAGAGCGATCGCACCGCTATTCATGTCGTTCGCCGCCGAAACCGGCTTCTTCGTCAGGATCTTCAGGACGCGCGCCAGCGTTTCCGGGATATCGTGACGTTTGACGACCATATCGACCATACCATGCTCCAGCAGGTATTCGGAGGTCTGGAAGCCTTCGGGCAGTTTTTCGCGCAGCGTCTGCTCGATGACGCGCTTGCCGGCAAAGCCGATTTCGGCGCCGGGCTCGGCCAGATGAATATCGCCCAGCATGGCATAGGAGGCCGTGACGCCGCCGGTGGTCGGGTTGGTCAGCACGACGATATAGGGTTGGCCGGATTCCTTGAGCAGGTCGAGGGCAACGGTCGTGCGCGGCAGCTGCATCAGCGACAGGATGCCTTCCTGCATGCGCGCGCCGCCGGAAGCGGGGAACATCACCAGCGGGCACTTTTCAGACGTCGCACGTTCGAAAGCCTTAACGATCGCCTCGCCGGCAGCCATGCCGAGCGAACCGCCGATGAAGTTGAATTCGTGCACCACCGCCACGAGTTTCAATCCCTGCACCTTTCCGACGCCGGCGAGGATGGTATCCTCCTGCTCAGTCTTCAGGCGGCTGTCGCGCAGGCGATCGCTATATTTCTTAGAATCGCGGAACTTCAGAGGGTCCTGGGCGACCTTCGGCTGCGGCAGCGATTCGAACTCGCCGTTGTCGAACAGATCGATCAGGCGGGCCTTGGCCGGCATCTTCATGTGATAGCCGGAGGCTGGAATGACCCATTTGTTGCCTTCCAGATCCTTGTGGAAGACCATCTCGCCGGTTTCCGGGCACTTGATCCAGAGGTTCTCCGGCACTTCGCGACGGCCCAGCATGGAATTGATCCGCGGGCGAACGTAGTTGGTGATCCAGTTCAACTCGAATACTCCTGATTTACGAAAGCGCGTCGCGATCTTTCAGATCGTTTGCCACACTTTGAGGTCTTCGGTTTCCCGCATGTCGTTGCCGCAAGACCGCTGCACATTTTGCGCGACATTGCTTTGCTCCAATGTGGGCAAACTATTCGGCAGCAACAAGGCGCGCCGAACGTGTTCCCGTGGAAAGTCCGCGGACCAGTGTGGCAACGGCCTGAACGGTATCGGCCGTTGCCTTGCCGTCGCCCGTCAGACTGGTCGCGACCTGATTGACGATGGCGGTGCCGACCACGACGCCGTCGGCCGAACCGCCGATGACCTTTGCATGTTCCGCCGTCTTGACGCCGAAGCCGACGCAGACGGGTAGCTTGGTGTGCTGCTTGATGCGTTCGACCGCGCCCGACACCAGCGACGGATCCGGCAGCGCCGAACCGGTGATGCCGTTCATCGAGACGTAATAGACGAAGCCGGAGGTGTTCTTCAAAACCTTCGGCAGGCGCTTCTCATCCGTCGTCGGCGTCGCCAGGCGGATGAAATTGATGCCTTTGCGGATCGCCGGAATGCAGAGTTCGTCATCCATCTCAGGCGGCAGATCGACAACGATCAGACCGTCGATGCCGGCAGCAATCGCGTCGTCGAGGAATTTTTCGACGCCATAAATATAGATCGGGTTGTAGTAGCCCATCATCACGATCGGCGTCGCATCATCGGTTTTGCGGAAATCGGCCGCCAGCTGCAACGTCTTCTTCAGCGTCTGGCCGCCTTTCAGCGCACGCTGACCGGCGAGCTGGATTGCCGGGCCATCGGCCATCGGATCGGAAAAGGGCATGCCGAGCTCGATGATGTCGGAGCCCGCCTCCGGCAGCGCCTTCATGATGCCGAGCGAGGTATCGTAATCAGGATCGCCGCCCATGAAATAGGTCACAAGCGCCGGACGGCCCTCGGCCTTCAGCTCGGCAAAGCGTTTGTCCATGCGTGCGGTCATGTCTTACAGTCCCATTCCCAGAATCTTGCCGACGGTGAAGATATCTTTGTCGCCTCGACCGGAGAGGTTCATCAGGATGATCTCGTCCTTGCCCATCTTCGGTGCGCGCTTGATCACCTCGGCAATCGCATGCGACGGCTCGAGCGCCGGGATGATGCCTTCGAGGCGGGTCAGGGTCTGGAAGGCCTCGAGCGCTTCGTGATCCATGATCGGCACATAGTCGACGCGGCCGGTATCGTTCAGCCAGGAATGTTCGGGGCCGATGCCGGGATAATCGAGACCGGCTGAAATCGAATGGCCTTCCTTGATCTGGCCGTCGCCATCCTGCAGCAGATAGGTGCGGTTGCCATGCAGCACGCCCGGCGAACCGGCGGTGATCGACGCGCAATGGTCATCGCCCTGCAGGCCCTTGCCGCCCGCTTCGACGCCGACCATCTTGACGGTGGGATCATCGAGGAAAGGATGGAAAATGCCGATCGCGTTCGAACCGCCGCCGACGGCAGCGACGACGAGATCCGGCAGGCGGCCTTCGGCTGCCAGCATCTGCTCTTTCGCTTCGGTGCCAATCACCGACTGGAAATCGCGGACCATCTCCGGATAGGGATGCGGACCGGCCGCCGTTCCGATCAGGTAATAGGTATCCTCGACATTGGTGACCCAGTCGCGAAGCGCCTCGTTCATGGCGTCCTTCAGTGTGCCGCTGCCTGCCGTGACCGGTTTGACCTCGGCGCCGAGCAGTTTCATGCGGAAAACGTTCGGTGCCTGACGCTCGACGTCGGTGGCGCCCATATAGACGACGCAAGGAAGGCCAAAGCGGGCGGCAACGGTGGCGGAGGCAACGCCGTGCTGGCCGGCGCCGGTTTCGGCGATAATGCGGGTCTTGCCCATGCGCTTGGCGAGCAGGATCTGGCCGATGCAGTTGTTGATCTTGTGCGAACCGGTGTGGTTCAGCTCCTCACGTTTGAAATAGATCTTCGCGCCGCCGAGTTCGGCCGTTAGCCGCTCGGCGAAATAGAGCGGGCTCGGGCGACCGATATAATGGGCGCCGAGATGCTTCAATTCGGCCTGGAATGCCGGATCGTTCTTCGCCCTGTCCCACTCATCCTGCAGATCGAGGATCAGCGGCATCAACGTTTCGGCAACGAAACGACCGCCATAAATGCCGAAACGGCCATCTTCATCGGGGCCAGAGCGGAAGGAATTCGGTTTAGGCGTCTCGTTCACTCTCAACTCCCTGAGGCCATGACAGGCGCATCCGCCTCTTCGACCGCATCGAAAAATTCATCGATCATTGCGACGCTCTTCACGCCAGGTGCGGTTTCGACACCCGAGGAGACGTCGATACCACGTGCCTTGGTGTTCGCCAGCGCATCCGCGACATTGTTCTTGTTCAGCCCGCCGGACAGCATGTAGTCGATGCTGCCGTCGAGCCAGCTAAGAAGGCTCCAGTCGAAGGAAACGCCATTACCACCCGGCAATTCGGAACCCTTCGGCGCTTTTGCATCGAAGAGGAAACGATCGGCGATGCCGATATAGGCCTCGACGCGCTTCAGATCATCGGCCGTGCGCACCGAAAATACCTTCATGACAGGCAGACCATAGAGCGCCTTTATGGTCAGCACATGTTCGGGGCTCTCGTTGCCATGCAGCTGCAGAATATCCGGCTTCAACAGCGAGACAATCTCGTCCAGATCGTCATTGGTGGGATCGACGACGACGGCGACGATCTTCGCCTTGCCGCGCGCGGGTTCGGCAAGCTTTGCCGCCAGGTCCGGCTCGATATAACGTGGGCTCTTTTCGAAGAAAATAAAACCGATATGGGTCGCGCCGCGCTTCAGTGCGCGATCAACAGCATCAGGCGTCGTCAAGCCGCAAATTTTGATATCCGGTTTCATGGCAGCGAAGTGACACGAAATGCGTCAGGAGTCGAGCCAATTTGCATGGAAAGCTGCATTTAGAGCGGCTTTCGGCTAAAGCGCGTCGCGTTCTTTCAGATTCGCTCCTCGCGCTTTAGCCCTTTATTTTACGCATGTCGTTAGCGCCAAACCGCTGCACACTTTTGCGCGACATGCTCTAGTCGAAATCGATGGCATGCAACTGGCTGCCGTGCCGTTTCAGCCAGGATTTTGCCTCCTCCATGCCCGGGCAAAGCTTACGGCAGAGCGCCCAGAAGTGCGGGCCATGATTCATTTCCTTGAGGTGGGCGACCTCATGGGCGGCGAGATAATCGATCACCGAAGGCGGCGCCATGACGACGCGCCAGGAAAAGCTCAGATTTCCCTCCGACGAGCACGAGCCCCAGCGGCTGCGGGTATCCTTCATCGAGATTGAGCGGATCGGCGCCCGGATCGTTCCGGCATGCATCGTCGCCAGTCTTACGAGGTCGGCGCGCGCCTCTTTCTTGAGAAAGGCCGCGATGCGCCGTCCAACATGTTCCGCCATTCCGCTGACGCGCAACACCGGTCTGCCATCTATCAAAACCGCTTCCGTCAGGCCGCGCAAGCTGCCGGTATGCTGGATGCGATGGGACACGCCGCGAAAGAGAATTTCGCCGCCGTCGCGCAGGCCGGCATCGGTCGAAAACTTGGCAAGTTTGGTGAGCAGCCACCCCTGGTGCCGATCGAGAAATGCATTGACCTCGCGCGCCGCAAGGCCTTTCGGCACCGTCATCTTCAAGGCCCGGCCGCCCGGCTCTATGCGCAAGGTGATGCGCGTCGCACGGTCGTGCTGCTTGATGGTCAGCGGCATGAGCCGGCCGGCCACATCAAGCGTCCGCGTTTCGGGCGGAGCCGGTTTCCGGACTTTCGGCCTTGTCTTCAGAAGCGAGAACATGGTTGTTTTCTATCCGATTCGCCGGGGGAGCGGACATAGAAAAACCGGCATCGCAAGATGCCGGTCATCAATTCAGCGTTCAGGCCTTCATGGCGTCTGGTATTCGGCAACCGGGCCGTTGTCGTCACGCTTGGCGTTCCTGCGGTCACGCATGAAGCGATCGAACTCTTCCTGGTCCTTGGCGCGGCGAAGTTCGCGCATGTAGGCGTCGAATTCCTCGCGCATTTCGTCGAGCTTGCGGCGCTCTTCTTCGATCCGGTCGATCTCGGCCTTGCGCCAGTCGTCGAAGGCGACATTGCCGGTCGAGAAGTGCGGGCGGTGACGGCCGTTCGGACGGCGGCAGGAGGCAAAAAAGCCATCGGTCGCTTGGTTGACGTCACGCTTGAAGCCGCGCAGACGGTCGCCGAAGATGATGTAGGCAAGCATGGCAAGACCCAGAGGCCAGAAAACCATGAAGCCGAGAATCATCAGGGCAATGGTAGCCGGAGTCCAATCCGGTCGAAGCAATGCTGACTGGTTCATCGTGCGGGTATCCCTCGCTTTCCGCGCCCGGCAGGATGCCGAGTGCTGAAATCGATGTGGTTACCGCAACAATGGCCTTCAAGACGATTGCCCGCGAAATCGGACAAAGCCTTGAATCCATTTTACTAATTCAGCTGTCGCTGATTCAGGCGATGCGGCCGCCCTTGATCACCCGCGGGACCCGAGGCTTGACGACGGAACGGGAATGCTCTCGGACAAAATTGATGATGCGCGGCGCGATCTCGCGGCGGAACCGCGAGCCGTTGAAAACACCATAGTGGCCGACATCCGGCTGCAGATAATGCATGCGCATCTCTTCAGGAATGTTCACGCAGATCGTCTGCGCCGCCTTTGTCTGGCCGACCCCTGAGATATCGTCGTTCTCACCTTCGACGGTCAAAAGCGCAACGTTGCGAATTGCCGCCGGATCGACGCGTTTGCCGCGATGCATCAGTTCGCCCTTCGGCAGGGAATGCTTGATGAAGACCTGCTCGACCGTCTGCAGGTAGAATTCGGCGGTCAGATCCATGACGGCGAGATATTCGTCGTAGAATTCCCTATGTCTTTCCGGTTCGCCGTCGTTCTTCACGAGATGCATGAAGAATTCCTTGTGGGCGACGAGATGACGGTCGAGGTTCATCGACATAAAGCCCGAAAGCTGCAGAAATCCTGGATAGACCGGGCGCATGAAGCCTGGCTGCGGCCAGGGCACGTTCATGATGACATTGTCGGAGAACCACTGCAGCGACCGCTCCTGGGCGAGCTTGTTGACCGCCGTCGGGTTGATGCGCGTGTCGATCGGGCCGCCCATCAGCGTCATCGACGCTGGTGAAAGCGGATCGTTGGCTTCCTCCATCACCGCAGCGGCGGCCAGCACCGGAACTGAAGGCTGACAGACGGCGATGACATGCGTGTCGTCACCGAGGAAATGCAGCATCTCGATGACATAGTCGACATAATCGTCGAAATCGAACGTGCCTTCGGTCATCGGCACCATGCGAGCGTCGATCCAGTCGGTGATGTAGACATCGGCGCTCGGCAGCAGTGCCTCCACCGTGCCGCGCAGCAGCGTGGCATAGTGGCCGGACATCGGCGCGACGATCAGGATGCGCGGATCATTGCCGCGAGCACGCGGATCGTTGCGGGCGAAATGCAGGAGATTGCAGAAGGGCCGCGACCAGACGATCTCTTCGCGGACGGAAACCGTTCGTTCACCAATCGTCGTCTGCTTCAGTCCGAATTCCGGTTTGCCATAGCGGCGCGTCGTGCGTTCGAACATTTCGAGACTTGCCGCCATCGTGCGGCCAAACGGCGTGTGGGAAAACGGATTCAACGGATTGGCATAGGCAAACCGCATGATATCGGCCGCGGCGCGAAACGGCGCCATGGCGGCATGGTTCAATTCATAAAGCTGATAAAACATTGGAAGGCGCCACCTTTCTCTATCGAAAAGATGACGCCGATTGAGGGGCATCGGATCTTTCCGTTACGCGGGCACGTAACGCAGACTAACAGTTTTTTGTTGCACAGCAACATGGACGAACCAGACCCGCACAAGAAATGCCGGAGAATTGATCCCCGGCATGATAATCGACCTGAAAACTTAAGTTTCTCAACACGAAGCGTCGTTAACGATCCGCTATAAAGGTCTGCTTCTGCGTGCCGAGACCTTCGATGCCGAGTTCGACCACGTCGCCCGCCTTGAGATAACGCGGCGGCTTGAGGCCCATGCCGACGCCGGGAGGCGTGCCGGTCGAGATCACGTCACCGGGATGCAACGACATGAACTGGCTGAGGTAGGAGACGAGGAAAGCAACGCCGTACACCATCGTCTTCGATGAGCCGTTCTGCATCTTCTGGCCGTTGACCGTCAGCCACATGCCGAGGTTCTGCGGCTGCGGAATTTCGTCCTTGGTGACGAGCCATGGGCCGATTGGGCCAAACGTGTCGCAGGATTTGCCCTTCGTCCATTGTCCGGATCGCTCGGTCTGGAAAGCGCGCTCGGACACGTCATTGGAGACGCAATAACCGGCGACGTAATCCAGCGCTTCGGCTTCCGTTACATATTTGGCAGTCTTGCCGATGACGACGCCCAGCTCGACTTCCCAATCGGTCTTTTCCGAACCGCGGGGAATGATGACATCCTCGTTCGGTCCGACGATTGCCGAGGTTGCTTTCATGAAGATGATCGGCTCGGGCGGAACGGTGGCGCCGGTTTCGGCAGCATGATCCGAATAATTCAAGCCGATGCAGATGAATTTGCCGGTGCCGGCGACGCAGGCGCCGATGCGGCCGGGGGCAAGTTCCGGAAGGCTCTTCGGATCGATCGCCGCTATCCTTGCCAGGCCTGCCGGCGTGATCACCTCGCCGCCGATATCGGCGACGTGACCGGACAGATCGCGGATCTTGCCATCGGCATCGAGAAGCGCGGGTTTTTCATTGCCAGCTTCGCCAACACGCATCAGCTTCATGGGAATTCCTCCTCATCGAAAAACGAATTGCAGCCACCTATGAACGAATTATTCACCGGTGTCATTACGGCTTTGCCGCGAAGCGGTACGGCTTTCCTTGAATTCGGATCGATTTCGGCCCAAACCGCATGAATCGCGGCCTTATGCTTTGAAAATTTCTGCAAGGTCGGGACCGACGGGAACGATCTTTGTCGGGTTAAGATTTTCGATCGAGTAGTAGCCGCGCTTGATGTGGTCGAGGTTGACTGTTTCCGCGATGCCCGGCCAATCCAGCATGCGGCGGCAAAAAACGCGCAGGTTGGCATAGTCGGAAAGCCGGCGCAGATTGCATTTGAAGATACCGTGATAAGCGACGTCGAAGCGCACAAGGGTGACGAAGAGCCGGATATCGCTTTCGGTCGGATGCCCGGCGAAAAGAAAAGACCGATCCTGGAACTGCGGCTCGACCCAGTCGAGGCAGGCAAAGACCTCGGCGAAGGCTTCTTCATAGGCAGGCTGCGTGGTGGCGAAACCAGCGCGATAGACGCCGTTGTTCAGGGCCGGATAGATGCGGTCGTTGAAAGCATCGATCGCGCTGCGTCTTTCGGCTGGATACAGATCGATCGGATTTTTCGCTAGGTCGCCGAAGCCGCTGTTCAGCATCCGCAGGATATCGGCGGATTCATTGTTGACGATGGTCTTTCTCTGCTTGTCCCAGAGAACCGGCACGGTGGCCCGCCCGGTGAAATCCGGCGCCGTCCGCGTATAGATTTCGTGCATATAGGTCGCGCCGTTGACATGATCCTCCGTCGCACCGGGATAATCGCCGAAGCGCCAGCCCTGTTTTGTCAGCATCGGCTCGACGACGGAAACGGAAATGGCGTCTTCCAGCCCCTTGAGCGTACGGCCGATCAGGGTGCGCGAGGCCCAGGGACAGATATAGGCGACATAGAGATGGTAACGGCCGGCACCTGCTTTGAAGCCGCTCTTGCCCGTCGGCCCGGCGGCGCCATCCGGCGTCACCCAGTTGCGGAAACTCGAGGTCTGCCTGACGAAACCGCCCTTCTCGTCCTTTGCCTGAACGGGCTGCCAGTCCTCCGTCCATTTTCCCTTTACCAGCATGCGCAACTCTCCGATCGATTGACTGAAGGGTTCCTTATCCTGCTTCGCCGACGGCGTGAGGCCGCTTTTATGAAGACAGTCTGTACACCCCGACTGCGACGACGATGCGCTTGCCAAGCCTGTGATGCAGGAAATATGACTGGCTGCAGTCCAAGATGAGATGGAGTTCGACATGCACCTCTCCCAGGCCGTCGTGCGCACCGAACATGCAAGCCGCTATCTGCAGCAGCTCTGCAAACACTGGAGCCATAAATTCAGCGTCGATTTCGACCCGCACAGGGGCCGGGTGCCGTTCAGCGAGACGGCCGAGGTAACGTTCACCGCCGACGATGCGGCGCTGACCATAATACTTTCCGTCGCCGATCCCGCACAGCAGGCAAGGATGCAGGGCGTCATCGACGATCATCTGAAGCGCTTCGCCTTCCGAGAGGAACTCGACATCGTCTGGACGGACTGATCCAAGCCCCGATCCGAATTCTGCCTGCAACTCCCGGAACCAGCATGACAAAAAGCAACAGCCGCGAATCCCAATATCCAATCGATCCGATGTTTCTCGACCGCTGGTCGCCCCGCGCCTTCACCGGCGAAATCATCGAGGAGGCGCAGCTGCTGAACCTGCTCGACGCCGCCCATTGGGCGCCCTCCTCGTCCAATCACCAACCCTGGCGCTTCATCTATGCGCTTAAGGGTTCTGAGCATTGGGAGAAATTCGTGGCATTGCTCGTCGATGCCAATCAGGAATGGGCGAAGAATGCGTCGGTGCTGATCTTCGTCGTGTCGCGCAGCTTCACCGGCGCGGCCGGCTCTGCTGAGGAAAAGCCGAGCTATACCCATTCCTTCGACGCCGGTACTGCCTGGGGATATTTGGCGCTTCAGGCCCGTCTCTCCGGATTCTATGCCCATGGCATGGGCGGCATCAAACACGAGGAAATCAGCAAGACGTTTGGCATTCCCGAGGGCTACCGGGTCGAGGCCGGCGTTGCCGTCGGCCGCCTGGCCGACAAGAGCGTTCTTTCTGAGCGCAATCAAGCGCGCGAATTCCCCAGCCAGCGTAAACCGCTGTCCGAAGTTGCCTTCAACGGCCATTTCATCGCAAGCTGAGCTAAGCACCAACAAGCAAAAACCCCGCCATCTCGGGACGGCGGGGTTTTTGCTTGTAAAAAATAACAATCAGATATCGAGGTTTGCGACGCTTAGCGCGTTTTCCTGGATGAATTCGCGCCGCGGCTCGACTTCGTCACCCATCAAACGGGCGAAGAGGCCGTCGGCATCAGTTGCGTCGGGGACCTTGACCTGCAGAAGGGAACGGACGTTCGGGTCGAGCGTCGTTTCCCAGAGCTGTTCGGCATTCATCTCGCCCAGACCCTTGTATCGCTGCATGGTGAGGCCCTTGCGGCCGGTGGCGAAGATTGCGTCGAGCAGGGCCCGCGGGCCCGAGATCTCAATGTCGCCTTCGCGGCGGTGCAGCGACGGCGGCGTCTGATAGATTTCCTTGAGACGTGACGTCAACTGGTCGATGTGTCGGGCATCCGAGGAACCGATCAGCGCCATATCGAGCACGACGATTTCCCTGACGCCGCGGACCATGCGTTCGAGCCGCAGACCGCCATCGCTGGCCAGATCGCCATGCCAGCCGCGTTCGGTTTCCTCGGCGATAATGTCGAGACGGCTTGCGACCTCGCTCGTCAATGCCTGTGCTCTTGCGCGGTCGCTGACGAGTTCCGCATTGAGGGCACCGGCGATTGCCGCCTGTTCGACGACGGCGCGATTGTAACGCGAGTGGAGATTGTCGAGCAAAGCGCGCATGCGTAACGCGTCGAGGATGACCTCGCGCAGGTCCTGGCCGGTGCGGACCTCACCGCTGCCAAGTTTCAGCGCGGCGTCTTCCAGGCCCTGGCTGATGAGATATTCCTCCAGCGCCTTTTCGTCCTTCAGATACTGCACCGACTTGCCGCGCGAGACCTTATAGAGCGGCGGCTGGGCAATATAGAGATGGCCGCGCTCGATCAGTTCCGGCATCTGGCGGAAAAAGAAGGTCAGCAGCAGGGTGCGGATGTGGGCGCCGTCGACGTCAGCATCCGTCATGATGATGATCTTGTGATAGCGCAGCTTTTCGACGTTGAATTCGTCCTTGCCGATGCCGGTGCCGAGCGCGGTGATCAGCGTGCCGATTTCCTGGCTCGACAGCATCTTGTCGAAACGCGCACGCTCGACATTCAGGATCTTGCCGCGAAGCGGCAGGATCGCCTGGTTTTCACGCGAGCGGCCCTGCTTGGCTGAGCCGCCAGCGGAATCGCCCTCGACGAGGAAGACTTCGGATTTTGTCGGATCACGCTCTGAGCAGTCGGCGAGCTTGCCGGGCAGCGAAGCGATGTCGAGGGCGCCCTTTCGGCGGGTCAATTCGCGGGCCTTGCGGGCCGCTTCGCGTGCGGCGGCCGCCTCGACGACCTTGCCGACGAGAATCTTGGCTTCGCTCGGATGCTCCTCGAACCAGGTGTTCAGCGCTTCGTTGACGAGACTTTCGACAACAGGGCGGACTTCCGAGGAAACCAGCTTATCCTTGGTCTGCGACGAGAATTTCGGATCAGGCACCTTGACCGACAGGACCGCCGTCAGCCCTTCGCGGCAATCCTCGCCCTGCAGCGTCACCTTTTCCCTTTTGGTGATGCCGGAACTGTCGGCATAGGATACGACTTGGCGCGTCAACGCCGCGCGGAAACCGGCCATATGCGTGCCGCCGTCGCGCTGCGGAATGTTGTTGGTGAAGCAGAGCACGTTCTCGTGATAGCTGTCGTTCCACCACATCGCCACTTCAACGGTGATGCCGTCCTTTTCGCCATGGATGGCAACCGGTTTATCGACCAGCGACTTCTTGGCGCGGTCGAGATAGGCAACAAAAGCCTCGAGGCCGCCGTCATAACGCAGTTCTTCCTGCTTGATATCGGAATGGCGCTTGTCGGTCAGCAGGATACGCACGCCTGAGTTCAGGAAGGCGAGCTCGCGAAGACGATGTTCCAGCGTGCCGTAGTCGAACTCCGTCATCGTGAAGGTGCCGGTGCTCGGCATGAAGCTCACTTCCGTGCCGGTCTCATTGGGGGCTTCGCCCGTGACCTTCAGCGGAGCATCGGCCACGCCGTGGGTGAAGCTCATTTCATGGATCTTGTCGTGGCGGCGGATCTTCAGCTTCAGCCAGACGGACAGCGCGTTGACGACCGAGACGCCGACGCCGTGCAGGCCGCCGGAGACCTTGTAGGAATTCTGGTCGAACTTGCCGCCGGCATGGAGCTGCGTCATGATGACTTCGGCCGCCGACACGCCTTCGCCGGTATGAATGTCCGTCGGGATGCCGCGTCCGTTATCGGTGACCGTCACTGAACCATCCGGATTGAGGGTGACGGTGACAATGTCGGCATGACCGGCAAGCGCTTCGTCGATCGCGTTGTCGACGACTTCATAGACCATGTGATGAAGGCCCGAGCCATCGTCGGTGTCGCCGATATACATGCCGGGACGTTTGCGCACGGCATCGAGGCCCTTCAGAACCTTGATGGAATCTGCGCCATATTCGGTGCTTACGCCGTTTTCCGTCGCGGATGTATCGCTCATTCTGTCGAGATTTTCCCTGTTGTCGTAAAGCTGCGGCGCGCCTTGCGAATCACCGGCTTTCTTCACTCTCGTATATAGGTTTTTTGAACCAACTTCCCAATGGCAGGCCCCCGAAACATGGCATAAAGCAGGGGATTATGACGCTTTTCCGTCGCCTTTGCCGTCATTTTCGAGAAGAGCCGATAACCGGCCTATCTTTGCACTGTCAAGGTTGCGAATCCGCCGCGCCAGCCGGTTGGCAAATTCGGTATATTCCGGAGGCAGGCCGGAGGTGTCGATCACGACGCGCGGGTCGGACGAGCGGGCGAGCAGAAACAGTTCCTCGGCTTCATCCCAGATGATGTTGAAATAGCCGGCGATGCGCTGCAGCAGATCGAATGTCGGCAAACCGCGCTTTCCATGTTCGAGCGCCGAGAGATAGGCGGGAGAGACATTCAACGCTTCCGCCATTTCCTTCTGCGAGACACCCTTGCGCGCTCTCAGCCGGCGAACCGCCTCTCCAAAGGGAGTCATGGTCTTTCCCCGTGCCGCCGCGACAGGCGAATGTAGAGCGCGCCCTCCCCGCCATGATGCTGTGCGGCCGACTCATAGGACGAGATCAGGTAGCGGAATTCCGGCTTCGAGAACCAGAGGGGAACGGCCCGCTTGAGCGCGCCGGCGCTGCCCATGGAGCTGCCTTTACCGGTGATGACCAAGACATGACGCATGCCGCGCTCGTGGGCGCGGATCAGGAAATCGAGAAGGATGACATGAGCTTCGCTCTGCACCAGCCCATGCAGGTCAATCCGCGCTTCGAGCGCCAGCCGGCCCTTGGCGATCTTGCGCTTGACCGGCTTTTCCAGCGGATGATGTACCCCGGCCGGCGGTTTCGATGTCGATGGTACGGTCGGCTGCGGCGGCATGGCCGGGGTGAGTGTCTGTTTTTGCTGTTCCCGTTCGGACGCCGCTTCGGCTTCGGCAAGAAACGCATCGAGCTCGGTCAAATCACCCGCCTTGCCGGGCATCGGTCGCGTGCTGCGGGCAACCTTGCCCCAGAGGATCCTCTCATCCGCACTGAGTTTGCGATCCTTGGCCATCAGTCGAATCTTCCGGCGGCGGCCTTGGGAATAAGGATGGTGAAATCAGCGTCGTTGCGGACGGTGCCGGCCCTTTCTCCTGCCATATCCCCCGAGCCGGTGAAGATATCGCCGCGTGCCGGCCCGACGATTGCCGAGCCGGTATCGAGCGCCAGCATCAGCCGGCGGAAGGGCCGACCCTGGTCGAGATGGGTCAGGCTTTCGGCGCGGATGAAAAAGGGAAAGCCGAACGTATGGATCATCCGGTCGACGGCGAGCGACCGCCCGGCGAGAAGCGGCACCTTGGCGGCTGCGATCGGACCTGCCTGAGGATCGGCGGTTCGCAGGCTGATGGCCCGCGAGGGCGTCTCGCGGAAGAAGATATAAGAGCGATTATGCCACAGCACCTCGTCGACCTGCTCGGGATTGCGCGCCAGCCAGGCACGGATCGTCTGCATCGAGATGTCGGCGCGATCAATCTCGCCTCGGTCGATCAGCAGCTTGCCCGCCGCCGAGAACGGATGGCCGGCCTTCGCCGCGTAAGTGATGCGGCCGATACGGCCATCGCTGTAACGCAAACGCGCCGCACCCTGCACATGCACGAAGAAGAGATCGACCTTCGACTTCGCCCAGGCGATTTCGAGACCGTGGCCTTCGAGGAAACCCTGATCGATAGCGCAGCGGTCCGGATAGGCGGTGATGCGGCCGTCATGCAGACGGCCGAAAGCATAGGACCTGTCGAGCCCGGCGGGGCGATTGGTGTCGTCGAGATCGACCAGATCGTCCGGGCGCCTGTAGAAAGGGAAACGGAAAACCTCGTCCGGCCGCTCAGACACCTCGATATCAGGTTCGTAGAACGCGGTGACGACGCCGGAATTGCCATCGCTGCGGCGGATCAGGAAGGGCCGACAGTGGGTCTCGAAAAAGGCGCGCGCCGATGATGGCGACGACGGCGTGAAATCTTCGGCGGCCACCAGCAGCGGAAGCAGGTCTTCCGAGCTCAGGCCAAGAGAACCGGTGCGGTAGGGTTTGACATCGGTGATCTGCCGACGGCAGCTTCGCATGCCTTCAAAAAGGCCGGAGGGATCATCATCCTTCCAGCCTTCCAAAGTGTCGAAGCTTATGGCCTGCAGGACGAAGTCCGATGCGTGGTCACTCATGTTCCGATTCGGTCGCCACGAGTTTCCAGTTCGGATCGCGCGAGCGGGTGTCGCGGGCGAAGGTCCAGAGGTCGTTGACCTCGGCGACGTTTTCGGCGTCGCCTTCGATCAGCACATCCGCCTTGTCGTAGGTGGCCGATATCAGCTGGCTGATGATACGAACGGTGATCTGTGCTTCGCTGCCCTTCGTCTCCGCATGGGTGATTTCGGCCTTGTCGATGCCGACGAAGGTGGACTTGACCTTCTCGCCCCGCGCTTCACGCTCGCCGATCGCAGCATCGAACCCGTCATAGACTTCGCGGGACAATAAATTCTTCAGCGTTTTCCGGTCGCCATCCGCATAGGCCATGACGATCATCTCGTAAGCCATGCGGGCGCCGTTGAGAAACTCCTTCGGGCTGAAGGCGGAATCGGCCTTGTTCAGCGCGCGCAGCGATTCGTTGAGTGGCGTTCCGGGTGCGGCGAAGGCATCGATGGCGGCGAAGCGATCCTCATCCTCCGTCGTCGTGTCGCGGCGCGGCAGCGTCACGACCTTGCCGGCATCGGCGGCTTCTGCCGGAGCCGCATCCCGCGGCGTATAGAGATCGCGCGGCGGCTTCTCATTTCCTGTGCGGCGCCCGAGCACGGCGCGGAGCTGAAAGAAAATCAGCACCGCCGCCACCAGGAAGAATAATGTGATGAAGTCGTTCGAACTCATATCGTATCGCAGCCACCGTTAACATCTCTGATTTGTACTCCCATATAGTCTGCCTATACAGATGATTCAAATGATGGCTGGCATCTTCGCCAGCGCCAAGAGGAGACCGGCAAGCCCGGGACATGACGACCATGCGTTTTTCGATCCTGCCAGCTTTCATTCTGCTGCTGCCACTCGCCGAAATTGCCGGTTTCGTCGTCGTCGGCCGGGCAATCGGATTGTGGCTGACGCTCGCGCTCGTGATGCTGGGCGTCATTCTCGGGATGGTTCTGCTGCGCCGGCAGGGCATCGGTATTTTGCGCCGCATGTCGAGCGAAGGACGAAACGGGGTGATGCCGGGGCGCGACCTGTTGCGGCCGGCGATGAACGTCGTTGCCTCGCTGCTCTTGATCATTCCCGGCTTCCTCACCGATATCATCGCGATCCTCATTCTCATCCCGCCGGTGCGCGAGTTCCTCTGGCAGGCAATCGCCAAACGCTTCGTCGTCGTCAATGCCAAGGGCGGCTTTTCTGCCGGCCCGCAACCCGATTTCCGCGACCGCAAGCCGAACTCGAAGGTGGTCGATCTCGATGACGAGGACTATCATAGGGAGCCGGACCGCAACTCGCCGTGGTCCGGCAAACATCTCGGCGATTGAGGCGCTTCGACCGATCAACCGCGGCAAGCGCCCAGGGTTGTAAGCCCCTCCCTGAAATGTTAGATGGCGGCACCATTCCCATGCCCCTCGAGGAAAAGCCAATGGCAGACGATAACAACAGCAACGGTGCGGCCAGCCCCACCCTTTCGATCCTTGCGCAATATACCAAGGATCTCTCCTTCGAAAATCCGGGTGCGCCGCGTTCGCTGCAGGCCCGCGACAAGGCCCCGACGATCAACATCAATGTGAACGTCAACGCCAACCCGCTTTCGGATACGGATTTCGATGTCGTGCTGTCGCTGAATGCCGAAGCCAAGGACGGCGACAAGACGGTTTTCCATACCGAACTCGCCTATGGCGGCGTCTTCCGCGTTGCCGGCTTCCCGCAGGAACACATGCTGCCGGTTCTCTTCATCGAGTGCCCGCGCATGCTCTTCCCGTTTGCCCGCCAGATCATCGCCGACGTCACCCGCAACGGTGGTTTCCCGCCGCTGATGATCGACCCGATCGACTTCACGCAGATGTTTGCCCAGCGCGTTGCCGAAGAACAGGCCCGCGCCAAGGTAGAAGCCGTTCCGAACTGAGCGGATCTTTCATCTTGGAAATGTCGATGCCCGGGCTGGTCCCGGGCATTTTCAATTGAGGCCGGTTTAATTGAGGCTGGCGTATTTCGCCCAGATGCCTTTTTCTCCAAGCTTGGCGACAAGCGCCTCATGCGCCTGCGCCTCGGTTTGGCTCAGGCGGGGGCCAAGCGGGCGGGGCCGCTCGAGCACTCCGGCAATCACCACACCGTCTTCCTCCGCCCCATCGCCGCGGCCGTTCTGACCAGATGTAGCGCTCATGCTCAGGCCGAAAGCTGCCTGCCTGCCGCCGATCATCTCGATATAGACTTCGGCGAGCAGTTCGGAGTCGAGCAGCGCGCCGTGTTTGGTGCGGTGCGAATTATCGATGCCGTAGCGCCGGCAGAGCGCGTCCAGCGAATTCGGCCCCATCGGATTCTTGCGCCGGGCCATCGACAGCGTATCGACGACCCGCTCCGGCAGGATCGGCGGCAAACCGATCCGCGCCAATTCGGCATTGATGAAACCCATATCGAAGGTGGCGTTGTGGGCAATCCACTTCGCATCGCCGAAGAAGGTAAGGATTTCTTCGGCGACCTCAGCGAAAGGCTTCTTGTCCTTCAGGAATTCATCGGTGATGCCGTGCACGGCGAGCGCATCCGGGTGAACCTTCTGATCGCCGGGATTGATGAAGATATGGATCACGTTGCCGGTCGGAAAATGGTTGAAGAGCTCGATGCCACCGATTTCGATGATACGGTCGGCGCGGTTGTCGAGACCGGTGGTTTCCGTATCGAAGATGATCTCACGCATTCCGGAAATCTCCCTTGGCAATCCGCGTTTTCAGGTCGGCGACGATATCGAGCACCCGTTTTTTCGTGACCGCGATCCTCTGGCTGCTGTCGATCAGATAATCCGCCCGGTGGCGTTTTTCCGTGTCCGGCGTCTGGCGTGAGAGAATCATCTCGAATTTTTCCTCGGTCATGCCTTCCCGCGCAAGCACCCTCTCGCGTTGAATCTGTGGATCGGCGCTGACGACGACGATGACATCCACTCTTTGCTCAGCGCCGGTTTCGAAGAGCAAAGGAATATCGAGCAATACCATCTCCGCGCCGGCAGCGCGCTGCCGCGCCAGAAATTCCGCCTCACGCTTGCGAACCAGCGGATGGACGATCGCTTCCAAGCGCTTGAAGCCATCCGGATCGAGAGCAAGCTGGCGGCCGAGTTCATGTCGGTCGACCGCTCCATCCTTCATCGTTCCAGGAAAAGCAGCATCCACCAGCGGTGCGGCCTCGCCGGTATAGAGATCGTGGACCACCGCATCAGAATCGTTCAACGGGATTCCCGCCTCGGCGAAGAGCTTTGCCGCCGTCGATTTTCCCATGGCGATGGAGCCGGTAAGACCAATCGTCAGCATCAGTGAGCTTCCATATCGGCGATGATGAGTGCACGCAGTGCCGCGTCGACGACGGGACGCCGGCCGAACCATTTCTCGAAGCCGGGCACGGCCTGATGCAGCAGCATGCCGAGACCATCGACGATGGAAAATCCATGCTCTTCCGCCTGTGCCAGGATCGGTGTTTTCAAAGGGACATAGACGATGTCGGTCACGACGGCATCGGCTGAAAGCGGCGTGAAGTCGAGTTGTGGCGCCGGCTCGCCGTCCATGCCGAGCGAGGTGGTGTTGATGAAGAGGCCGGCACCCTTCATGACTTCGGCAAGTGCTGCGGCCGGGTGGGCATAAACCTTCGGGCCAAAACGATCTGCCAGTTCACGCGCCCGTTCGACGGTGCGGTTGACGACGTGGATCTCTCTGAAACCGCGGTCACGGACCGCCTGGATGATCGCCCGGCTGGCGCCGCCGGCGCCAAAGACGACCGCCGTCTCATGCCGGTCCCAGCCCGGATGGCGTTCGTCGAGATTGGCGATAAAGCCGCGACCATCGGTGTTCGTCGCGTGCAGGGCGCCATCCTCCAGCCAGAGCGTGTTTGCGGCGCCGAGCTCACGCGACAGCGCGTCGGGTTTATCGGCAAGCCGGAATGCCAGTTCCTTGTGGGGAATGGTGACATTGCCTCCGGCAAAGCCGGAACTGCCATCCTTCAGCGAACGGATGAAATCGGCAAAGGCCTCGGGGGCTACTTCGTGCGCGCAGTAGCTGCCTGGCAGGCCGAGCGTCTTTAGCCAATATCCGTGGATCAACGGCGAGCGCGAATGCTTGATGGGAAAGCCCGTGACAAACGCTTTCGGCCCGAATGTTTCACGTGAATCACCCATCGATCGCTCCGAGGTCTCGCAATTTTTCCAGAAGCGGCAGCATCGGCAGGCCGAGAATGGTGAAATAATCCCCCTCGATCTTCTCGAACAGCTGAATGCCCTCCCCCTCCAACTGATAGGCGCCGACGCTGGAAAGCGCCCGTTCGCCGACCCGCGCCAGATGTCTGGCGATGAAATCCGCCGCCAAGGGCCGCATCGTCAGCTCCGCATGGGCGAGATGTTGCCATAGGACCGCGCCGTTGCTGACGATCGCGACAGCACTGTTCAACCGGTGGGTTAGGCCGGACAGGGCCTGAAGGTGGTTGGCGGCGTCGACCATATCAAGCGGCTTGTGGAAGACGCGGTCGCCGAGCGACATTGTCTGATCCGAGCCGATGATCAGTCTATCCGGAAAACGGCTGCTGACATCCTCGGCCTTGGCCTTGGCCAGGACGAGGGCCACCGCATCCGGCTTGGCGCCGGCTTCTTCCAACGGCGCTTCGACTGCCCGTTCATCGATGCTTGCGGCATGCGCCTCGAAGGATAGACCGGCATTTTCCATCAGCATCCGCCGAAAGGGGCTTGACGATGCAAGGATGAGTTTCTGCGTCATGGGTTCCTCGGAGTGCCGGCTGCCGGTCAGCGCTTAGCGCAGCTTTGGGCGCAGGGCAACGATGGCCGCGGCGGTTTCCTCGATTGAGCGGCGAGTGACGTCGATCAACGGCCAGTTATGGCGAGCGCAGAGCGAGCGGGCATATTTCAGCTCCTCGGAAATCGAAGCGCGATCGGTATAGTGTTCGCGATCGAAGCCATGCGTGGCGCCGAGTATGCGATTTTCCCGCACCTGGGAAATACGGTCGGTGGTGGCGATCAGGCAGACGATCAGCGGTTTGGTGGCGATGAACAGGCTCTCTGGCAACGGCACACCATAGACGATCGGAATGTTCGCCGTCTTGATGCCGCGGTTGGCGAGGTAAATACTGGTCGGTGTTTTCGAGGTGCGGCTGATGCCGATGATGACGACATCGGCATCGTTATAATCATCCGGCATCTGACCGTCATCATGATCCATGGTGAAATTCAACGCTTCGATACGCGCGAAGTAGCCGGCATTCATCACATGCTGGGCTCCGACCCGACGGCTTGATGGGGCACCGAGATAGATCTGGAACGCATTCATGACCGGCTCCAGCACATTCACCGAGGCAACGCCCATCTCGACGCAGCGCTCATCGATCAGGCTCGCAAGCTCCCGGTCGACGATCGTATAGAGCACGATGCCCGGTGCATCGTCGATCGCCTGCAGAACCGGCAGCAGCTGCTTGCGATTACGGATCAGCGGATAGACATGTTCGATCGGCTGGGCGGATCGGAACTGTGCCGATGCGGCGCGGCCGGCGGAGATCAGAGTCTCTCCCGTTGAGTCAGAAATCAGATGCAGATGAAAGAAGTTCGTTCTGTTCTCCACGTTATTTTCCGCTGCCTGTTGAAAAGACTGGATGAAACAGAGCTAAGGCGGCGAGGCAGTGTCGGGCAAGGGAAAACATGGCTGCTTATCCACATTTCGAATTTTGCGGATCGGTTTCTGCCGGCTTTGTGGAAAACGGGGAACAGCTGGATTTGTCGAGAACAGGTCCACAGTTTATCCACAAGCATCGGGAAAATCGTCCGTCCACAAGGATCTGAAATCATTTTCAGATTCAGCTTCTCCCCGGACTTTTGGCCAAATGACAAAATCCTTCCGATGTTTTTTGCCCGCGCGCGACAAATGGCATCGGCGGTGGATGGATTTTAATCCTTGATAGACACCGACTCTAAGAAATAGAAACCTTTTAAAATATCTTTGATTTTTTATAGGGAAGAAGCGCTTGAACGACACGCGCCGAAAGATCATGAGGGTTCTCGAGGGCGAAAGCCTCTCCCCTCCTCCCCTCTGGCTGATGAGGCAGGCGGGACGTTATCTCCCGGAATATCGGGAGACGCGGGCAAAGGCAGGAAGTTTTCTCGATCTTTGTTATACGCCCGATTACGCCGTCGAAGTGACATTACAGCCGATACGCCGCTATGGCTTTGATGCGGCCATCCTGTTTTCCGATATCCTCGTCATCCCCGATGCAATGAAGCGGAATGTGCGGTTCACGGAGGGCCGTGGCCCGGAGATGGATCCGATCGATGAAGACGGTATCGGCAGGTTGAATGGGGAAGCGGTTGTCGATTATCTCAGCCCGGTTCTGGAGACGGTGCGACGGCTGCGAGAGGGGTTGCCAGCCGAAACCACCCTGCTCGGCTTCTGTGGCGCGCCCTGGACGGTTGCGACCTATATGATTGCTGGACACGGCACGCCGGATCAGGCCCCTGCCCGTCTCTTCGCCTACAGGCATCCCCGCGCCTTCGAACATCTGCTGATGCTGCTTGCCGACGTCTCGGCCGATTATCTCGTCGCTCAGATCGATGCCGGCGCCGACGCTGTGCAGATCTTCGATTCCTGGGCTGGCGTTCTCGGCGAGAGAGAGTTCGAGGCCTTCGCGATCAGGCCGGTTGCGCGAATGATCGCTTCGGTCAAATCCCAGCGACCGCACGCCCGCATCATCGCCTTTGCCAAAGGTGCCGGCTACCAGCTGAAGACATATCGGCAGAAAACGGGCGCGGATGCGATCGGTCTCGACTGGTCGGTGCCGTTGGCCTTTGCCGCCGAACTTCAAAAGGACGGACCGGTTCAGGGCAACCTCGATCCAATGCGCGTCGTTGCCGGCGGCCGGGCTCTGGAAGACGGTATCGACGATATTCTGCAACACCTCGGCCACGGGCCGCTGATCTTCAATCTCGGTCATGGCATCACACCGCAGGCCGACCCCGAGCATGTGCGCCGGCTGGTCGATCGCGTTCGGGGCGGCTGGATGCGAGGCGGGAAGTGATGATGGAAAAGCAGACCGATCGCAGGGCCGGCAGCTACGCCCGCCGGCGTGCGCATTTTGCGCTGGCCTTCTTCGCGCTGATGGCGGTCGGACTTTTTGCCTGGAACCCGGATAATCTCTATCTCTGGATCAAGGCGCTGCATATCATCGCGGTGATTTCCTGGATGGCCGGGTTGTTCTACATGCCGCGGCTGTTCATCTATCACACCGATGCCGAACCGGGTTCGGTGCAATCGGAAACCTTCAAGGTGATGGAACGCCGGCTGCTTCGAATCATCATGACGCCGGCGATGATGTTGACCTGGATTTTCGGCCTCTATCTCGCCTGGTCTGTCTATGGATTCCAGGGCGGCTGGCTGCATGCCAAGATCGGTCTCGTCGTGCTGCTGACCGGTGTTCATATGTTCTTCAGCCGCGCCGTCAGAGCCTTCGAACGGGACGAGAACCGCCGCTCCGCACGCTATTGGCGGTTCATGAACGAGGCACCGACACTGCTGATGATCGCAATTGTGATTCTCGTCGTGGTGAAGCCGTTCTGAGGCAAACTCGCCTCCCGGTTAAATTTGCTTCATTTTAAGCAGCCCTCTTGCGGCGGCGATTGCGAGTCGCTATTTTCCGCGCATCTCATCTACGTGGCATGTGTGTAGAGTTCAGTCGTTTGCGAGCCCTTCGCAGTACCGAATACGACCCAACATCGCCTTCCCCCTTCGAAATTGAAAAGAGTATTGGTCACTTCATGGCTGAAATGAAGCTTCAGGAACTCAAGAGCAAATCCCCGACGGATCTTCTGGCTTTCGCCGAATCGCTCGAGGTCGAGAATGCCAGCACGATGCGCAAACAGGAATTGATGTTTGCCATCCTCAAAATGCTTGCCAGCCAGGATGTCGAAATCATTGGTGAAGGCGTCGTCGAAGTGCTGCAGGATGGTTTCGGCTTCCTGCGTTCCCCTAATGCAAACTACCTGCCGGGTCCGGACGATATTTATATCTCTCCGTCGCAGATCCGCCGTTTCTCGCTGAAAACGGGCGATACGGTCGAAGGCCCGATCCGCGGGCCGAAGGAAGGCGAGCGCTATTTCGCGCTGCTCAAGGTCAACACCATCAATTTCGATGATCCCGAAAAAATCCGTCACAAGGTTCATTTCGACAATCTGACGCCGCTCTATCCGAACGAGCGCTTCAAGATGGAACTCGATATCCCCACCACGAAAGATCTGTCGCCGCGTGTGATCGACCTGGTGGCGCCGCTCGGCAAGGGTCAGCGCGGATTGATCGTCGCACCGCCGCGCACCGGTAAGACCGTGCTGCTGCAGAACATCGCCCATTCGATTACCGCAAACCATCCGGAATGCTATCTCATCGTTCTGCTGATCGATGAACGCCCCGAAGAAGTGACCGACATGCAGCGCTCCGTCCGCGGCGAGGTCATCTCCTCGACCTTCGACGAACCGGCTGTGCGTCACGTTCAGGTGGCCGAGATGGTCATCGAGAAAGCCAAGCGCCTTGTCGAACATGGACGCGACGTTGTCATCCTGCTCGACTCGATCACCCGTCTGGGCCGTGCCTACAACACCGTCGTTCCCTCCTCAGGCAAGGTGCTGACCGGCGGTGTGGACGCCAACGCACTCCAGCGGCCGAAGCGCTTCTTCGGCGCGGCGCGTAACATTGAGGAAGGCGGTTCGCTGACGATTATCGCAACGGCGCTGATCGATACCGGCAGCCGCATGGACGAAGTGATCTTCGAAGAATTCAAGGGTACCGGCAACTCCGAAATCGTCCTCGATCGCAAGGTCGCCGACAAGCGCATCTTCCCGGCGATGGACATCCTGAAGTCCGGCACGCGTAAGGAAGACCTGCTTGTTCCACGTCAGGATCTGCAGAAGATCTTCGTGCTCCGCCGCATTCTCGCGCCGATGGGCACGACAGATGCAATCGAATTCCTGATCGACAAACTCAAGCAGACGAAGACCAATTCCGACTTCTTCGACTCGATGAATACGTAGTCCTTAGCCGGATTCATCTAGAGCGCGTCCGATTGATGCGCCTTAGATGCATGGCGTTATCCTGGAACCGGCACACGCTTCCGGATGACATGCGTTGATGACATGCGTTCATGAGAGCTGGAGGCATTGTCATGATGTCGCCAGCTTTTTCTATTTGAGAGGATCGATTCAGATTCCAACCGACGGAACAGCGACAAGGCCATGGCGAACGATACGATATATGCGCTCTCGAGCGGTGCCCCACCGTCGGGCGTTTCGATCGTTCGCATCAGCGGCCCGTCGACTAGGGATCTGTTGACCGAGCTTGTCGGATCGGTTCCGGCAGGCCGATATGCGACCTACCGAACGATTCGGATTCGTAACAAACAGCCGATCGACAATGGCCTGGTGCTGTTTTTTCCTGGCCCGCACTCGTTCACCGGCGAGGACGTTGCCGAGTTGCAGATCCATGGCAGCAAGGCCGTGCTGGCGGCGCTATTTCACGCCCTTGCCGATGTTCCAGGTGTTCGCATGGCGGTCGAAGGTGAATTCTCGCGCCGGGCTTTTGAAAATGGCAAACTTGATCTGGTCGAGGTCGAAGGGCTTGCCGATCTGATCGGCGCCGAAACCGAGATGCAGCGACGCCTTGCGATCGAACAGAGCGCCGGCGGGCTTTCGGCTATTTACGATTCGTGGGCGGAACGATTAACCCGTGCCAGGGCGTTGGTCGAAGCGGAACTTGATTTTCCCGACGAGGACGACGTTCCCGGTTCGGTGTCCGATATGGTCTGGACCGATATGGAGACGCTTCGGCGCGATATTGAACATCACCTGGCAGCGGCTTCGGCCGGCGAGGTTATCAGGGATGGCTTCAAGGTCGTCATTGCCGGCGCCCCGAATGCGGGAAAATCCAGCCTGCTGAACGCTCTGGCGCGCCGCGACGTGGCGATCGTGACGGAGATGGCCGGAACTACGCGCGATGTCTTGCAGGTCGATCTCGACATTGGCGGCTACCTGATAAAGCTCTACGACACTGCGGGCCTGCGAGAGGCGGATGACAGGGTTGAAATAGAAGGCGTGCGCCGCGCCCGCCTTGCACTGCGCGACGCTGACCTCGTTCTGTTGCTCGTCGACATGGTCAACCCCGTCGTCCCTGATGACTTGGACCCGGCGTCTTCGCATGTTACGGTCGGCACGAAGAAGGATCTTATTGATACCTCGGATCATTACGATCTGCAGATCTCGACGGCGACAGGCGATGGCTTGCCGGAATTGCGGCGGTTGATTGGCAACATTGTTGCCGAGCGTTTTGGCGGTCTGTCCATGGCGATCCCCAGCCGCCAACGGCATAAGGATTCGCTGGCGAAATGTTTGTCGGCGGTAGAGGCAGCGATTTCGGAAACAAACGTGAGTCTTGAGCTACGTACCGAGCAGCTTCGAATTGCCGCCGAGTTTCTTGGCAGAATTACCGGCAGAGTGGATGTCGAACAGTTGCTCGGGGTGATCTTCTCGGAGTTTTGTATCGGCAAATGATTCACGTGAAACGCTGAGGCATATATGCGCGGTTTCACGTGAAGCGCCTGCCGGGTATGGAGTTGATATATGACTGACAATGTCTACGACGTGATTGTCATCGGCGGCGGCCACGCGGGGTCAGAGGCTGCCAATGCAGCTGCGCGCCTCGGCGCAAGAACCGCCTTGGTGACGCATAAACGCGACACGATCGGTATCATGTCATGTAATCCGGCGATCGGTGGGCTGGGCAAGGGCCATCTGGTTCGCGAGATCGACGCCATGGATGGCCTGATGGGGCGTGTCGCCGATGCCGCCGGCATTCAGTTCCGGATACTGAACAAGAAAAAGGGCGCAGCTGTCCGGGGACCGCGGACGCAAGCCGATCGAAAACTCTATCGTCTGGCCATGCTGGCGGCGATCGAAGCGACACCCGGTCTGGAGATCGTCGAGGGCGACGCGTTCGATCTGGATGTGGCCGATGGGCGGGTTACCGGCGTCATCATGAAGGACGGTCGGACCTTGAGGTCACCGGCGGTCGTTCTGACAACCGGCACTTTTCTTCGCGGTCTTATTCATATTGGTTTGGAGAAGACGCCGGCTGGTCGTGTCGGGGAAGCGCCGTCGATCGGGCTATCGGCGACATTGGCCAGGCTTGGATTGCGGTTGGGACGGTTGAAGACGGGCACACCGGCGCGGCTGGACGGAAAGACCATCGACTGGCAAGCTGTCGGTCGACAAGGTGCTGACGAGGAGCTGGTTCCCTTCTCCTTGATGACCGACGCGATCACCACCGAGCAGGTCGAATGCGGGGTGACCAGAACCACTGAAGCGACACACCGGATCATTGTCGATAACATCATGCGATCGGCAATGTATTCCGGCCAGATCGAAGGCGTCGGGCCTCGCTATTGTCCTTCCATCGAGGACAAGTTGGTCAAATTCGGAGAGCGGGATGGACACCAGGTCTTCCTTGAGCCCGAAGGTTTGGACGACGATACCGTCTATCCAAATGGCATCTCGACATCCCTGCCAGCTGAAGTACAGGCTGCATTCATCAAGACAATCCCCGGCTTGGAAACAGCGAGAATCATTCAACCCGGTTATGCGATCGAATACGATCATGTCGATCCAAGGGAGTTGACGCCGTCGCTCGAGGTCAAGCGGCTGAGAGGCCTATTTCTCGCCGGTCAAATCAATGGCACTACCGGCTATGAAGAGGCGGCCGCACAAGGTTTGGCCGCCGGGTTAAATGCTGCACTGCGAAGCAGCGATTCGGATCCGTTTCATTTTAGCCGCACAAATTCCTATATCGGGGTGATGATCGATGACCTCACCTCTCGTGGCATTACGGAACCGTACCGAATGTTCACATCGCGCGCCGAATATCGGCTGACTTTGCGGGCTGACAATGCCGATGTGCGCTTGACACCTCTGGCGATGCAGCTTGGATGCGTGAGCAGCGAACGAAGGCAGCGATTCACCCGTTATCAAACCGACATCGATACAGGTCGGGCGCTGTTACAGTCGCTGACGGTTACACCGACCGAGGCGCGACACGCAGGTTTGAACATCAATCTCGACGGTCAGCGGCGAAGCGCCTATGACCTGCTCTCTTATCCGAATTATGATTTCGATGCCCTTCGAAATGTTTGGCCCGAGAAGTTCGGTACGATTGTGCCTAAGGTGGCGGAAGCATTGGAAATCGAAGCGGGCTATTCCGTTTATTTGGATCGTCAGGCCGCGGCGATTGCCGATCAGCAGCGCGATGAAGAACGGCACATACCGGCCGATTTCGACTATGCCTCGCTCTCTGGCCTCTCGAACGAGCTTAAGTCGAAGCTTGGTGCTGCCCGCCCGTTTAACATTGCCCAGGCTGCAATTGTTGAAGGCATGACCCCCGCGGCAATCGCATTGCTGCTCGTGCACTTACGTCGACGCCAGCCTTTCTCGCGTCATAGCGCCTGACGACAAGGTTTGAGAGTCTTAGAATGGAATTAAACGGTTTGCGTGTTTCACGTGAAACACAGGAACGGCTGCAACATTTTGCGGCGCTCTTTCAAAAGTGGGCAAAGACCATCAATTTGGTGGCGCCGTCGACGCTCGGCGACCTCTGGGACAGGCACATTGCGGACAGCAGCCAGGTGTTTCAGATCCATCCCAAGCCGACGACCTGGGTCGACCTCGGGAGCGGAGGTGGCTTTCCAGGCGTCATCACGGCGATCTTTCTGGCCGAACTTCGGGATGGTTGGGTGCATCTGGTCGAGAGCAATCATAAAAAGGCGGCCTTCCTCAGAACTGCGTTGCGCGAGACACATGCGCGCGGGAGCGTGCACAGCATTCGAATCGAAGATGCGCATGCTGAGATCGGCGGATGCGGGGCTATTTCAGCTCGGGCGCTTGCCGACCTCGACGGTCTCATGGGATATTCCGCCCCGTGGATGTTGGATAAGGAAGACTGCCGCGGTTTTTTTCATAAAGGCCGGGATTACCTGAGGGAAATCGACAAAGCACGTGGTCGGTGGGAATTCGATCTGTTAGAACATAGAAGCGCCGTCGAGCATGAATCTGTTGTATTGGAAATATCGAATCTCCGGCGCTTGGTTTAACAGATCGGATATTGCGGCAATGGCTGGCGAACGACACCGGATTATCACCATCGCAAATCAGAAGGGTGGGGTTGGCAAAACGACCACCGCAATCAATCTCGCAACAGCGCTTGCTGCTATTGGCGAGCGCGTCCTGATCATCGATCTCGATCCGCAGGGTAATGCCAGCACCGGCCTCGGGATCGACCGCCGCGATCGCAAGCTTTCCTCTTATGATCTGATGATCGGCGAGCGCGGAATCACTGAGGTTACGCTCGAGACAGCCGTTCCCAATCTGTCTATCGTTCCTTCGACGATGGATCTTCTCGGTGTCGAGATGGAGATCTCCCAGCAGAGCGATCGGGTGTTCAAGTTGCGCAAGGCCCTGTCTTCGCCCGAGGCACAGGCGTTTTCGTATATTCTTCTCGATTGCCCGCCCTCGTTCAATCTGCTGACGATGAATGCCATGGCGGCCGCGCATTCGGTGTTGGTGCCGCTGCAATGCGAATTCTTTGCTTTGGAGGGATTAAGCCAGTTGCTTGAGACTGTCAGCCAGGTTCGGCGGACGGTTAACCCACGCCTGGATATTCAGGGAATCGTCTTGACGATGTTCGATGCGCGCAACAATCTTGCCCAGCAAGTGGTCAATGATGTACGCACTCATCTCGGGGAAAAGGTTTACCACACGTTAATTCCGCGCAACGTGCGGGTTTCCGAGGCGCCCTCTTACGGCAAGCCGGCTATTCTCTATGATCTGAAATGCGCGGGCAGCCAGGCCTATTTGCAACTTGCCTCGGAGGTCATCCAGCGCGAGCGCCAGAGACTGGCGGCGTGATTATCATTTCAGAGGTAATTTAGGTCATGAATGACGATGTATCGAAAAGGCGATTGGGCCGCGGCCTTGCGGCTCTGATTGGCGAAATGGATCAGCCTGTCCCGGTTGAAGCTGACCGGACGATCAGTGCCGACAGGATGATCCCGATCGAATTCGTCAGTCGTAACCCCCGCAATCCTCGTCGTTTCTTCGATGATACTGAACTGCACGATCTTGCCAGTTCCATTCGTCAACACGGCATCGTTCAGCCAATTGTCGTACGGACGATGGACCGCGATCGCTATGAAATCATCGCTGGCGAGCGACGCTGGCGTGCTGCCCAGCTTGCCGGGCTGATTGACATTCCCGTCATTGTCCGCGACGTGGATGACAAGACGGCGCTAGAGATCGCCATTGTCGAAAACGTACAGCGCGCGGATCTCAATGCTCTCGAAGAGGCGTTGGGCTATGAGCAACTTATTGCTGAGTATGGCTATACGCAGAACGACCTTGGCGAGATTATCGGCAAGAGCCGCAGCCACGTGGCAAATTCGTTGCGCCTGTTGAAGCTGCCCGATCCGGTTCGCGACCTTCTTGCAGCCGGCAGCTTGTCGGCTGGGCATGCACGGGCGCTAGTTTCGACGCCTGACCCGACAGGTCTAGCCCGTACGATCGTTGCCAAGGGCATGTCGGTGCGCGACGCGGAAAAGCTGGCGCAGAATAATATCAAGGCGCAATCGGAGCCGCAACTGGCCGTCTCTCGGCGAGATCAGAAGGATTCTGACACGCTGGCCTTGGAGCGGACCCTTTCCGATGCACTCGGCCTCGATGTTGCGATTAATCACAAGACCAGCGGCGGCCAGATCAAAATTTCCTATAAGTCGCTAGAGCAACTCGAAGAAGTCTGCCGTTTGCTTGAGAGACGCTAATGCACGCCGCCCGAAATTCCGGGATAGCGCGTTAGGCAGATTTACGCCCGGATTGAAGGGTGGTGGAGAGAAGCGTTTGCATCGCAACGCTATCCTCCAGAACCTGTCGCCGTCGGCTCTGCAAGATCGCGGCCTGCAGACGATTGGATTCACGAGCGATGCTTTCCGCTGTCCATTGGCGTAGCGCCTGTTCGATGATCGGCTTGCGGCGGAAATGCAGGTGACGACCCATGGTCTGCATGATCTGGGGCGCCTGCAGGCGCTTTTCTTCCATTTCGGCGCGCATTGTATCGAGAAGCTGAAACTGTTTCAGGCATGCCTGGAGCACGAGAAAGATCGCGGTTTTCGAGCTGCTGATCTTCTGCATGGCGTGCAGAAAACCGTTGAGATCGCCACCCAGGATAGCGTCGACCGCATCGTCAACGGAGATCGCACTGGCATCACCGATTATTTCGGTAACGTGATGTTCCTCGACCGTATCGAACCCGCGACAATAAAGGGCAAGCTTGCGCACCTCGTTGCGTGACGCGATGCGGTCACCGCCGATCAATGCGATCAGCGCCTGGCGCGCAGCCGGGGTGATGCCGAGCTTCTCCGCGCCGAGTTCAACGTCGATCAGGGCATTCAGGGCACGGCTGTCATCGGCGTAAGACGGGATCGTCATGATCGATCGCGCGGCCTCGGCCGTCTTGCGCAGCAAGGAGCCCTTCTTCAAGTCACCAGCCTCGACAATCAGATGGGCGGCTTCAAGTGGCTTTTCAGCCAGCAACGCTAAGGGATCGACAAGATATTTTTCATTGGCGGCGCCGCGGATCCAGATCAGCTTCTCACCGCCGAACAGCCCGATAGACTGAG
This sequence comes from Rhizobium sp. NZLR1b, assembly GCF_019685155.1. NCBI lineage: Bacteria > Pseudomonadati > Pseudomonadota > Alphaproteobacteria > Hyphomicrobiales > Rhizobiaceae > Rhizobium > Rhizobium sp. NZLR1b. The sequence goes on from NZ_JABDWC010000003.1 coordinate 72,418, forward strand.
CTTCGTCGAGCAACCGTCCCGGATCCTTCTGCAGGTCGCCGATATCGAGCTTGGTCAGCGAGAAGGGATCATCGAGGGCGACACCGGTCTTGCCGGCAAGCAGAGCAGCACGCTCAGAGACGAGGCCGCGGTCCGGCCCATAGATGACGAATATCCGATAGTTCCGCACCGATTTCTGCAGGAAGGTCTCGAATTCGTGGGATCTTAACTCTGCCACATCACCGCCCTCAGCGGCTGAGCGCAGCGGCGATATCGGCTCCCACGAATTCCGCCACCTGATCCGCCGCGCGGTTCTGGGCATCACGGATTGCCCGCTGCTTGGCAAACTCCTGGTCAGGGAAATCCACCAGCGCCGTGGTTGCACGGCTGCCAGCCTTGATGACGTGATTATCGGTCGCTGCGCGCAGCGTATAGGTGACGCTGACGGTCACACGACCGGCTCGCGAGGTATCGGCCGAATCCCGAAGCAGAGTATCGGCGACAGACGAAGTTGTATGCATCTCGACCTGAAATTCCGGCTTTTCAGGTTCGCCGGCCCCACGCGAGGCTATAAAAATCAAGCGATTGCGGACTTGCTGCTCGACCCGGCTGCCTGCCGGGGAAAAGCCGACCGAGGAAAGCTTTTCGGTGAGACCGGAATTTTCCGAGTAGAGCGGCCGAACCTGGCAGGCAGAGAGAAAAGCCGTGGAGGCAAGGATCATGGCGATGCCGGCATTGCGGACCAGCTTGTAAGCGATATCAGACGACAATGTTTACAATCCTTTGGGGAACCACGATGATCTTCTTCGGTGCCTGTCCGTTGAGCGCGTTTTTCACCGCATCCAGCTCCAGCACGGCGTCGGTGACGGCATTCTGATCTGCGTCGCGAGAAATTGTCAATTCAGCGCGTTTCTTGCCGTTGATCTGTACGGGCAGGACGACATCATTTTCGATGACGAGCGTCTCGTCGTATCGCGGCCAGTCGGTTCGGGCAAGCAGCCCTTCATTGCCGAGTGTCGTCCAGCATTCCTCAGCCAGATGCGGCGTCATCGGCGCGACCAGCTGGATCAGGATCTCGGCGGCATCACGCACTGCTGCGCGATAGGTGACATCACCCTCGCCCGTCGCAACCCTGGTCATCGGCGCGGCCAGCGCGTTCACCAGTTCATAAATTCGGGCGACCGCCTTGTTGAACCAGAGCTTGTCATAATCGTTTTCGACAGCCTTCAGCGTCTTGTGAGCGGCCTGCGAAATCGACAGCGCTTCCCCCTCGGTTGCCGGCGCAGGGGCGACGGTCGAGAGTGCCTCCGCGGCTTCAGAAATCAACCGCCACAGACGTTGGGTGAAACGGTGGGCGCCTTCGACGCCGGCCTCGGACCAGATGACATCACGCTCCGGAGGGGAGTCGGACAGAACGAAGAAACGGGCGGTATCGGCGCCATAGGAGGCGATGATATCGTCGGGGTCGACGACGTTCTTCTTCGATTTCGACATCTTCTCGATCGAGCCGATCGCGACTTCTTCGTTGCTCGTCAGGAGAAAAGCCCGGCGTTTGCCGTCAAGCTCGTCGATGCGGATATCGGCCGGTGCCACCCACTCGCGGCCGGCGCCGGCGTCACGGCTATAGGTTTCATGGACCACCATACCCTGGGTGAAGAGACCCTTGAAGGGTTCGGTGGCGGCAACATGGCCGGTCTCGCGCATGGCGCGGGTGAAGAAGCGGGAATAGAGCAGGTGCAGAATCGCGTGCTCGATGCCGCCGATATACTGGTCGACCGGCAGCCAGCGGTTAGCCGCCTCAGGATCGGTCGGTTTTCCCTCCCAGGGCGCGGTAAAACGGGTGAAATACCAGCTCGAATCGACGAACGTATCCATCGTATCCGTCTCGCGGCGGGCGTCCTTGCCGCAGGTCGGGCAGGAGACGTGCCGCCAGGTTGGATGACGGTCGAGAGGATTGCCCGGCTGGTCGAAGGTGACGTCGTCGGGCAGCTTGACCGGCAGGTCCTTCTTCGGTACCGGCACGACGCCGCAATCATCGCAGTGGATGACCGGGATCGGGCAGCCCCAATAACGCTGCCGGGAAATGCCCCAGTCGCGCAGACGGAAATTGACCTTGCGCTCGCCCTGCGGCGTATTGCCCAGCGAAGCGGCCGACAGCCGGTCGGCAACAATATTGAAGGCTTCCTCGGTCGTCTTGCCGTCGAGGAAGCGCGAATTGATCATCACACCCTCGCCGTCATAGGCGGTGTCGCCGACGTAAAAGCTTGCCGCATCGCCATCCCTCGGCATGACGACAGGCACGACCGGTAGGCCATATTTCCGAGCAAAATCAAGGTCGCGCTGGTCGCCCGCGGGGCAGCCGAAGATCGCGCCCGTGCCATAATCCATCAGGACGAAATTGGCGATGTAGACCGGCAGCTCCCAGGAGGGATCAAGCGGATGCCGGACGCGGATACCGGTATCCATGCCCTTCTTCTCGGCGGTCTCGAGGGCGGCGAGCGACGTGCCGGCGCGGCGGCACTCCTCGCAGAAGGCTTCGATCTCCGCGTTCTTAGCGGCGGCATCCTTTGCCAATGGATGATCGGCGGCAATTGCCAGGAAGGAGGCGCCGAAGAGCGTGTCCGGCCGGGTCGTATAGACGGTGACTTCGCTTTCGCCGGCAGGTGCCGTTTCCGGCACGATCTCCCAGCGGATCGCCAAGCCTTCCGATCGGCCAATCCAGTTCTTCTGCATCAGGCGCACTTTTTCCGGCCATTGGTCCAGCGTATCCAGCGCGTCCAGCAGGTCCTGGCTGAAATCGGTGATCTTGAAGAACCATTGCGTCAATTCGCGTTGTTCGACCAGTGCGCCGGAGCGCCAGCCGCGGCCATCGATCACCTGCTCGTTGGCGAGCACGGTATTGTCGACGGGGTCCCAGTTGACCTTCGACTGCTTGCGGTAGACCAGGCCCTTCTCCAGGAAATCCAGGAAGAGATGCTGCTGGTGCTGGTAATATTCGACATCGCAGGTGGCGAATTCGCGGCTCCAATCCAGCGACAGCCCCATGGCCTTCAGCTGCGCCTTCATCGAGCCGATATTCTGGTAGGTCCAGGAGGCCGGATGCACGCCGCGCTCCATGGCGGCATTTTCCGCCGGCATGCCGAAGGCGTCCCAGCCCATCGGATGCAATACGTTGTAGCCGCGGGCGCGTTTATAGCGGGCAACGACGTCGCCCATGGCGTAATTGCGGACATGGCCCATATGGATGCGCCCCGACGGATAGGGGAACATTTCGAGGACGTAATATTTTTCGCGCGGATCGGAATTGTCGGTCTCGAAGACCTTGTCTTCATTCCATTTCTGCTGCCAGCGGGGCTCGGCGTCGCGCGGATTATAACGTTCGGTGGCCATGGTATTCGAAATTCCGGAAAATCAGGGGAGGTTGGTCGAGACCTTCACCATGAAACCACCGTAGCGTCAAGTTTTGCAGGCGCTGCAAGCGGCCGATCTTCATCCCGGCTGGGGATTTCGCGGGAGCGGGTCTTGGCAAGCACAGATTGGCCGGTTAGTTCATTGCCAATCCTTTCATGCTGGTATGTCGAGGCAGAACGATGGAACTTCAAGAGCGCTTGAACGACGTGCGATCGCGGATTGCGACTGGGGAACGCCAGGCGGGTCGTCCGGCTGGTTCCGTCCAGCTCGTCGCGGTGTCGAAGACCTTCGAGGCGGAGGCGATCGGCCCGGCCATCGAAGCCGGACAGCGTGTCTTCGGCGAGAACCGGGTGCAGGAAAGCCAGGGCAAATGGCCGGCGCTGAAGGCCGAGCGGCCGGATATCGTGCTGCACCTGATCGGACCTCTGCAGTCGAACAAGGCGGCGGATGCGGTGGCGCTCTTCGATGTCATCGAGACGGTGGACCGGGCAAAGATCGCCCGCGCGCTTGCCGAGGAAATGAAGCGGCAGGGCAAGACGACGCGGCTCTACGTCCAGGTCAATACCGGGCTCGAACCGCAGAAGGCCGGTATCGCTCCTGACGACACGCCAGCTTTCGTCACCCTCTGCCGCGAAGAGCTCGGTCTTTCCATCGAGGGTTTGATGTGCATTCCGCCGGCCGAGGAAAATCCCGGGCCGCATTTCGCCTTGCTGGCAAAGCTCGCGCTCAAATGCGGGGTCGAAAAACTGTCCATGGGCATGTCGGGCGACTATGAGACGGCGATCGCCTTCGGCGCCACCAGCGTGCGCGTCGGATCGGCGATTTTCGGCGTGCGCTAAAGCAGGCCGGCCCGCCCTAAACTCATCCTATTCCGATACGCTGCTTTGGTCGGGCTTCCCGTCCCGCCCTCCCCCGCTTAGATTGAGGCTTGCATGTCCTGGGGAGGAGCAGATGCAGAACGGCTATGATCAGGCCTATGCGGCTTGGAAACGCGATCCCGAAGCCTTCTGGCGCGAAGCAGCCGACGATATCGACTGGTTCAAACCGCCTGAACAGGTATTTTCATCCGACGAAGGCGTCTATGGCCGTTGGTTCTCAGGGGCCGAAACCAATACCTGCCACAATTGCCTGGACCGGCATGTGGCGGCCGGGCGCGGCGGCGAGACGGCGGTGATCTTCGACAGTGCGATGACCGGCGAGAAGCGCCGTTTCAGCTATGACGAAGTCCTTGACGAGGTGAAGGCCATCGCCGCGACGCTGATCGACCTCGGCATCGGTAAAGGCGATCGTGTCATCCTCTATATGCCGATGGTCCCACAGGCGGTGTTTTCGATGCTTGCCTGCGCCCGCATCGGTGCCGTTCACTCGGTCGTCTTCGGTGGCTTTGCCGCCAGCGAGCTTGCGGCCCGTATCGATGATTGCGGTGCGAAGCTGGTGATCACCGCGAGTTGTGGACTCGAGCCTGGCCGCATCGTTGCCTACAAGCCTCTGGTCGACCAAGCGATCGCGATCGCGCATTCGAAGCCGGAGCGCTGTCTGGTGCTGCAGCGACCGGAGCTTCGGGCAGATCTCGCCGGAGGTCGCGACCAGGATTTCGAGGCGGCGGTGGCGCGGCATCGCGGCGCCGAGATCGCCTGTGTTCCGGTCAAGGCGACCGACCCGCTCTACATCCTCTATACCTCGGGCACCACCGGGCAGCCAAAGGGCGTCGTGCGCGACAATGGCGGCCATCTGGTCGCGCTCAATTGGTCGATGCGGAATATCTATGGCTTGAAGCCGGGCGAGGTCTTCTGGACGGCTTCGGATATCGGCTGGGTCGTCGGACATTCCTATATTGTCTATGCCCCGCTGATATCGGGCGTAACCACGGTGATCTACGAGGGAAAACCGGTCGGCACGCCGGATGCCGGGGCATTCTGGCGCATCGTTTCGGAGCATAAGGTGCGTGTTCTCTTCACCGCGCCAACGGCGTTCCGCGCCATCCGGCGGGAAGACGGTGACGGTGAACTGTTGCGCCGATATGCGATGCCGGATTTACGGGCGCTGTTTCTCGCCGGCGAGAGGGCGGACCCGGAGACGCTGAAATGGGCGGAGCGCATGCTCGCCATACCCGTCATCGATCACTGGTGGCAGACGGAGACCGGCTGGCCGATCGCAGCCAATCCGCTCGGCCTCGGCGCCCTTCCCGTCAAGCACGGTTCGCCGGCGCTGCCGATGCCCGGCTATGACATTGCGGTGCTCGACGATGCCGGCCATTCGACCGAGGCGCGGACGCTCGGCAATATCGTCGTGAAGCTGCCCCTGCCGCCCGGCTGCCTGCCGACCCTCTGGAATGCCGACGAACGTTTCCGATCGGCCTATCTCGACGAGTTTCCGGGCTACTACAAGACGGCCGACGCCGGTTATATCGACGAGGATGGCTATCTCTTCATCATGTCGCGCACCGACGACATCATCAATTGCGCCGGTCATCGGCTCTCGACCGGGGCGATGGAGGAAGTCTGCGCCCGCCATCCCGATGTCGCCGAATGCGCGGTGATCGGTGTGATCGATACGTTGAAGGGTCAGGTGCCGTGCGGTTTCCTGGTGCTGAAACGGAATGTTTCCCGCGACACGACGGCAATCGAATCAGAGGTCGTGGGGATGATTCGCGATTCGATCGGACCTGTCGCCGCCTTCAAGATGGCCATCATCGTCAACCGTTTGCCGAAGACCCGCTCCGGCAAAATCCTGCGCGGCACGATGCAGAAGATCGCTGATGGCATACCCTGGAAAATGCCTGCAACCATCGATGATCCAATGGTTTTAGAGGAAATTTCCGAGGCGCTGCGCCAGCGCGGTCTAGGTTCCCTGCCGATGTGAATCGTTGCAGACGCAGCAGCAGCTTGCCATCCAGTCACTCTCGATCGCCAACAGCTCGGCGCAGAACATCTTCACCCTGTTCCGCAGCTAATTCGAAACAGGCAATCCGCAACAAAAAACCCCGCCGGTCAGCTCATACCGGCGGGGTTTTTCATGAGATCGTCGATGCCTCAGTACTGATCGTCGTCTTCGTCCTTCGGCGCCGAGCGCAGCGAACTCAGCTTGCGGAAGACGGCATCGGCGTCGATTTCCTTTTCCTTTTCCTCCTCGCGCTCGTAGCTCGGGGTCAGGCGCTCGGTTTCCTGAGCCGATTGCAGCGTCGCGCCGAGCTCGGCGGCGGTCGGCAACGGACGGCCCTTGGAAGCCTTTTCCACTTCCATGTCGAGATCGATCTGGCTGCAGAGGCCGAGCGTTACCGGATCCATCGGCGCCAGATTGGCGGAGTTCCAGTGGGTGCGCTCGCGGATCTGCTCGATGGTCGATTTCGTGGTGCCGACGAGGCGGGAAATCTGCGCGTCCTTAAGCTCCGGATGGTTGCGAACGAGCCAGAGAATAGCGTTCGGGCGGTCCTGACGCTTGGACACCGGCGTATAACGCGGGCCGCGGCGCTTGGATTCCGGCACCCGCACCTTCGGTTCGGAAAGCTTCAGCTTGTGGTTCGGATTGGCTTCGGCGCGGGCGATCTCGTCGCGGGACAGCTGTCCGGTCGAGATCGGGTCGAGGCCCTTGATACCCTGCGCCGCTTCGCCATCGGCGATTGCCTTGACTTCGAGCGGATGCAGTTTGCAGAACTGCGCGATCTGATCGAAAGACAGTGCCGTATTGTCGACGAGCCAGATGGCTGTCGCCTTCGGCATGAGCAGTGTTTGAGCCATGGATATAGTCCTTCTATCGTCCGCGCCGGTCGCGGTCCGTGGATTGTCACCACAATGTCCGGGAAATATGCCGCTATATAACCGCACTGTCGCAGAATTGCAATTCTTCCGAAATCAAATGACCTTTGTCTAATTGCCGTGGCGATCCGAGCTGCTATGAATTGCCGTGATTTGAATCCGGGCCCTAAAACTCACCTGGCCCGTCGCATGTCCCATGAGGAGGAGTTGCATGTCGGAGAAGATCTATCCGGTCACGAAGCCGGTGAAGGCGCGCGCCCTGATCGATAAGGAAAAGTACCTGAAATGGTACGAGGAAAGCGTCGAGAACCCCGACAAATTCTGGGGCAAACACGGCAAACGGATCGACTGGTTCAAGCCCTATACCAAGGTCAAGAACACGTCCTTTACCGGCAAGGTCTCGATCAAGTGGTTCGAGGACGGTCAGACCAACGTCTCCTACAATTGCATCGACCGCCATTTGAAGACCAATGGCGATCAGGTGGCGATCATCTGGGAAGGCGACAATCCTTATATCGACAAGAAGGTCACCTATAACGAACTCTACGAGCACGTCTGCCGGATGGCGAACGTGTTGAAGAAGCACGGTGTCAAGAAGGGCGATCGCGTCACAATCTACATGCCGATGATCCCGGAATCGGCCTATGCGATGCTTGCCTGCGCCCGCATCGGCGCGGTGCATTCGGTGGTCTTCGGCGGCTTCTCGCCCGAGGCGCTGGCCGGACGCATCGTCGACTGCGAATCCACCTTCGTCATTACCTGCGACGAAGGTCTGCGCGGCGGCAAGCCGGTGCCGCTGAAGGACAATACCGATACGGCGATCCATATCGCGGCCCGCCAGCATGTGCATGTCAGCAAGGTGTTGGTGGTGCGCCGCACCGGCGGCAAGACCGGCTGGGCGCCCGGCCGCGATCTCTGGCATCATCAGGAGATCGCGACGGTGAAGGCGGAATGCCCGCCGGTGAAGATGAAGGCGGAAGATCCGCTGTTCATTCTCTATACCTCAGGCTCGACCGGCAAGCCGAAGGGCGTGCTGCACACGACGGGCGGTTACCTCGTCTATACGGCGATGACGCATGAATACGTCTTCGATTACCATGACGGCGATGTCTACTGGTGCACGGCCGATGTCGGCTGGGTCACTGGCCACTCCTATATCGTCTATGGGCCGCTCGCCAATTGCGCGACGACGCTGATGTTCGAGGGCGTGCCGAATTTTCCGGACCAAGGCCGTTTCTGGGAAGTCATCGACAAGCACAAGGTCAATATCTTCTATACGGCGCCGACGGCGATCCGTTCGTTGATGGGCGCCGGCGACGAGTTCGTCACCCGTTCCTCGCGAGCGTCGCTGCGCCTGCTTGGCACCGTCGGCGAGCCGATCAACCCGGAAGCCTGGGAATGGTATTACAATGTCGTCGGCGACAAGCGCTGCCCGGTCATCGATACCTGGTGGCAGACGGAAACCGGCGGCCACATGATCACGCCGCTGCCTGGCGCCACCGATCTGAAACCCGGCTCGGCGACGGTGCCGTTCTTCGGCGTCAAACCGCAGCTGGTCGACAATGAGGGCAAGGTGCTGGAAGGCGCTGCCGACGGCAATCTCTGCATCACCGATAGCTGGCCCGGCCAGATGCGCACGGTCTATGGCGATCATGATCGCTTCATCCAGACCTATTTCTCCACCTACAAGGGCAAGTATTTCACCGGTGACGGCTGCCGGCGCGATGCCGATGGCTATTACTGGATCACCGGTCGTGTCGACGATGTGCTCAACGTCTCCGGCCACCGGCTCGGCACCGCCGAGGTGGAATCGGCACTTGTCTCGCACAATCTGGTTTCGGAAGCCGCGGTCGTCGGTTATCCGCATGCGATCAAGGGCCAGGGGATCTATTGCTATGTGACGCTGATGGCCGGCCATGAGGGTACGGATGCGCTGCGCCAGGATCTGGTGAAACACGTGCGCGCCGAAATCGGCCCGATCGCGCAGCCGGACAAGATCCAGTTCGCGCCCGGCCTGCCGAAGACCCGCTCCGGCAAGATCATGCGCCGTATCCTGCGCAAGATCGCCGAAGACGATTTCGGTGCTCTCGGCGATACCTCGACGCTCGCCGATCCAGCCGTCGTCGACGATCTGATCGCCAACCGGCAAAACAAGGCGACCGCCTGAGATATCGAGCCGTTCCGGCCCAGGTTGCTGGGACGGCTTACCTTACTTCCACAATTGGATGCGTGGCCAGCCGTTCAAGAGAAAGTCGCCGGCAAGACTACGTTAGCCGGATTCTCGGCAAATGAACCAGCATTTCGCCGAGCGCATGCGCGCATCCAGGTCCCGACCGAGGCGAGAAAATTTACCTAGAAATCGATTGCCCGGCCATTGATCTCATAATCGCCGAAGCGGGCTGGCTCGGCTCCGCCGCGGCCGCCGGTCTCCGGCGGCAGCTCCGGCGGCTTCTGGTTCTTTCGCCGCTCCTCGGCTTCGGCGAGCGCACGTTCGGCAGCCGGGGACAGCATCCTGCGCGGCGGCTCCGATCCCTCGGCCGTCGGCGTTTCGCTATTGTCGTTATCGGCGTCCTGCATGGCATCTCCTGCCGGAAAATATTGAAAATGGCTGGCGAATAACCAAATCATAATGCGCCGGCGGCGGGATTGAAAGCTTGTGACGGCGAAATCGGAGATGGAGATCCGCAATGAACCTCGTTCGCACTGCCATGTTGCTTGCCTTCATGACGGCGCTTTTCATGTTTGTCGGCTTTCTGATCGGCGGTCGCGCAGGCATGATGATCGCATTCGTCATCGCCGCCGGGATGAACTTCTTTTCCTATTGGAATTCCGACCGCATGGTGCTTTCGGCCTATCGCGCCCAGGAAGTCGATGAACGCAACGCGCCGGAATTCTTTGCGATCGTGCGGGATCTCGCCCGCAATGCCGGCCTGCCGATGCCGAAGGTCTATCTCTACGACAGCCCGCAGCCGAATGCCTTCGCCACCGGCCGCAATCCCGACAACGCAGCCGTCGCCGCTTCCACCGGCCTGCTCAGCGCTTTGTCTGCCGAGGAGGTCGCGGCCGTGATGGCGCATGAGCTGGCCCACATCCAGAACCGCGACACGCTGACGATGACGATCACGGCAACGCTTGCCGGGGCGATCTCGATGCTTGGCAATTTTGCTTTCTTCTTCGGCGGCAACCGTGAAAACAACAACAATCCCCTTGGATTCGTCGGAGTTCTCCTTGCTATGATCGTGGCGCCGCTTGCCGCCATGCTGGTGCAGATGGCGATCAGCCGGACGCGTGAATATTCGGCGGACCGCCGGGGCGCCGAAATCTGCGGCAATCCGCTCTGGCTGGCTTCGGCGCTCGGCAAGATTGCCCGCGGCGCTGCCCATGTGCCGAACGCGGATGCCGAGCGCAACCCGGCGACGGCGCATATGTTCATCATCAATCCGCTCTCCGGCGAGCGTATGGACAATCTGTTTTCCACCCATCCAAACACGGAAAACCGCATCGCTGCGCTACAGGACATGGCGCAGGGCGGCATGAACGTCTCGACGCCGCCGGTTCGGGCTGCTAATCCGTCGCGCAAATCGCGCTCTGTTCCGGATACGGGTCTTGGTCGCGGTGGTTCGCAACCGCCAAAAGGTCCATGGTCTTGAATTCAGACGGCACAAAGAAACCATTCCGCAAGCATAAGCCGTCCACCGAGCGATCTGCGCCGGCCAAACCCGGAATGCAGGCGCGGGCTGCGGCGGCAAAAATTCTTGCGGCCGTCGTCGATCGCAGACTACCGCTCGACGGCGCTCTCGATCATGAACACGGCAATCCGGCCTACCGGGCGCTCGGCGAAAACGACCGGGCGCTTGTCCGCGCCATCCTGAACACGACGCTGCGCCATCTGCCGCGCATCGATGCCGCGATTGCAGCGCTGCTGGAATCGCCGCTGCCGGAAGGGGCGCGGGCGCTACACCATGTCCTTGCAATCGGGGCGGCGCAGATCCTCTATCTCGACGTGCCGGATCATTCGGCTGTCGATCTTGCCGTCGAGCAGGCCAATCAGGATCCGCGTAACCGGCGTTTTGCCAAGCTGGTCAATGCCATTCTCCGCCGGCTCGGCCGCGAGAAGGAGCAGGTGCTCGACGAGATTGGCCAGGTCGCGCCGATGCCGGCCTGGTTCATCGCCAGGCTGGAAAAAGCCTATGGCCGGGACGCGGCGCTGGCGATTTCGGAATCTCAGCTCCAGCCGGCAGCGATCGACCTGACCGTCAAGTCCGACCCCGAAGGCTGGGCAAAGCGGCTGCACGGCGCTGTCCTGCCGACTGGCAGCGTGCGGCTTGCCGCCTTCGATGGCGGCATTCCTTCGCTCCAAGGCTTCGACGAGGGCGCGTGGTGGGTGCAGGATGCGGCTGCAAGCATCCCGGCTCAGCTTTTCGGCGATCTCTCGGACAAACGGACCGCCGATCTCTGCGCCGCGCCGGGGGGCAAGACGGCGCAGCTCGTCCTTGCCGGCGGCGCAGTCACCGCCCTCGACCAATCGGAAAGCCGGCTGAGACGGCTGCGATCGAATCTCGACCGACTCGGTTTAAAGGCGGAGACGATCGCAGCGGATCTGACGACGTTCGAGCCGGCAGAGCGTTTCGATGCGATCCTGCTCGATGCCCCCTGCTCGTCCACCGGTACGACACGCCGGCACCCCGACGTGCTTTGGACCAAGGGAGCTGAGGATATCGCCAGGCTGGCGGCGCTGCAGGAACGGCTGCTGCGTCATGCGCTGACCCTGCTGAAGCCGGGCGGCACGCTGGTTTTTTCGAATTGTTCGCTCGATCCTGTCGAGGGTGAGGACGTCGTTGCCCGTGTTCTTGCCGACACCGGTGCGGTCCAGCGTGTTCCGATCGATCCCGGTAGTTGGCCGGGCCTTGAAGCGGCGATCACGCCGCTCGGTGAATTCCGCACGCTTCCGACCATGCTGAAAATGCCCGATGGCGTCGCCTCCGGCCTTGACGGCTTCTATGCCGCCGTGCTGCGGCGCGTGGCCTGATTGCGGGCTTGGGTGCCCGGTGTCAGGCAGGTCCCGTCCAAAAACCGCAGCGATCCCAGCTAAGAACGCATGAATTTGCGTATATTCTAACCTTGTCACGAATTAATTCATTGCGGACGATGAAATCGGCCACTTTTCACCTATTCTTAACCACGAGGGTCAATAGACAATAGAATATGCAGTCCGGTCGGCGTTTTGCGAGCATGTATGTTCGGGAGGCTTGGCGGCGCGCCTTGCGCCGCATCGCGTTGCTGCGCCTGAAGCTCCTCCGCCATTCGATCAACGCGCCCGAGCGTCTCATCGTCGCGCCGACCGATCTCCGCAGCATCGATTCGCATGTGGCCGACGAAATCCTCAACGGACGGTTTCTCCTGGCCGGGCGGATGTTGGAAACGAGTGGAAAGTCACCCTTCACCTTCACCCTGCCCTCGCGCCCCTTCGCCATCCGCCTTCACAGCTTCGGCTGGCTCCGGCACATGCGGGCGAACAAGACGGAGCGCAGCTCGGCTGCAGCCCGTGCGATCGTCGACAGCTGGCTCTCCATCCATGCCGGCCGCATGGAGGGGATTGCATGGGAGACCGACGTCACCGCCCAGCGCGTCATCGCCTGGCTGTCGCATTCGCCGGTGGTGTTGCAGAATGCCGACCGCGGCTTTTATCGCCGCTTCATGAAGTCGCTGGCGTTCCAGGTGAGGTTCCTGCACCGCATGGCGCCGTATACGCTTGGCGGTCTGGAGCTGTTTCGGCTGCGTATCGCGCTCGCCATGGCCTCGGTTGCCATGCCTGCCCGCGCATCCACGCTCAGAAAGGCGGCGCAGGCGCTCGACCGCGAATTCGATAGCCAGATTCTGCCGGATGGCGGCCATATCTCGCGCAATCCGCGCGTCGGCCTGGAATTGCTGCTCGATCTGCTGCCGCTAAGGCAAACCTATGTCAATCTCGGCCACGACCTGCCACAGAAGCTGATTTCCGGCATCGACCGCATATACCCGGCATTGCGGTTCTTTCGCCATCAGGACGGGGATCTGGCGCTGTTCAACGGGGCGACCTCAACGTTGGCAAACGAGCTGATCTCCGTACTGCGCTATGACGAGACCGCCGGCCAGCCGTTCAAGGCCTTGCCGCATTCCCGCTATCAGCGGCTTTCCGGGGGAAAGACAGTAATCATTGCCGATGCCGGCACGCCGCCTTCGGGAGGCGCACTTCGGACCGTACATGCCGGCAGCCTCTCCTTCGAAATGTCGTCCGGCCGTCACCGTTTCATCGTCAATTCCGGTTCGCCGAAATTTAACGGGCACCGTTATGTCCAGATGGCGCGCACGACGGCGGCGCATTCGACGGTTATCCTCAACGACACCTCGTCCAGCCGTTTTTCGCCCTCGCCGTTCCTCAATCACGCGATCACCGAGCCGGTGAGAACAGTCACCGTCGAGCGTTCCGAAACGGAGGATGGGCGCGACGGCATCAAGCTTAGCCATGACGGTTATCTCAGAGCGTTCGGGTTGTTGCATGAGCGTGAGCTGACACTCAATGCCGCAGGCTCGATCGTCACCGGCCGCGACCGGCTCGTCGTCCGGGAAGGATATGAGCATGACGAGCCGCTGAAGGCTGTCGCCCGTTTTCATATCCATCCGTCGATCGTCCTACATCAGGGTGACGGCGAGTCCGTGCTGCTGACGGCGCCAGACGGTGAAAGCTGGCTGTTTTCCGCACCCGGCAATGAAGTGCTGATTGCCGAGGACATCTTCTTTGCCGACAGCTCCGGCATTTGCGGTTCGGACCAGATCGAAATCGACTTCGATCTTGCCGAGAAGACGGAAATCCGTTGGTTTTTGTCCCGTAAGGGATAGCACCTGTTTGCGCGGCGACGAAGCTGTGCTAACGCGGCCTCAGAATGCGAGCGTCCTGGAGCAGGATGGTCTTGGGCCCACGTCGGCCTGAAATCCGAATCCTGCTCTAAATTAAGCGGATGTCTCCCGAAGCCCGAATGGAGAAGGTTTCATGGCCGTCATTTCCAAGAAAATCCCCGCCCCCGACAAGATCGAAATCAAGACCGCCCTCCTCTCCGTCTTCGACAAGACCGGGATCGTCGAACTGGCCCGAGCACTGTCTGCCAGAGGCGTGCGACTGCTCTCGACCGGCGGCACCTTCAAAGCGATCGCTGCTGCCGGCCTTGCGGTCATCGATGTCTCCGAAATCACCGGTTTTCCCGAGATCATGGACGGGCGGGTCAAGACGCTGCATCCGACGGTGCATGGCGGCCTGCTGGCGATCCGCGACGATAGCGAACACCAGGAGGCGATGAAACAGCATGGCATCGAGGCCATCGACCTCGCCGTCATCAACCTCTATCCCTTCGAAGAAGTGCGCGCCGCCGGCGGTGATTATCCGACAACCGTCGAGAATATCGATATTGGCGGGCCGGCGATGATCCGGGCATCGGCCAAGAATCATGCCTATGTGACGATCCTGACCGATCCGGCGGATTATGCCGAGTTCACAGAGCAGCTTTCCGCAGATGAGGGCAAGACCGCCTATGCCTTCCGCCAGCGCATGGCCGCCAAGGCCTATGCCCGCACTGCGGCCTATGACGCTATGATTTCCAACTGGTTCGCAGAAGTGCTGTCGATCGACACGCCTCGCCACCGCGTTATCGGCGGCGCGCTGAAGGAAGAGATGCGTTACGGCGAAAATCCGCACCAGAAGGCGGCCTTCTACGTCACCGGCGAGAAGCGCCCGGGTGTTTCGACGGCCGCCCTCCTTCAGGGCAAGCAGCTCTCCTACAACAATATCAACGATACCGATGCCGCCTATGAGCTGGTCGCCGAATTCCTGCCTCAGAAGGCGGCTTGCGCCATCATCAAGCATGCCAATCCCTGCGGCGTCGCCACCGGATCAAGCCTGGTCGAGGCCTATCGGCGGGCACTCGCCTGCGATAGCGTTTCCGCCTTCGGCGGCATCATCGCGCTCAATCGGACGCTGGATGCCGAAACGGCCGAGGAGATCGTCAAGCTCTTCACCGAAGTGATCATCGCGCCTGATGTCACGGAGGAAGCGAAGGCGATCGTCGCCCGCAAGCCGAACCTGCGGCTGCTGTCTGCCGGCGGCCTGCCCGATCCGCGCGCCGCGGGCCTGACAGCAAAGACCGTTTCCGGCGGCCTGCTGGTCCAGAGCCGCGACAACGGCATGGTCGAGGATCTGGAGCTCAAGGTCGTCACCAGGCGGGCGCCGACGGCGCAGGAGCTTGATGATATGAAGTTCGCCTTCAAGATCGGCAAACATGTGAAATCGAACGCCGTGGTCTATGCCAAGGACGGCCAGACGGCCGGTATCGGCGCCGGCCAGATGAGCCGTGTCGATTCCGCCCGCATCGCCGCGCTCAAAGCCGAAGAGGCGGCCAAGGCGCTCGGCCTTGCCGTGCCGATGACGCATGGTTCGGCGGTCGCCTCCGAAGCCTTCCTGCCGTTTGCCGATGGTCTTCTGTCGATGATCGCTGCAGGCGCGACGGCGGTTATCCAGCCGGGCGGCTCGATGCGCGACCAGGAGGTCATCGATGCCGCCGACGAACATGGCATTGCGATGGTCTTTACCGGCATGCGCCATTTCCGGCACTGAATGCGTGGCGGAAATGCTCTATCTCGTTGTTTTTACCCAATTCCGGATGTAAAATCATCCCGTCCCAGGTATTGCTATGCCCGATCGGCCGGATAGGGAGTGCGGACGAGCAGCACCAGGCCGCCGGCGAGAAACAGGATCAACGTTGCCATTCCAAGCCGCGGTGATCCACTAATATAGGTGACCAGCGAGAAGAGCAGCGTCGCCATGAAACTCGTGGCGCGCCCCGAAAGCGCGTAGATGCCGAAATAGCGACCGGCTTCCTCCGGGCTGACGCTGCGGGCGAGATAGGAGCGCGAGGAGGCCTGCACCGGCCCGAAGGCAAACCCGATCAACAGACCATAGAGGATATAGGCCTTTTCCGCCGCAGTGCCGAAGAGGCCGCCGGAATCCGCCGTTGGCAGCGGCATCAGTCCGAACAGGGTATAACCCGGCCCTGTCGAGATGATGCCGATGGTGGCGAGGAGCAGCATGGTGAGGCTGATGACGACGGTCACCTTCGACCCGACACTCTTGTCGATACGCCCGGCAATCAGGCAGCCGAAAATCGCGACGACGTTGAGGACGATGCCGTAGATGCCGATCTCGATCGTTGCCCAGCCGAACATGCCGGCCGCGAAGATGCCGCCGAGGATCAGCAGCCCGTTGACGCCGTCCTGGTAGATCATCCGGGCGATGAGGAATTTGAGGATGCCGCGGCGCTCCTTCAGTTCACCAAGCGTGTTTCTCAGCTCTCGCAGGCCCGAACGGACGGCGGTGCCGAAGGGAAGACCCCTGCCGACATCCGGCGTGAAGAAGAACATCGGCAGGATGAAGATCAGATACCAGACGGCCGAGATCGGCCCGGTGATGCGTGCATCCTCTCCGGTCCGAGGATCGAGACCAAATAGCGGATCGAGGCCTAGGATGGTCTTGCCGGTCTCGGGGCTTGCCGCCAGCAACGTGACGACGGCGATGAGCACGATGATGCCGCCGAGATAGCCAAGCCCCCAGGCGGTGTTGGAGAGCTTGCCGACCTCGTGCTTGGCGACCAGGCGCGGCATCATCGAATCGTTGAAGACGATCGAAAACTCGGCCGAGATCGAGGCGAGGATCATGAAAATCGCGGGATAAATAACAGCCGAGCCGGGGGCTGCGAACCACAGGCAGAAAAGGCTGGCGATCTTGATGATCGCAAAGAAGCCGATCCAGGGTTTGCGTGCGCCTGACTGGTCGGCGATCGAGCCGAGAATGGGCGAGAGCAGGGCGATGATCACCGATGAGATCGTCGCCATGTTGCTCCACGTCGTCTGCGCGGAAACGGGGTCATAGGTCAGGCGGGAAACGAAATAGGGTCCGAAGATGAAGGTAGTGACCACGGTAAAGAAGGGCTGGGCTGCCCAATCGAAGAACATCCACCCCCAGATGCCCTTCTCCGTGGCCTTCGGGGGCTGCGTTCCTGTCCAGTCAATGCGATTCAACATCCGCTCCTTTTTCAGCGGACTGTCTCACCTCACCCGGTCGCGCGCAAGATCGGTCAGGATACCTGCAGCAACGGTAATACGCGCAAGGTTAGGATCGCCGCTGTCGCTGAGGCTCGAAAGCTCTTCGACGATGCGGTTGATGCGGATACGATCCTGCGCATGCCAGGCCTGAACCGGAAGCTTCTCCTTGCCGTGATCGGACAGGGCCGAGATGACGATGTCGCGTCTTGCGCTGGCGATCTGGTCAATGCTGCGGGCAAGCGCCAGGTTCTCGTAATGGTCGGAAGTGAGGATCCGCCCGCCCGCTGCCAGCAGCCGGGCAATGCGGAAAGTCTGCGACACTGCGAAGTAGTTTTCGGCGGCCCGCACCAAGGTCTCGCCGGTGCGCTCGGCAATCTGCATGATCTCCGGCACCAGCGCAAAACTTTGGAGATTGGCGATCTCGGCTGCGAGTTTTTCGGGCACGCCTGCCTGACTATACTCCGCCTGCCGGGCGGCGGCATCGCCGGCCGATTGTTCGGCAAAGGCAGGCCTCAGCTTCTTCAAGGCAGCCTGGAGCCGGCTAATCACCTCCGCCATATCGGCCTTGGTCATGCCGGTCTTCAAGAGCAGGCGCGTCAAGACGGTAAAGCTATGGCTTATTTCCTCGTAGATGCGGTTCTGCATCTCGCCCGATATCCGGCCGTCGAGCGCATCCGTTTCGGCCCAGAGCCTGTTCAGGTCGAAACCGTCGCGGGCAACGATCGCCGCGCGCACCACCTCCGGTGCCGAGGCCGCCGTCGCGTCCATCATGGCGACGGTGAAGCTCGGCCCGCCGCGGTTGATCGCCTCGTTGGCAAGCACGGTCGCGACAATTTCGCGCTTCAGCCGGTGGCCGGCGATATCGCCGGCATTCGACTTCTGCATCTTGACCGGGAAATAATTCAAAAGCGTCGCGGTAAAATAGGGATCGTCCGGCAGATCGCTGGCGGCCAGCGCATCGAAGAGCACGATCTTGGCGTAGGATACCAACACGCCGATTTCCGGTCGCGTCAGCGGCTTGCCGGCGGCATAGCGTTCAGCAAGGCTCTGCTCGTCCGGCAAAGTCTCGACCTTGCGGTTCAGCTGGCCGGCGGCCTCGAGCACGCTCATGAAACGGCCGAGTTCGAGACCGTTTGCCGTGCCCTTGCGTTCCGTCAGCGAGATCGCCAGCGACTGCAGGTAGTTGTTGCGCAGCACCAGGATCGCCACTTCGCTGGTCATCGAGGACAGAAGCTGGTCGCGTTTTGCCCGCGTCATGCGCCCGTCATGCATGGCGGCTGCCAGCGCGATCTTGATGTTGACCTCGACGTCCGAGGTGTTGACGCCGGCCGAGTTGTCGATGGCGTCGGAATTGCAGCGCCCGCCCTTGAGACCATAGGCGATGCGGCCCTTCTGGGTCACACCGAGGTTTGCGCCCTCGCCGATCACCTTGGCGCGCACTTCGGCCGCCGTGACGCGGATCGGGTCGTTGGCGCGGTCGCCAACTTCGGCGTCGGTTTCGGGCGCCGCTTTCACATAGGTGCCGATGCCGCCGAACCAGAGCAGGTCGACCGGGCTCTTCAAGATCGCCGTGATGATTTCGAAGGGCGTCGCCACGGCCTTGTCGAGGCCGATCGCGGCGACCGCTTCCGGGGTCAGAGTGACCGATTTCGCCGCCCGGGAGATGATCATCGCACCTTTGGAGAGCACGGTTTTGTCGAAATCCTGCCAGCTTGACCGCGGCAGGTCGAAGAGACGCTGGCGCTCGGCCAGCGTCTTTTCCATATCGGGATCGGGATCGATGACGATGTCGCGGTGGTCGAAGGCGGATATGAGGCGGATCTTCGGAGAGAGCAGCATGCCGTTGCCGAAGACGTCGCCGGACATGTCGCCGACGCCGGCAATGGTGAAGGGCGTCGTCTGGATGTCGATGTCCATTTCGCGGAAATGGCGCTTGACGGTTTCCCAGGCGCCGCGGGCAGTGATGCCCATCTTCTTGTGGTCGTAACCGGCCGAGCCGCCGGAGGCGAAGGCATCGTCCAGCCAGAAGCCGGCTTCTTGGGCCAGCGCATTGGCGGTATCGGAGAAGGTTGCGGTGCCCTTGTCGGCGGCGACGACGAAATAGGGATCGTCACCATCGAGCCGGACGGTGTCCTTCGGCGGCACGATCTCGGCGCCCGATATATTATCGGTGATCGACAGCAGCGTGCGGATATAGGTCTTGTAAGCCTCGCGGCCGGCATTGAAGATCTCGTCGCGGCTGCCGCCGATGGGGAGCTTCTTCGGATAGAAGCCGCCCTTGGCGCCGACCGGCACGATGACCGCGTTCTTCACCTGCTGGGCCTTGACGAGGCCGAGCACCTCGGTGCGATAATCCTCGGCACGATCCGACCAGCGCAGGCCACCGCGCGCCACCTTGCCAAAGCGCAGGTGCACGCCTTCGACTTCGACGCCATAGACGAACATTTCGCGGAAGGGTTTCGGCTGCGGCAGGCCGTCGACCAGGTGCGGATCAAGCTTGAAGGCCAGCATCGACTTTGGGGAGCCGTCCGGATTCTTCTGGAAATAATTGGTGCGAAGTGTCGCATCGACGATATTGACGTAACGGCGCAGGATACGGTCGTCGTCAAGACTCGGCACGTCGGCAAGCTCGGCCTCGATCGCCTGGTGCAGGTCGGCAAGCTTCTTGAGGCGGGCCTTCTCGGAAAGCGTGGTATCGAGCGTGTCGTGGAACAGCCGGAAGATGGCGGCGGCGACAGCAGGATATTTGTCGAGCGTGGTTGCGATGTAATCCTGCGAATAGGCAATGCCGGCCTGGCGGAGATAACGTGCATAGGCGCGCAGCACGTTCGTCTCGCGCGCTGAAAGCCCGGCCGAAAGGATCAGCCGATTGAAGCTGTCATTGTCGATCGTGCCGGCGAAGGCGGCGACGAAGGCTTCTTCGAGGGCAGCGCCGTAGCGCTGCAGGTCTATGTCGCCACCATTGCGGGCCTCGAGCTCCATATCGTGCAGCACGACGAGTTTCGTTTCTCCATCGGCGGCCGGCACCCCAATGTCGAAGGTGCGTTCGCTGACGACATTGAAGCCGAGATTTTCCAGAAGCGGTACGCGGCGCGACAGCGCCAGCTGGCCGCCGGCGTGGAAGATTTTCAGCGAGAGGATGCGGCCCCGTTCTTCCGGACGATGGTAGAACTGGATGCGAAGCGGCTCGCCAGCGGCGCAGGCGCCGATATCGGCGAGGTCGGCAACGGTTTCCTCCGGAGTGAAGGAATCCTGGAAGGCCTGGTCGACCGATATCTTCGGCGCCTTGGCCCCGGCCAGCGCCTCGAAACGGTCGTCCCAACGGGCGGTGATTTCGCGGATCACCTGCTCGAGCTTTGCCTGCGGAATACGCGGCGTCTTGCCGCCGGAGCGGCCGATGATGAAATGCACGCGCGCCACGCCGCCTTCCGGGAAAGCCGGATAATAGGCGGAGACACGACCGTCATAGACAGTCTTCAGATAGGTGCCGATCCGCTCGCGGACGATCGAGTCGTATTCCTCGCGCGGCACGTAGATGATCACCGAGACGAAGCGGTCGAAATGGTCGATGCGCGGCAGGACGCGCACGCGCGGACGGTCGGCCAAGTCATTGATCTGTTCGGCAAAATTTGCAAGCAACGTGGTGTCGATCTGGAAAAGGTCGTCGCGCGGATAAGATTCCAGCGTGTTGTCGAGCATGCGGCCGGAATGGCTCATCGGGTCGAAGCCGAAATGCTCCTTCACCTTTTCGATCTTGGAACGCAGCAGCGGGATTTCAGAGGCGAGCGAGGTATAGGCCGTCGAAGTGAAGAGCCCGACGATGCGCAGTTCGCCGGTGACGTTGCCCGCAGCGTCGAAACGTTTGACGCCGACATAATCCATATAGGCCCGGCGATGGACGATCGATTTCACATTTGCCTTGGTGACGATGAGGAAATCGGGGCCGTCGAGGAAGGCCAGGATCTCAGGCGTCGTCGTCACGGCGTCCTTGCCGGTGCGCAACACCAGCACATCCGGGTTGGAGAGCATTCCGAGGCCAGCACCCTTGTCGCGTTCGACCCTGGCATCGGAACCTTTGCCGGAATAGACATATTCACGCATCCCGAGGAAAGTGAAATTCTCATCGCGCAGCCATGTCAGGAAGGCGATGGCCTCATCGCGATCAGCCTTCTTCCGGGTGGTGCCGTTGGCTGAGAGCTCGGCGATCACCCCGTCGATCTTGGAAAGCATCGGCTTCCAGTCGGACACCGACAGGCGGACCTGCTCGAGCACGGTTTCGACACGTTTGACGAGATCTGCGGCCTGGGCGGAGTTGAGCGGCGCAATGTGGAGCTGGATATGGCTGACGCGGTTGGCCGGGTCGCTCGGATGATCGGCGGAATAAATCGCCGGCGCCTTACCCTTTTCCATGATCAGGATGGGATGCACCGCCATGAACAGGTCGCGATAGGTGCTCGTCACTTCACCCATGACCGATTCAAACAGAAAAGGCATGTTCCGGTCGGTGACCGATAGCACCGAAACGGCAATGCCATCTGGCGTCACATCGGCAATGGTGTCGATGCTGACACGAGGCGCCTTGCCATTCCAGGCGGCAAGTTCCTTTGCCGAATGCACGGCGGAGAGCGCCAGCATCTCAGGCGTATAGAGTTCAAGATCGTCATTGCTGGCCCGGCCGAAGAGTATTTCCGGATCGAGATGTGCCTCGCCCGTCGCCTTGGCGATCTTGCGTGCGCTTTCGATCTGCTTTTCCCGTTTCGGATTGTTTCTGGCAGCCATGGATCGCCTCCCGCAATGGACTGATTTTCTGCAAGCTAACAGAAGATTCTTCGAAAAAATCTCTAAAATGGAGGCCCGAACGATTGTCTTGATGCTTTTTTGACCCTCAAAATAGGAAATGAAGAGGGATTTTTTCGCTTTCCTGGCCAAAACGAACGGGGAAGCCTCTTTTTAGTTTTCGTTTCGCCTACATTTCCATGCCCACGTGAAGAATGGTTGACAGCGCGCCGTCAAAAAGATCATCAAAACGCGATCATCATTCGGACCTCGGTATCATGTCGGAAAATGCAGCGAGCGCAGTCATTGTCATCTCCAGTCATGTGGTGCGCGGTTCGGTCGGCAACCGGGCGGCGGTCTTTGCACTGGAGACGCTTGGTCATCCTGTCTGGGCGCTGCCGACCATCGTGCTTCCCTGGCATCCCGGCCACGGCCGCTCGACGCGGCTGACATTTGCGGAAGCGGATTTCGACGCGGCGATCGACGATCTAATCCGCGCGCCCTGGATCGGCGAAGTCAGGGCGGTGCTTTCGGGCTATTTCGGCAATGCCGCCCAGGCGCGTTCCGTCGCCCGGCTGATCGCTGCGCTCCGGCAAGATAATCAGGAACTGCTTTATGTCTGCGATCCCGTCATGGGCGATCTCGGCGGCCTCTACGTGCCGGAAGCGACCGCAGAGGCTATTCGCGATCATCTCATCCCGCTCGCCTCGCTGGCGACGCCGAACCGCTACGAACTTGCATGGCTTTCGGGGGCAGCGCTTGAAGACAACAGCGCGATCATGGAGGCGGCGCTGGCGCTCGGACCATCTCGCATGCTCGTCACCTCGGCCGTGCCGATGATGGCGGGCGGTACCGGCAATCTCTATCTTTCCGGCCGTCACGCGCTTCTTGCCGAGCACCGCGTCGTCGAAAATCCGCCGAATGGGCTCGGCGACCTGCTTGCTGCCGTCTTCCTGTCGCGCCTGCTTTCCGGCCTCGAGGACGAAAAAGCGCTTCAGCTTGCCACCGCCAGCGTCTTCGAGGTGCTTGCGCGCGCCGTCAAGCGCGGCAGCAACGAATTGATGTTGGCAAGCGATGCTTCCAGCCTTTCGACGCCGATGGCCATGGTGCAGATGCGCCGGCTCGTGCATCCGGCGCAGCGGCGGAAAAAATGACACATCGGCCAATGCGTTCATTTTGCAGTGCAGCAGTTGATCTTGTCTTCCGCGCGCGCTAATCCAGAAGCATGCAGCGTTTTCCAAATCCTCTTCTGGACGGCTATCGCAACTTTATGAGCGGACGCTATGCCGACGCCCGCGACAGGTATCGGCAGCTTGCCGAAAACGGTCAGAGTCCCCATACGCTGGTCATTGCCTGTTCGGATTCACGTGCGGCACCGGAGCTGATCTTCGATGCCGGCCCGGGCGAGCTCTTCGTCATTCGCAACGTTGCCAACATGGTGCCGCCTTACGAGCCGGACGGTCACTTCCATTCGACGTCGGCCGCGCTCGAATTTGCAGTGCAGGCGCTGAAGGTCTCGGATATCGTCGTGATGGGCCATGGCCGCTGCGGCGGCATCCGTGCAGCGCTCGATCCGAATGCCGAGCCGCTGTCGCCCGGCGATTTCATCGGCCGCTGGATGTCGCTGGTCAAGCCCGCCGCGGAGCAGATCCAGAGCAACGATGTGATGACGGCGGCCGAGCGGCAGACGGCGCTGGAGCGTGTCTCGATCCGCAATTCGATCGACAATCTCAGAAGCTTTCCCGACATCAAGGCGCTCGAGGAAGCAGGAAAAATGCACCTCCATGGCGCATGGTTCGATATCTCCACAGGCGAACTCTGGGTGATGGATGCTGAGACACGTGACTTCATTCGTCCAGAAATCTAGGGCCAGAAATCTAGGGATCCGCCGCTTTATCAGTTTATTAAGAATTGCTGCTAAGATTGCCGTCAATTGGTCGCGCACGACCGACGTTTTGATCACCGTGGCGATTGGCGATGAAGTTCGAAACCATCAAAAGGGTTATCCTGGCCGCCATCATGCTGCCCTTCGTCTTCATGCTCATTGAAGGCGTCGTCGTCATAAGGTCTTCGCTCAGACAATACAGGGATCTCGAAAAGGACAGGCAGTTCGCCGACGTGCTTGCCCGCGGCGGGTCGATCGCCGCCACGGAGATCCTCAGTGAAATTGGCGCCACCCGCCTCTACCTCGCACGTCCCAACAACGCGACTGCCGCCGACATGCAGCGAAGCCGGGTGACGCTCGATCGCGAGCGCTTGGCCTTCTATGCCACACTGCCCTCCCGCGATGCGCTCGACCCAGGGCTGGCCGGCGAATTATCGATTCTCAGCCTTGCCTATAGCCGCATCGTTGCCGCCCGCAACGGCGTCGACCAGGGCCTTTACGCCGGCAGCGATCCCGGTTCTATCTACTGGTATGCAGCTCTCAAGCAGCTTGCCGTCGTCGACACGCTTTCACCACTGATCAGCGATCCGGTGCTGCTTGAGAAATCCAACCAGCTGATGGGTATTCTGCTGACCTATTACGGCGAAAGACTGATTACCGGCGTCGGCACTCGCTACCTCGATCACCGCGTTTCCGCGCGGTTTCCGGTGGAGCTGTTCGTACAGGGCAAGGTCATGCTCGGTGAGGGCATGGACCACATGGTCTTTCATTCCACGGCACCGATCGTGCGCGACATCGTTGCCTATCTTGCCCGCAGCGACCAGGTGAAGGCGAATGCGATCACCGATGCCATCCTTGCCGGATCGCAGCCGACGCGCGAAATGCGCGACGTCTGGGCCGTTGCGCAGAGCGAACGCATGATCTTCCTGCAGCAGAAGATGGTCGAGGCCGCAAAAGATATTCACGAGACCGGCGAAAACTTGTCGACGCGCGCGCATATACATCTGACGCTGATCCTGGGGCTGTGTGCCGGCCTGTTGCTTCTCGCCACATTGGTGATGACGCTGGCGGCAAGGGGCCTGCGGCTGATCGACCGGCTGACGCGGGATCGCGAGACACTGGTCAGCGAGTTGCGCAACGCCGCCCAGACCGATCTTCTGACTGGCTTGTACAACAGGCGCGGCTTCGAGGTCGCCGCATCGGCGCTTCTGACGCAGGCCGAGCACGGGTCGCGCTGGATCTCCGTCGTCCTCTTCGACCTCGATCATTTCAAGAAGGTCAACGATATCAACGGGCATGATGCCGGCGATGCCGTGCTCCGGCAGGTCGCGGGCGTCGCGCGTCAAAATTTTCGCTCCTTCGATCTGCTGGTGCGCCATGGCGGCGAGGAGTTTTTGGCGCTTCTGCCGGATTCGACGCCTGACGATGCGGCAATCATTGCCGAGCGCGTGCGGCTGGCGATCGAGGCGGCGGAAATATCTTTGGAGAGCGGCGATGTTCTCAAGGTGACGGCGAGTTTCGGATGCGCCGGCCGGGCAAATGAAGCCGCCAACCGGAACTTCGAAGATCTGGTCAAACGCGCTGATCTGGCGCTCTATGCCGCCAAGGCCTCCGGCCGCAACTGCGTCGTTTCGGGACCGATCGTGCAGGCGCCGGCGAAGGAGGAGCGACGCAAGAAGGCGTCGGGCGGCGGTTTTGATACCCGAACATGAAAAACGCCGCATGTCGCAGCGGCGTTTTCGGGTATCGTTGTCGATGAAGGCCTATTTGCCGTCGATCTGCTGGCCGATATAGGCGATCGCCTGCTGGTAGACGCTGGCGGCGTTCCAGCCCTGGATGGCGACGAAATTCGGCTCTCCGGGCTGATAGCCGGCGCCGGCGCTCCAGCCATGGCCTTTGAGGAAATTCGCAGTCGAGGCCAGGGCATCGGCGCGGGAACCGACCATGTCGACGCGGCCGTCGCCGTCGCCATCGGCGCCGAAGCGTACGACATTGCGCGGCAGAAACTGCGTCTGGCCGATTTCACCGTGGGCAGCACCCTTGGCCTGCGGGCTCAGATAGCCCTCGGAGACGAGCTGGAGCGCGGCATAGAGCTGGTCGGTGAAATAGTCCGAACGACGGCAGTCATAAGCAAGGGTCGAAACAGCCGACAGCGTATGCTGGTTGCCCATATAGCTGCCAAAACCGGTCTCCATGCCCCAGATCGCGATCAGCGGGCCGGACGGAACGCCGAAACGGCGTTCGATCGAGGCAAAAAGTGCCTGGTTGGCGGCCTTCATGCTGCGGCCGCGGGAAATGACGGTGGCGCCGCCGCGCTTCTGCATGAACGCGTCGAAGGAGAGTTTGAAGCTCTTCTGGCCGCGGTCGGCGGCGATCGTCGGTTTGTTGTAATTGACGTTGGCGAAGGCGCGGTCGAGGACCGAGCGGCTGACGCCGTTTGCCGCCGCTTCCTGCTTGAAATCGGCGACCCATGCACTGAAACCGCTGCTATTGTTGCCGCATTGGGCGCCCTGGGCCGCTGCCGGCAGCGCGTGGAGGACGCCGGCTGCCATAGATGCGGCCAGAAGGAATGTTGTCATGCGCATGAGAAACCCCGCTCCGGTCTGGTGAAGCGCGCCGCGGCCATCAGAACCATGCGACGCGCCTTAAATCTTTGTTCTGTTCATGCCTTTGTCCCAAAACCGCTATCGGTTTCGGGCGGCATAGCTTGGCTTGACGCCAGGCAGAATGCCAGCCGACGGCGATCTTGTCACGATCACCTTTCAGTAAGCGCTTATGGATAAGGGCGCTTACTGTTCGGCAAAAAGCCCTGCCTTCATCAGCAGGGCTTTAGCATATTATGGTTTACAAATGGTATCAGGCGGCCTGCTTGCGCGGTTTGACAAGGCCACGATTGACGAGCAGCTCAGCGATCTGGATGGCGTTCAATGCCGCACCCTTGCGCAGATTGTCGGAGACCACCCAGATGTTGAGGCCGTTTTCGACCGTCGCATCTTCGCGGATGCGCGAGATGTAGGTCGCGTCCTCGCCGGCGGATTCATAAGGCGTGATGTAGCCGCCGTCCTCGCGCTTGTCGATGACGAGGCAGCCCGGCGCATCGCGCAGGATGTCACGGGCCTGGTCGGCGGTGATCTCGTTTTCGAACTCGATATTGACCGATTCCGAATGGCCGATGAAAACCGGCACGCGCACTGCCGTGCAGGTCACCTTGATCTTCGGGTCGAGCATCTTCTTCGTCTCGGCCAGCACCTTCCACTCTTCCTTGGTGTAGCCGTCTTCCATGAAGCTATCGATGTGCGGAATGACGTTGAAGGCGATACGCTTGGTGAACTTCTTATTTTCGATCGGATCGGCGACAAAAACGGCGCGTGTCTGATTGAAGAGCTCGTCCATGCCGTCCTTGCCGGCGCCGGAGACCGACTGGTAGGTCGAGATAACGACACGCTTGATCTTGGCGAAGTCATGCAGCGGCTTCAACGCCACCACCAGCTGGGCAGTCGAGCAATTCGGATTGGCGATGATGTTGCGCTTGGTGAACAGGCTGATGGCATCCGGGTTCACTTCCGGCACGATCAGCGGCACGTCGGCGTCGTAACGCCAGGCCGAGGAATTGTCGATGACAACGCAGCCCTGCTGGCCGATCTTCGGCGAGAACTTCTTGGAGATCTCACCGCCGGCCGACATCAGGCAGATGTCGGTATCGGAGAAATCGTAATTCTCCATATTGGATACCTTCAGCGTCCGGTCACCGTAGGAAACTTCGGTACCCTGCGAACGCGAGGAGGCAAGCGCCACGACCTCATCGGCGGGGAAGCCCCGCTCGGAGAGGATGTTGAGAATCTCCCGGCCGACGTTTCCGGTCGCTCCCGCAACTGCTACTTTGAAACCCATTTCTCAAGCTCTCTTTCTCTTCTCTCCTCTTTTCCGGTGAGGGGAAAGGCGCGACGGATCGCGTCTTCCTGTCCCCAGCCGAGCCGGGGAGAGAGCGGCAGGCCAGAGACATCAGACGGTTTTCGTCGTCGTTTTGGCCTTGGTTTTGGCAGAAACCGGAACGGCAATGTCCACCCCGGCAAACTGTGCCCGGTCATTGCGGTCGGCAATGGCATGTTCGTCGTGAACCATGGAGATTCCTTTTCCGTTGTTGCTCTTAGAAGGTTTTCCACAGGAGTCAAGGTTTTTGCGGTCAGAGCCGGACGGCGAAAGCGGCGGCCACAATGCTGCGACATTTTGTCATGCCGCTGTCATCCTCGAGAGATATCCCGGCCCGGTTGTTACTGTCTGCAACGAAAACGGGGGTTTTCCATGCGTACGCTTCCTGCCGCTTTTGCGGCCACCACCATCCTTGCGGGCGCCGCTCAGGCGACGACGGTCTATCCGCTTGATCGCGCGACGATTCTTGCCGGTTCGCCATTCGATTTCAAGGTCGAACTCAACAAGCAGGTCAAGCCCGAAGACGTGAAGATCACGGTCAACGGTCAGGACTACAAAACCGTCCTCGGGGGCGAGGCACGGTTCGTCGAGCTGGAAAAGGGCAAGGATGACAAGGCTCTCGGCTCCGCTCTCCTGCTGCGCGGCCTGAAGATTTCCGCTCCAGGCGCCTACAAGGTCGAGGTCGCTGCCGGCGACGAAACGAAATCCGTCACCTGGAACGTTTACGAAACCGCTGGTCAGCCAAAGGCTAAGAACATCATCTTCCTGCTCGGCGATGGTCTTTCCGTCGCGCATCGCACCGCCGCCCGCATCATGTCCAAGGGCATGACCGAAGGTAAGGCGAATGGCCGTCTGAACATGGACGATCTTGATCGCATGGCCTTTGTCGGCACCTCGGCGACGAATGCCGTTGCCACCGACTCCGCCAACACCATGTCGGCCTACATGACGGGCCACAAGACGGCCGTCAACGCGATCGGCGTTTACGCGGACCGTACGCCGGCCTCGCTGGACGACCCGCGTGTCGAAACCTTCGCGGAAGCCGTTCGCCGCATGACCAAGAAGTCGATCGGCATCGTCGCAACCGCCGAAGTCGAAGACGCCACGCCGGCTGCTGTTGTTTCCCATACCCGTAACCGCAATGACAAGGCCGACGTCGTCGGCATGCTGCTCGACGTCAAGCCTGAAGTCCTGCTCGGCGGCGGCTCGGCCTATTTCCTCGGCAAGGAGGTCGCCGGTTCCAAGCGCAAGGACAACCAGGACTACATCAAGCTGTTTCAGGATGCCGGTTACAAGCTTGCGACCGACAAGAACGAGCTCGCAGCCAATGCGTCGGCCGAAGGCAATCTCCTCGGGCTCTTCCACACCGGCAATATGGACGTGACGCTCGACCGCGAGTTCCTGAAGAAGGGCACCGTCGACAAGTTCCCGAACCAGCCGGGTCTCGTCGCCATGACCAAGGTTGCGATCGACCGCCTCTCCAAGAATCCTGATGGTTTCTTCCTGATGGTCGAAGGTTCCTCGATCGACAAGATGTCGCATCCGCTCGATTGGGATCGCGCCGTCGTCGAAACCATCGAATTCGACCAGGCGATCGGCGTCGCCCGCGAATTCCAGAAGGCTCATCCCGATACGCTGATTGTCGTCACCGGTGACCATACGCATGGTGTCTCGATCATCGGCACCGTCGATGATGAGAAGCCCGGCACGGAAATGCGCGAAAAGGTCGGGACCTATGCTGAGGCTGGTTTCCCGAACTACAAGGACGAAAACGGCGACGGATACCCTGATAAGATCGACGTCAGCCGCCGCTTGTTTCTAAGTGCCAATAACGGCCCTGACCACTACGAAACCTTCCGTCCGAAGCTCGACGGTCCCTTCGTTCCGGCCGTCCAGAACGAAAAGAAGGAATATGTCGCCAACGAACAGTACAAGGATGTTCCCGGCGCGGTCTTCGTTCAGGGCAATCTTCCGAAGAGCAGCGAGAGCGGCGTCCATGCGGTCGACGACGTCGTCCTGCAGTCGGCCGGCCCGGGCTCGGAAGAGTTCCATGGCTACCTCGAACAGAGCGACGTCTATCGCGTGCTCGCCGACACCTTCGCTCTCGGCGCCAAGCAGACGAACTGATCGCAAGCCGATCCGGCAAGGCCGCTTGGCGGCCTTGCCTTTCTTGTCGATTATTATCCGGCCGGCTACAGCGCCGCGCGTCTTTTCAGATGCGCAAAGGA
This sequence comes from Rhizobium sp. NZLR1b, assembly GCF_019685155.1. Lineage (NCBI taxonomy): Bacteria > Pseudomonadati > Pseudomonadota > Alphaproteobacteria > Hyphomicrobiales > Rhizobiaceae > Rhizobium > Rhizobium sp. NZLR1b. Next base: position 102,510 of record NZ_JABDWC010000003.1, read on the forward strand.
CGCTGTAACACTTTGAATCTACGCATCGTGCTTTCTGAAAATCGATTCCGATTTTCAGGCCGATGCGCTAACGGCCGGGATTTGCTTCCTGGAGGTCGCTATGGATATATTCTCTTCGCTGCATCTCAGCCGCCGCCGGCTGATCGGCGCCGCCGTTGCGCTTCCTTTTACCGCTTCCGTCGTTCGCGCTGCCGATCCCTCGCTCTCCTTCGACGAGCTCTATGGCAAGTTCGGGGTACTCGGCCTTGAATTCTCCGACAAGGTGAAGCGCCTCGCCGGGCAGGAAATCAGCATGAAGGGCTTCATGGCGCCGCCGCTGAAGGCCGAGGCGCAGTTCTTCGTGTTGACCGAAATGCCGATGTCGCTCTGCCCCTTCTGCTCCTCGGATGCGGACTGGCCGGATAATATCGTCGTCGTCTATCTCTTGGAGAAACAGACCTTCGTGCAGCCGCGCCAGACGATCGAGGTGCGCGGCACGCTGGAATACGGCTCCTGGACGGATCCGGACACCGGCTTCGTCAGCCTGTTGCGTATCCGCCAGGCCGAATATTTTTCTGTCTGATCCGATATGCTCGCTCTTGATATCGAAAACCTTGACGTCACCTTCTCGGGCCTGTCCTCGCCGGCGCTGGCAATCGGTCGTCTTTCGATCGATGCCGGCAGCAGGGTCGCCATCACAGGTGCGTCCGGCTCCGGCAAGAGCACCTTCGTCAATATCGTTGCCGGGCTGGAGCGAACACGCCGGGGCCGCATCCGCTGGAACGGCGAGGATATCGCCAGTTTTTCCGAGAGCCGGCGCGATCGGTTCCGCGCCGCCAATATCGGCCTGGTCATGCAGGAGTTCTATCTCTTCCCCGGCCTGTCGGCGGTGGAAAACGTGCTTTTGCCGGCGCGGCTTGCTTGGGCCGCCACCCCCGCCGTCATCGAGCGGGCGCATGCGCTTTTGAGTTCGGTCGATCTTTCCCGCCCAGGCCAGAAGATCGAAACCATGTCGCGCGGCGAGATGCAGCGCGTGGCGATCGCCCGGGCGCTGCTGCGCAAGCCCGGCGTCATCATCGCTGACGAGCCGACAGCGAGCCTTGATGCCGAAAGCGGCGAGACGGTCGGCGATCTCATCCTCGATCTTGCCGCGGCCGAAGGCAGCACGCTGATCATCGTTTCGCATGATCTGCGCCTGGCCAGCCGCCTCGACCGGCGCATCACCTTCGGCTCCGGCCGGATCAGCGACGATTCCGCTGCAGCGGCGGGAGAGGCTGTATGATCCGCTTCATCCTTGCCGATCTTCGCCGCCTCTGGGCGGGGTCGCTGGTGGTCGTGCTGCTGGTGGCGCTGGCGACGGCGCTCGGCGTTTGCGTCGTGCTGCAGGAGCGGGCGCTTCGTCTCGGCAGCGCGCGCGCCGCCGACAAGTTCGATCTCGTCATCGGCGCAGGCGGCAGCGAGACGCAGCTGGTGCTGTCCTCCGTCTTCCTGCAGCCCTCGCCTTTGCCGCTGATGCCGGGTGACGTGCTGGTCAGGCTCGCCGCCGATCCCCGTGTCGACTGGGCAGTCCCGATCGGCTTCGGTGATTCCTTCTCCGGCTATCCGATCGTCGGCACGACGGTGACGCTGGCGGACAAGCTGTCCGGCGGCTTTGCCGAGGGTACGGTTTTCGCGCGCGAGGGGGAGGCAGTGATCGGCTCCGCCGTCAAGCTTTCGCTCGGGGCTGAGATCAAGCCGATGCACGGTTCGGTGGAAGAGGGCGGCGAGACCCATACCGAACTCGTTTATCATATCGTCGGCCGCTTGCGGCCGACAGGCACCGCCTGGGACCGGGCCATTCTGGTTCCGATCCAGGCTGTCTGGCATATCCATGGTCTGGGGGCGAGCGAGCATGAAAGCGCCGGGGCGACCGGACACGATCATGAGCATGCCGGCGCCGATCCCCACCAGCATGAGCATCACGGCGAGATCGACCCGGATGCCGTACTTGACGAGAAATGGGCTGCAGATGCTCCGGGCCTTCCCGCCATTATGGTAAAACCGAAGACGATCGCCGATGCCTACAAGCTGCGGCAGGACTATCGCAGCGGCAATACCGTCGCCGTCTTCCCCGGCGAGGTGCTGACCAATCTCTACGCCACGCTCGGCGACGCCAAGCAGATCCTCGTCGCGGTCGCTGCCGGCGCCCAAGCTCTCGTCGCAGCCTCGCTGGTGCTGGTCACGGTCATCCATATCGGCCAGCGCCGCCGCCAGATCGGCGCGCTGAGGGCCTTCGGCGCTCCGCGCGGCGCGATTTTCGGCATCGTCTGGTTGGAGTTCTTCTTCGTGGTGGCAGTCGGCATCGGGCTCGGATTTGCACTTGGGTTTGCCGCGGCGCTGACCTTGTCCGCCATGGTCTCGCAGACGAGCGGGATGGCCATGCCGGTCGGCTTCGTCCGTGACGACGCCGGGCTTGCGGCGGTGCTGCTCGTCTTTGCCACAATTCTTGCCGCGCTGCCGGCAGTGCTCGCCTACCGGCAATCGCCGGCGCAAGCGCTGAGGGCGTAACCTGGGCCGGAGGATCGCGTCGCTGGCTGCCAAAGCTCGCCCCCGTTAGACTAAAGTCATAATCCCAAAGCCTCTCTCTTTTTGATCTGTCGTTTCTGGCACACTCTCGTCAGGCGTGTCGCGGCCAGGGGTCTGCTTTGAGGAGAGTAGGTCGCGCGCGTTTTCATCACTCTGTGGAGGACAGACAATGGCAAATGTCGCAAGCATCGACGGCGCGAAGGCCGGTCCGATGACGAGGGAGGAGAAGAAGGTCATCTTCGCTTCTTCGCTCGGCACCGTTTTCGAATGGTATGATTTCTATCTCTATGGTTCCCTCGCCACCTATATCGGCGCGACCTATTTCACCCAATATCCCGAGGCGACGCGCAACATCTTCACGCTGCTCGCCTTTGCCGCCGGCTTCCTGGTGCGTCCCTTCGGCGCGCTGGTGTTCGGCCGTCTCGGCGATCTGGTCGGCCGCAAATATACCTTCCTGGTGACGATCCTGATCATGGGTCTGTCGACCTTCCTCGTCGGTATCCTGCCGGGTGCCGCCACCATCGGCATCGCGGCGCCGATCATCCTGATCGGGCTGCGCCTGCTCCAGGGTCTGGCGCTTGGCGGTGAATATGGCGGTGCTGCCACCTATGTCGCCGAACATGCGCCGAACGGGCGCCGCGGTTATTTCACGTCATGGATCCAGACGACGGCGACGCTCGGCCTGTTCCTGTCGCTGATCATCATCGTCCTGGTGCAATATCTGATGGGCGCGGTTCAATTCGCTGCCTGGGGCTGGCGCATTCCGTTCCTGGTATCGGTCGTTCTGCTCGGCGTTTCGGTCTGGATCCGCTTGAAGATGAACGAATCGCCGGCGTTTCAGAAGATGAAGGCGGAAGGCAAGGGCTCCAAGGCGCCGCTAACCGAAGCCTTCGGGACATGGAAAAATGCCAAGATCGCGATCATCGCGCTTCTCGGCGCCACCATGGGCCAGGCGGTCGTCTGGTACGGCGGCCAGTTCTATGCACTGTTCTTCCTGCAGAACGTCCTGAAGGTAGACCTGCAGTCGGCCAATATCATGGTCGCCATCGCGCTCTTCCTCGCGACGCCATTCTTCGTCATCTTCGGTGGCCTCTCCGACAAGATCGGCCGCAAGCCGATCATAATGGCGGGCCTTCTCATCGCGGCGGTGACCTATAATCCGCTGTTCAAGGCGATGACCTGGACGGCGAACCCGGCGCTTGCCGAAGCACAGGCCTCGATCCGGGCAACGGTTACGGCCGATCCGACGGATTGTAAATTCCAGTTCAATCCGACCGGCACGTCGAAGTTCACCAATTCCTGCGACGTGGCGACGGCATTCCTGACGAAAAACTCGGTGCCTTATGATGTCGTTCCCGGCCCCGCCGGTCAGCCGGCAACGGTGAAGGTCGGCAACGGGACGATTACGAGCTTCGACGTCGTCGCCGCCGGCGACAAGGCCAAGGGCATGACCGCCGCCTTCGAGAAGGGCGTCAACATCGCGCTCCACGATGCCGGCTATCCGCTGAAGCGCGGCGCCGTCAAGGTGCCGGATGCCAAGCTCGATGCCTTCATCGCGGCCAATCCGGAACTGTCGCTCAACGCCGATACCGTGCGCGCCGGCGAGAAGGAAACTGTACCGGCGGCGAAGCTGGTCGAGACCAAGCTGCTGACGGCGGATGAGGCCAATGGCGTCACCGACATGGCGGTCTACAACGTCGCCAATGGCGGCAGCTTCGCCATGACCGCCGACCCTGCCCGGGTCAATTGGACCGGTACGATCGCCATATTGTTCGTGCTCGTCCTCTATGTGACGATGGTCTACGGACCGATCGCCGCTCTGTTGGTCGAGCTCTTCCCGACCCGCATCCGTTATACCGGCATGTCGCTGCCCTATCACATCGGCAACGGCTGGTTCGGCGGCTTGCTGCCGGCGACGGCCTTCGCGATGAGCGCAGCTGCGGGCGATATCTATTACGGTCTCTGGTACCCGATCGTCTTTGCGTCGATCACGCTGGTGATCGGCCTGCTCTTCCTGCCGGAAACGAAGAACAGAGATATCCACGCAATGGATTGATCTGCGTTCAAACTTAACGAAAAAGGCCCGGCCCTCACAAGGCGCCGGGCTTTCCTATGTCAGGGAACAGTTGCTTCGACAGCGGCCATCCATCCGGCGCCAGTTTGAAGAGCAGGCCGCAGCGAGCAAAGACGATCGCCGTCAGCAGCGAGAACCAGGCGCCGAAGGCAAGGCCGGCGATGACGTCGCTCGGATAATGGGCGCCGACCATGACACGCGTCATGCCAAGCCAGATGGCGCCGGCGATGAAGACAATGCGGTAGCGCGGAAACAGCAGGGCAAATGCGGCGAAGAAGGCACCGACCGTGGTGGAATGGCCGGACGGGAAACTTTCGAAAGCGGCATGGCCTGAAAAAGGCGTGAAGGAAAACATGCCGTAGTCGTGAAAATGATCGGGACGCGCCCTGCCGATTGCCCGCTTCAGCAGATTGGCGAGAAGCCCGGAGAAGACGACTGTGGCAAAGAGGTAGGCGCCGATCCAGCTGACATATAGCGCCTGCGCCTTGGAGCGCGCCGTCTTCACAAGCTTGTAGCCCGCCCGGCCCTGAAAGAACAGCAGGATGCTGGTGTAGATCAGCCAGGCGGAATCGCCGAAACCGGTCATCAACTCGCCGAGATGCTTCACTGGCGCGGGCACTTCGCTGGCGCCGATCGGCGCATCGAAGAGCAGCATGGAGAGGATCACGGCATTGAGCGTGATAAAGAGGCAGGCCTGCCAACGCAGAGGCGGCATGCCGACGCCGCTCCGGCGCCAGCGCCTGTCCAGGGAAGCCCAAAATGCCCGCATTGCCGTCGTCCGTTCGAATTTTGCCCTACAGCGCCGCGCGTCTCTTCAGACATGCAAAGGACCCTGTCGAACTTTGAATTGGCGCATAATCCATTGCGAAAATCGCTTCCGATTTGGGGTTAGCGCTCGCTGAAATCCGGCGCAAAAATACACGAGATTGTGGCCGAGAATAGTCCGTTTCGGAGAATTCGACCGAGCGGCTTGCGACTCCTCGGCCGTGGATTAAAAAGCCCTTCGCATCCGGGATGCGAAGGGCCGGAACTGTTTCACGTGAAATATCAGGCGGAAAGGGCCTTAAACTCGCCGAGAATCGCATCGCCCATCTCGACGGTGCCGACCTGTCTCGCGCCATCGGCCATGATGTCGCCGGTGCGGATGCCCTTGTCGAGCACGTTGGCGATCGCCTTTTCCAGGTCGTCGGCTTCCTTCACCAGGTTGAAAGAGTAACGCAGGCACATGGCGAAGGAGGCGATCATCGCGATCGGATTGGCGATGCCCTTGCCGGCGATGTCGGGGGCCGAGCCATGTACCGGCTCGTAGAGCGCCTTGCGCTTGCCGGTCTTGCCGTCGGGCGCGCCGAGCGAGGCCGACGGCAGCATGCCGAGCGAGCCGGTCAGCATGGCGGCGACGTCGGAGAGCATGTCGCCGAAGAGATTGTCGGTGACGATGACGTCGAACTGTTTGGGCTGGCGCACCAGCTGCATGCCGCCGGCATCGGCCAGCATGTGTTCGAGCTGGACGTCGGAATATTTCGCCTTGTGCGTCTCGGTCACCACCTGGTTCCAGAGCACGCCAGACTTCATGACGTTGCGCTTTTCCATCGAGCAGACGCGGTTCTGCCGCGTGCGGGCCATTTCGAAGGCGACGCCGGAGATGCGCTCGATCTCGTAAGTGTCGTAGACCTGCGTGTCGATGCCGCGCTTCTGGCCGTTGCCGAGATCGATGATCTCCTTCGGCTCGCCGAAATAGACGCCGCCCGTCAGCTCGCGGATGATCAGAATATCGAGGCCTTCGACCAGTTCCGGCTTCAGCGACGAGGCCGAGGCAAGAGCCGGATAGCAGATGGCGGGGCGCAGGTTCGCAAACAGCTGCAGATCCTTGCGCAGCCGCAACAGGCCGGCTTCCGGGCGCACTTCGTAAGGCACGCTATCCCATTTCGGGCCGCCGACGGCACCGAAGAGAACGGCATCCGCGGCAAGCGCTTTCTGCATGTCGGCTTCCGAGATCGCCGCGCCGTGGGCATCATAGGCAGAGCCGCCGACAAGGCCTTCGTCGGTGACGAAACCGCCATCCATCGCCTCGTTCATATAGGCGATGATCTTGCGGACCTCGCCCATGGCCTCGGGACCGATGCCGTCACCCGGCAGCAGGAAAAGATTGCGCACAGTCATGAAACCCTCCTGGGAAAAACAAGTTGCGGTTTCTTAGACCCCGGAAATGGGCATTTCAAGCGAGAGAAGGGATGAATCGGTACGCTTCGCTTTGAGCTGCGACGGTTGCTCCTGTGCCCGCAAAAGGATTAGAACCGGTCAGCCACCTTTATGTCCCCGGATGTTCCCCATGCCTTCAGCACCCCTCCATCTCGATACGCCCTTGGTTCAGACAGCACCTGGCTACAGTGCCAGCGGCAAACCGCTCTGGCTGAAGCTCGATGCGCTGCAGCCTTCCGGCAGCTTCAAGCTGCGCGGCGTCGGCCGGCTTTGCCAGTACGAGGTGGAAAATGGTGCACGCGAGATCTTCTGTGCGTCCGGCGGTAATGCCGGCATTGCCGCCGCCTATGCCGGCCGGGCGCTCGGTGTGCCGGTCACCATCGTCGTGCCGGAGACGACGGCCGCCGATGTGCAACAGACGATTGCCGCAACGGGCGCGAAAGTGCTCGTTCATGGTTCGGTTTTCGACGAGGCCAATGCCCATGCGGTCGAACTCGCCCGCAGCCGCAAGGCGACCTATGTTCACCCCTTCGACCATCCGCTTCTGTGGGATGGCCATGCGACGCTGATCGACGAGGTGGTGGCGAAGGGTGCGAAATTCGATTGTGTCGTTACCAGCGTCGGCGGTGGTGGGCTGCTTGCCGGCATTGTCGAGGGGTTGAAGCGCAACGGGCTTTCCGATGTGCCGGTGATCGCCGTCGAAACCGAAGGGGCGGCCTCGCTGAATGCCAGCCTCGAAGCGAATGAGCGTATCACTCTTGCCGCCATAACCTCGATTGCCACTTCGCTCGGCGCGCGGCAGGTGGCGCAGCATGTCTTTGACCTGCCGAAGCAGCATCCGATCGAAAGCATTGTCGTCAGCGACGCCGATGCCGTTGCCGCCTGCCTGAAATTTGCCGATGCGCAGCGCATTCTGGTCGAGCCGGCCTGCGGTGCGGCACTGGCCGTTGCCGATGTGCATGCCGGGCTGCTCGCGCGCTTTAACAATCCGCTCATCGAAGTCTGCGGCGGCATCGGCGTGTCGCTCGAAAAGCTTAAGGGCTGGAAAGAGAAGTTTCTCTGATCTGAGATCAAAGAAAAAGCCGGGCGAAGCCCGGCTTGATCGATAATTTATTGGAGAGCACTTAGGCCGCCCAAGGGTGCGAAGCGGCGTTCTTCTTTTCGAAGCTGTCGATCGCCCTGCCCTTTTCCAGGGTCAGGCCGATATCGTCGAGGCCGTTCAGCAGGCAGTGGCGCTTGAATTCGTCGAGATCGAACTTGATCAAGCCACCATCGGGGCCGGTGATCTCCAGGTTCTCAAGGTCGATGGACAGGATGGCATTGGAGCCGCGCGAGGCGTCGTCCATCAGCTTGTCGAGATTTTCCTGGCTGACCATGATCGGCAGGATGCCGTTCTTGAAGCAATTGTTGTAGAAAATGTCGGCGAAGCTGGTCGAGATGACGCAGCGGATGCCGAAATCGAGGAGCGCCCAGGGCGCGTGCTCGCGCGAGGAGCCGCAGCCGAAATTGTCGCCGGCAACCAGGATCTTGGCATCACGGTAGGCCGGCTTGTTCAGCACGAAATCGGGGTTTTCGGAGCCGTCCTCGTTGTAGCGGGCTTCGGCGAAAAGGCCGGTGCCGAGGCCGGTGCGCTTGATCGTCTTCAGATAATCCTTCGGAATGATCATGTCGGTGTCGACGTTGACGACCGGCAGGGGCGCTGCAACGCCCGTGAGCTTCACGAATTTATCCATGACCCATGCTCCATTTCAGCAAATCTACTTCCTGATTTTGCATCTAGTCCAGTTTTCCGCCGAAATGAAGGAGAATCTTTCTAAAGCGTGTCACGATCTTTCAGATGGCTTGTCACGCTTTAGGTCTTTGCTTCCCGCATGTCGTCATCGCAAAAACCGCTGCACACTTTTGCGCGACATGCTTTAGATGGCGGCCACGCGACGTTTCGCGCGGCCTGCCCTCTGCGTACGTGCCGTTACTTGGTCGGTGCGTTCAGGCCCCAGAGGACGCCGAACGGGTCGCGAAGCTGGCCGTAGCGGTCGCCCCAGAACATCAGTTCGACCGGCATGACGACCTCGGCACCGGCGGCGACAGCGCGCTCCCACCAGAAATCGATATCGTCGATAACCAGCTGGATGGCGAAGCCTTCATGGCCTTTGAAGGGATGGCCGTATTCGGGATAGGCATCCGACAGCATGAGGGAACTGCCGTTGATGTAGAGATGCACATGCATCGTCCGGCCGCTCTCGTCGACCGGCACGATATAGGCTTCTTCGGCGCCGAAGGCTTTTTTGTAGAATTCCGCGGCTTTGACCGCGCCACCGACCGTCAGATAGGGAAGTAGGCCATTCTTGACCGGCGGCATCTTGACCGGATTGTTTTCCGTCGTCGCATCCATGCTCGTCCTCCATTCGTTGTGAAGCGCCGGCAGAATGCCCGGCTGCTTCAAAGACGTATGATGGAAGCATGATGCGACAATGTCGGTCGGCTTTTTTAGCGAGAGCTGCTCAGAGATCGATAATCGTGCCGCGGCCGTCGTTCCAGATGCGCATCTCCGGCTTACCGTTGTTTGCCTTGGCGCGGACTGGAGCGGGCTTCATCTTCATCGAAAGCGCGCGTCCGACCATGAGCACGGTCAGGATGCCGCCGACGGCAAGCGTCACCGAGAAGGTGAAAAGCAGCATGGCCACGAAAACGGTGGCGCCGGCAAGCATGAAGAAGATGGAGCGAATGTTCTGCATGGGTTTGAGACCTTTCTTCGGAAAGGAATGTGGTCCTTCTTTTTCCTCTCTGCAAGGCAAGCATGGCTTTTTGTTGTTCTGCGCGTCGTTCCGGGGCGGGCTGCTTGCTTCGGCCTTCAAAGCTTGGCACTAATTCAGCCATGAGCCGAAACCCAGCGACCCGCTCCGTCCGCCTGCGCCGTTCGGTGCTGAGTGTGCCCGCCATCAATCTGCGTGCCCTCGAAAAGACCCATGCGGTCGATTGCGATGCGGTGATCTTCGATCTCGAAGATTCCGTGGCGCCGGAAAAGAAGGGGCAAGCGCGGGAAAACCTGAGGCGCTTCTTTTCGGATCGGCCGCTCGAAAACAAGGAGCGGATTATCCGCATCAACAGCCTGTCATCGGATTTCGGGCCGGCGGACATGGAGCTGGTGACGGCGCTTGGTCCCGATGCTGTGCTGCTGCCGAAGGTCGACGAGCCGCAGGATATCACTGATATCAGCGACTTTCTCTTCGAAGCGGATGCAGCGGAAGATCTGCGCATCTGGGCGATGATCGAGACGCCGCGCGGCATCCTGAATGCAGCGGCAATCGCGGAAGCGGGACGCACGACGGGCTCGCGGCTCGATTGCCTCGTCGTCGGGCTCAACGACCTGCGCAAGGAAACGGGCGTGCTGGCCCAGCCGGGGCGGACCTATCTCGTGCCATGGCTGATGCAGGTCGTCCTGGCGGTCAGCGCTTACGGGCTCGATGCAATCGACAGCGTCTTCAACGATTTCAGGGACGAACAGGGTTTCGATGCCGAATGCCTGCAGGGCCGGGCCATGGGTTTTGCCGGCAAGATGCTGATCCACCCCACCCAGATCGAGCCTGCCAACCGCCATTTCGGCCCGGATCCGGCGGCCATTGCGGAAGCAGAGGCGATCATATCAGCCTTTGCCGACCCCGCTTCCGATGGTTTGAACGTCATCAATTCAGGTGGGCGGATGATCGAGCGGCTGCATCTTGTCCAAGCCGAAGCTCTGGTTCATAAAGCTCGCCTGATTTCTGCAAGAAAGCCCGCCTGATGAAACTCTACCGCTTCCTGACCGGTCCCGACGATGCTTCCTTCTGCCACAAGGTCACCGCCGCCCTCAACAAGGGCTGGTCACTGGAGGGCTCGCCGACATATGCCTTCAATGCCGCGACCGGCGCGATGCAGTGCGGCCAGGCCGTCGTCAAGACTGTCGAAGGCAAGGATTACCATCCCGAGGTGAAGCTCTCCGAGCAATAGCTCGTTCTGCCGGACACCCGGCTTCAGCGATCGGCGGCTTCCTCGGCGCTTTCCTCGATCCGCTCCATATCATCGTCGCTCAGCCCGAAATGGTGGCCGATTTCGTGGATCAGGACGTGGGTGATGATGTCGCCGAGCGTCTCGTCATTCTCAGCCCAGTAATCGAGAATAGGCCGCCGATAGAGGCGGATGCGGTTGGGCATCTCGCCGGTTTCCACTGTGAAACGTTCGGAAATGCCCCTGCCCTCGAAAAGACCAAGCAGATCGAAAGGGGTTTCCAGCGCCATGTCCTCGAACACGTCGTCATCGGGGAAATCTTCGATCTCGATCGTCAGGTTGGTGGTCAGCTGGCGGAATTCTTCCGGCAGATGGCTGTAGGCCTCCATGGCCAGCGACTCGAAGGCGCTTATCGTCGGCGCATGGCGGTCCCGCCAATCATCGCTCTGGTCTATGCGGGCCATGAATAATCCTTCCTTTGCGGGCCATATAGAACCTTTATCGCCGATTTTCGAGTGCGGAATCAAAGGCAGGAATAAATTCATATAAAATGGCCGTTGACTCTTCATTAGCTCTCTGGAATCTATAAGAACATAACAGGAACAAGACGGATTGGAGAAACGCCATGGCGCAGCACGCCCTGGCGCGCGAGCGGCTTTTTGCGCTCCGCGAAACCATCGCCAGACTAGAGGGGAAGCCGGCGCCGGCGCTTGCGGCGGCCGAGCGGGAAACCCTGGCGGAAGGCGGCAAGGCGCCCCGGAGATGCATTCTGCCGCCGCTGGCGTTTGGGGTGGAATGTCTTGATGAGGCGCTGGAAGGCGGTCTGCCGCTCGATGCAATCACCGAATTCCGCTCGATTTTGTCTCGCGATGCAGGTGCTGCCAGCGGGCTGGCAATGGCTGTCGCAGCGCGGCTGCAGAAGCAGGAAGCGGATGCCGGCAGGCTTTCGCCGTTCCTCTGGATCGGCGATGCTGTCGGCACGCTGGAGGCCGGCCGTCCCTATGCCCCCGGGCTTCTGGATTTCGGGCTGAGCCCGGAGCGGTTTCTCCATGCGGCGCCGCGCAAGCTGGACGAGGCGCTCTGGCTGGTGGAGACGGCGGTGGAAAGCGCTGCTTTTTCGGCCGTCATCTTCGAAGTGCGCGGCAATCCCGCCCATTTCGGTCTGACCGAAAGCCGCAGGCTCAGCCTTCGGGCGCGTGCTGCCCGCCGTCCGCTCTTTATTGTCCGTCAAGCCGGGGCGGAGGAGGCGAGCAGCGCGGCCTTCCGTCTGCATGTCGAGCCGGCCCCGTCCGGTCTGCGGCCATTGCCGGATGGATCGAAGCTTTCCGGCAGCATCGGCAATCCGATTTTCCGTCTGACGCTGGAGAAGAGCCGTAACCCGGCCCCGCTCTCCTTTTTTCTGGAGTGGAACCCCCATGAACGCGAATTTCTCCCTGTCGCCGAACCAAACCTCGTTCGTCCTCCAAGCGAACAGTCAACGGATTCTAGCGCTCAGCTTCCCGCATCTGCCAACGGACCGAATCGCCCGCAGGCGGTGGGGGCTCTCCTGGCGTTCGAAAGGGCGTCCTGAGACGCCGCCTATCGTCTGTTCCGGCAAGCTCAACAATGCGATGCGGCTGACGGCTCTGGACGAGTTGGCCGAGAGGCTGGGCCTGAAGAAGGAGCAGGGCGTTGCCGAAGCGCGCGCCATGTACCCATTGCTCGAGGTCGCGGAAGAGGATCCGGAGGCCGACCGCCGGTTGCTGGAGGCCATTGCCGACTGGTGCGACCGCTATACGCCGCTGGTGGCGTTCGACGGCAAGGACGGCCTGTTTCTGGATATTAGCGGCTGCGCCCATCTCTTCGGCGGGGAAAGACGCTTCTCAAGGATGTGTTGTCGCGGCTTTTTCATATGGGGTTCGATGCGCGCGGGGCGATCTCGTCGTCGCCAGGCCTTTCCTGGGCCGCGTCGCGCTTCGGGCAAGGCGGCGTGATCGAGGACGAGGAAACGGAGCATGTGCTGCTGCCCTTGCCGGTCGCGGCCTTGCGGCTGGAAGGACGAACCGTCGATGCCCTGAAGAAGCTCGGTCTGAAATATGTCGGCGACGTCATCGATGCACCGCGGGCGCCGCTGACCCGCCGGTTCGGCCCGGGGCTGCTTCTGCGTCTCGATCAGGCGCTCGGACGTGAAGAGGAGCCGGTCTCGCCCCGGCGTCCGGTTGCCAGTCTCTCGGCCGAAAGCCGCCTGATCGAGCCGATCGGGACGGAAGAACAGATCCTTGCCGTCACCAGGCAGGTCGCCATGTCGCTGCAGCCGTCGCTGGAGGCGCGAGGCGCCGGCGGGCGGGTGTTCGAACTGGTGCTGTTCCGGGTCGACGGCAGGGTCTTTCGTATCTCCGTCGGCGCTTCGCAGCCGCTTCGCGAACCAAAGTTCATTGCCGGGCTTTTTTCCGAGCGATTGCAGGCGGTCTATGACGATCTCGATGCCGGCTATGGTTTCGAAATCCTGCGGTTGAATGTGTTGCGGCATGATCCCTTCAACGAGGCACAGGCTGATTTCGAGGGCGACCGCCAGGGAGAAATCTCGCTTTCGGCCTTCGTCGATCGGGTCTCGGCCCGGCTTGGCGCGGATTGCCTGCAAAGCTTCCAGCTCCGCGAGAGCCATGTGCCGGAACGCGCCGTCATCACGGTTCCTGTGATGGATAGTCTTCCCAGGCGGAAAGCGGCGCAGGACATCCAACTTCCTTTCCGCCAAGAGCGTCCGCTACGGCTCTTTGCCACGCCGGAGCCGGTCGAAATCATGCTTGCCGAAGTGCCCGATGGCCCGCCGCAGGTTTTCCGCTGGCGGCGCATGCAGCATCAGGTGGCAAGAAGCGAAGGGCCGGAACGGATCGCCATGGAGTGGTGGATCGACGGGGATGACGCCGAGGCGCGTGACTATTTCCGTATCGAGGACGAGACCGGACATCGCTTCTGGATCTATCGTCGCGGTTTCTACGGCCGGGAACTTGATCCCCGCTGGTTCATGCACGGTGTGTTTGCATGAAGAGCGGGTCCGCATTTTTCGAGATCGGCGTGAGAACGAATTTTTCGTTTCTCGAAGGCGCCGCCAGTCCGGAAGAGATGGTCGTGCAGGCCGCTCATCTCCGGCTCGGCGGTCTCGGGATTGCGGACCGGAATTCGGTTGCCGGCGTAGTCAGGGCGCATGCGCAGGCGGAGCAGCTCGAGGAGAGATACAAGAACCGCGATGCGATTATGGCCCAGGCGGAGAAGCAAGGGAAAAAAGAAACGATTCTCCATCCGATCCGGGTTCAGCCGGGCGCCCGCCTCGTCTTTTCCGATGACACGCCTGATATCCTCGCCTACCCACGCAATCGGCGGGGCTGGGCAAATCTCTGCCGTCTTCTCAGCGCCGGCAATCTGAAGGAAGAAGCGGTCAAGGGAAGCTGCATTCTCACGGAAGCGGAGCTGATGGAATGGGGGGACGAGATGATGCTTGCGCTCGTTCCCGATCGCACCCTTATCGATCATCAGGCGGGTCAGTCGACGCTGGAAGATTATCTGGAACGATTTCGCAGACGGTTCCGCAAGGCTTTTTTTATGGCGCTGGCGCCAGCCTATGACGGCCGCGACAGGCAGGTCTTTGCGGTGCTTGCCATGCTTGCGGCACAAAATCGCGTGCCGCTGATTGCGACCAACCAGCCGCTTTATCATCATCCTGAACGCCGGCCGCTTTCGGATGTGGTGATCGCGATCCGGGAGCATATACAGATAGCGCAAGCCGGATTCCTGCTGGCGCCGAATGCCGAGCGCTACCTCAAGGATTCACGTGAAATGGTCCGGATCTTCCGGGACTATCCTGGTGCGATCGAAAATAGCCAGGCCTTCTTCGGCAAGCTGAGCTTTTCGCTGAAGGAATTGGAGCATAATTATCCACCTGAAAACGATCCCGGCGAAACACCGCAGCAGACGCTCGAGAGGCTGACGAGGGCAGGAGCCGCAAGGCGCTATCCCGAGGGTGTTCCGCTCAAGGTGGCGACGCAGATCGATTACGAGTTAAAACTCATCGGCGACAAGAACTACGCTTCCTACTTCCTGACGGTTCACAGGATCATCCAGCACGCCCGTTATGACCTCAAGGTCTTGTGCCAAGGACGCGGATCGGCGGCAAATTCGGTCATCTGCTATTGTCTCGAAATTACGGAAGTCGATCCTCAAAAGAGCACGCTGCTGTTCGACCGTTTCATTTCGATGGATCGCGACGAACCGCCGGATATCGATGTCGATTTCGAGCATGATCGGCGCGAAGAGGTCATCCAGTTCATCTACAGAACCTACAAAAGAGAACATGCCGGGCTGACGGCGGGGGTGACCACCTACCGTACCCGTTCGGCCGGCCGCGAGGTCGCCAAGGCCTTCGGGCTGTCGGAGGATGTCCAGTCGGCGATCAGCAGCCTCATCTGGGGCTGGTCGGAGGATAATCTTTCCGAGAGGGATGCAAAGGCGGCTGGTCTCGATATCAAGGATCCGGTCACCAGGAACGTGCTGAAATATGCCTCCGAGCTTCTCGGCTTTCCGCGCCACCTCACCCAGCATGTCGGCGGCTTCGTCATCACGCGGGACCGGCTCGATGAAGTGGTGCCGATCATGAAGACGGCAATGCCGGATCGCTACATGATCGAATGGGACAAGGACGATCTCGACAATGTCAAGATCCTCAAGGTGGATGTGCTGGCGCTCGGCATGCTGACCTGCTTGCGGAAGGGTTTTTCGCTGCTTGAACTGCATTACGACGTGAAGAAGACGCTCGCAGATCTCGGCAACAGGGAGCATGGAGACGAAGGCAGGCCGGTTTACGAGATGATGGGCCGGGCCGATACGCTTGGCGTCTTCCAGATCGAGAGCCGGGCGCAGATGAGCATGCTGCCGCGTCTTAAGCCGAAGGTATTCTACGACCTCGTCATCGAGGTGGCGATCGTCCGGCCAGGACCGATCCAGGGCGATATGGTACATCCCTATCTGAAGCGCCGGGAGCAGCGGGCCAAGAATATCCCGATCGAATATCCGAGTAAGGAGCTGGAAGCGGTTCTGGAAAGAACCCTCGGCGTGCCGTTGTTCCAGGAGCAGGCGATGCAGATCGCCATCACAGCTGCAGGCTTTGCGCCTGGAGAAGCCGACAAGCTTCGCAGAGCGATGGCGACATTCAAGCGAACCGGCACGATCGGCAATTTCGAGAAGCGGTTCCTCGAGGGAATGGTCTCAAAGGATTATGCCCCGGAATTTGCACAGCAGTGTTTCAACCAGATCAAAGGCTTCGGTGAATATGGTTTCCCTGAAAGCCATGCCGCCTCCTTTGCACTGCTGGTCTATGCCTCCTCATGGCTCAAGGCCTATTATCCCGACGTCTTCTGCGCGGCGATGCTGAATTCCCAGCCCATGGGGTTTTATGCGCCGGCGCAGCTGGTGCGGGATGCACGCGAGCACGGGGTAAAAATCCTGCCGGTCGACATCAACGAATCCGACTGGGACTGCGGTCTGGAAGCGGCCGCTTTCGATCCGAATGCCATCGATTTTCGCCACCATGAGATGCGCGGGGTCATCAAGGCACGGCACGCGGTGCGGCTCGGCTTTCGGCAGATCAAGGGCGTTTCGGATAAAGAGATGGAGCTGCTCATCAGAAATCGAGGCAAAGGCTACAGCTCCGTTCGGGATCTCTGGCTGCGGTCTGGCCTGCAGAAATCCGTCATCGAGCGACTGGCGGATGCGGATGCGTTCCAATCCCTCAAACTATCACGACGCGACGCGCTCTGGGCTGTGCGGGCGCTGGATGTGAAGAGCGCCGCCGAGGAGCTGCCGCTTTTCGAGCAGGCCCGTCATCTCGACCTCCAGATCGAGCCTGCAACGAAGCTGCCTGAAATGCTGCCGGGAGAGCAGGTCATCGAGGATTATCGTTATCTCTCGCTGTCGCTGAAGGCGCATCCGGTCTCCTTCCTGCGCGAGGAATTGCGCAAGGTGGGCGTGACGCGCAATGTCGATCTTTTAAAGGTCGCAAACGGGCATCGGGTGACGATCGCAGGCCTCGTGCTGGTGCGCCAGCGGCCGGGTTCGGCCAAGGGCGTGATCTTCATGACGCTTGAGGACGAGACCGGGGTGGCCAATGCAATCGTCTGGAACAAGATATTCGACACATACCGTTCGGTTGTGATGGGCGCCCGGCTGGTGAAAATCCGCGGCAGGCTGCAAAGCCAGAGCGGTGTGATCCATACCGTCGTCGAGCATATCGAAGACATGACGCCGACGCTCGGTATCCTGCAACGCGAGGCCCGGCGTTTCGGGGTCTGCGAGCGAGCAGACGAAGTGCTGAGACCGGGAGTCGATCAGCGGCAGAAAAAGCTTGCACAAGAGAGGGCGGAGCTGGAAAAACGGATGGCTGCCACAGACAGCAATTCCGGCGCAGCGGAAACCGCTGTGGTGATGCCGCGCGGCCGCAACTTCCATTAATAAATATCGCACCGATCAGGGCCATGCGGTGCGCCTTCATCTGCTTTCTGGCTGCATCCCCCTGGAACCGCTACATAATCACCAGCGATATGCCTGTGGCCCGATTCGGACGCCGCTGTTCTCTGATGCGGGGCTCGAATTTTTTCTTGACAGCCACCATCTTCTTTAGCAGAAAACACGATAGTCAGTGTCATGTTTGGAATGAAGACGTGCTTGTCTGCAGCTGCAATTATATAACCGACAAGGAAATCCGGGAGGTTATCACCAACCTTCTCGACGAAGACTGTTGGCAGCTTATCGTGCCGGCGAAGGTCTATCACGCCATGGAAAAACGCGGTCGTTGCTGTGGCTGCTTTCCAAACGTCGTCGACATCATTGTGCAGACAACCGAGGAGTATCATGCCCGTCGCCACTCGACGGAGGCCGAGATATTTGATTTCATGTCCCGCTTGAAGCAATTCCATGAGGAAAACAGGAGAGCGGACATTGAAAGGCGACAAAAAGGTCATCGAGCGGCTTAACGAGGCGTTGTTCCTCGAGCTCGGGGCGGTCAATCAATATTGGGTTCACTATCGTCTGCTTGAGGACTGGGGCTACACCAAGCTCGCCAAAAAGGAGCGCGCCGAATCCATCGAAGAGATGCATCATGCCGACCGGCTTGTTGCCCGCATCATTTTCCTCGAAGGCCATCCCAATCTGCAGACCCTTGCGCCTCTGCGCATCGGCCAGAACGTCAAGGAAGTGCTGGAAGCCGATCTCGCCGGCGAATACGACGCCCGCGCGGCCTACAAGAAATCGCGCGATATCTGTCACGAGGCCGGTGATTACGTTTCGATGAAGCTCTTCGAAGAGCTGCTGATGGATGAGGAAGGCCATATCGACTTCCTCGAAACGCAGCTCGATCTGCTCGGGAAAATCGGCGAGAGCAAATACGGCCAGCTCAACGCCGATTCCGCCAACGAAGCCGAATAGTATTCGATGACAAGCCGGCCGCCTGGGCGGCCGGTTCCGCATCTGACGGTATCAGCTGCCGACCCGTCCGATCATCCGGTATCGATCAGTCTTCCGACTGCAATGCTGCCAGATGCTGGAATTCGGCCACCACCTGGTCGTAGACGCTGCGCTTGAAGGAAACGATCAGCCCCGGCAATTCCTGCATCGGCTTCCATTCCCAGGAATCGAATTCCGGCTCGTGGCCGCCTGGCGGCGGGTTGATGGCGATCTCGCTGTCGTCGCCGTCGAAGCGGAAGGCGAACCAGCGCTGCGTCTGGCCGCGGAACTTTCCCCTTAGCCCGATACCGATCAGTGCCGGCGGCAGATCATAGTTGATCCAGTCTCTCGCTTCGGCAAGCAAGGTCACCGTCTTGATGCCGGTCTCCTCGTAGAGTTCGCGGTAGGCGGCGTCCAATGGATCCTCGCCCTCGTCGATGCCCCCTTGAGGCATCTGCCAGAGCTGCGGCGAGCCGTCATAATCCGAATTGCCGTCGGGAATGCGTCGTCCAGCCCAGACAAGGCCAGCGCGGTTCAGGATCATTACGCCGACGCAAGGGCGGTAGGGCAGATCCTCGGCTTTCACGGTCGCCTGGCTCATCTTCTTCTCCGTTCAAGGATTTTCTCGGGAATTTCAGGGGTTACGGGGATCGGTGGAAAGGGCGGCGACGCCGACGATCTCGATGCCGCGCATCGCAGCCTCCTCGCTCCATTTGGCGATGGCGTCAACACTCTCATCGAAAGCCGAAGCGACGCCGATTGCCTGGCCGTTCTTGCGGGCAATGCGCTCGAGCTCGTCGAGCTTCTTCAGGACGGCGTTGATATCGAGCTGGCCATCGAGCTGCAGATCGGCGAAGGCATAGGGCAGTTCGGTTCCCTTGGCGACCGCCGCCGTCTTCGACTGCGCCGACGTGCCGTCATCGAGAAACAGCAGGCCACGTTTGCCGATATCGCGCATGACAGGTTCCATGGCGGTGGAATCGGACAGGAAACGTCCGCCGAGATAATTCATGACGCCGGTATAATTGGTGATCTCGCCCATCGCCTTGTGCAGGTTCTCGATATTGCGGGCGGGCGGTTTCGTGGTCAGCAGCGTTTCCGGACCGGGATCATTCGTCGGGTAATCAAACGGCTCGAGCGGCACTTGCAGAAGAATTTCGTGGCCGCCGCGGCGGGCTTCCTGCATCCAGCGCTGCAGGCTGTTGCCGCTTGCGGCAAAGGCAAAGGTGATTTCCTCCGGCAATTCAGCGATGGCGCGCTGCGTTCCGGTCTGGCTGAGCCCGAGGCCGCTGACGACGATGGCGATGCGGACACCGCGCGCGCCGGACGCGGGACGGGCATATTGATCCATCGGCCGCCGGCCATCGGGACCGACGATCGGAAGCCTGCCAAACGGGGTTTGTTCGAGCAGTGCTTCATTCGGCTGGGCCGCCATGCGCGGATCCTGGCCGATCTGCATGGCATCCACCAGCACCGGCCCGCTGCCATCGCGCGGGCGGGGGCTGTATTTGGTGACGACGGAGCCGTCGCCGGTGACCATCTGTTCGACAGTGGCGCCTGAGCGCGGTTCGGCGCGCGGCATGCCGTCCGGCGTCTTTGTGGCGGTTGTCGTCGGTGGCGGAGGCGTATTGGGGGGCGTTGCGGCTCGTTCTGCCGCTGGTGGTTTGGTGCGTTCGAGCCCATCGCCGCGAAACGCCGTATAGAGGGAAAAGCCGCCTATCGCGAAAAGACAAAGACTGGCGGCGATGCGGCCCAGGCGCAAAACACCCGGCCGCCGGCTGCCGGTTTTGCGGTTGCCGCCCAAAGGCGCATGCAGGTCCGTTCCCAATTTTTCGCCCGCTCCAAAACCGGGAAACAGCAGAAAGGGTCAAGGCCGGGCAACTCGCCCGGCCTTGAGGTGATCATTACTTGGCGACGACGGCTTTGTCAGGGTTTGGCGGGAAGGCCGGATCGGTCTTCTTGCCGCGCAGCAGATCGAGCGCGTAGTTCAGCTGAACGTCGTCCTTCGGGTCCGGCGGCACATAGGCAACCGAGCCCGAACCTTCGTCCGTCTCGCTCTGGCCCTTGATATGGCCGCGCAGACTGGATTCGCCTTCGGTCACCATCTTGCCCTGCAGTTCCTGCGGCAGCGGCTCCTCGACCTTGATGTCGGGGGTGATGCCGGTGCCTTGGATCGAGCGGCCCGACGGCGTGTAATAGAGCGCCGTGGTCAGGCGCAGCGCGCCGTTTTCGCCGAGCGGGATGATCGTCTGGACGGAGCCCTTGCCGAAAGAGCGTGTGCCGAGAACGGTGGCGCGGCGCAGATCCTGAAGAGCGCCGGCGACGATTTCCGATGCGGAAGCCGAACCGCCGTTGATCAGCACGATAACCGGCTTGCCATCCGTCAGGTCGCCCGGACCGGCATTGAAGCGGCGGGTTTCATCGGGATTGCGGCCGCGCGTCGAAACGACTTCGCCACGCTCCAGCAGGGCATCGGAGACATTGATCGCCTGGTCGAGCAGGCCGCCCGGATTGAGCCGCAGGTCGAGGACATAACCTTTCAGCTTGTCGGCCGGAACGGTGTCCTTGATCTTCTTGATCGCCTTTTCCATATCAGGATAGGTCTTCTCGGTGAAGGAGATGATGCGGAGATAACCGACATCGTCCTCGACACGCGACTTGACGGCCTGGACGGCGACGACGTCACGGACGATCGTCAGCTCGATCGGCTTGTCGGCGCCCTTGCGGATCAGCGTCAGCTTGATCGGTGTGTTGACGGCGCCGCGCATCTTCTCAACGGCGTCTTCCAGCTTCAGGCCGCGCACGGACTGGCCGTCGATCTCGGAGATATAATCGCCGGCGAGAACACCGGCCTTGGCGGCGGGCGTATCGTCGATCGGGGTGATGACCTTGACGAGGTCGTCTTCCATGGTGACTTCGATGCCGAGGCCGCCGAACTCACCCTTCGTCTGGGTGCGCATGTCCTCGGCGTCCTTCGCATTCATATAGCTCGAATGCGGATCCAGCGAGGAGAGCATGCCGTTGATGGCGTTCTCGATCAGCTTGTCTTCAGCCGGCGGCGTCACGTATTGGGCGCGCACTCGCTCGAAGACATCGCCGAACACCGAGAGTTCCTTGTACGTCGAGGATCCGGCCGCTTCTGCCGGCGCACCCGCCGAGTAAATGACGCTCATTGCGGTCGCACCCATCAATGCGCCGACCAGAACAAAAGAAGCCCTACGAATCATTGCGTGCCTTTCCAGTGTCTTTGGCGGTCCACCATGGTCGGGAATCGACCGGTTTACCGTCCTTTCGAAATTCAATGTAAAGCGTTGGCCGGTCCGTTGCCAGCGCCAATGCAGTTGCGCTTGCCACTCTTTTCGCACCCATCACGGCGAGCGGCTCGCCGGAGAAAACGAACTTTCCCTGACGGGTATTGATCGTATCCATTCCCGAGAGAACCAAGTGGTACCCATCGCCGGTGTCGAGGATGATCATCTGGCCGTAACTGCGGAAAGCGCCGGCGAAAACCACCAGCCCATCCGCAGGCGCCGTCACCACCGTCTCCGGATTGGTGGCGACCGTCATTCCCATGGCCTCGTGCCCGGTGCCGTCGGCATCGCCGAACTGGCGCAGGATATCGCCCGCGACGGGCACCTCCAATTTCGCCTTCAATTCTCCGAAGGGATATGCGGGCGCAATGCGGTTTTTATCGGGCACGCCGCTGTCGGCCAAGGCCTTGGCCTGGGCGCGCTGCTCGTCCGTCATCAGCTTGCGGTTCTCCTCCGCCTGGCGGGCAGCGGCAGCAGCGTCGCGCACCGAAGCGATCTCGGATTCCATAGAGGCGACAAGGCCTTCAAGGCTGGTCGCCTTGCCCGCCAGCTCCTCGGAGCGTTTTCTCTCGGCGGTGAGTTCGGTGGCATTGCTGCGGCTGAGCTTGTCGTTTTCGGCAAGCAGCAGGTCCATGCGCCGCTCTTCCTCGATACCGTTCGTCATCGTCGCGGTCAGGCCGGCCTTCTCGGCGGTACTTGCGGTCTGCAATGCGGCGAGGCTTGCAAGGTCTCCGGCAAGCTTGTCAGTCTCCTTGCGGATACCGGGCACGACGGCGCCGAGCAGGATGGCGCTGCGCACCGAGGCGAGCGCGTCATCAGGGGTGACGAGCAAAGCGGGCGGTGGGTTGCGGCCCATGCGCTGGAGGGCTGCCAGCACCTCGGCCAGGAGGCCGCGGCGCTCGTGCAGGGAGCGGCGGATGCCATCCTCCTTGACGCCGAGATCGGCAAGCTTCTTCTCGCTTGCCAGGATCTGCTTGTCGAGCGCCTTGCGGCGGGCCGCGGACTCGATCAGTGCCTGGCGGATGCTTTGCGCGCTCTTTTCCAGATCGGCGATGCTCTGTTTAAGCGCACTCACCTTGTCGGAGGAGAGGCTGATCGTTTTCGACAGGGTTTCGAGTTCGGTACGGGTCTGATCCCGTTTGGCGGCCAGTTCGGCGGCCGGATCGGGAGGCGCCGGCTCACCTGCCGGCTGCGGTGCCGATTGTGCTGCCTCGGGGGCGGCATCTTGCGCCAGGACGATGAAGGGATTTGCCGACACGGCAATCACCGCCACGCCGACCCCGGCTGCGATAGCCGGCAGGATCATGCGGTATCGCCTGGTTGCTTCTCTCGTCATGCGTGTTGGGGCACTTTCTCAAAACGCGTGCAGACTAAGCTGATTTGGCACGCTTTGCCAGAAAGTTTGAAGCATAACAGCCGGCTGACAGAACACGGCTGCGTGACAATGCGAATTGCCGAGCGGCGGGGAATCAGACGCGGTGATAGGGGTGGCCGGACAGGATGGTCACGGCGCGATAAAGCTGTTCGGCGATCAGCGTGCGCACGAGTTGATGCGGCCAGGTCATCTTGCCCAGGCAAAGCGTGGTGTCGGCACGGTCGTAGAGGGATGGATCGAGGCCGTCGGCGCCGCCGATGGCAATGGTCAGCTCGCGTTTGCCCTGGTCGCGATAGGAGCCGAGCAGGTTTGCGAAGGCTTCGCTGTCAAGCGCCTTGCCGCGTTCGTCGAGAAGGATGAGGATGCTGCCATCGGCAAGCGATTTCAACAGCAGCGCCGCTTCCTCGCGCTTGCGGGTTTCCCCGTTGGAAGCACGGCTTTCGGCAACTTCGGCAATACGGGACAGTTCGAGGCCGACGGCAGGGCCGGCCTTGGCGAAACGGTCGAAATAACGGGCCGCAAGATCCTTTTCGGGGCCGGATTTCAGCCGTCCCACCGCAAAAAGACCAACTCGCATTCATCCGCTCCTGCTGATGCGGCACATCTTGCGCACAAGGCGTCACCGGCCGGCTTCTGATGTTTTCCGGCCAGTCAATGCCACGTTTCAGGCGTCGGGCAGAATGCCGGACCGCCTGTCAGTGCCGTGTTTCTTCATCCATATCCGGAGCCGCCCACATCTTTTCGATGTTGTAGAATTCGCGGATTTCGGGACGGAACACGTGCACGATAATGTCACCGGTGTCGATCAGGACCCAATCGCCGCCTTCCTGACCTTCGACGCGGGCCGTACCGAGGCCGTCGTCCTTCAGGTCGGTGAGCAGATGATCCGAGATCGCCATGACATGCCTGCTCGAGCGGCCGGAGACGACGATCATGTAGTCTCCCAGCGCCGATTTTCCGGCAATGTCGATGGTGACGATATCTTCAGCTTTGGAGTCCTCGAGGCTGGCGAGGACGGTTTCTAGGGCGCGGGCGGCGGCATCGGCGCCACGTTCCGCACTCTTCGGGATAACGGCGAACGTTTTTCCCTTGGCGTGTACTGTTGTCAGTGCTTTCCCTTTCCTGGAATGACAAACCATGCACAACACAGATCCGATCGAGACCGGACCATGGTTAAGATAGGCATCAAACCACTAATGTTTCAAGACGCGCTAAGATACAGAACGGTCGAAAATCCGATCTGGCGTCCGAATTGAAGAATATTGCCGCTCGGGCTGCTTGTGCGGCCGGTGTACAGTTTCCGTACCACGGCGTAAAGTGCGGCAAATTTCACGATTTCACGATTCGATGACCGATCCAGCCGCAAAAACCCTCGTGCCCGTCCTGCGAATCAGCTTCCCGGATGAGGATCGGCTCGGCCATGGGAAGATGGAGCTGCTGGAGCATATCCGCCAGACCGGATCGATCTCGGCGGCGGGGCGGGCGATGGACATGTCCTATCGCCGCGCATGGCTGCTGGTCAGCGAGATGAACCGGATGTTCTGCGAGCAGGTGGTGGAGCCGCAGCGCGGCGGGCAGAAGGGCGGTGGCGCAGCGCTGACGCCGTTCGGCGAGGAATTGCTCGAGCGTTTCCGCCGGATGGAAAAAACGATGCGCACGAGCCTTGCCGGCGATCTCGCCTGGCTCGAGGCCAAGCGCAACCTGCAGCAGCGACACGGCTGATCAGGCCTCCAGGGCCACGGTCTTGACGACGGCGAAGACGACACTTCCCGGTTGGAGATCGAGACGCTCGCAGGAGAGTGTGGTGATGCGGGAAAGAATGATATCGCCGCCGCAATCAAGCCGGATTTCCACCGTTCCGTCCTCGTCCGACGATATCGCCGCGATCCTGCCTTCGAGAATGTTCAGCGCGCTGAGGCCCTCGGGTCTGGTGGTCGCCAGCATGACGTCGCGGGACGGAATGCGGATGCGCACCGGTCTGCCTGAAGTAAGGGCCCCACTGGGGATATGCAGCCGGCAGGATTTCAGGGCGACCACCGACAGGCGGTGCAGCGCATCGAAGCTTTCGACCGTGCCTTCCAGCAGCGCACCCGCCTCGCGCCGGTCGGAGGCGGTGGAAAAGCGGCTCAATATGTCGACGGCCGGGCCGGTCGCTTCCACCTTGCCGTCGCGCATGACGACGACCTGGTTTGCCAGCCGCGCCACCTCGGCGATCGAATGGCTGACATAGACGATCGGGATTTCCGTCTCGTCGCGCAGCCGCTCCAGATAGGGCAGGATCT
Source organism: Rhizobium sp. NZLR1b (assembly GCF_019685155.1). NCBI lineage: Bacteria > Pseudomonadati > Pseudomonadota > Alphaproteobacteria > Hyphomicrobiales > Rhizobiaceae > Rhizobium > Rhizobium sp. NZLR1b. Next base: position 127,749 of record NZ_JABDWC010000003.1, read on the forward strand.
CGGCCTTGCGCGCCTCGTCGAGGGCGGCGAGCGGCTCATCCATGAGAAGCAGGCGGGGCGCGGAGAGAAGGGCGCGGCCGATGGCGACACGCTGCTTCTCACCGCCGGAAAGTTTTGCGGGGCTGCGTTCCAGCAGCGGCTCGATACCGAGCAGGTCGACGATGTGATCGAAGCTTTCACCGCGTGCCGTTCGGGCCGCGAACCAGTGGCCATAGGCGAGATTGGCCCGAACGCTGAGATGCGGGAAAAGCCGGGCCTCCTGGAAGACATAACCGAAGCGGCGGCGATGTTTCGGGACGAAGATGCCGGTTGCTGTTTCGGTCAGGGGCTCGCCGTCGAGGACGACGCGGCCTTCGTCCGGGCGGGCGAGGCCGGCGATGATGCGGATCATCGAGGTCTTGCCGGAGCCGGAGCGGCCGAACAGCGCGGTGACGCCGCGTTCGGAGGTGAAGGCGGCGTCGAGCGAAAAGGTGCCGAGCCTCTGTTTTGCCTCGACGATCAGCGTCATTCCGGGTCGATCCTTTGGCCGGCGAGACGGGCGAGGAATTCGGAGGCGAGCAGCGCGGCCATGGAAATGACGATGGCGACGATTGTCAGGCGCAGTGCGCCGGCATCGCCGCCCGGCACCTGGGTGAAGGTGTATATCGCTGCGGACAGCGTCTGGGTTTCGCCCGGGATGTTGGAAACGAAAGTGATCGTCGCGCCGAATTCACCCATTGCCTTGGCGAAGGAAAGGATCATGCCGGTGATGATGCCGGGCAAGGTCAGCGGCAGGGTGATCGTTAAAAACACCCAGGCGGGACCGGCGCCGAGCGTTCCGGCCACTTCTTCGAGCTTGCGGTCGACCGCCTCGATCGACAGGCGGATGCTGCGCACCATCAGCGGAAAGGCCATGATGGCGCAGGCGAGCGCCGCACCCGTCCAGCGGAAAGAAAAGACGATGCCGAAATACTGGTCGAGCAGGCTGCCGATCGGACCACGGCGGCCGAACAGGATGAGGAGAAGGAAACCGGTGACGACAGGGGGCAGGATCAGCGGCAGGTGAACGATGCCGTTCAACACCGACTTGCCCCAGAAGCGACCGCGAGCAAGCAGCAGGGCGACGAGGATGCCGAAGGGCAGGCTCGCCAGCATGGCGACAATAGAGACACGCAGGCTGAGCAGGATCGCCGTCCATTCCTCATTGCTCAGGCCCAATATATTCAAATGCAGCTATCTCCAAGATCGAAGGCTCGCTCAGGCGAGCCTCAGTTTGACGACAAATCTCGCTCCTTCTCCGACGTCATCCTCGGCCTTGTGCCGGGCAGATGCTCGGGACAAGCCCGAGCATGACGAAAGAGGAGTTGCCGACTTTGAACCTATGTGAGCCTTCACGCTAAGCTGTCACTGTTGATTCCGCAATCAATTCAGCCCATCATTTCAGGACAGTAAAACCCTGCGCCGTGAAGAAGGCGGCTGTCTTGTCGGATTTCAGGAAGTCGAGATAGGCTGTTGCGTCCGGATTCTTGCTCTCGGCAAGTATGGCGATCGGGTAGATGATCGGCGGATGCGAATCGGCCGGGAAGGTGCCGACGATGGCCACACCCTTATCGGCCGCGGCGTCCGTCTGGTAGACGATGCCGTAAGGCGCTTCGCCGCGGGAGACGAGGGCGAGAGCAGCACGGACGCTTTCGGCGCCGGCGACCTTGGTTTCCACCGATTTCCAGACGCCGAGTTTTTCCAGCGCGGCCATGGCGTATTTGCCGGCCGGAACCGATTTCGGCTCACCCATGGCAAGCTTGTCGTCGCCCAGGAGCCCGGCAAGATCGAAGCCCTGCTTGATCTCGACCGGTTTTGCCTTGTCCTTTTCGGCAACGAGCACGATGCTGTTGCCGAGCAGGTTGGAACGGGTGTCGACCTTGATGAGGTTTTTCTTGGCGACGTAGTCCATCCAGTCGAGGTCGGCCGAGATGAAGATATCGGCGGGAGCGGCGTTTTCGATCTGCTTGGCGAGCGCCCCGCTTGCCGCATAGGAGGCAACGGCCTCCTTGCCGCTCTCCTTGGTCCAGGCGGCATTGACGGCGTCGAGCGCATCCTTGAGGCTCGCCGCCGCAAAGACGGTGAGCTTTTCGGCCGCGCCGGCGGGCGCTGGAAGCGCTGCTGCGCCAAACCAAAGCGCGGCGAGCGCGACGGTTGCCAGTTTCATCCATCGGCGGCGGTCTTGCATAAATCATTCTCCAAGGTTCGAAATATTGCGACGAATATAACGGGTAGCGCGCCTTGGCTAGGGATATATCCGGAAAAATATAGCGCACCGGCCGTCTCGTTCGTAGGAACCCAATGCTTCAAACATTCGGCGAGTGCATGGCTTGGACGCAAAATGGGATCTATAGAGCCGGAATATCCAGGCTGCACTTTTGTAAACTTCAAGAATTCTCCGGCGGCAGAACCATGCTCCGTTGATTCCGCCGATAAAAACGGCAGCGCCAAAGCGGCCTATTCGGACAGGATTGCAGTTGGTGCATTGCTGCAATGCACCAATCGATATTCACCTTCGTGCGGAATATGATAAAACACGAGCATCGAAGCGGCGACCTCCTCCTCCCATAGCCGCTCGATAGGGTCGACAACACTCCTCCTCCCAGTTGTCGATCGAGTTTATAAGCCCGACGGATCCTCCCCCGTCGGGCTTTCTCGTTTTCGAACCTTCCTTGAAATTTATTCGGCTTGGCCGTGCGACGAGCCGTTGCGGATTGCCGTCGAGCTCAGGCCGGAGCGCGGCCCGTGGATGAAGGTCCAGGCCGGGGCCTGCTTCTTCCAGAGAATACGGGCATCATCTTCGTCGACACGGGCGAAATCGAAGGTCCGCGTCATTTTCGAGGAGAGGTAGGAGAGCGTCGCGCCCGGCCGGTCGATCACGGCGATCGGGAAGGTGCGGACAATTTCCTGCCATTTCTGCCATTTGTGAAAGGTCTGCAGGCCGTCGGCGCCCATGACCCAGATGAAATGCACATGCGGATTGCGGGCCTTGACGCGGGCGAGCGTATTGGCGGTGTAGCTGACGCCGAGTGTCTGTTCGAAGGCGGTGACCTTGACGCGCGGATCGGCGGCAACACGTTCACTTTCGGCAATACGCTCGGTAAGCGGTGCCAGCTGGTTGCGGCTCTTCAGCGGATTTCCGGGGGTAACCATCCACCAGAGCTGGTCGAGGCCGAGCCGCTTGATGGCGATCTCGGCAACGAGCGCGTGGCCCTGGTGCGGCGGATTGAACGAACCGCCGAACAGACCGACGACCATGCCGCGCTCGCTGTGCGGCATGCGGAGATAATGCCGGTCCAAACTCTCCGCCGTCACGTCAGGGCCGCGTCTGTCCGGCGCCGTGCACCCGATATTTGAAGGAGGTGAGCTGTTCGACACCGACGGGGCCGCGAGCGTGCATCTTGCCGGTGGCAATGCCGATCTCCGCACCCATGCCGAACTCGCCGCCATCGGCAAACTGGGTCGAGGCATTGTGCAGCAGGATCGCCGAATCGACTTCGGTGAAGAAACGCGCGACGACGTGGGGATCCTCGGCGATCACCGCCTCGGTGTGGTTCGAGGAATAGGTCTGGATATGGGCGATCGCGCCCGATATGCCGTCGACGACGGCAACCGAAATGATCGCGTCGAGATATTCGGTCGACCAGTCCTCTTCCGTTGCGGGCTTCAGGCCGGGGGCGACCTTCAGCACGGTTGGCGAAGCGCGGACCTCGCAGCCGGCATCGATGAGAACCTCGAGCAGCGGCGTCAGATGCGTGCCGATCGCCGCACCGTCGACGAGCAGGGTTTCGGCCGCGCCGCAGATACCGGTGCGGCGCATCTTGGCATTGACGACGATCTTCTTCGCCATCTCGATATCGGCCGAGCCATCGACATAGATATGGCAGAGGCCTTCGAGATGGGCAAAAACCGGCACCCGGGCCTCGTTCTGCACGCGGGCGACCAGGCTCTTGCCGCCGCGCGGCACGATGACGTCGATTGCCCCGTCCAAACCGCGCAACATGGCGCCGACGGCGGCGCGGTCGGTGACCGGGACGAGTTGGATAGCATGCTCTGGAAGTCCTGCCGCCTTCAGACCTTCGACAAGGCAGGCATGGATCGCCTGCGATGAACGGCGCGAATCCGAGCCACAGCGCAGGATGACTGAATTGCCCGCCTTGAGGCAGAGGGCGCCGGCATCAGCCGTGACGTTCGGCCGGCTTTCGAAGATGACGCCGATGACGCCGAGCGGCGTGCGGACGCGCTCGATCTGCAGGCCGTTCGGCCGGTCCCAGGCGGCGATGACTTCGCCGACCGGGTCGGCAAGGGCGGCGATGGCGCGGAGCCCCTCGGCCATCTCGGCGACGCGTTTGTTGTTCAGCGTCAGCCGGTCGACGAAGGAGGCAAGCGTCTCGGTGCCTTCGATGTCCTGCAAATCCTTGACGTTCTCGGCAAGAATCTCAGCCTTGTTGGCCAGGATTGCATCGGCCATGGCGTTCAGCGCCCTGTTCTTCGCCTCGGCGGACGCAAAGCTCAGCGGTCGTGCGGCAGCCTTTGCCTTGCGGCCGATGTCATTCATCAGCGCGTCAATGTCAGGGCTTGGCGCAACGGTATCAAGCATAGCTCGCGTCCTTCTTCTGCCTTTCCGATTTCGAACCGACCTGTGCGGTCATCACCATGTCGTCACGATGGACCATGGCCGCGCGGCCGGGATAACCGAGAATGGCCTCGATCTCCGCCGACTTGCGGCCGGCAATCCGGCGGGCGTCCTCGGCGTCGTAGCTGACCAGGCCGCGGGCGATCTCGCGGCCGGCGGGGCCGATGATCGCCACCGGATCGCCGCGGCTGAACAGGCCGGTAACGCTGCGCACGCCGGCGGGAAGCAGGCTCTTGCCGGCCCCGAGTGCGGTGACGGCGCCGTCATCGACATGCAGTTCGCCGGCCGGCTGCAGCTGTCCGGCGATCCAGGTCTTGCGGGCGGTCACCGGTGTGCCGGACGGCGCGAACCAGGAGGAACGCGCGCCGTTTTCGATCGCCGACAGCGGGCTGTCGGTCTTGCCGGAGGCGATGATCATGGCGCAGCCCGATGTCGTCGCTATCTTGCCGGCATCGATCTTGGTGCGCATGCCGCCACGCGAGAGCTCGGAGGCTGCGCCGCCGGCCATCGCCTCGATCTCCGGGGTGATTTCGGAAATCGTCTCCAGGAAGGTGGCGTTCGGGTCGAGATGCGGCGGCGCGGTATAGAGGCCGTCAATATCGGAAAGAAGGATGAGCAGGTCGGCGCCGGTCATCGTCGCGACGCGGGCGGCCAGGCGGTCGTTGTCGCCATAGCGGATTTCGCTGGTGGCGACCGTGTCGTTTTCGTTGATGATCGGCACGGCGCCGATTTTCAGAAGCTGATTGATGGTAGCCCGCGCATTGAGATAGCGGCGGCGCTCCTCGGTATCGCCAAGCGTCAGCAGGATCTGGCCGGCGACGATCTCGCCGCGCGACAGGCTCTCCGACCAGGCGCGCGCCAAGGCGATCTGGCCGACGGCGGCAGCGGCCTGGCTTTCCTCCAGTTTCAGCGCACCCGAGGGCAGGTCGAGCACCGAGCGGCCGAGCGCGATTGCGCCTGATGACACGACGAGCACATCGATGCCTTTGGCCTTCAGGCCTGAGATATCGGCGCACATGGCGTCGAGCCAGGCCTTCTTCAGCCCGGCCTTTCGGTCGACGAGCAGGGCCGAGCCGATCTTGATGACGACGCGGCGATAGCGGCCAAGCGGCTTACGGCTGGTCATCGGCTCCATCCTCGCCAACGTCCTCAGCCTCATCGGTGACAACAATGTCGCGATGGCGCTGCTTCAGCACCTTGGCCGGCTTTTCCTCGGCATTTTCCTCGACGATGATGTCGCGCAGCGCGCGCAGCACCTCGGTCATGCCCTTGCCGGTGACGGCCGAAATCTGGAACGGCGTCTTGCCGCAGGCCTTGGCCAATTCCTTGGTCTTCTTCTTCAGTTCGGCCTCGTCGAGCACGTCGATCTGCGACAGCGCCACGATCTCCGGCTTGTCCGTCAACTCGTTGCCATAGGCTTCGAGCTCGTGCTTCACCGTCTTATACGCCTTGCCGACCTTTTCCTCCTGGGCGGAGACGAGGTGCAGCAGCACGCGGGTGCGCTCGACATGGCCGAGGAACCGGTCGCCGATGCCGACACCCTCATGGGCGCCTTCGATCAGGCCCGGAATGTCGGCCAGAATGAATTCCCGTTCGTCGATGGTGGCGACGCCGAGATTGGGATGCAGCGTGGTGAAGGGGTAGTTGGCGATCTTCGGCCTGGCGCGAGTGACGGATGCAAGGAAGGTCGACTTACCGGCATTTGGCATGCCGACGAGGCCGGCATCGGCAATCAGCTTCAGCCGCAGCCAGAGGGTCTTTTCCTCGCCGGGCAGGCCGGGATTGGCCCAATCCGGCGCCTGGTTGGTCGAGGTCTTGAAATGAGCGTTTCCGAAGCCGCCATTGCCGCCATGGGCGAGGCAATAACGCTGGCCTTCGACGGTGAGATCGCAGATCAGCGTTTCCCGGTCTTCCTCGAAGATCTGGGTTCCCACGGGAACCTTCAGCGTCACGTCGCTGCCATTGGCGCCGGTGCGGTTTCTGCCCATGCCATGGGTACCGATCGTCGCCTTGAAATGCTGCTGAAAGCGGAAATCGATCAGCGTGTTGAGGCCGTTGACGGTCTCGACCCAGACATCGCCGCCACGTCCGCCATCGCCGCCATCCGGGCCGCCGAACTCGATGAATTTCTCGCGCCGGAAGGAAACACTGCCCCCGCCGCCGTCTCCGGATCGAATATAGACCTTTGCTTCGTCGAGAAATTTCATTTTACTTCCAGTATCCGGTGGCAGTTGGACGGCCCGTCTTGGCCCATTCGATATAGGCGGTTCCGACGGAGGTCAAAGATTATCGTGAATTTTGCGAGCTATAACATACAGTACGGCTTTGGTCTCGACGGCAGGTACGATCTCACGCGCATTGCCCGGAGCCTTGAGGGCGCCGATGTCATTGCGCTGCAGGAGGTGACCCGCGGCTTCTCGCGCAACGGTTTTGCCGACACGGTGGCCGACATTGCAGCCGTGTTTCCCGACCATTTCTGGGTGTATGGACCGGCCTGCGACATGTTTGTCGAGGTTGATGAAGGCAGGCGCCAGCGGGTGCCGGGCACGCGCTTCCAGTTCGGCAACATGGTTTTGTCGCGCTGGCCGATCCTTTCGACCCGAACGCTGCTTCTGCCGCGCAGCCGGACGGTCGGCAAGATCAACCTGCAGCGCGGCGCAACCGAGGCGGTGATCGCGGCACCCGGCGGGGCGATCCGCGTCTATTCCGTCCATCTCGACCACGTCTCTCCAGACGAGCGCATCGCCCAACTGCAATTCCTGAACGCCCGTATCAACGCTTTCGTTCAGGAGGGTGGATCGCTGACCGGGGGCGGCGAATTCGATCTGCCGGAGCCGCCGCTGCCGGAGGATTACGTCATCATGGGCGATTTCAACATGGAGCCGGAATCGCCGGAATATTGCGCCTTTGCCCGCGCCGTCGGCGGATATTACGGCCGTATCGCCAGGATCGGCACGCCGGTCGACGCCTTTGCGGCGCTCAAGGCCTACCGCCCGGAGAGCTACAGCTGGATGAATCCCGAGGATCACGGCGAACGCATGCATCTCGATTATTGCTTCGTCAGTTGCGGCCTCGAGGGCCGGTTGAAATCCGCCCGGATCGATACGCAATCCGTTGGCTCCGATCATTTCCCGCTATGGGTCGAGATCGGCAATTGACGGAGACGCCGCCGCGGGGCGGCGACATCTCCTTTTTGATTAAGCCACCTTGCGCGGCTGCAGCATGCCCGGCTGCAGCACGGTTTCGATGTGCGAGACCATGGTGTTGCGGGCGAAACAATAGATTTCGCCGCAACCCGTCATGCGGAAACCGAGCTTCTCCTGCAAGCGCAGCGAAGCCGGGTTGTCGGAGAAGACGCCTGAATGGATCGGCGTCTCCGGCATGCGGCGCGAAAAGCGCTCGATGATCGCCGCCACCGCCTCGCTCATATAACCGCGCCGCCAGTAGTAGCGGTTCAGCCAGTAACCGAGGTGCCAGCGGCCATGCCGCAGCTCGATGGCGACGTTACCGATATGGACATCGTCCTTGCCGGTGATCGCCAGCGGCCAGTCCGGCAGGGCGCCTGATGTGACCGGGACCAGCCAATCCAGCGCATCCTGCCGGTCGAACGGCGCGGGTACGCGGGACAGCATGCGCGTGACGGCGAAATCGGACAGCGATTCCGCAATCGATGGCGCATCGCTCAGCCTGTGAGGGCGGAGCGTCAGCCGGGCGGTCGAGATGACAGGCGCGGGGCCTGGCATCATCGGCTTGGTCTCCGGCCTTTGCAGCGCGGTCGTGCTCATGCGATGTTCCCCCAGCTTCTGAGGGACATCCAGGTCTTGCGGTCGAGCCTGTACCATTCCACAGGCACGTTGCTGCCGAGCGCCAGCGAGGCGGCGAGCCCCGAACCCTGGAACTGGAAGCCGCACTTCTGAATGACGCGGCGCGAGGCGACGTTCATCACCCGGCAACGGGCGTCGATCTGATCGACGTCCTGACGGGTCCTGAACACCATATCGACCAGGGCATGGCAGGCCTCGGTCGTATAACCCTTGTTCCAATAGGGCTCGCCCAGCCAGTAACCAATCTCGACGGTTCTGCCGTCGGCATGCGGCTCGACGCCGCAGCAGCCGACGAAGGCGCCGTTTTCGGCTTTGGTGATCGCATAGACGCACTTGCCAATTTCGCCATTTTTCGTGCGACGCACGAAGTCAGCAGCATCATCGGCGGTATAGGGGTGCGGCATACGCGATACCATGGTGGCGACTTTGGCGTTGTTGGCGAGATGGGCAAGGGCGTCGATGTCTTCTTCGTGGGGCGCGCGCATGACGAGCCTTTCCGATAACAAGACAGGGCAATCGGTCCTTAACCGTTCCGGCCTCAGCCGTTCTTCGGAAGACACCTGGTCTTCCCGGGGCGACCGTGATTGGTCTACCCTTAACAATTCGCCTTGCATGGTTCAGTCCTCCTGTTTGGACAAAGAAAAAGGGGAGATGGCGCCCCATCTCCCCTGTTTTCTAGACTGAACCTGATACGGACAGCCGGGTCGATGAGACGCCGGCTGTTTTTGAGCGCTACCGGCTTATTCCGCTGCTTCCGCTTTCGGCATGACAGACACGTAGACGCGACCGTTGGCCTTGGTTCGGTAGTTCACATTGCCGGCGGTAAGCGCAAAAATCGTGTGATCCTTGCCGAGGCCGACGTTGGAACCCGGATGCCACTCAGTACCGCGCTGACGCACGATGATATTGCCTGCGATGACGGCTTCGCCGCCGAACTTCTTCACGCCAAGGCGCTTGGACTGAGAATCGCGACCGTTGCGCGATGAACCGCCAGCTTTTTTGTGTGCCATTGGAGTTCTCCTTTAAACCCTGTCCCGTTGATCTTACTTGGCAGCCACGATGTCCGTGATACGGACGACCGTGTGATGCTGACGATGGCCGCGCGAACGCTTCGAATTCTGACGACGGCGCTTCTTGAAGGCGATGACCTTCTTGCCGCGGTTCTGTTCGACGACTTCTGCCTTGACAGAGGCGCCGGTTACGAAGGGCGCACCGATCGCAGCGTCGGCGCCTTCGCCGATCACGAGCACTTCGGTGAATTCAATGGAATCGCCAGCGGTGGCTTCCAGCTTTTCGATGGTCAGCACGTCGTTGGCTGCCACACGGTACTGTTTACCGCCGGTCTTGATGACTGCGAACATTTTTTATCCTTTCATGTTCGTTCCAGCTCTCCCCGCTGCTTCAGCAGGGTGGCCGTCTTTTTATCAGTCGAAGTTAAGCAGGGATTTCAGAGGCTAATCCTCGAATTCGTCCTGCCGATGAAGCCCCGCGCGAGCGCGGGACGGCCGAGGCACGGATTACTCCGAACCTAGTGCGCAGCCGAGATACGCGAGTGACAAAAAGGTGTCAAGGCAAAAGGATGGAATGCTTCGACTTTTCGGCTTGCCAACCTGTCATAGGCCCGTTATGAGAACGCCCGCGCCGAACAAGCGCCGACCAGACCGCGGAGAGGTGGCAGAGTGGTCGAATGCACCGCACTCGAAATGCGGCATACCTGCAAGGGTATCGTGGGTTCAAATCCCACCCTCTCCGCCATAAGTTCCCGGGCGTCAACGCCAGCAATTTTTGAACGTCGGCATAGCTGGTGTCACTGGCCCAGCACCTTCTTCACCCAGGCTCCAACCTCATCGCCGCTGCTCATATCTGCCTGCACCAGCCCGTCGATCGTGAAGGTCGGCGAGACGTGGATGCCGTTTTGCCGGGCGTATTTGCAGTGCCATTTGATCTCCCGGTCGAGATTCGGGATTGCGAAGGCGTCCTTCAGCTTGATGCCGCTGTAGCCTTCCAGGCGCTCGATGATCTGGTTCGGTGTCACGTCCATGTTCGCGCCGCCGGCATGACGCTCGAATTCGAATTCCTCGCGATGCGCGGCGATGGCGGCCATCACCTTCCTGGCGGTGTCTTTGCCGCCTTCCAGCGTCGAGGCGGCGATGATGCAGCGGACGAGGACGCCGGAATACATGTGCCACGGCTGCGACTGCAGGCGGATCTTGACGGTGATCTTGTCTTCGCCAGCCTGGCTGAGCAGCGCATCGAGCTTGTTGAAGGCTCTGACCGAATAGGGGCAGGTCGGCTCCAGGAAGATTTCGAAGATACGCGGTCCGGTTCCCCAGGTGAGCGGGTCGGCCTGCCACTGGGCGCCTGTCATGGAATTCCTCTCCGAAAGATAAGCTATCCCGAGCGACTTAGGTCAGCAGGCTCCAGAAGCCATGCTTCTTGCCGTGCCGACGCTTCAGGTCTGTGACATAGGCGTCATGGGATTTGGCGTTGCCGAAGTCGTCGATATGAGGGGCAAAGGATGCGCAGTCGGCAAGATGCCTCGCCGCGTATTTATAGCGGCTGGACCGGCCGCTATCGAGAGTGAAATCGATCATGGAGCGCAAGACGAAGGTTGCTGCGAGCGGATGTTTCTCCGCCAGAACCTCGGCAGCCGGCGGCATCAGCTCATAGAGATCGCCGTCCAGTTCCGCCTTCCGCCTGATCACCAGTTTCGCTGCCTCGGCAGGTGCCGGCCAATTCAGGAAAAACGCCAGTGCCCGGTGAATATCCGGGAAAGCCTGGGCATGGACGAATGCCTTCTCTTCGGCTTCGAGATCGTCGAAATCCGGCAGTCGCTTGAGGAAGGCCTTGAGATGCTGGTGATGCAGCGATTGCTCGAAACACGTCCATCGATAGGCCTGCGCCTCGTCCGCGCGCCCCAGGGCCTCAAGCGTCGCGATGTGAGCCAGCTGCCATTCGAGCGGGATATCGGCCAAGCTTCTCGTATCGACCTCACCCAACACCGCAAGCGCTTCTTTCGCCCGCCCGGCGGTGAGCAGACGATCGGCGATTTCGGCCGCTACAATCGGCGTGCTGCGTGTTTCCGCGGGTTGCTGAGCGATGTAGGCATCGACATCCCCCTGGGCATCGGCAATCTCCTGCAGGGCAATGCGCACCGTCAATTCCCGGCTCGTGGCGTAGATCTCATCCTCGTAAACCGAGCCTGCGCTGCCCCAGCCGATGACCTCGCGCTTGTCCTTCGCCGGTTTGTCTTCCGGTTCCTTGGCCCATTGGACAAGAAGATCTTTCAAGCGATCGAGGCCATCATGACCGAGGGCTGGCGTCATCGCTGCAATCAGGTTTTCGTACAGACCGTAGCCATCGTCCTGCACGGCTCTGAACACCTTGTCGGCCAGGACGTCGATCTCGATCTTTGCGGATGCCGCGATGGCGCCGGCATCCTCGCAAGCCTGCCGAAAGCTTTGGATGAGCGACTCGCTGCCGGCGTTGGATCTCTCGAAAATCGAATCCGCCAGGGCGAGGAACTGCCAGATCAGCTCGAAGGCCTCCTCGGGATTATCGGCGGCAACGCTCTCCGTGATCGTCTTGCGCTGGGTTTCCAGGTCGCTCTTCAGCGCCTTCACTTTGTGCCAGTTGATGAAGGTGCGAGCCCGGGCAATGCTGGCAAGCCGCTTTCGCACCTCCCGTGCGATCTCGACGCTGCCGTGATTGCCGGCAAGCTCCATTCGAAGCCGTCGCTTGTGGGCGGCGCTGCCCGTACTGATTTCGATCAGCAGTTCGGCAAGGCGCTGCGCGCCGAGAGGTTCGAGATTCTTCGCATTGAGTGTTGTCTTGGCTGCCATCGGTCATCGCTGTCGTTTCTGCGATGACCCTATCCCGGAGGCGCTGCGAGGCCAAGGTCTGGAAGTGTGTGCAAGGGGATAATCCCTTGGTACCTAGGTATTATCTAAAAACTAACGCTGCCTCGTAACGACTCCTAAAGCCGGTTTTGGCACCTTGTTGGCTGTCGAATATTGCTTCCAAATTTTCCGCTGGGGTTAATCATGAGTCATAATAGAGACGCCTGGGTCAGCCAGCGCGCTTATTCATTGTGGGAAGCAGAAGGCAGGCCGGATGGGCGTGGGGAAAGTCATTGGGCGCAGGCGCTGAGGGAGTTCGAGCAGCTGGAGCTGACGAAGGCCTCGCCGGATGGAAACGATCTCATCGAGAAGCTGAAGGCAGCTGGGCGGCTGATGCGGATCTTTGACGAGGCGGATCCCGCCGTCGACAACGATCGGCAGCTGAAAGCGGTCCGTTAGGCCGTATTACAATTTCCCGGGTTGCCGAAATATTCAGCGGCATTCCAGGCGGACGATCGGTCAGACGTCTTGCCACTTCAATGAAGCCGGCATCGAGGAATACCGAAAGCGTTGCCGAGATCGGCCACCCTCAAGGCGTGGACTTGGTTGACATCGCCCGTCACCATCCGTGACGCGCGACCCTTCCCAAATCTACTGGCGGGCGGCCCAGCCGAGGCCGCGGCGCAGGATGAGGGGCATATAGGGATGGTCGAATTCGGCGGCGACATGGCCGAGAGCGGAATAGAAGATGCGGCCGGCGCCGAAATGGCGCTTGAAGACGACGGGCATCACGACATTGCGGGCTGCCGGATCGTATGCGCCGGTGAAGGTGGTGGTCGCCAGGATTTCGACTGTCGGATCATAGTGCAGATAATATTGCTCCGAACGGTAGTCGAAATCGGGAATGCCCTCCATGACCGGATCGTCCTGGCGGGTGACCGCAACGCGGAAGTCGATGATATTGCCGGGATGGGCGACCCAAGTGACGCCGGAGACATAGCGGAAAGGGGCGCTTTCCTTGAAGGATGTGGCGAGCGCGCCGTGATGGCCGGCAAGCCCGAGCCCGCCGCGCACCGCCTCGACCAAGGCGCTCGCATGGGTTTTTTCGAGCGTTTCGCCGGTGATGATCGGCACCAGCAGATCGAGCTTCGCCAGCGTCGGAGACCCGAATATGCCGAGATCGCCGGTGACCTCGATCGCAAAATCGTCCTCGCGCAGCAGGTCGGCGACGATATGAGCGCATTGCTCCGGCTCATGGCCCTGCCAGCCGCCCCAAACGACCAATGCCTTCCTCATTCGCGCTCTCCCTGGCTGATGGCCGCGGACGTTGATCATCACATGGCGGTGCAAGCCCCTTAGATCGGGCACTTATGCAAATCACGCGAATAATTCTGAATGCCGCCGGTCTGGCGCAAATCGCACGGGTCGCGCCGGCTTCGGCATTTGACGTATTGTTCGTTCACGCTTATCGCAATTCCTTCTTTTTATTGACGTCTATCTCGTCTAGGCTTCTTTCGTCTTTTTCTAATAATAAGGGTGGTGCATGGCAGGGGAAACGGTTCTTGTCGTCGGCGGCGCCGGCTATATCGGCTCGCATACGTGCCTCGATCTGGCGAACAAGGGCTATAAGCCTGTCGTCTTCGATAATTTTTCGAACGGCCACCGCGAGTTCGTCAAATGGGGGCCGGCCGAGGAAGGCGATATTCGCGATCGCGCCCGGCTGGATGAGGTGCTGGCCAAGCACAAGCCGGCGGCGATCCTGCATTTTGCGGCGCTGATCGAGGTCGGCGAATCGGTGAAAGATCCGGTCTCCTTCTACGAAAACAATGTGGTCGGCACTTTGACGCTGTTGTCGGCGGCGCAGGCGGCCGGCATCAACGCCTTCGTCTTCTCCTCCACCTGCGCGACCTACGGTCTGCCACAGAGCGTGCCGCTCGACGAAACCCACCGGCAGGTGCCGATCAATCCCTACGGGCGGACGAAATATATCGTCGAGCAGGCGCTTGCCGACTACGATCAATACAGAAGCCTGCGCTCGGTGGTGCTGCGCTATTTCAATGCGGCCGGTGCCGATTTCGAAGGCCGGATCGGCGAGTGGCACCAGCCTGAGACGCATGCGATACCGCTGGCGATCGACGCGGCACTTGGCCGCCGCCAGGGCTTCAAGGTGTTCGGCAGCGATTACGAGACCCGCGACGGCACCTGCGTGCGCGACTATATCCACGTGCTGGATCTTGCCGATGCGCATGTGCGCGCCGTCGAATATTTGCTGAAGGGCGGCCAATCCGTTGCGCTGAACCTCGGCACCGGCACCGGAACGACGGTCAGGGAATTGCTCGGCGCGATCGAGGACGTGTCGAACAGGCCTTTCCCTGTCGAGTATATCGGCCGGCGCGAAGGCGATTCGCATACGCTGGTCGCCAACAACGACAAGGCGCGCGACGTGCTCGGCTGGGTGCCGCAGTATGATCTCAGTCAGATCATCCGCTCCGCCTGGAACTGGCATGCAAAAACCAACCAGCATTGAGCCCAGAATTGAGAAGGTTCGCCGGCCGAACATCCTGCTGATCACCGCGGACCAGTGGCGCGGCGATTGCCTGTCGGCCGTCGGTCACCCTTGCGTGAAAACGCCCAATGTCGATGCGCTGGCACGCGAAGGCACGCTCTTCCGGCGGCACTATGCCGGGGCAGCGCCCTGCTCGCCGGCCCGGGCCACGCTCTATACCGGCCTCTACCAGATGAACCATCGCGTCTGCCGCAATGGTTCGCCGCTCGATGCCCGCTTCGACAATCTGGCGCTGGCCGCCCGGCGGGCGGGATACGACCCGACGCTGTTCGGCTATACGGACACGGCGCCCGATCCGCGCGGGATGGATGCAAGCGATCCGCATCTGACGACCTATGAAGGCGTGTTGCCGGGCTTTACCTCACGCCAGCTGCTGCCGGAGCATGAAAGGCAGTGGCTCTCCTGGCTGAGGTCGCGTGGGCATCAGGACGCCGTCAGCCGCGACATCCACATTCCCGTCGGCGCGCGGGCCGGCGACATTTCCGACGCGGCGCCGGCCTATTCCAGCGACGAGACCCAGACGGCCTTCCTGGCCGGCGAGTTTGTTCGCTGGCTCGGCGAACAGGATCGGCCGTGGTTCGCGCATGTCTCGTTCTTGCGGCCGCATCCGCCCTTATCCGTGCCGGAGCCGTTCAACCGGATGTTCAAGCCGGGCGAGGGGCCGGCCTTTGCGCGTGCGGAAAACCGCGAGGCGGAACAGGACGCTCATCCCTATCTCGCTTATGCCATGCGGAGTTCTGACAAAGGCAATTTTATCCGCGGAGCAACGGGGCTGCTCAGCGGCTGGAGCGGCGAGGATTTCGCCGCGATCCGGGCGATCTATTACGGCATGATATCAGAGGTCGATGCGCAGCTCGGCCGGATCTGGCAGGCGCTGAAGGATGCGGGCGCCTGGGACGATACGCTTATCGTCTTCACCTCCGACCATGCCGAGATGGCGGGTGATCACTGGACGCTCGGGAAGGGCGGCTTTTTCGACGGCAGCTACCAAATTCCGCTTGTCATTCGCGATCCCGCAAGCGGTGCAGCGGGCCGGGTCGCCGACGAATTCACCAGTGCCGCGGATATTTTTCCGACCCTTTGCCAAAAGCTCGGCATCGACGCGAAGAACGGCCTCGACGGCCGGTCGCTGATGCCGTTTGTCGACGGCGGGAGCGGGCAGGGCTGGCGGGACGCGGCATTCTGGGAATTCGATTTCCGCGATATCGCCGCGGGCGAGGCGGAGCGGCATTTCGGGCTGAAATCCAATCAATGCAATCTCGCAGTAATCCGCGATGCGCGGTTCAAATATGTGCATTTTGCCGGCTTGCCGCCGCTGCTCTTCAATCTCAGCGACGATCCGATGGAGCTCGACAATGTCGCGGCGGATCCGGCCTATGCGGCGATACGGCTCGAGTATGCCGAAAGGCTGCTGTCGCTCCGGGCGCGGCATCTCGATCAGACGCTCGCCTATACCGAGCTGACGGAAAAAGGGCCGGTGACGCGCCGGCCCTGATAGAGCTTTGTCTTCATGCCATTCCGGACGCAAACCGTGCGTGGAACCGCTTGTTGTTTACCCGAGATAATCGCGCTTGCCGATCGGCGCACCCTGGTTGCGCAGGATGGCGTGGGCGGTGGTGACGTGGAAATAGAAATTCGGGAGGGCGAAGGCGGTGACATATTCATCGCCCGGAAGCACGATGCCGCTCTTGCCCGGCAGGGTGATTTCACGCGTTTCCGTGCCCTCCAGCGCCTCCTGGGAGAAGCTGGCGAGATAGGCTTCGGTCTTTGCCAGCCGTTCGCGCAGCTCATCGAACGTCTTCTCATTGTCCTCGAACTTCGGGGCGTCTGTGGCGGTCAGCCGGGCGAGGGTGAATTTGGCGCTGTCGCTGGCGCGCTGATACTGGCCGGAGAGCGGCAGCATATCGGGCGCAAGGCGCGCGGCGACCAAGATGGCGGGATCGATTTTCTTTTCCTCTGCGTAGGCTTCGGCCTTGTCGAGATAGGTTTTCAGGCTGGCGAGGCCGCGCTGGAACATCGGAACGGTGAGGCGATAGATCGAAATGGACATTTGTCCTGTCTCCAAAATCTTTAAATGACCGGCCGCGTCGAGGATATCGAAGACGCCTGCGGCCGCGGTCTTGTCTTCGAGCCTTCCATAGATGGAGGCGGCGTTGGTCTTTCACAACAGAGGCAATGCGGGCGCTGATGGTGACGTCCGCGGCATTGCGCCTTCATCTATATCTCGTCGCCGCGAAAGAGGCTTGACGTCGTTCCCAGAAAATGGAATGAATATTCCGAAGAGCAAATTTTACGGTTTGTTTGTTCCGTTTTACACGGGACACCGCGGGAGAGGCGGCGAGAAAATTGCGGCTCCAGGGCAATGCCCGGAGCTCCGGCGTGAGGAGGGTGCAGCCGGGCACCGCTTTGTGGAGGAAGTGAAAATGAAAAAGTTTATCCTGGGCACTGCGATGGCGCTCGTCATGTCGACGGCGGTCCACGCGGAAACCGTCGGCGTTTCGATGGCGAAATTCGACGACAACTTTCTGACCGTTCTGCGCAACGGCATGACCGATTATGCGAAGACGCTGAGCGGTGTGACGCTGCAGGTCGAAGACGCGCAGAACGACGTTTCCAAGCAGCAGAGCCAGATCCAGAATTTCATCGCCTCCAAGGTCGATGCAATCATCGTCAACCCTGTCGATACCGATGCGACCACGGCGATGTCGAAGCTCGCCGCCGATGCCGGCATCCCGCTGGTTTACGTCAACCGCCAGCCGGTCAATGTCGATACGCTGCCGGAAAAGCAGGCCTTCGTCGCCTCCAACGAGCAGGAATCCGGCACGCTGGAAACCAAGGAAGTCTGCCGTATCCTCGGCGGCAAGGGCAAGGCCATCGTCATGATGGGCGAGCTTTCCAACCAGGCTGCGCGCATGCGCACCCAGGACGTCCATGACGTCATCAAGACCGATGAATGCAAGGGTCTGGTGATCGTCGAAGAGCAGACCGCGAACTGGGATCGCACCCAGGGCGCCGACCTGATGGCCAACTGGCTCTCCAGCGGCATCGAATTCGACGCCGTCATCTCCAACAACGATGAAATGGCGATCGGCGCCATCCAGGCGCTGAAGGCGGCCGGCAAGGACATGACCAAGGTCGTCATCGGCGGCGTTGACGCCACGCAGGACGCGCTTGCCGCCATGCAGGCAGGTGATCTCGACGTCACCGTGTTCCAGGATGCCGCCGGCCAGGGCAAGGGCTCGCTCGATGCGGCGCTGAAGCTCGCCAAGGGCGAAAAGATCGACAAGAAGGTCTATATTCCCTTCCAGCTCGTCACGCCTGCCAACGTCAAGGACTTCGTCACCAAGAACTGAGACGAGTGCCAACAGGATGCGGGCAAAGCCCGCATCCTTTCCGCCTGTCCGTATCCGGAGGAGATGATATGGCCGTCAGCCCGACAACCATGGCCGCCGTGCGTGCGAGCGGTGCAGTTCCCAATGCGGAATATCTGTTGAGCGCCGAGGGCGTTCGCAAGGAATTTCCGGGTGTCGTCGCCCTCGACGACGTGCAGTTCCGGCTGAAGCGCGCCTCGGTGCATGCGCTGATGGGCGAAAACGGCGCCGGCAAATCGACGCTGATGAAGATCCTCGCCGGCATCTACATCCCCGACAAGGGCGATATTCGCCTGAAAGGGATCGAGATCCAGCTGAAATCTCCGCTCGACGCGCTGGAGAACGGCATTGCCATGATCCATCAGGAACTGAACCTGATGCCGTTCATGACGGTCGCAGAAAATATCTGGATCCGCCGCGAACCGAAGAACCGCTTCGGCTTCATCGATCACGGCGTGATGCATCGCATGACCGAAGAGCTGTTTACCCGGCTCAATATCGCGATCGATCCCGATATCGAGGTCCGGCACCTCTCGGTCGCCAACCGGCAGATGGTCGAGATCGCCAAGGCGGTTTCCTATAATTCCGACGTGCTGATCATGGACGAGCCGACCTCGGCGCTGACCGAGCGCGAGGTCGAGCATCTTTTCCGCATCATCCGCGACCTCAGGGCCCAGGGCATCGGCATCGTCTACATCACCCACAAGATGAACGAGCTTTTCGAGATCGCCGACGAGTTCTCCGTTTTCCGTGACGGCCGATATATCGGCACGCATGCCTCGACCGATGTTACCCGCGACGACATCATCCGCATGATGGTCGGGCGCGAGATCACCCAGATGTTTCCCAAGGAAGAGGTGCCGATCGGCGAGGTCATGCTCTCCGTCAAGGATCTCTGTCTCAAGGGGGTGTTTCGCGACGTCTCCTTCGATGTGAGAGCCGGCGAAATACTCGGTGTGGCCGGCCTTGTCGGCTCCGGGCGGTCGAATGTCGCCGAAACGCTGTTCGGCGTGACGCCGGCAAGCTCCGGCTCGATCGAACTCTACGGCAAGCCGGTGACGATTTCTTCGCCGACCGAGGCCATCCGCCACCAGATGGCGTTCCTCACCGAAGACCGCAAGGACACCGGCTGTCTGCTGATCCTCGATATTCTCGAGAACATGCAGATCGCCGTGCTCCAGGACAGATACGTCAAGGGCGGCTTCGTGCAGCAGGGGGCGCTCGAGGCGACCTGCGAAGACATGGCAAAAAAACTCCGGGTGAAAACGCCTAACCTTTACGAGCGGGTGGAAAATCTTTCGGGCGGCAATCAGCAGAAGGTGCTGATCGGGCGCTGGCTGCTGACCAATCCGCGGATCCTCATTCTCGACGAGCCGACGCGTGGCATCGATGTCGGCGCCAAGGCGGAAATCCACCGGCTGGTCACCGAGATGGCGCGAAACGGCGTCGCAGTCATCATGATTTCGTCCGAGATGCCTGAGGTTCTCGGGATGAGCGACCGCATTATGGTCATGCATGAGGGGCGCGTGACCGGGTTCCTCAATCGCGATGAAGCAACGCAGATCAAGGTGATGGAGCTGGCCGCGCAGTGATGCGCCGCCCGCGATCGCCCAAGGGAGGTTTGACATGACTACCAAGGCAGCAGAGGGAGCGGCTCCGCTCGCAACCCGGCAAAGGCGGCGGCGTTTACCGACCGAGCTGAGCATTTTCCTGGTGCTCGTCGGCATCGCGCTCATCTATGAAGCGCTCGGCTGGATGTTCATCGGCCAAAGCTTCCTGATGAATTCGCAGCGCCTGACGATCATGATCCTGCAGGTCTCCGTCATCGGCATCATCGCCGTCGGCGTCACGCAGGTCATCATCACCGGCGGCATCGATCTTTCCTCGGGCTCGGTCGTCGGCATGACGGCGATGATCGCGACAAGTTTCGCCCAGTCGTCGACCTGGGGGCGGGCCGTCTTCCCCTCGCTGACTGACTTGCCGGCTGTCGTGCCCATCCTCGTCGGCCTGCTGATCGGGGCGGCGGCGGGTCTGGCGAACGGCGCGCTTATCGCCTACACGAAAATCCCGCCGTTCATCGCAACGCTCGGCATGTTCGTTTCGGCCCGCGGTGTCGCGAAGTGGTATACGAAGGGACAGCCGGTTTCCGGGATCACCGAGCAGTTTCACTTCATCGGAACCAAAGCCTGGCCGGTCGTCGTCTTCCTGGTCGTTGCGCTGATCTTTCACATCGCGCTGCGCTACACCCGCTATGGAAAGTTCACCTATGCCATCGGCGCCAACCCGCAGGCGGCGCGCGTTTCCGGCATCAATATCGAGGCGCATCTCGTCAAGGTCTATGTGATTGCCGGATTGCTTGCCGGCCTTGCCGGTATCGTCACGGCGGCACGCGCGGAAACCGCACAGGCAAGCATGGGCGTCGGCTATGAACTCGATGCGATCGCCGCGACCGTCATCGGCGGCACCTCGCTCACCGGCGGCGTCGGGCGCATCACCGGCACGGTCATCGGCACCATCATCCTCGGCGTCATGACCTCCGGCTTCACCTTCCTCAGGATCGACGCCTATTACCAGGAGATCGTCAAGGGTCTGATCATCGTCGCGGCTGTGGTCATCGACGTCTACAGACAGAAGAAGCGCCGCAAGCACTGATCTCAGATGATGCGATCCGATGGTTTTTGCGGGGGCTTCGGCCCCCGTTCCGTTTTTGGCGCGTGAAGACGGAATTTATAAAAAAGAGGTGGCGAATTCCGTCAGCTTTTCTATTCTGGTCTTCATTCTCGCCCGATCGGGCAGCGCAGGAAGATAGATGCAATTCGTATTTGACGGTCACAACGACGTTCTCCTTCGACTTTGGACACATTCAAAAGACGGTAGCGACCCGATTGCGGAATTCGCAGACGGCACGACCGTCGGCCATATCGATGCGCACCGGGCCAAAAAGGGCGGACTTTCGGGCGGTCTCTGCGCCATCTATATTCCCTCGGGCGATCTCGTCTTCGCCGATCCTGATGCCGATGGCCGTTACATCACGCCGATGGCGGCCCCTCTTGATCCGCTGCCTTCCCTTGCCATTGCCAATGAAATGGCGGCGATCGCGCTGCGGCTCGACCAGGCGGGTGCTTGGCGGCTCTGCCGGACGGTGAAGGATATCCGCGGCGCCATGGTCGACGATATTTTCGCCGCCGTCCTACACATGGAAGGCTGCGAGGCGATCGGCGCCGATCTTTCGGCGCTTGAAGTGTTTTATGCGGCGGGGCTGCGGTCGCTCGGGCCAGTCTGGAGCCGGCACAATGTCTTCGGCTACGGCGTGCCCTTCGCCTTTCCGATGTCGCCGGACACGGCACCCGGCCTGACCGACGCCGGTTTCGCTTTGGTGAGGGAATGCAATCGCCTCGGTATCCTGATTGATCTTGCCCATATCACCGAGAAGGGGTTCTGGGACATAGCGAAGACGACGGACCAGCCGCTGGTCGCCAGCCATTCCAACGCCCATGCGCTGACGCCGGTCGCGCGCAATCTGACGGACAGGCAGCTCGATGCAATCCGCGAAAGCCGCGGGCTCGTCGGCATCAACTATGCCACCGCCATGCTGCGTCCCGATGGGCGTTCGGACGGCGATACGCCGCTTGCCGACATGATCCGCCACATCGACTATCTGGTGAACCGCATCGGCATCGACTGCGTGGGCCTCGGATCGGACTTCGACGGCGCCACTATTCCTGAGGAAATCGGCGATGCAGCGGGCAATCAGAAGCTGATTGCCGCTCTCAGGGAGGTTGGTTATGCTGAGGCTGACCTGACCAAACTCGCCCGTGAAAACTGGCTTCGCATTCTGGCAAAGGCTTGGCGGGAAGACCGTGCCTAAGCCTTTCGTATCCAATCAAAAAACAAGGGGAACGGACCATGATGATCACCAAGCTCAGCCGCAATTTCCGACTGCTTTCCGCGGGAGCGGCACTTTCGCTGCTGATGATGGCAGCACCCGCCGCCTTCGCCGAGACGCCCAAGGATACGCTGGTCGAGGGTTTCGCCATTGATGACATCATCACGATGGATCCGGGCGAGGCGTTCGAGCTCTCGACCGCCGAAGTTACCACCAACAGCTACAGCCTGCTCGTCCGTCTCGACATGGACGATACATCCAAGGTGAAGGGCGATCTGGCCGACAGCTGGAGTGTTTCCGATGACGGTCTGACCTATACGTTCAAGCTGAAATCGGGCCTGAAATTCGCCTCCGGCAACCCGATCACCGCCGGAGACGTCGCCTGGTCGTTCGAGCGCGCCGTCAAGCTCGACAAAAGCCCAGCCTTCATCCTCACCCAATTCGGCCTGACCGGCGACAACGTTACGGAAAAAGCCAAAGCGGCCGATGCCGGCACCTTCGTGTTCACCGTCGACAAGGCCTATGCGCCGAGCTTCGTGCTCAACTGCCTGACGGCAACGGTCGCTTCCGTCGTCGACAAGAAGCTGGTGATGGAGCATGTGAAGGCGGTGACGCCCGATGCCGAGCACAAATACGACAGCGATTTCGGCAATGAGTGGCTGAAGACCGGCTATGCCGGCTCCGGCGCCTATAAGCTGCGCGAATGGCGCGCCAATGAAGTGGTCGTTCTGGAACGCAACGACAATTATTACGGCGACAAGGCAAAGCTCAACCGCGTCATCTACCGCTATATGAAGGAAAGTGCTGCGCAGCGGCTGGCGCTCGAAGCCGGCGACATCGATATCGCCCGCAACCTCGAGCCTGGCGACATCGACGCCGTTTCGAAGAATGCCGACCTCGCAACGACGAGTGCGCCGAAGGGCACGATCTATTATGTCAGCCTGAACAACAAGAACGAGAATCTGAAGAAGCCGGAAGTCCAGGAAGCCTTCAAGTATCTGGTCGACTATGATGCGATCGGCGCAACTTTGATCAAGGGAATCGGCGAAATCCATCAGACCTTCCTGCCGAAGGGCCAGCTCGGCGCGCTCGACGAAAATCCCTACAAGCTCGATGTCGCCAAGGCCAAGGAACTGCTCGCCAAGGCAGGCGTACCGGACGGTTTCTCGATCACCATGGACGTGCGCAACACTCAGCCGGTGACCGGTATCGCCGAATCCATGCAGCAGACGCTGGCGCAGGCCGGCGTGAAGATGGAAATCATTCCGGGCGACGGCAAGCAGACGCTGACCAAATACCGCGCCCGCACTCACGACATGTATATCGGCCAATGGGGGTCGGACTATTTCGACCCGAATTCCAATGCCGATACCTTTACCGGCAATCCCGACAATTCCGATGCCGGCACGGTGAAGACGCTCGCATGGCGCAATACCTGGGAAGCGCCGGAACTCGACAAGCAAGCCAAGGCAGCGCTTCTGGAACGCGACGCTGCAAAGCGCGCCGCCATATATCAGGATATCCAGAAGAAATATCTTGAAAACAGCCCCTTTGTCTTCATCTTCCAGCAGACCGAGGTGGCCGGCTACCGCAAAAGCGTGAAGGACTTCAAGCTGGGTCCGAGCTTCGACACCAATTTCGTCGGTCCGATCGCCAAGGAATAGTCCGGCAGGATTGGCCGCTTGAGCACCGTCGAAACGACACAGGCGGCGCGGCCCCGAAAGGGCCGTGCCGGCGCCTTCGCAAAGGCGCTGGGGCGGTTCCTGTTTGCCGCCGTCACCACCTATTTCGGCCTTCTGGCCGTCACCTTCTTCATCGGCCGCGTTGTGCCGATCGATCCCGTGCTCGCCATTCTCGGCGATCGCGCCCCCACCCATGTCGTCGAGCGCGTGCGCGAGGAGATGGGCTTCAACCTGCCGCTCTATCAGCAGTTCTTCATCTATATCAAAGGCATACTGTCCGGCGATTTCGGTAATTCGGTGCTGACGACCAATCCGGTCATGGTCGATATCCGCCGTGTCCTGCCGGCAACCATCGAACTCGCGACACTCGGAACGCTCATCGGCGCCTTCGTCGGCGTGCCGCTCGGCGTTCTCGCCGCCGTGCGGCGCGGCAGCATCGCCGACCAGGTCGTGCGCGTCGTCGGCCTGATCGGTTATTCGGTGCCGATCTTCTGGCTGGCGCTGATTTCGCTCGTCATCTTCTATGCGCGGCTGCGCTGGGTGGCGTTTCCCGGCCGCATCGACATCGTCTTCGAATACACGTTCACGCCGATCACAGGCTTGTATCTGCTGGACAGTGCCTGGCAGGGGCAATGGGATGTGTTTTACGATGTCTTCCGCCACATCATCCTGCCTGCATCGCTGCTCGGCTATTTCTCGCTCGCCTATATCAGCCGCATGACGCGCAGCTTCATGCTGAACGAGCTTTCCCAGGAATATATCGTTGCCGCGCGTGCCAAGGGGCTTTCGGAAACGCGGGTGATCTGGGGCCATGCGCTGCGCAATGCCGCCGTGCCGTTGGTCACCGTCATCGCGCTTTCCTATGCCGGCCTGCTCGAAGGATCGGTGCTGACCGAGACCGTCTTTTCCTGGCCGGGCATCGGGCTCTACATCACCAATTCGCTGCAGAACGCCGACATGAATGCCGTGCTCGGCGGGACGATCGTCATCGGCACGGTCTTCATCGGCATCAACCTTCTGTCCGATCTTCTCTACCGGACACTCGACCCGAGGACGCGAAACCGATGACGGTTCCCGCCAGCCCATCCCAGCCGATGAGCCGCCGCGAATGGCTGCTTTCCGACCGGCCGCAATCGCGCATGCAGGCACGGCTCGGCCGCGCCTACGTCACCTGGCGGCAGTTCACGGCCAACAGGCTCGCCGTCGTCGGCCTGCTGATCATCATCGCGCTGCTTTTCATCGCCGCTTTTGCCGATTTGCTCGCCACGCACAATCCCGTCGTTGGCGATCTGCGCAACGCCCGTCTGCTGCCGCCCGGAACGGGGGAATTCCTGCTCGGCACTGATGACCAGGGCCGCGACATCTATTCGCGGCTGATTTATGGATCGCGATTGACGCTGTTCGTCATCGTGCTCGTCGCGGTCATCTCGGCGCCGATCGGTCTGATCGTCGGCACGGTATCGGGTTATGCCGGAGGCTGGGTCGATGCGACGCTGATGCGCATCACCGATATTTTCCTTGCCTTCCCGAAGCTGGTGCTGGCGCTCGCCTTCGTTGCCGCGCTCGGTCCCGGCATTCAGAACGCGATCATCGCCATCGCCATCACATCCTGGCCGCCCTATGCCCGCATCGCCCGCGCCGAGACGCTGACGGTCCGGCGGTCCGATTATATCTCGGCGGTGAAGCTGATGGGCGCCTCGCCGTTCCGCATCATCCTGCGCCATGTCATGCCGCTCTGCATTTCCTCGCTGATCGTGCGCGTGACGCTCGACATGGCGGGCATCATCCTGACCGCCGCCGGTCTCGGTTTTCTCGGCCTCGGGGCGCAGCCGCCGCTGCCGGAATGGGGGGCGATGATTGCCTCGGGACGGCGCTTCATCCTCGATCAATGGTGGGTCGCGGCGATGCCCGGCATCGCCATCCTCATCGTCAGCCTCGGCTTCAATCTGCTTGGCGACGGCCTGCGCGACGCGCTCGATCCGAAGGAAAGCGGCCAATGACGACACTTCTGACGGTTGATAAGCTCAAGGTCAGCTACCCCACGCGCACCGGCGTGATCGAGGCCGTGCGCGGCGTCTCCTTCACGCTCGGCAAGGAAAGACTCGGCATCGTCGGCGAATCCGGTTCCGGCAAATCGCAGACCGGCAGGGCGATCATGGGGCTGACGCCGAAACATGCTATCGTCACGGCCGACCGGCTGGATTTCAACGGCATCGACCTGATCGAGGCTTCCGCCGGCGAAAGACGCAGGCTGCGCGGCAAGCGCATCGCCATGATCCTGCAGGATCCGAAATATTCGCTCGATCCGGTCATGACCATCGGGCGGCAGATCTGCGAAACGCTGCGTACTCATGAGAGGGTCGGCAAGGCGGAGGCGCGCGAGCGCGCGCTCGCCATGCTGGAAGCGGTGCAGATCCGCGATCCGAAACGTGTCTTCGACCTGCATCCGCACGAGGTTTCGGGCGGCATGGGGCAGCGGGCGATGATCGCCATGATGCTGATTGCCGGGCCTGAATTGCTGATTGCCGATGAGCCGACCTCGGCGCTCGACGTGACGGTGCAGCTCGACGTGCTGAGAATCATGGACAGGCTGGTGGCGGAGCGCGGCATGGGGCTGATCTTCGTTTCCCACGATCTGAGGTTGGTCTCGTCCTTCTGCGACCGGGTCATCGTCATGTATGCCGGAAAGATCGTCGAGGAGCTCGCGGCCGCCGATCTCAAACATGCGCAGCATCCCTATACGAAGGGATTGCTGAATTGTATGCCCGAGATCGGCCAGAGCCGTCATCCGCTGCCGGTGCTCGATCGCAGGCCGGAGTGGGCGGCATGAGCGCCGCTCTTGAGGCCGAAAATCTCAGCGTCGTCTACGATCAATTCCACGCGCTGAAGGATGTCAGCGTCACGGTCGAGCGCGGCGAATCCTTCGGTCTCGTCGGCGAGTCCGGCTCGGGAAAATCGACTTTGCTGAGGGCCGTGGCCGGGCTGGCGCCGATCAGCGGCGGGGCGATCAACATCGACGGCGAAGCGTTGAAGGGCTCGAAACGCAGTAAAATCTTCTACCGCCGCGTGCAAATGGTCTTCCAGGACCCGTATGGTTCGCTACATCCGCGCCAGACGATCGACCGGCTCCTGCTCGAGCCGCTGGCGATTCACGGCATCGACGACGGCGAGGCGCGTATCGCCCGCGCGCTCGACGAGGTCGGCCTTGGCAACGGCTTCCGTTTCCGCTACCCGCACCAGCTCTCCGGCGGCCAGCGGCAGCGTGTGGCGATTGCTCGGGCATTGATCGTCGAACCGTCGATCCTGCTGCTCGACGAGCCGACCTCGGCGCTCGACGCCTCGGTGCAGGCCGAGGTGCTGAATCTCTTGGAGCAGATCCGACGCGACCGCAAGTTGACATTCGTGATGGTGAGCCACGATCTCGGCGTCATCACCCATATGTGCGAAAGGTTGGCCGTGATGCGCAACGGCACTGTCGTCGAACGGTTGAGTTCGGAAGAACTGGCAAGCGGCGCGGTTCGGGAGGACTACACGAAAAATTTGATGATCGCCAGCAAGGGGTTTGTCAAAGCCTGAAAGACAATCTTTTCAACCCGTTGAAAAGAAGGGGTCAGGGTCGGCGTTAAGGATAAGACTTCCCTAAAAGACGACCATTCAACTAGACTATTGACAGTTGCCCTGCTTCTGTCATGATCCTGTTAACGATTGTTAGCTTTCGTGATCGATGGAGGTTGAGGCATGTTCTTTCTCGGCGGGATGACCATGGGCTACCTAGATCCTCCGGTCAAAGCCGATCGCAGGGAACAGATTTCGGTATCTCTTCCCGCGGAAAAGGACCGCCGGCTGATCGACACGTCTTCCAATTCGCCGCAAAGCGAGAACGCCGTCGAGCGCTCGTTGATCTGGGCATGGCGCGTACTCTGCTAAAATGGCGGGCTGCTAAAAGGACTGGTTGAATTTTCTCCTCCGTTCGCGCTGGACGGAATTTTATCTCTACCTACTTGATAGAGAAAATACGAATATCAACGCGAGCCGCACAACCGGCCGCACGAAAACAACGGAGGCGACATATGGCAGATCTGGGTATTTCGCATGCTCACGTGAACCAGTATGGTTCCATCCCGGCCAAGAAGGTGCTCACCACGCGCCATAGGCTTCAGACGCTGCTTCATGGAGCGATCTTCACCGCGGCATTCCTGTTCGTCGTCGCCATGGTTTGCGGGGTCGTCGGGTAATCGGCAAATGGCAGGCGCCGGTGATGCCGGCAGCTGCGGGCGGTTTTCGCCCTTATTGAATTCCGGAACATCTCATTCGGCGTTCTCCCGACACTCGAATGTCAAAGGCGAGTTGCCATAAGGGGGCATCTTTCTCTGGTTGATCGAAGCCGATCCCATCATCATTCTTCCGTCCTTCTTTCATTCATCGAAAACGGCCGCATCGACCTTGTTGGTGCGACCGGAATCGATGAGTTCCTGCCTGCCGGCACCTTAGTGCCGGCATTTTTGAGCCTACCGCCCAGATCAGCTCGCTGAGGGTGGCCGGTGCTTTTTGACTTGAATTATTTCGATACTGTCCAAATTTTCGACATGGCTTTCGCGGAGAGGTATCGATGGTCCCAATACCCGTCGGGCCGCGTCCTTTGCCAGAGCTCAGCCCGTTGCATAGCTTGGCCCAAGTGTCGTTCACCCCGGCTTCATCGATCTTTGAAGAATGGGGCTCCGTTCATGTAGCAGTCATGATAAGCAGTGCAAAAGGCTGCGCAAAACAGCCATAACTTCGTTTGGATCCAGAACCGAACCCATGTCTATTTCCAATCTTTCTCCGAGCCTTCCGCGCGAACCCGAGATTAAGCAGATCGATCATAACGATTCGATCCGCTCGACCTATCTTGCCATCGAGGACATCAAGGCGATGGGCGATGCGGTCGCCCGCAACGGCGTCGACCAGCTGCCGGCTTTCGCCCCATTCGATTTCTTCGCGCGCCATAAGGAAAACGAGAAGGAAATTCTGCGCGTCTACCGGACCACGGCGACCGACGTCGAAGCAGGCGAGACGATCACGCCGGCGGCAGAATGGTTGCTGGACAATCATTATATCGTCGAAGAGGCGATCCAGGAGGTGCGGCGCGACTTCCCCCGCCGCTTCTATCGCGAATTGCCGACCATGGTCGTCGGCGGTGTCGAGGTGCCGCGCACCCTCGTGCTTGCCTGGCTCTACGTCGCCCATACCCATAGCACGATCTCGCAGGAAAGCCTGACGGCGCTGGTCGACGGTTTTCAGGCCAGCGAGACGCTGAGGATCGGCGAACTCTGGGCATTGCCTTCGCTCGTGCGCTACGTGCTCGTGGAAAACCTTCGCCGCATTTCCAGCCGCGTCGAAGCCAGCCGCCGCCTGCGCCGCCGCGCCAACGAGGCGGCCGACGAATTGGTGCGGCTGACCGATCCGGCCGGGGCGGCGGCCTACCTGAAGACGCTGGAACCGCTTGCCGAGGACAATACTTTCTCGACACAGTTCCTCTATCGCCTTCGTGACGGCTCGCAGACGTCGAGTCTCGCCATCACCTGGCTCGACGAGCGGCTGGAAGAACTCGGCCGCAACAGCGAAGAGACGACGACGGCCGAACACAGCCGCCTTTCTTCCGGCAACGTGACGATGGGCAACATCATCCGCAGCCTTCGCGAGATCGACGATGCCGAATGGTCGGTCTGGGTCGAGCAGGTAAGCCATGTCGACAAACTGCTCTGGGAGCATTCCGATTACGGCATCCTCGATTCCGGCTCGCGCAACAAATATCGCAAACAGATCGAAAAGCTGGCCAAACGCTCGCCGCTGACGGAAATGGAAATCGCCCAGCTGGCGCTCGACATGACGGCTGCTGCCAAGGCCTCCGACGAGCCGCAGCCGCATGAACCGAATGTCGGCGGTTTCCTGTCCGGCGCGCAGCGGCCGAAGCTGGAGGCGCGGGCGAATTATCGCCCGACGATCATCCAGCATTTCGTGCGCGCCGTGCGTCGGTTCAACTGGCTGGCAATTGCCGTGCCCGTCATGCTGCTGATGATCATCGCCATGGCGATCGTCGGCCGGTTCATGGCGAATGCCGGCATGGGGGCGATCGAAATCGCCCTGCTGCTGATCATGTTCTCAGTGCCGGCGTCGGAAGGGGCGACGGGTCTCTTCAACACCGTGCTGTCCTTCTTCGTGACGCCGGCGCGCCTCGTCGGATACGAGTTCAAGGAAGGCATTCCGGAGGATGCGCGCACATTGCTCGTCGTGCCCTGCCTGATCTCGAACCGTGACAGCGTCGACGACCACGTGCGCAATCTTGAGGTTCATTATCTTGCCAATCCGCGCGGTGAGCTCTATTTCGCGCTGCTCAGCGATTGGCCGGACAGCGAGGCCGAGGAAACGCCCGCCGATCTCGAGGTTCTCGACTATGCCCGGCGCGAGATCGCCAATCTTTCCGCCCGCTATGCCTATGACGGCAAGACGCGTTTCTATCTGTTGCATCGCCGCCGTCTCTACAATCCCTCCGAAGGCGTCTGGATGGGTTGGGAGCGCAAACGTGGCAAGCTGCACGAGCTGAACATGCTGCTGCGCGGCGACCGCGACACGACCTATCTGCCCGGCGCCAACACCGTGCCGGCCAAGGTGCAATATGTGATGACGCTCGATGCCGATACGCGCCTGATGCGCGATGCCGTCACCAAGCTCGTCGGCAAGCTCTATCATCCGATCAACCGGCCGGTCATCAATCCGAAAACCGGCCGTGTCGAAAGCGGCTATGGCGTGCTGCAGCCGCGCGTCACCCCGTCGCTGACGACGGGCAAGGACGCATCGGTCTTCCAGCGCGTCTTTTCGATCAACCGCGGCCTCGATCCTTACGTCTTCACCGTTTCCGACGTCTATCAGGATCTGGCCGGCGAGGGCACCTTCACCGGCAAGGGCCTTTATCATGTCGATGCCTTCGAGGCGTCGCTGAAGGGTCGGATCGATGAGAACTCCGTGCTCAGCCACGATCTTCTCGAAGGCTCGATGGCGCGTTGCGCCCTCGTCACCGATCTCGAACTGGTTGAGGATTTCCCGATCCGCTACGAGGTCGAGACCTCGCGTCAGCATCGCTGGGCGCGTGGCGACTGGCAGCTGCTGCCCTATATGTTCAATCCGAAATACGGTGTCACGGCACTCGGCCGCTGGAAGATGTTCGACAATCTGCGCCGCTCACTGACGCCGATCGCCTGGTTCTTCGCCTCCGTGCTCGGCTGGTATTTCATGAGCCCGCTCGGCGCACTGATCTGGCAGATTCTGCTGATCTTCTGCCTCTTCGTCGCGCCGACGCTGTCGCTGATCAACGGCATCATTCCGCGCACCAGCGATATCATCGCCCGCGCCCACCTCTATACGGTCTGGTCCGATATCACGGCCGCCAATGCGCAGGTTGCACTGCGTATCGTCTTCATCGCCGATTCGGCCGCCATGATGGCCGATGCGATCGGCCGCTCGCTCTACCGCCTCTTGGTCAGCCGCAAGCTGATGCTGCAGTGGCGGACCGCCGCCAGCGTTCACGCCAGCGGCCAGGGAACGCTGATCTCCTATTACAAAGGGATGTGGCACGCACCGGCGCTGGCGCTGCTGGCGCTTGGGTTTGCAGCCCTCCCCGGCGGCAGCGCCTTCGTCGTCGGCATTCCCTTCGCTCTGTTGTGGATCCTGTCGCCTGTCGTCGCCTGGTATGTCAGCCAGTCGGCAGAGACCGAGGACCGGCTCGAGGTCGCCGATTCGGTGTCGAGCGAACTGCGCAAGATCGCCCGACGCACCTGGCGTTATTTCGAGACCTTCACCACGGCCGAGCAGAACTATCTGCCGCCGGACAATATCCAGGAAACGCCGCATGTGATTGTTGCGGCGCGCACCTCGCCGACCAATATCGGCGTCTATCTGCTCTCGGTCGTTTCCGGCCGGCAATTCGGCTGGTTCTCCTTCGAGGAGACGCTCGAGCGGCTAGAGCAGACGATTTCGACGATCGACAGAATGGAGAAATTCCGCGGCCATCTGTTCAACTGGTATCACACCGATACGCTGCAGACGCTTGGGCCGCGTTATGTCTCGGCCGTCGACAGCGGCAATCTCGCCGGCCATCTGATCGCCATTTCGTCGGCCTGCCGCAACTGGGCCGAGGCGCCGTCCGCTCATATGCAGGGCAACCTCGACGGCGTCGGCGACACAGCCGGCATTCTCGGTGAAGTGCTGGCCGACCTGCCCGACGACCGCAAGACCGTGCGGCCGCTGCGCCGGCGCCTGGAGGAACGCATCGTCGGCTTCCAGAATGCGCTTGCCGCCGTCAAGCGCGAGCATGAATTCGCCTCGATCCGCATCATCAATCTCGCCGTTCTCGCCCGCGACATCGAGAAGCTCGCCGCCAATCTCGACCATGAGGTCAAGTCGAAGCAGAGCGAAGAGGTCACCCAATGGGCGGCCTCCCTGGTGAAGGTCTGTGAGGCGCATATTTCCGACAGCACCTTCGACCTTTCCAAAGTCGATGCGCTGAGGCCGCGCCTGGTGGCACTGCGCGACAAAGCCCGAGATCTGGCGTTCTCGATGGATTTCGGCTTCCTGTTCCGGCCCGAGCGGCGCCTGCTGTCGATCGGCTACCGCGTCGAAAGCGGTGAACTCGACCAGGCCTGCTACGATCTTCTCGCCTCGGAATGTCGCCTGACCAGCCTGTTCGGCATTGCCAAGGGCGATCTGCCAACGGAGCACTGGTATCGCCTCGGCCGCCAGGTCGTTCCTGTGGGGTCGCGCGGCGCGCTGGTCTCCTGGTCCGGCTCGATGTTCGAGTATCTGATGCCGCCGCTGGTCATGCAGGAGCGCGGCGGAGGGATTCTCAACCAGACCAACAATCTGGTCGTCGTCGAACAGATGAATTACGCCCGCAAGCTCGGAATTCCGTGGGGCATCTCGGAAGCGGCCTTCAATGCCCGCGACCATAATCTCAATTATCAGTACACGAATTTCGGCGTGCCGACGCTCGGCCTGAAGCGCGGCCTCGGCCACAATGCCGTCATTGCGCCTTATGCATCGCTGCTCGCCAGCCAGTACGACCCGCCGGCCGCGCTCGAAAATCTGCAGAGGCTGCGCAAGGTCGGTGCGCTCGGCAAGTTCGGCTTCCACGATGCCGTCGACTTCACGCCGACGCGCGTGCCGGAAGGCAAAAAATGCGCTGTGGTCTATAATTATTATGCCCACCATCACGGCATGTCGATCGCCGCCGTCGCCAACGTCGCCTTCAATGGTCATCTGCGCGAGCTCTTCCACGCCGATCCGGTCATCGAGGCAGCGGAGCTTTTGCTGCAGGAAAAGGCGCCGCGCGACATTCCGGTGATGAGCGGCAAGCATGAATCCGACACGCCGGCCAGCATCCAGGACGACCTGCTGCGGCCGGAGATCAGGAAGATCAGCGATCCGGCTTCGCGTGATCGCGAACTCGTGTTCTTGTCGAACGGCCATTATTCGCTGATGCTGACGGCTACGGGCGCCGGTTATTCCCGCTGGAACGGCCTCTCCGTTTCCCGCTGGAAAGCCGATCCGACCGAAGACCGCTGGGGCAGCTTCATCTTCCTGCGCGATACGGCCACGAATGAATGGTGGTCGACGACCTCGGAGCCGAAGGGCGTCGAAGGCGAAAAGATCAAGGTCGAATTCGCCGACGAGAAGGCGCAGTTCACCAAGACGGTCGGCGACCTCACAAGCGAGGTAGAGTGCATTATTGCGACCGAGCATGATGCCGAGGCCCGCCGCGTCACCCTGCTCAACATGGGTGGGGAAGACCGTTTCATCGAAGTCACCTCCTATCTCGAACCGGTGATCACCTCCGACGATACCGACAATGCGCATCCGGCATTTGCCCGGATGTTCGTCAAGACCGAGATCGGCAAGCGCGGCGACGTCATCCGCGCCGAACGCAACAAGCGCGATCCGAACGAACCGAACATCAGCATCGCCCACTTGATCGTCGACAATGCCGGCGACACCCGCCACACGGAATTCGAGACCGACCGGCGCAAATTCATCGGCCGTGGCCGCAGCCTTGCCGATGCGGCAGCCTTCGATCCGGGCGCTACGCTTTCCGGCAGCGACGGCTTCATGCTCGATGCGGTGATGTCGCTGCGTCGCACCGTCCGCGTGCCGGCCGGCAAGAAAGTCAGCGTGATCTTCTGGACGATCGCTGCGCCAAACCGCGACGAAGTCGACAAGGCGGTCAATCGCTACCGTCATCCCGACGCGTTCAACCACGAGTTTGTGCAAGCCTGGACGCGCACGCAGGTGCAGATGCGCCATGTCGGCGTTACCTCGCAGCAGGCAGCGGCCTTCCAGCATCTCGGACGCTACCTCGTCTATCCCGACATGCAGCTGCGCAAGGACGAGGCGACCGTCGAGGCCGGCCTGCAGTCGCAATCGGCGCTTTGGCCGCTGGCGATCTCCGGCGACTTCCCGATCTTCACGCTGCGCATCAACGACGACATGGATCTCGAGATCGCCCGCGAGGCGCTGCTGGCGCAGGAATATCTGCGTTCGCGCGGCGTCACCGCCGATCTCGTCATCATGAACGAACGCGCCTCTTCCTACGCGCAGGATATGCAGCACGCGCTCGACGCAATGTGCGAAAACGTGCGCCGCATGGGCCAGGCCGACGGCTTGCGCCAGCATATCTTTGCTGTTCGCAAGGACCTGATGGAGGAGAGCACCTATCACGCGCTGATTGCGGCTTCCCGCGTCACGCTGCATACGAAGAACGGCAAGGTGGTCGACCAGATCGGCCGCGCCGTGGCGCTGTTTGCGCCCTCCAAGGAGGAGCTGCAGGAGATGGAACGGGCCGAGCGCAACAAGGCCCCGGTCAAGCGTGTTGCGCCGGTGCCGCCGCCTGTCGTGCCCGCCGTCGTCATCGAGGAGGAAGGCGATCTCGACTTCTGGAACGGTATTGGCGGTTTTGCCCGCGATGGACGCGAATATGTCGTTCGGCTGCCCGGAGGTCACGCGACGCCGCAGCCGTGGATCAATGTCATCTCCAATGACAGGTTCGGCTTCCACGTGTCGGCTGAGGGCTCCGGCTTCACCTGGAGCGCCAATTCGCGCGACTATCAGCTGACCTCCTGGTCGAACGATGCGGTGGTCAACCGTTCCGGCGAGGCGTTCTATTTGACCGATCTCGAGAGCGGTGCCGTCATGACGCCGTTCGCAGCGCTTTCCGGCCGGCCGGACATCCGCTTCGAAACCCGTCACGGGCTCGGCTATTCGGTCTTTTCCAGCATTCAGAACGATATCGCTCTCGAGCTGACGCAGACGATCGACCGCGAAAGGCCGGTTAAACTGCAGCGCCTGCGCTTGCGCAACACCGGTTCGACCAGCCGCAAGCTGCGTCTCTACGGTTATGTCGAATGGATCCTCGGCAGCAATGCGGCACGCACGGCACCGTTCATCCTGTCTAGATATGACGAGGAGACTGGGGCGCTGTTTGCCACCAATCCCTACAGCATCGATTATTCCAGCCGCACCGCCTTCTTCGCGGCGAGCGAGGCCCTTTCGAGCTTCTCGGCAAGCCGGCGCGAATTTGTCGGCAAGGCGGGAACGATCCACGCGCCGCAGGCCGTTACCTCCGCCGCCGCCCTTTCCAGCACGGCCGACCTCGACGGTGATCCGGCCGCAGCGCTTGCCATCGACATCGAGCTCGGCGCCGGTGAGGAGCGCGACTTCACCTTCTTCCTCGGCGATACGCCGACGGAGGAAGAAGCGCGCAGAGTCATCGCCGAGATCCGCAAGGCCTCGTTCGACGATGCCGTCGAGGCGAACCGAACCTTCTGGCGGGATTTTACCGGCAGGCTGCAGATATCGACGCCAGATCGTGGAATGAATAATCTCGTCAACACCTGGTTGCCCTATCA
Organism: Rhizobium sp. NZLR1b; assembly: GCF_019685155.1. Classification (NCBI taxonomy): domain Bacteria; kingdom Pseudomonadati; phylum Pseudomonadota; class Alphaproteobacteria; order Hyphomicrobiales; family Rhizobiaceae; genus Rhizobium; species Rhizobium sp. NZLR1b. The sequence continues at coordinate 163,504 of NZ_JABDWC010000003.1, forward strand.
GAGCCTCGGCTGCCGCATCATGGCCCGCACGGCCTTCTACCAGGCAAGCGGCGCCTTCGGCTTCCGCGATCAGCTGCAGGACACGCTGGCCTTCGTGCTGCACGAACCCTCCCTCGCCCGCGGGCAGATCCTCAATGCCGCGTCACGCCAATTCCGCGAAGGCGACGTGCAGCATTGGTGGCTGCCCGGAACGGGTGCGGGCGTGCGCACGTTGATCTCGGACGACGTCGTCTGGCTCGCTTACGCGATCCATCATTATTGCAGCGTCACCGGCGATAGGAGCGTGCTCGACGAGCAGATCGCCTTCCTGGAAGGGCCGGCTCTGCTCGAAGGCCAGCACGACTCCTTCTACAGGCCGGAGATTTCCGAGGACAAGGCGAGCGTCTACGAGCACGCGGCGCTGGCGCTCGATCTCGCCATCGCCCGCAAGGGGGCAAACGGCCTGCCGCTGTTCCTTGGCGGCGACTGGAACGACGGGATGAACCGCGTCGGCGTCGGCGGGCGCGGCACCAGCGTCTGGCTCGGCTGGTTCTTGGCGGGCGCATTGCGCTCCTTTATTCCCTATGCCGAAGAGCGCGGCGACACGGCCCGCATAGAGCGCTGGTCGGCGCATCTGATCGAGCTGAAGAAGGCGCTCGAAACTGCGGCCTGGGATGGCGGCTACTATCGCCGCGGCACATTCGACGACGGTGCGCTGCTCGGCTCCAGGGAAAGCCCGGAATGCCGGATCGATTCGATTGCGCAGTCATGGAGCGTGCTGTCGGGCGAGGGTGATCCGGCCCGCGCCGTCACAGCGATGGACGCTGTGCTCGACCAGCTGGTCGACGAGGATGCCCGGATCATCCGGCTGTTCACGCCGCCTTTTGTCAATTCCGCCAGGGATCCCGGCTATATCAAAGCCTATCCGCCGGGGGTGCGCGAAAACGGCGGACAATATACCCACGCCGCAACCTGGGTGGTGATGGCGTTGGCGGAGCTGAAGCGGGGCGATGATGCCTTCCGTTGCTTCCAGATTCTCAACCCGATCACCCACGCGCTCGACAAGGCTTCGGCGGAGCAATACCGGGTCGAACCCTATGTCGTGGCTGCCGACGTCTACGGCCATGAGCCCTATACGTCGCGCGGCGGCTGGACCTGGTATACCGGCTCCGCCGGCTGGCTCTACCGCGCCGCCGTCGAAGGCATCCTCGGCATCCGGCTGAAGCGCGGCCGGCTCTATGTGCGGCCGTCGCTCCCGTCGGAATGGGACGGTTTTGCGGCAGAGGTGGAGCAGGGCGGCGGCAAATACCGCATTTCGGTCTCAAAAGCGTCCAATGACAGCGGCTACACTCTGACGATCAACGGCTGCGAAATCACCGATCCCGAAGAGGGATATCCGCTCGGATAACAGCGTTCTCCACGCTGAAAAACACGGCGATTCGCGGCGGCCAAAAGGGAACCCTTTTGGCCGCCGTCGCGTTTGCAAATCGGATGACAAGGAGACACCCATGGCTAGCACGCCGACCCAAGCCATCGTCACTGGGCGCAGTTCCCTATCCGCCGCCGCGCCAATACGTGATACAAGGCTCGACGTCTTGCGCGGCGTGGCGCTGATCATGATCTTCATCAACCATGTTCCCGGACAGATCTTCGAATATCTGACGACGAAGAATTTCGGTTTTTCCGATGCTGCAGAAGCCTTCGTGCTGATCTCGGGCATTGCCGTCGGCCTTGCCTACGGTTCCGGGTTCCGGCCGGGCAACCGGCTGACGATGGCGATCAAGGCGGTGAAGCGCGCCTTCACGCTCTATCTCGCCCACATGATCACCACCTTCATGACGCTGGCGCTGTTTATCTGCGGCGCGTGGCTGTTTCACCGGCCGGGCTTGCTGGTCGAAATCAACATCCTGGCGGTGCTGATGAACCTGAAGGAAGGCATTCCGGCGTTGCTGCTGCTCGGCCACCAGATCGGCTATAACAATATCCTGCCGATGTACGGCGCGTTGATGTTGATGGTGCCGATCATCCTGCTTTTGAATGCCCGGAGCCCGTTGCTGGCGCTCGGCGTTTCCGGCACGGTCTGGCTGCTTGCGGGCATCTACCAAGTGGCGCCGCACAACATGCTGATCGAAAGCTACTGGTTCCTCAATCCGCTTTCATGGCAGTTCCTGTTTTCGATCGGCATCGTTTCGATGCTGCATATCAAGCGCGGCGGCACCATCCCCCGGCATCGGCTGCTGCTTGCGGCCGCTGCCGGTTACGTCGCGCTGTCCTTTGTCTGGGTGACCGGCCAGCTCTGGGTCTTCGGCAATTCGCTGGCCGCACTTGGCCTGCCGACGGTCATCACCGGTTTCGACAAGACCTTCCTGTCGCTGCCGCGTCTGTTGCACGTGCTGGCACTGACCTATCTGGTCATCAGCATTCCGGCGCTCTCGCGCATTCTGCGCCGTCCTGCAGACCATCCGCTGGCGATCCTCGGCCGCCATTCGCTGAACATTTTCGTCGCCGGCACGATCCTCGCCATGATTGGCCAGGTAGTGCTCTATATTACCAATAAGGATCCGCTGGTCGGTCCGCTCTTGGTGATCGTTGGTATCGCGACGCAATTCGCCTATGCCTATTATCTCGAACGCAAGCGCCAGCAGGGCAAGGTCAAGGCGAAACTGGTCACGGAGCTCGCCAGCGTCCCGGTGCCCGTCCGCATTGGCGGAACGGCCAACGTCTATCGCCGCAACGATCGGAAATAGGCTTTGGATATGCCTGTGAGATGAAGGGAGCTGGCGGCCGATGGCCGCCGGCTTAGTTTTTGTGAACAAGGATGTTCACCAGCTTGCCCAGAGGATCGCGCACATAGAAGCGCCTGACGCCCCAGGGCTCATCGGCCGGGCCGTATTCGATGGGAAAGCCAGCCGCCGACATTGCCTTAAACACGGCGTCGAGGTCGTCGACCTCGATCGAGAGATCCGGTACCGGCGTTCCGGAGCCACCTTCGCTGGCCACGCTGAGTTGAACGGTCATCGAGCGCGGGGCGCCGAACGTCGCGATCCATCCGTGATCCATGATGACGTCAAGACCGAGGATATCCTGATAGAACCGCCGGGCCATGGTGATGTCAGGTGCCTGGACATTGGCAACGATGCGCAGGACCTTCATGGTTTTTCCCTTCGGTAGTCGGTATCAAACCGGAAATTAGGAAGATCGGTAGGGTGGTCAATCGGTTTGGCTTGGAATCGAGACGTTGCTGCGTGTGAGCCCCTTCTGCCCTGCCGGGCATCTCCCCCACAGATGGGGAGATCAGCCAGTGGTTGGCCCTCAATTCCTCTCTACTGCCGTGCGGGACATCAGTTGGTCATTGTTTGGGGAAACCATCGCGCCAGCCGATCTCCCTCCTTGTGGGGAGATGCCCGCCAGGGCAGAGGGGATATCCACACGGCACAGTGCCAATGCATATCGTCCACGGCGGTATTCGGATAAAGCAAAGTCTTAAAGCGTGTCGTAGGAATGCCGTTCGATGCAGCCTCTTAACCCAGCCCAACAAAAAAGGCCGAAAGGGAGTTACCCTCCGGCCTTTGTTTGAAACCCAAGCCGATCAGGCGGCTTCGGTGGTATGGGCCTTGCGGACCTCTTCGTCCGTCAGGATACCGCTGGCGCGCAGCAGGGCGGCGAAGCGGCCGTTGCTGTGGCTGAGTTCGTCGAAGCTACCCTGTTCGACCACGCGGCCGTCGTCTAGGAAGAGCACCATATCGGCTTCGCGGACCGTCGACAGGCGGTGGGCGATGATGAAGGTGGTGCGGTTCTGGCGCAGGTTGTCGATTGCGGCCTTGACGCGGTTTTCAGTCTCGACGTCGAGCGCCGAGGTCGCCTCGTCGAGCACCAGGATCGGCGCGTCCTTGAGGATAGCGCGGGCGATGGCGATGCGCTGACGCTCGCCGCCAGAGAGCTTGTTGCCGCGTTCGCCGACATGCGTATCGTAGCGATCCTCACGGGTCTCGATAAAGTCGGCGGCAGCGGCGGCTTCGGCCGCACGGCGCATGTCCTCTTCGCTGGCGCCTTCACGGCCGAGGCGGATATTGTCGCTGATCGAACGGTTCAGCAGGCCCGCATCCTGGAAGACGGTGGCGATGTGACGACGCAGCGACTTGCGGGTCACCTTGGTGATATCGGTGCCGTCGACAAGGATCTGGCCGCCTTGGGCGTCGTAAACACGCTGCAGCAGGTTGACCAGCGTCGTCTTGCCGGCACCGGTCGGGCCGACGATCGCGACCGTCTGGCCTGCCTTCACCGAGAAGGAGACATTGTGCAGGCCCTGCGAGCTGTTGCCGAAGCCGAAGGAGACGTCGCGGAATTCGATCGCACCCTTGACGTCCTTGATCTCGCCATTGCCGGCCGGTTCTTCGCGTTCACGCACCGAGTCTTCGAGCGCATAGAATTCCTCGAGCTTGGAACGGGCTTCGAAAATCTGCGTGGCGAACTGGCGCATCAGGTCGAGGCGGCCGATCAGCAGGTTGGCAAAGCCGATGAAGGCGATGACGTCGCCGACGCGCAGCTGGCCGGCCTGAACAAGCATGGTGCCGATGATCAGGACCACCATCATTGCAATGGTCGACGCCATGCGGTTCAACGCGCTGGCGATCGCCCACCAGTCGAGCACCGGATACTGGGCTTCGAGCAGGCGGTCGGCAAAGGATTTCAGCGCCTTGGTTTCAGCCTCGATGCGGTTGTAGCTGTGCAGGACAGACACGTTGCTGATCGAGTCGCTGACATGCGAAAAGACGGTGTGATAATGGTTTTCGACCGAAGCCTGGCCGTCTTTGGTGCGGCTCATGACGACGCGACCGATCATCCAGTAGGCGACGGCGAGCACCATGAGCACGGCGGAAAGGCGCAGGTCCATCGCCATTGCCGTCGGTATCAGAAGGGCAAGCGCGATAACCGTCGACAGGTGGTTGCGCATGAATTCCAGCCAGAGACCGAACAGCGTCTCGCAGGCGCGCAGCAATGTATGCAGCGCGTTTGAGGTGCCGCGCTGATGGTGCCAGCCAAGCGGCATGGAGATGATCCGGCCGAAGGCTTCCGTCAACAGCGTCGCGCGCCGGCCATGGGCCAGCCTGTCGGCCTCGCGGGCGACCAGGACGAAGGCAACCGTGTTGAAAACGGCGAAGGTCGCCCACATGAAAAGGATGGGCTTGACCTCACCCTTGCCCGAAATCGCATCGATAATGCGACCGAACAGGATCGGCTCCGCAATGGTAATTGTCGCCAGAACGATGTTTGCGACCACGACCAGGGATACGCGCAGCTTGTAGGCGCTGAGATAGCGCAGAGCTCTTGCATAGACCTTGAATAGCGTCACGTCGAACCTCTTATGCATCTGCGAAACGGGATGATGCGATGCTACAAAAGGTTACCTGAACCGGCGATTAACGGAGTATTCAGGGTCCATCGAGGCGACGAGTAACCCGATCGCATTATCGTGGGATTCGACGAGATGACTATGGCGCTGAATTTTCTGCTCGGTTATATCCCTGCAACAATTTGCGCTTGCATTTTAATAAATATTTAGCGCAGCATTAAATTAGAGACTGCATTTTTTGAAGAAGACCGTTTCGCGACCAATTTGAAAAGCCGCCGACGGCCTCGATGCGGGCATCCGTCCGGGCAAGGGGCATTTTGTGAATATTAATTTGTTAATTCAATTGCTTATCATTCTGGAAGAAACGTCAAATCCTCAGGCCGTGGTTACCGAGCTGGAGCAGGTCATCCAAGATTGCGGCTTCGAATATTACGGCCTACGGCGCCATTTGCCGCAGAATCCGGCGCAGCAGAATCCGGAACCCTGGGCTGCGGCGCTTGCCGGCCGCTGGCCGCAACAATGGCCGCAAATCTATACCGCGAAAAAATATGTGCTGATCGATCCGATGGTGCGCTACCTCGCTCATGCGCAGCGGCCCTTCCGCTGGCGGGAAAGCCTGGCAGCATTCCGCAAGGATGCGCAGAAGCGTCGGATGGAGCAGATGATGGTCGATGCTTTCGGTCACGGACTGGAAGACGGTTATATCTTTCCGATCCACGGACGGAACGGCATTCTCGGCAACCTCAGTCTCGCCGGCAAGCCGATCGAGCTGTCGCCGGTGGAGATCGCCCTTTTCGAGGCCGTGGCACGCAAAAGCTTCTGGCGATTGCTCGAGCTGAAGGATGAGGCGGAGGCGCTGGAAACCGTGCTGCCGGCCGACACGCCGCTGACGCGACGCGAAATGGAGATCCTGCATTATCTCGCCGAAGGCATGACCTCGATGGAAATCAGCAAGATGCTGAAGATCTCAAACCACACCGTCGACTGGTATATGAACGGCTTGCAGAACAAGCTGAAGGCGAAAAACCGGCAGCAGGCGGTGGCGCTTGCCTTCCGTCACCGCTTGATAAGCTAGAGCATGATGCCGAAAGGATGAGCGGTTTTCATGCTATGCCTTTGATTTTGATAAGAAATACGATTTATGCCGATCCGGCCTGACATCATCAGCATTTAGAATGGCGAGAAATTGCATTTCGCAGTCGCAAGAGAAATTGAACTTCCTGTAACAAGAAGTTAAGAATTTCCTTCGCGGGTGCAGCATGCCCGCGTCTGAACGCCTGAGGAGACCGTTTTGCCCATTTCCAAGATACTCGTTGCCAATCGCTCCGAAATTGCCATTCGCGTGTTTCGCGCGGCCAACGAGCTTGGAATAAAAACCGTGGCGATCTGGGCGGAGGAAGACAAGCTGGCGCTGCACCGTTTCAAAGCGGACGAAAGCTATCAGGTCGGCCGCGGCCCGCATCTTGCCAAGGACATGGGCCCGATCGAAAGTTATTTGTCGATCGAGGAAGTGATCCGCGTCGCAAAGCTCTCAGGCGCCGATGCCATTCATCCAGGTTATGGCCTGTTGTCGGAAAGTCCCGAATTCGTCGATGCCTGCAACAAGGCCGGCATCATCTTCATCGGCCCGAAGGCCGATACGATGCGCCAGCTCGGCAACAAGGTCGCAGCGCGCAACCTGGCGATCTCGGTCGGCGTGCCTGTGGTGCCGGCCACGGGGCCGTTGCCGGAGGATATGGCCGAAGTGGCGAAGATGGCCGAGGAGATCGGCTATCCCGTAATGCTGAAGGCCTCCTGGGGCGGCGGCGGTCGCGGCATGCGCGCCATCCGCGATCCGAAGGATCTGGCCCGTGAAGTGACCGAGGCCAAACGTGAGGCGATGGCCGCCTTCGGCAAGGACGAGGTCTATCTGGAAAAGCTCGTCGAACGCGCCCGCCACGTCGAAAGCCAGGTTCTCGGCGATACACACGGCAATGTCGTTCATTTGTTTGAACGTGACTGCTCGATCCAGCGCCGTAACCAGAAGGTCGTCGAGCGCGCGCCTGCGCCCTACCTCTCGGAAGCGCAACGCCAGGAGCTTGCCGCTTATTCGCTGAAGATCGCCTCGGCGACCAATTATGTCGGCGCCGGCACCGTCGAATATCTGATGGATAGCGATACCGGCAAATTCTACTTCATCGAGGTCAATCCGCGTATCCAGGTCGAGCATACGGTGACCGAAGTCGTCACCGGCATCGACATCGTCAAGGCGCAGATCCACATTCTCGACGGCTTTGCGATCGGCACGCCGGAATCGGGCGTTCCCGCTCAAGCTGACATCCGCCTGAACGGTCATGCGCTGCAGTGCCGCATCACCACCGAGGATCCGGAGCACAATTTCATTCCGGATTACGGCCGCATCACCGCCTATCGCTCGGCGTCGGGTTTCGGCATCCGTCTCGACGGCGGCACCTCCTATTCGGGCGCTATCATCACCCGCTATTATGATCCGCTGCTCGTCAAGGTCACGGCCTGGGCGCCGAACCCGTCCGAAGCGATCAGCCGCATGGACCGGGCGCTGCGCGAGTTCCGTATTCGCGGCGTCGCTACCAACCTGACCTTCCTCGAAGCGATCATCGGCCATCCGAAGTTCCGCGACAACAGCTACACGACACGTTTCATCGACACGACGCCGGAACTCTTCCAGCAGGTCAAGCGCCAGGACCGCGCGACGAAGCTCTTGACCTATCTGGCCGACGTCACCGTCAACGGTCATCCCGAGGCCAAGGACAGGCCAAGGCCGCTTGATAACGCTGCCCAGCCGGTGGTTCCCTACGCCAATGGCAACACGGTCAAGGATGGAACGAAGCAACTGCTCGACACGCTCGGTCCGAAGAAATTCGGCGAATGGATGCGCAATGAAAAACGCGTGCTTCTGACCGACACGACGATGCGCGACGGCCACCAGTCATTGCTCGCCACCCGCATGCGCACCTATGACATCGCCCGCATCGCCGGCACCTATGCGCATGCACTGCCGAGCCTTTTGTCGCTCGAATGCTGGGGTGGCGCCACCTTCGACGTCTCGATGCGCTTTCTGACGGAGGATCCGTGGGAACGCCTGGCGCTGATCCGCGAGGGCGCGCCGAACCTTCTGTTGCAGATGCTTTTGCGCGGCGCCAACGGCGTCGGCTACACCAACTATCCCGACAATGTCGTCAAATACTTCGTCCGCCAGGCAGCCAAGGGCGGCATCGATCTCTTCCGCGTCTTCGATTGCCTGAACTGGGTCGAGAACATGCGGGTGTCGATGGATGCCATTGCCGAGGAGAACAAGCTCTGCGAGGCGGCGATCTGCTATACCGGCGATATCCTGAACTCGGCCCGTCCGAAATACGATCTGAAATACTATACCGACCTTGCGGTCGAGCTTGAAAAGGCCGGCGCGCATATCATCGCGCTCAAGGATATGGCCGGCCTCCTCAAGCCTGCGGCTGCGAAGGTTCTGTTCAAGGCGCTGCGTGAAGCGACCAGCCTGCCGATCCATTTCCATACGCATGATACATCAGGTATTGCGGCCGCGACCGTGCTTGCCGCCGTCGATGCCGGCGTCGATGCGGTCGATGCGGCGATGGATGCGCTATCCGGCAACACCTCGCAGCCCTGTCTCGGCTCGATCGTCGAGGCGCTGCGCGGTACGGAGCGCGATCCGGGCCTCGATCCGGAGTGGATCCGCCGCGTCTCCTTCTATTGGGAAGCGGCGCGTAACCAATATGCCGCCTTCGAAAGCGACCTCAAAGGCCCGGCCTCGGAAGTCTATCTACATGAAATGCCGGGCGGCCAGTTCACCAACCTCAAGGAACAGGCCCGCTCACTCGGCCTCGAGACCCGCTGGCATCTGGTGGCGCAGGCCTATGCCGATGCCAACCAGATGTTCGGCGATATCGTCAAGGTGACGCCGTCCTCCAAAGTGGTCGGCGACATGGCGCTGATGATGGTCTCCCAGGACCTGACAGTTGCCGATGTCGTCAGCGCCGACAAGGAAGTCTCCTTCCCGGAATCGGTGGTGTCGATGCTGAAGGGTGATCTCGGTCAGCCGCCCTCAGGCTGGCCGAAAACGCTGCAGAAGAAGGCCCTGAAGGGCGACAAGCCCTATACCGTGCGGCCCGGCTCCTTGCTCAAGGAGGCCGACCTCGATGCTGAGCGCAAGGTCATCGAGACGAAGCTGGAACGTGAGGTCAGCGATTTCGAATTCGCCTCCTACCTGATGTACCCGAAAGTGTTCACCGACTTCGCGCTTGCCTCCGATACCTACGGCCCGGTTTCGGTGCTGCCGACGCCGGCCTATTTCTACGGGCTTGGAGATGGCGAGGAACTGTTTGCCGATATCGAACGCGGCAAGACGCTGGTCATCGTCAACCAGGCGATGAGCGCGACTGACAGCCAGGGCATGGTGACCATCTTCTTCGAACTCAACGGCCAGCCGCGCCGCATCAAGGTGCCGGACCGGGCCCATGGGGCAACAGGTGCAGCCGTCCGCCGCAAGGCGGAACCGGGCAATGCCGTCCATGTCGGTGCGCCCATGCCGGGCGTCATCAGCCGTGTCTTCGTCTCTCCAGGTCAGGCGGTCAGTGCCGGCGACGTGCTCGTCTCCATCGAGGCGATGAAGATGGAAACGGCGCTGCATGCGGAAAAGGACGGGACGATCTCGGAGGTGCTGGTGCGGGCCGGCGATCAGATCGACGCCAAGGACCTGCTCGTCGTCTATGGCGCTTGAGCAACGGGCGGGCGATCGTCGCCGAGAGGCTTCGTTCTGCTGTCCAACGACTGCGGCCAATCACCCGATTGTGTATGATCGGGCGGTGAAAAGCTGATTTTTCGACGAGTTGGCAGTCTCCTTGCCTTGCCCGGCGAGGAGACTTTCTCATAGACTTGCGCTCCCACCATCCGCCCCCAAGACCCATCAGGAAATCATCTCCATGAGCAAGTTGAAGATTGCCGTCATTGTCGGCAGCACGCGTATTGGCCGTTTCGCCGAACATCCGGCCAAGTGGATTGCCGAGCTGGTCGGCCAGCGCTCCGATCTGGAAGTCGAAGTTCTCGATCTTATCGACTATCCCATGCATTTCTTCGGCGAAGCGCGCGCCACCACAGCGGAAAGCGACTCCGCCGAGCGCTGGAAGAAGAAGCTGCGCGAATTCGACGGCTTCATCTTCACCGCCGCCGAGTATAATCATGCTCCGACGGCCGTTCTGAAAAACGCGATCGATCTCGGCGAATTCATCCAGAAGCCGGTCGGTTTTGTCGGTTACGGCGGCGTCGGCGGCGCACGTGCGGTCGAGCAACTGCGTTTGATCTTCGTGGAAATGGGCGCCGCTTCCGTCAAGACCGGTGTCCACATCGCATTCAGCGAATATCTTGCCGTTCTCAAGGAAGGCAAGAGCCTTGGCGATTACGCCCATCTCAACGAGGCTGCCAAGAACCTGCTCGATCAGATCATATGGTGGGGCAATGCGCTGAAGGCTGCGCGCGCCGTCGTCACGGCCTCCTGATTGGAGTTCCAGCAATGCCGGGATGGCCGCATCCCGGCATTGCTTCAAATGTCGTAGGTATGCGCCGCGTTGATCGTCGAGATGAAGCGCTTGGTGCGTTCGCGCTCCGGCGCAGTGAAGATCGCCCTGGCGCTACCCGTTTCCACCACGCTTCCGGCTTCCAGAAAGACGACGTCATTGGCGATCTTCGAGGCAAGCCTGAGATCATGAGTCGCCATCACCATGGTCGTGCCTTCGCGGGCAAGCTGACCCAGCACATCGACCACTTCTGCCGAGAGTTCCGGATCGAGCGCCGAGGTCGGTTCGTCACAGAGAAGCACGCGCGGCGACGGCGCCAAGGCGCGAGCGATCGCCACACGCTGCTGCTGACCGCCCGAGAGCGTCGAAGGCCATGCATCGGCCTTGTGGGTCATGCCGACCTTGGTCAGCAACTCCATCGCCCGCTCGCGCGCCCTTTCCCTCGGCCATTTCAGGACTGTCACCAGGCCCTCCATAACATTCTCAATCGCGGTCTGATGCGGGAAGAGCTGGAAGTTCTGGAAGACCATGCCGGTCTGGCGGCGGATCTTCTGGATCGCCTGCCAGCTCGTTCGTTTGCCCGGCGCAAAGGCCAGCGTTTCCTCTCCGAGGCGGATGGAACCGGCGGTCGGAATTTCGAGCAGGTTGATGCAGCGCAGCAGCGTGCTCTTGCCGCCGCCCGAAGGCCCGACCAGGGCGGTGACGCTGCCTTCGGGAATGCGGATGCTGATATCCTTGAGGATGACGGCGTCGCCGAAGCGCTTTTCGATGTTGGAAAGCTCGATCATGCATTTGCCTCCAGCATGCCGCCATAACGCGCGAAGCGGCGTTCCAGCCGCACCTGCAGCTGCGAGAGGACGGAGCTTAGGGCAAGATAGATCAGCGCCGCCTCGATATAGAGGATCAGCGGCTCATAGGTGGTGGCCACGATGCGCTGCGCCGCCTGGAAGAGCTCCGGCACGGTGATTGCGGCGGCAAGCGAGGTGTCCTTGACCAGCGAAATGAAGGTGTTCGACAGAGGCGGCACGGCGACGCGGGCGGCCTGCGGCAGGATGGTGCGGCTCATCGCCTGGCGCCAGCTCATGCCGATCGAATAGGCGGCTTCCCACTGGCCCTTCGGCACCGAGGAAATGACGGCGCGGATGATCTCGGAACTATAGGCGCCGATATTCAGCGTGAAGCCGATCAGGGCGGCTGGAAAGGCGTCAAGCAGGATGCCGAGGCTCGGCAAGCCGTAGAAGATGACGAAGAGCTGAACGAGCAGCGGCGTGCCGCGGATGACCCATACATAGAAACGAGCGACGGCGGAAAGCGGCGCCGGCCCGAAGAGTCGGGCGATTGCGGTGGCGAGCCCGAGGGCCAGGCCGAAGACGAAGGACAGCAGCGTCAGCGGAATGGTGAAGATCAGCCCCGCCCAGAGGAGCGAGGGCAGCGAATCCGCCATGAGTTGGAGCCAGTGCGGCAAGGGGCGTTCCCTCTCGTCAGTTGGGTGGTGATATCTCGAATACCCCTCCCCAACCCCTCCCCACAAGGGGGAGGGGCCATTCTTGAGTGGGACTTACTTCGAAACGTCCTGGCCGAAATACTTGTCGGCGATTTTCTTGTAAGTGCCGTCGGCCTTGATGTCGGCAAGCGCCTTGTTGATTTCGGCAAGAAGCTCCGGCTCGTTCTTGCGGATGATGATGCCGGAATAATCGGCATTTTCCTGCTCTGCGGCGATCTTCACCGGCGCGTCCGGCTTGTGCTTCTTGAAATCGAGGAAGGAGAGGCTGTCGTTAATCGTGGCGTCGGCGCGCTTGGTCAGCACGAGCTGGATCGATTGATCGAAACCGTCGGTGCCGACGAGTTCGGCACCGGCTTCGGTTGCGATCTTGCCGAAATTGCTGGTCAGCGATTGGGCGGATTTCTTGCCCTTCAGATCGGTGAAGGTCTTGATGCTGTCGTCGCCGTCGCGGATGATCAGCACGGCCTTGGAAGCGATATAGGGTTCGGAGAAATCATATTTCTGTTTGCGGGCTTCGGTGATGCCGACCTGGTTGATGACGGTGTCGTAGCGCTTGGCGTCGAGGCCGGCGATCAGGCCATCCCACTTGCCCTCGACGAACTCGGCCTTGACGCCGAGTTTGGCAGCGATCGCTTCGCCGATCTCGACGTCGAAGCCGACGAGCTTGCCGCTTTCGTCATGAAAGGTGAAGGGCGCGTAAGTGCCTTCGGTGCCGATCTTGAAGACGCCGGCCGATTTGATGGCGGCGAGGTTCTCGCCGGCATGGGCAGGCAGGAGGGCAGCAGCATGAATGAGGGCAGCGGCGGCGACGGTTTTCAACCAGTTCATTGTTTTATCCATCCTTGGGAGGTTGTCATCGGATGAGCGATAGTTCGCAGAAAATTAGGGCGTCGGAAGCGTAAAAAACTGCGAATAAAAGCAGCAACTGCAAATATTTTTCTCAAGCGGCCGGTTAAACCGTGAATCCTGTAAAAACCGGCTCCATCCGCCAACCAGGCTGTCCGGATTCCACTCTGGTCGTAGAGCTTTGTTTCAGACCGTTAGGAAACGTGTGTTTATGCATGTTGTGCGCATGATCATAAGTGTTTATGCACGTTTCTGGTTCCAATGATTTCGACCCGGTAAAAACATGCAGGATTTCCTATTGCGCGAGCGCCAAGGCGTGATTTCCGACAGGCTGCGGATCAACGGCCGCGTGCTGGCGACGGAACTTGCCCTCGAATTCGGCGTCTCCGAGGATACGGTGCGCCGCGATCTGCGGGAGATGGCCGCAGCAGGGCTCTGCGAGCGGGTCTATGGCGGCGCACTGCCGGTCTCGCCGGCGCACGGGAACCTGACGCAGCGGATGGGTTTTGCGGCTGACCGGAAACAGGCACTGGCGCGCGCTGCGGCACAGCAGATTGCCGCCGGTTCGACTGTATTTTTCGATGCCGGCAGCACCAATCTGGCGATTGCCAACGCATTGCCGGCCGAACTGGCGCTGACGGCTGCGACGAATGCGCCGGCGATTGCCTCCGCGCTGATCGATAAGCCTGCCGTCAACGTCATCCTGATCGGCGGAATGGTGGACCGGCAGACGGGCGGTTCGCTCGGCGCCAAAGCCTTGCGGGATATGGAACAGCTTGCGCCCGATCTCTGTATTCTTGGTGCCTGCGGCGTCGATCTTGAGGCCGGCATCACGGTGTTCGGTTTCGAAGATGCCGAGTTCAAGCGGTATGCGGCGTCGAGAAGCAGAAAAGTGCTGGTGGCGGCAACTTCGGAGAAGTTCGGCACGGCTGCCCCGCACAGCATCCTGCCGGTTGCTCATTGTGACTGCCTGGTCGTCGAGCACGATGCCGATCCGGCCATACTCGCCGGTTATCGCGAGCGCGGATGCAGAACTGTTATCGCCGAGAAAACGAACTAGGCGGTTGTCATAGAGTTTAGGGAAACCGGGCGCGTACAAGCCCGGCAATGAGGAAGACCGAGAAATGGATAGTCATGTGAATGCGTCGCCGGGAGCGCGGAGCGGCTTCGTTACCAAAAGCAGGGCGGCGGTTTCCCTGCTTTTTCTGATGAACGGCTTCGTCGTCGGCTGCTGGGCGCCGAAGATCCCGGATTTTGCCGAGCGCCTGGCGCTCTCCAAGTTCGAACTTGGGCTGATGATCCTGGTCTTCGGCGTCGGCTCGCTGGTGATGATGCCGATCGCCGGGGCGCAGATTGCCAAACACGGCTCGCGTGTCGTCGTTCAGGTCCTGGCTGTCTGCGTGCTGCCATTGCTGCTGGCATTGACGCTGGCGCCAAATGTCGTCACCGCGGCAATTTCGCTCTTCCTGTTCGGCGGCTTCATCGGTGCCATGGATGTGGCGATGAACGCCAATGCGGTGTCGGTGGAGAAATCCATGCGCCGCTCCATCATGTCGTCCTGCCACGCTTTCTGGAGCCTTGGCGGGCTGATCGGCTCAGGCCTCGGCGGCATCGCGATCTCCAAGCTCGGCATTCTCGGTCATGCCGAACTGGCGACGGTGCTGGCGGCGATCTTCCTGGCTATCTCCTGGCCTATGATCCTTGCTGATCCGCCGCATCCCGACACAAGGAAGGAAAAGACAAGACTGCCGATGGTGCCGCTGCCGTGGCTGCTCGGTTTGATGGCCTTGTTCAGCATGGTGCCGGAAGGCGCGGTACTGGACTGGGGTGCGCTCTATCTCCGGCAGGAAATGGATGCATCCGTGGCGCTTTCCGGCCTTGGTTTCGCAGCCTTTTCGGCGACGATGGCGATTATGCGCTTTGCCGGCGACCTGGTGCGCGACCGCCTGGGCGGCGTCAAGACGCTGCGGATCTGCACCTTGTTTGCCATCGTCGGCATGCTGCTTGCAGGCCTGGCGTCCAACGCCGAGATCGCCATTCTGGGCTTTGCCTTTTGCGGCATCGGCATTTCCAACATGGTGCCGATCGCTTTCTCGGCGGCGGGCAACATTCCCGACCTCAAGCCCGGCATCGGCATCTCTGTCGTTACCACCATGGGCTATTCCGGCATGCTGGTTGCGCCGTCCTTGATCGGCTTCGTCGCCGAGCATATCGGTTTCGCCATCGTTTTCATGGCGCTGCCGGTGCTGCTCCTTGTTGTTCTCCTGCTTTCCAACCTGGCCCATTATGCCGATGGAGTCTCCGGAGGCGGCCACTAGATCAGGATGATTTTAGGTCGGGACGGCCTAAAATCTCAATCCTGTTCTGAGCCGCCTCCCAACAAAAGTGATATCAGGGGCGGTTGACAAGAAAGCGGTCATGATCCACCTGAAGGGCACTGTTCCTAAAGCGCGTCGCAATCTCTCGGATTCTCTTCTTGCGCTTTAGGTTCTTATTTTTACGCATGTCGTTATCGCAAAACCGCTGCACACTTTTGCGCGACATGCTTTAGGGGTGCAAAAACTCTTCATGTCCTCAGCCGCCGATTTTGATCCGAAACCGCGCCGCGCTTCTATTGCCGTCGATGTCGGCGGCGTCATCGTCGGCGGCGGGGCGCCGGTCGTCGTGCAATCGATGACGAACACCGATACGGCCGATATCGATTCGACCGTTGCGCAGGTCGCTGCCCTCCACCGGGCGGGCTCGGAACTGGTGCGCATCACCGTCGACCGTGACGAGAGTGCGGCCGCCGTGCCGAAGATCCGCGAGCGGCTGTTGCGGCTCGGAATGGACGTGCCATTGATCGGCGACTTCCATTATATCGGCCACAAGCTGCTTGCCGATCATCCTGATTGTGCCGAGGCGCTGGCGAAATACCGCATCAACCCCGGCAATGTCGGCTTCAAGGACAAGAAGGACAAGCAATTCGCCGAGATCATCGAGATGGCGATCCGCTACGACAAGCCGGTGCGCATCGGCGTCAACTGGGGCTCGCTCGATCAGGATCTGCTGACGGCGCTGATGGACAGGAATGCCGAAGCCGGTTCGCCGCTTTCGGCCCGGCAGGTGACGCGCGAGGCGATCGTACAATCGGCGCTGCTTTCGGCAGCCCTTGCCGAAGAGATCGGCCTGCCCCGCAACCGCATCATCCTGTCGGCCAAGGTCAGCCAGGTCCAGGACCTGATTGCCGTCAATTCCATGCTCGCCGAACGCTCCAATCATGCTTTGCATCTCGGTCTGACCGAGGCCGGCATGGGCACCAAGGGTATCGTCGCCTCGTCGGCGGCGATGGGCTTCGTACTGCAGCACGGCATCGGCGATACGATCCGCGTGTCGCTGACGCCGGAGCCGAACGGCGACCGCACGCGGGAAGTCCAGGTGGCGCAGGAGATCCTGCAGGTCATGGGCTTCCGCCAGTTCATTCCTGTCGTTGCCGCCTGTCCCGGCTGTGGACGCACGACGTCGACGGTGTTCCAGGAGCTTGCCCAGAACATCCAGAACGACATCCGCAAGAACATGCCGATCTGGCGCGAGAAATATCCTGGCGTCGAGGCGCTGAACGTCGCCGTCATGGGCTGCATCGTCAACGGTCCCGGCGAAAGCAAACATGCCGATATCGGCATTTCGCTTCCGGGCACCGGCGAGACGCCCGCGGCGCCCGTCTTCATCGACGGCCGGAAGGCTCTGACGCTGCGTGGCCCCCATATCGCTGCCGATTTCGAGGCGCTTGTCGTCGACTATATCGAGAAGCGTTTCGGTCAGCGGACGGCGGCGGAATGAGCGACCGCAAGTTCGGATGAGCCGGTACTGGTCGCCAATCGTCAGCAAGCTGCAGCCCTACGTCGCGGGGGAGCAGCCCCGTATTCCCGGACTGGTCAAGCTCAACACCAATGAAAATCCCTATGGGCCGTCTCCAACGGCGCTCGAGGCGATCCGGCAAGCTGCGGACGATCGTCTGCGGCTCTATCCGGACCCCGCCGCCACGGAATTGCGCCAGACGATCGCCGCCCGTCACGGTTTGACGGCGGAAGAAGTCTTCGTCGGCAACGGTTCCGACGAGGTTCTCGCCCACGCGTTTCAGGCGCTGTTGAAACACGAGCGGCCGCTTCTCTATCCAGATGTGACCTACAGCTTCTATCCGACCTATAGCCTGCTATACGGCGTCGAGACGGTCGAAGTGTCTGTCGATGACAGGTTTCAGATCCGGCTGGCAGATTACGACAGGCCGTGCGGTGCGATCATCATCGCCAATCCGAACGCGCCGACCGGCATCGGCCTGCCGCTTGCCGACATAGAGGCGCTTATCGCCGCCCATCCGGATGCGGTCGTCGCGATAGACGAGGCCTATATCGATTTCGGCGGTGACAGCGCTATCCCGCTCATTTGCAAATATCCCAATCTGCTTGTCGTTCAGACCTTGTCCAAATCGCGCTCGCTTGCGGGTCTGCGCGTCGGCTTTGCGCTGGGGCGGCGGGAACTGATCGAGGCGCTGGAGCGCGTCAAGGACAGCTTCAATTCCTATCCGCTCGATCGCCTGGCGCAGGTTGCCGCGACGGCGGCAATCAAGGACGAGGCGTGGTTCGAGACATGCCGAAAGATGCTCATTGCCAGCCGGGACGGTCTCGTCCGGGAACTCGAAGCGCTGGATTTCGAAGTGCTGCCGTCTCAAGCAAATTTCGTTTTTGCAAAGCATGAGAGCCAGTCGGGTGCAGCGCTTCAAGCGGCTCTGCGGGAGCGTGGTGTTCTCGTCCGGCATTTCGCCAAACCGCGTATTTCGGAGTTTCTGCGCATCAGCATCGGCACGGACGAGGAATGCGCGCGCCTGGTTTCGGCTTTCAAGGAAATATTGTCGGCGTGATCCGACGATTCAGCTCTTCCGGTCGGCGATGAAATGCGCGGTGGCGATGAGGGTCGAGGCGCGGGCGCCGTAGGGGGCAAGCAGTGTCTCGGCATCGCGGACATGCTGATGGAGTTGGGCTTCGGCCCATTCCATGCCGCGTAGCGCTACAAGCGTTCCCTTGCCGCGGGCTGCATCTTTGCCGGTCGCCTTGCCCATGGTTGCAGTGTCCGAGGTCAGGTCGAGGATGTCGTCAGCCAGTTGGAATGCAAGTCCGATCTTTTCGCCGAAGGCGCGCAGGCGGCGGCGATCTTCCGGCGGGCTGGCCGAGATGAGGGCGCCGGCTTCGCAGGCAAAGCGGATCAGCGCGCCTGTTTTCATCGCCTGCAGGCGGATGATGCCGGCCTCGTCAGGCGCTTGTCTTTCTGCCGCGAGATCGAGCGCCTGGCCACCGGCCATGCCGCCGAGACCGGCGGCGCGAGCAAGAGCCAGCACCAGCGATGCCTTGCTCGTTTCGGGAAGGGCTGTTTCCGGCGTGGCGATAATGTCGAAGGCGTAGGTCAGCAGGCTGTCGCCTGCGAGGATCGCGGTGGCTACGTCGAATTTTTTGTGTACCGTCGGTTTGCCGCGGCGGAGATCATCATCATCCATGGCCGGCAGGTCGTCATGCACGAGCGAATAGCAGTGAACGCATTCGAGTGCAGCGCCGACGCGAAGCGCCGCCGCGGCGTCACCGCCGAGAAGGGCGGCACTTTCGACGACGAGGAATGGGCGCAGTCGCTTGCCACCGTTCAGCACGGCATAATGCATGGCGTCGCGCAGCGTCTCAGGTCTGACGATTTCATCGGAGAGAGGGCTCGGTGACAGCAATGCGTCGAGCAGCGCCTCGATCTCGCGGGCGTTGTTCTTCAGCCTCGTCTCGAAAGTGTCCCGGTTCGCGTCCATGGGCGCTGTTTGGCATGAGCGCCCCGGGGCTTGCAACGGAATTGTCGATGGCGCAGCAAGATTTGCCACGCACTCTGGCATAAGCTCCGTACAGGCGCTATGACAACGACAGGGGCGAAATCGGACTGGGGAACATTGGATATAGCGCCGGAGAGAGAGGACAGCGTCGACATGCCGGCTCGTCGGCAATGGTTCGGAGACCGGCGTCTATTGAAACGCATTGTTCTTTCCGTGCTGATCGTGCTGATCCTTCCCTATGCCCTGATCTTTTTCTATC
Organism: Rhizobium sp. NZLR1b; assembly: GCF_019685155.1. Classification (NCBI taxonomy): domain Bacteria; kingdom Pseudomonadati; phylum Pseudomonadota; class Alphaproteobacteria; order Hyphomicrobiales; family Rhizobiaceae; genus Rhizobium; species Rhizobium sp. NZLR1b. The sequence continues at coordinate 182,833 of NZ_JABDWC010000003.1, forward strand.
TGCTGCCGTTCATTCACCCGGTCTCGACGTTGATGCTGCGCGATCTCGTGCTGCTGCGCGGTTACGACAGGCAATGGGTGTCGCTTGATGACGTCGCCCCGGCTCTGGTGCAGTCGGTGATGATGTCAGAGGACGGGCAATATTGCTTTCACGGCGGCGTCGACTGGGCGGAAATGCGGATGCTGGTCGAGGATACGCTGAAAGGTCAGGCGACGCGCGGCGGCAGCACCATCCCGATGCAGACGGCTAAGAACCTCTTTCTCTGGAACGGCCGCTCCTTCGTGCGCAAGGCGATGGAGCTTCCGCTCGCTGTCTCCACGGATTTCGTCCTGTCGAAACGGCGGCTGATGGAAATCTATCTGAACATCGCCGAATGGGGTCCCGGCATTTACGGCATCGAGGCTGCGGCCCAGCATCATTTCAAGGTGCCGGCGTCGAAACTGACGCGACGCCAGGCATCGCTGCTTGCCGTTTCATTGCCGAACCCGATCGACCGCAATGCCGGCAAACCAGGACGAGGCCTTCGTCGGCTTGCCGGCGTGATCGAGAGGCGCGCACAGGGCTCGGGCGATTACATCAAGTGCATCTATAGGTGAGATCGGAGCTTATGGTTACAGCGCCGCGCGTCCTTCAGACGCGTACAAGGGCGCTTTAAAGCCTTGAATTGCTGCATAAGTTTGTCCTTGAATCGATCACGCTTTAAGGAATTATGCAGGAGAAGGACCAAACGTCATCTGACATTCTTGGTTCTGCCATATGGGCGAATGCAGTCCAACTGGAGCCCCTGAGTCGCCCATGACCATTACGACGCTTTCGCAAGAGCTTCTCTGTTACTCGAAGACACACAATCCGAACCCGCCTGCGCACCTCGGCAGCCGCTATCGCAAGGTCGGCGGTTTTCTGCCGGAAGCCGGCAATACCATCGTCTGCCATCTCGACAAGGGCTCGCAGACGCAGGCGGCGTTGATCGAGGCGCGTGAGAGATATCTGGCGATGCCCGAAGCTCCACAGTTCCTGTTCACGCCGATCTCCAGCCTTCACATGACGCTGTTCGAAGGGATCATCGAGACCAGGCGCCGGCAGGATTGCTGGCCGGGCGATCTCCCTCTCGAGACGCCGATAGACGACATGACGGAACTGCTGGCGGCGCGGCTTGAGGGTTTTTCGATGGCCGAGCCCTTCAAGGTGGCGATCGTCGAAGCTCGCCCGTCGGGCCTGCTCGTCGACGGGGTGACGGAGAACGACCGCAAGGTCATGCGCGCCTGGCGCAACGCGTTTGCTGATCTTCTGGGCTACCGCCAGCCGAACCAGGAGGACTACAAGTTCCACGTGACATTCGCCTATGCGATCGAACGGCTGGAGGATGAAGCCTTGCCGCGCTGGCAGGCAATGCTCGACGAGGTCGCCGACGATATCCGCCGCAACGCCCCTGTTTTAGAACTGGCACCGCCGGCATTCTGCGTGTTCGAAGACATGAACCATTTCCACGAATTGCTGATTTTCGATTTCGACGCCTGAACGGGAGAGGCTCATGACTAGACCGACGCTCTACATCGCCAACAAGAATTATTCCTCCTGGTCGTTCCGACCCTGGATGGCGCTGACGGGCGTCGGCATCGATTTCGAGGAGGTGCTGATCCCTTTCGACGACGCGGGCGGCAATCCGAATATCAAGGCGGTCTCTCCGACCGGGCGCGTGCCGCTTCTGCAGCATGGCGCATTGAAGGTCTGGGAATCGCTGGCGATCATCGAATATGCCGCCGAGCTTTATCCGGACGCCGGTCTTCTGCCCGCGGATCGTGCCCAGCGGGCGCTCGCCCGTTCGGTTTCGATGGAAATGCTCTCAAGCTTCCGGGCTCTGCGCGGCGCCTGCCCGATGAATATCCGCCGGCCGAAGGCCAGGATCGCGCTGCCGGATGGGGTCGAGGCCGACATCAGCCACATCGAGACGATCTGGCGGGATCTGTTACAGCAATCCGGCGGGCCGTTTCTCTTCGGCGCGTTCGGGGCCGCGGATGCGATGTTTGCGCCTGTCGTCAACCGGTTCGAGATCTATGACCTGGTCAGCGGGGACGACACGCTGGCCTATATGGCGACCATGAAGGCGCATCCGGCCTGGCGCAAATGGGAAGAGGCAGCCCGCGCCGAGGCTTGGATCGTGCCGGAAGACGAAGTCTGATACGGAATCATCGGCTTCGCAAAAAATACGCATGGGGACTGGTCAAGGCCACCCCTTGCATGTATAAGCGCGCGAAATTCCGAAATCGCGACATGTCCGTTTCGGCCGCCGGTGTGGCCGTGGGAATGTTTTGCCCGCAAGTGGAGTAAGAGAAATGGCTGTACCGAAGAGAAAAACAAGCCCGTCTAAGCGCGGTATGCGCCGTTCGGCAGACGCCCTTAAGGCTCCGACCTACGTCGAAGACAAGAACTCCGGCGAACTGCGCCGCCCGCACCATATCGACCTGAAGACCGGCATGTATCGCGGCCGCCAGGTTCTGACGCCGAAGGAAAGCGCATAATTTCCGATCCGGCTTGTCCGATCGAAGTTGCAAGGCCGGCCTCAAGCCGGCCTTTTGCTTTTCGGCGATATGATATTTGCAATGACTTGCAGTGTGGCAGCGGTTTGCGGCAGTATTCTTCCAGCCCGCTACAGCGCCGTGCGTCTTTTCAGGCGCGCAAAGGACGCTGTAGCACTTTGAATCGACGCAATATGCTTTGCGAAAATCGAATCTGATTTGCGCAAAGCATATTGCGCTGGGAGATTGCCGATGATCGCCGCCATGCCTCTGATGATTATCCCGTTTATTCTCTACAATCTGGCGATGCTGGGCCTGATGGGCGATGGCGGCATTCCTGCCCTGCAGCATGATATCATCGTGCTGTCGATGATCTCGGGCGCGATATGGAGCATGGCGCTCGGCGATCTCATTATCGTCATAGCGCTTGTCGTGCTGTTCTTCGAAATCCTGAAGGCAACCAGAACCGGGCCTGGCAACCTTATCAACCACATGCTGTCGATGCTGGTTTTCATCGCCTTCCTGGTCGAGTTTCTACTCGTCAGGGACGCTGCGACGCAGGTATTCTTCATTTTGATGACGATCGCTTTGATCGATGTGATCGGCGGCTTTGCCGTCTCGATCCGGAGCGCCGGGCGAGATGTTTCTATCGGCTTATAGGTTGTCGAGCTTGTTCTGAAGGGCGCGGAGCTGTTCCTTCAGCTCATCGATATCCTTAGCCTCGGCCTTGCGGCTTTCCTTGGCGGGTGGCGTCATGAAGGGCGAGAACATCTGCATGGCCTGCTGAAACAGCTCGGTGTTGCGGCGAACCTGGTCCTCGACCATCTGCATCGGCAGTTGCAGGTTCTTGCCGAGAGGTGTTTCGCCCAAGGCGCGGTTCACCTGCTCGCGCATCTGAGACTGCTGTTCGGCGAAGGCGCGCATCGAATGTTCGAGAAAGCTCGGCACGACCATCTGCATCTGGTCGCCGTAATAGGTGATGAGCTGGCGCAGGAAGGAGATCGGGAGCAAGGTGTTGCCGGTCTTCGATTCCTGTTCGAAGATGATCTGGGTCAGCACCGAATGGGTGATGTCATCTCCGCTTTTTGCATCCTGGACGGTAAAATCTTCGCCCTTCTTCACCATCTCCGCCAGGTCTTCCAGCGTGACGTAAGTGCTGGTGCCCGTATTGTATAGCCGGCGATTGGCGTATTTCTTGATTACGATCTGACCCTCATGCTTCGCCATATCAGTCTCCTGGACCCCCGTCTGAATTATGGATATTCCTCCACTTCAGACTGTAAACGCAAAAGAAGGCCGGTGACAATCTCTTTGTGCGATGCGGCAAACCTTTAACAGAGCAGATGAATCGGGCTTTCGCAGGCTCTGCCGAAAAATGACCGCAGCCGGTCTTCGCGTTTGACTTGCGCTCCAAGCTTTGCCAGTTTCCTCTTATGTAAGTGAGACGAAAACGAGGAGCGTCCCCATGAGCAATTCATCCATCGTCATCGCCAGCGCAGGTCGAACAGCAGTCGGCTCGTTCAACGGCGCTTTCGCAACGGTTCCCGCGCATGAGCTCGGGGCGGCCGTCATCAAGGGTGCGCTCGCGCGCGCCGGCGTCGATGCCGGCGAAGTGGATGAGGTGATCCTCGGCCAGGTTCTCGCTGCCGGGGAGGGCCAGAACCCGGCTCGCCAGGCGGCGATTAAGGCCGGAATTCCGAATGAAGCGACGGCCTGGGGCGTCAATCAGCTCTGCGGTTCGGGTCTGCGCGCCGTCGCGCTCGGCATGCAACAGATCGCCAACGGCGACGCCAAGATCATCGTTGCCGGCGGCCAGGAATCCATGTCGATGGCGCCGCATGCCATGCATTTGCGCGGCGGCGTCAAGATGGGCGACGCGAAGATGATCGACACGATGATCAAGGACGGCCTGACCGATGCCTTCCATGGCTACCACATGGGGATCACCGCCGAAAATGTCGCGCGTCAGTGGCAGCTTTCGCGCGACGAGCAGGATCGGTTCGCCGTCGCCTCGCAGAACAAGGCGGAGGCGGCGCAGAAGGCCGGCCGCTTTGCCGACGAGATCATCCCCTACATCATCCAGACGCGTAAGGGCGACGTTACGGTCGATGCCGACGAATATATCCGCCACGGCGCTACGCTGGAGGCGATGGGCAAGCTGCGCCCGGCCTTCGATAAGGAGGGCACCGTTACGGCCGCGAATGCGTCCGGCCTCAATGACGGTGCGGCCGCAGCGGTGCTGATGAGCGAAGCGGAGGCGGTCCGGCGCGGCATCCAGCCGCTCGCCCGCATCGTTTCCTGGGCAACGGCGGGCGTCGATCCGCAGATCATGGGCACTGGCCCGATCCCGGCTTCCCGCAAGGCGCTCGAAAAGGCCGGCTGGTCGGTCGGCGATCTCGATCTCGTCGAGGCCAATGAGGCTTTTGCAGCGCAAGCCTGCGCCGTCACCAAGGATCTCGGATGGGATCCTGCGATCGTCAACGTCAACGGCGGGGCGATCGCCATCGGCCATCCGATCGGCGCTTCCGGCGCGCGCGTTCTCAATACGCTGTTGTTCGAAATGAAGCGCCGCGGCGCCAAGAAGGGCCTTGCAACTCTTTGCATCGGCGGCGGCATGGGCGTCGCCATGTGCTTCGAAGCGCTTTAAAGTAGCATACGATCCGTCATTGATTGAAAATCTCGCCACAAGGCGGGGCAAAAACAAAAAGGGAGCGGAACATGAGCAGAGTGGCTGTGGTCACCGGCGGTACGCGTGGAATCGGCGCGGCCATATCCATGGCGTTGAAAAATGCCGGATACAGGGTTGCTGCCAATTATGCCGGCAACGACGAGAAGGCCAAAGCCTTCCATGACGTTACCGGCGTCCCGGTGTTCAAATGGGATGTTTCGGATTACCTCGCTTGCGGCGAGGGGATTGCCAGGATCGAAAGCGAGATCGGGCCGGTCGAAATCCTCGTCAACAATGCCGGCATTACCCGTGACGCGATGTTCCACAAGATGACGCCGCAGCAATGGCACGAGGTGATCAATACCAACCTCACCGGTCTGTTCAACATGACGCATCAGGTCTGGACCGGCATGCGCGACCGCAGCTTCGGCCGGATCGTCAACATCTCCTCGATCAACGGCCAGAAAGGCCAGATGGGTCAGGTGAATTATTCGGCAGCCAAGGCGGGCGATCTTGGCTTCACCAAGGCGCTGGCCCAGGAAGGCGCGGCCAAGAACATCACCGTCAACGCCATCTGTCCCGGTTATATCGGAACGGAAATGGTGCTTGCCGTGCCGGAAAAGGTGCTGAACGAACGCATCATCCCGCAGATCCCCGTCGGCCGTCTCGGCGAGCCGGAAGAGATCGCGCGATGCGTCACCTTCCTCGCCTCCGACGATGCCGGCTTCATCACAGGTTCGACGCTGACGGCCAATGGCGGGCAGTTCTTCGCCTAAAGTACATCTCGCAAAACTGTATTGTCGTTTGCGATTACGACATGCGTGACTTTCCGAGTAGATCAGCGGTGGATTGAAGCAAGAGCGCGTCCCGTCGGATGCGCTCTTGCTTATTTCATGCCCCATGCCCGCGCGAGCAGCAAAGAAAAACGGGCGCCGAAGCGCCCGTTGGGAGTCCGATATGCTTTTTGCCGATCAGCAACGGGCCTCGTAGCGGCGGCCGTAACGGTCGCGATAGACGCAGTAGCCGCGGCGTTCGACCGAGTGGCCGATGAGAGCGCCGGTCAGACCGCCGGCAACGGCGCCGACCGCAGCACCACCCCAGCTGTTGGTGACAACACCGCCGATGACCGCACCGGTGCCGGCGCCGATCGCGGTACCTTGCTCGGTCGCTGTGCAGGATGCCAGAGCGCCAACGAGCGCACCAATAAGAACAATCTTCTTCATCATGTCGTAACTCCCCAGGTTTGTTGGCCTTTAGACGCGGCCCATGAGTACAAGAATAATGATAATCACGAGAACTAGCCCCAAACCGCCGGAAGGTCCATAGCCCCAGCCACGGCTATAACCCCAATTCGGCAAGGCTCCGATCAAGAGCAGAATGAGGATAACAAGAAGTATTGTGCCAAGCATGGTGTGTTTCCTTCATTTCATCGGCAATTTGAATGGACGAGAAACACGTATTGGCGATTTTTGTTCCCGGTTAAGCCAGGAAATGTCATGCGTCCTGACCTCCGCCTATCGGAAATTTGCTCGTATGGTTAAAAAGGCGTTTAAATACAATATGTTGCGGTGAACAAAGCGAGAAAGTCCCGATGTCGCCGATTCGTCAGCGATTCGTTCCGTTTTTGATCGGTGCGCCGCCATTGACCATCCCGAGTTAACCGCATCTGAATCCGCCTTGCTAAAGCTTAACGCCAACACGACGAGGCGGAACGGGACATCCGCTACCGATCCGCATCTAGCGCGCCGATTGAAATCCGGCCACCAGATATTGCCGTGAACAGAAGGCGAAACCAATACAGTCGGCGATTCGTCGCCGATTTGTTCGGGCTTTGGTCGACAGGTTAATTACGGGCGCAATTTTCGATTGTTCGTCGCAGGACAGACTCGTCTTCTACGACAGCGAAATACAAAAGGGGAGGGAGTCCAGCGATTCAGCATCTAGTGGGAAAAACTGATTCAAAATCAATACTTAGCCGTGAACAAAAGCTGAATCAGCGCGAGTCAGCGATTCGTCGCTGATTCGTTCTCACGCTGTTCCGAATCGGAAATTCGGGTGTTCCGCAAGACTCGCAAAGGTCGTAATCCCAGAAGCAATTTGAAATCTGCCCTTGCGTTTGCGGTGACAGCTGTCCATGTGTTCTCTAGCTTCCATGAGAAGCCGAGATTTTCCTGGGGGCGCCCGCCCTCATTTGCATGGACCCATGATTCTGACTTCGCAGCCGACTATTCTGAGTGGACGCGGTGTGACCGCGGTGCTCGGGCCGACCAATACCGGCAAGACCCATTATGCCATCGAGCGCATGGTCGCGCATGGGAGCGGCGTGATCGGCCTGCCGCTCAGGCTGCTGGCGCGCGAGGTCTATACGCGGGTGGTGGAGAAGGTCGGCGTCCAGAATGTGGCGCTGGTTACCGGCGAGGAAAAGATTTCGCCGCCCAATGCGCGTTTTTCGGTCTGCACCGTTGAGGCGATGCCGCGCGAGACCAAGGCCGCCTTCGTCGCGATCGACGAGGTGCAGCTCGCCGGCGATCTCGAACGCGGCCATATCTTCACCGACCGCATCCTGCATCTTCGCGGCCGTGAGGAAACGCTGCTGCTCGGCGCGGCGACGATGCGGCCGATCCTGCTGCAGCTTCTGCCCGGCATCAATATCGTCGAGCGGCCGCGGCTTTCGCATCTTTTTTACGCCGGGCAGAAGAAAATCACTCGGTTGCCGCAGCGCTCGGCCATCGTTGCCTTCTCGGCCGACGAGGTCTATGCCATCGCCGAGCTCATACGCCGGCAGCGCGGCGGTGCGGCCGTCGTGCTTGGCGCGCTCAGCCCGCGCACCCGCAACGCGCAGGTGGCACTTTATCAGGCGGGCGATGTCGAATATCTGGTGGCGACCGATGCGATCGGCATGGGCCTCAACCTCGATGTCGATCACGTTGCCTTCGCCCAGGACCGGAAATTCGACGGCTACCAGTTCCGCAATCTCAATCCGGGTGAACTCGGTCAGGTCGCTGGGCGCGCCGGGCGGCACGTGCGAGACGGTACCTTCGGCGTCACCGGACAGGTTTCGCCGTTCGACGAAGAGCTGGTGCAGCGCATCGAGGGGCATGAATTCGACAACGTCAAGGTTTTGCAGTGGCGGACGACCGAGATGGACTTCTCCTCGATTCCATCGCTGCGCGCCAGCCTCGAGGCAGGGCCGCGCGTGCCGGGGCTGACGCGGGCGCTGCCTGCGGTCGACCAGCAGGCGCTCGAACAGCTTTCGCGCTACCCCGAGATCGTCGGTCTTGCCGACAGGCCTGCCCGCGTCGAAAAACTCTGGGAGGCTTGCGCGCTTCCCGACTATAGGCGTATCACCCCGGCACAACATGCCGATCTTATCTCGACCCTCTTTTCCGATCTCGTCCGCTATGGCACGGTGAACGAGCAGTTTCTCGCGGAGCAGGTTCATCGCTCCGATCGGACAGATGGGGAAATTGACACGCTTTCGGCGCGAATCGCGCAGATAAGAACCTGGACCTATGTTTCGAATCGGCCCGGTTGGCTTGCCGATCCGACACACTGGCAGGAAAAGACGCGGGAAATCGAAGATCGATTGTCCGACGCGTTACATGAAAGGTTGACGAAACGCTTTGTTGATCGCAGGACATCTGTGCTCATGAAGCGCCTGAGAGAGAATGCGATGCTGGAAGCTGAAATCAGTGTGAATGGCGATGTCTTCGTTGAAGGACATCATGTAGGGCAATTGAGCGGATTCCGTTTCACGCCGGTGACGGGAACGGACGGGCCGGATGCCAAGGCGGTTCAGGCTGCGTCGCAGAAAGCGCTCGCGCTCGAATTCGAGGCCCGTGCGGCTCGAATCCATGCCGCGGGCAACAGCGACCTGGCGATCGGCTCGGATGGGTTGATCCGTTGGATCGGCGACCCGGTGGCGCGGCTTTCGGGCAGCGATCACATCATGCGTCCGCGCGTGATTCTGTTGGCCGACGAGCAGTTGACCGGCAATGCCCGCGATCATGTCGCCGCCCGGATCGAGCGCTTCGTCAATCATCATATTAGCACGGTGCTGAAGCCGCTCGATGATCTGTCGCGCGCCGAGGACCTGCAGGGTCTTGCCAAGGGGCTGGCCTTCCAGCTCGTGGAGAATCTCGGCGTGCTGTTCCGCCGCGACGTGACCGAGGAAGTGAAGTCACTCGACCAGGAGGCGCGAGCCTCCATGCGCCGTTACGGCGTGCGTTTCGGGGCTTATCATATTTTCGTTCCGGCACTTCTGAAGCCGGCGCCGGCCGAGCTCATCACCCTGCTCTGGGCGCTGAAGAACGACGGTTTGGACAAACCGGGCTACGGCGATCTCATTCCGGTGCTTGCCGCCGGCCGTACCTCCGTCGTCACCGATCCGAGTTTCGAGCGGATGTTCTACAAGCTTGCCGGCTTCCGGTTCCTCGGCAAGCGTGCCGTGCGCATCGACATCCTCGAACGGCTTGCCGATATCATCCGTCCGCTGCTGCAGTGGAAGCCGGGTCAGAACAACCGTCCGGAAGGCGCCTATGACGGCCGCCGCTTCACGACGACGACAGCCATGCTGTCTATCCTCGGTGCGACGCTCGAAGACATGGAAGAAATCCTCAAGGGCCTCGGTTATCGCGCCGATGCCGTGAAGGCGGAAGAGGCATCGGCACATCTTGCGACGCAGGATGCGGTTTCGGCACCGGCTGCCGCCGCCGAAACGCCCGCGGACGAGGCGGAAAAGGCCGATCACGATGACGCCGACGGGGCAGCGGACGAGATTGCCCCCGAGCCATCGGCAACCGAGGCGGTTTCGGCTGACGTCGACACGGCTGTGGCAGAAGCGGTCGAAACCCCCGCTCCTGATGAAGCGATCGAGACGTCCGCTCTGGCGGAAGCCTCCGTTCCCACAGATGCGGCTTCCGCGTCTGTGGAAGCGGTATTGACTCCCGAGGAAGCGGCATCCGCTTCCGGGGAAGCCGGCGAGCCGGCGGAACCGAAGCCGGTTCTTCTGTGGCGCCTCGGCGGCCGCAACGACAATCAGCGCCAGGCGCGCGGCGGGCATGGCGAACGCCGTGGCGGCCAGGGCCAGGAGCGCGGTCAGAACCAGGAGCGCGGCGACCGCAATCGCCGGCCGGGCGGTGGTGAAGGCGGCGAAAGCCGCGACAACAATCGTCAAAACCGCGGCAAGGACGGCGGCAATCGCGATGGCGGCCGGCCGCAGCAGGCAAGAGGCGATCGCAACCAACCACGGGGCGACCAGCCGCGCAGCGACCGGCAGGACCGCAAGGATCGCGGCGAGCGAAATGACCGCAACGATCGCAACAACAATCGCGGCGGTTCGCAGCCGTTGCGCTTCGAGGCCAAGCCGCCGCGCAAGGAAAAGCCGATCGATCCGGATTCACCTTTCGCCAAGCTCGCGGCTCTCAAGGAGCAGATGAAGAAGTAGTCATGAGCGGGGAGACACAGCCGACAAGCGGTTCGCGCCAGCGCATCGATAAGTGGCTGTTCTTCGCGCGCATGGCGAAGTCGCGCTCGCTGGCGCAGAGCCACATCCAATCGGGCCACGTGCGCATCAACGGCGAGCGCTGTAAGCATCCGAGCCAGATGGTCAAGCCGGGCGACCGTATCGAGATGACGCTGGAGCGGCGCGATCTCGTTCTTCTCGTGCGCCTCGCCGGCGAGCGGCGAGGGCCCTACGAGGAGGCACGGCTGCTTTACGAAGACCTGTCGCCGCCGCCCGATGAGGCAAAACGTCTCACGCCCTACGAGCAGGCGATCCGGGCGACCGGCACCGGCCGTCCGACCAAAAAGGAAAGACGGGCAATCGACAGGCTGATGTCGGACGAGGATTAGAAAACTCTGTCTGCGGCGGCGGCTTTTGCAGGTCGTTTATCCTTGAAATCCGGCGTTAAAGCCGATACGTCACTGACAACCTGCCGGAAGCGTGCTTGCCTCCCAAGCCTGCCCACGATTTTCCTCCGGCACGGGGATAGGCGCGACGTTCCAGGTTGCCCGGCCCCATTCGCATGGAATCCTGGAGTTCTTCATGACCTATGTCGTGACCGACAATTGCATCAAGTGCAAATACACCGATTGCGTGGAAGTCTGCCCTGTCGACTGCTTCTACGAGGGCGAGAATTTCCTCGTCATCCATCCTGACGAATGCATCGATTGCGGCGTCTGCGAGCCTGAATGTCCCGCCGAGGCAATCAAGCCCGACACCGAGCCGGGCCTCGACAAATGGCTGAAGATCAATACCGAATATGCCACCATCTGGCCGAACATCACGGTCAAGAAGGACCCATTGCCCGAGGCCAAGGACATGGATGGCGAGACCGGAAAGTTCGAGAAATATTTCTCCGAGAAACCCGGTTCCGGCGATTGAGACGGCGGCCATATTCGGTCGCCGGATTCGGGCGGCCGCGGGGCGAAACGTTTTAAAAGCTGCGGGAGGCATATGGGTGACATGTGTTGCCCGCATGACTCAAGCGAAGCAAATTATTGATTTCCTCATATTTTTATGATAGGTTTCGGCTACTGTTCCATTTGTGGCATGACGCATGCCCAAAACCATCACGAAAGCAAAACCAATCCGCACGCGGTTTCCGTGACATATCAACGCTTTGAGCGCCGGGTCCCAAGATCGCGCGCAAGAAGTTCTTTGCTTTTGCCCGATGGGACCAGAGTGAAGTCACCCGACGGATACTACCGTCTCACCCGGGCCTGACTGACCCGGCTCCGGCCGCCGCCGGAAGCGTAACAGGGAGTTTTTGAATAGAATGACGACTCAGCAGAAAAAGCCTTCCACCGCACGCCATGGCTTCAAGACCGGTGAATCGATCGTCTACCCCGCTCACGGCGTCGGTACCATCACCGCTATCGAAGAGCAAGAAGTTGCCGGCATGAAGCTCGAACTTTTCGTTATCGATTTCGAAAAGGACAAGATGCGGCTGAAGGTTCCGGTCGCCAAGGCGATGAGCATCGGCATGCGCAAGCTTTCGGAAACGGATTTCGTCGAGCGTGCATTGAAGGTCGTGCAGGGTAAAGCGCGCGTCAAGCGCACCATGTGGTCGCGCCGTGCCCAGGAATATGATGCCAAGATCAATTCCGGCGACCTGATTTCCATCGCTGAAGTCGTGCGCGATCTCTATCGTGCCGAAAACCAGCCTGAACAGTCCTATTCCGAGCGTCAGCTTTATGAGGCTGCGCTCGACCGCATGGCGCGCGAAATCGCCGCCGTCAACAAGATGTCGGAAACTGAAGCCGTCCGCCTGGTCGAGACCAATCTCAACAAGGGTCCGAAACGCGGCAAGGCGATAGAAGAAGACGACTCACAGGACGAAGCCGCATAAGGCGACCCTGTTTTTCCCCTATCAAAAAACCCGGCTTGCGCCGGGTTTTTTTTGGAACTTTTTTTCGACTGCCGCGTTTAACACACGTAATTGCGGACTGCTCGCAGGGCAATGGGCCTCGACGGGCGAACTGTCATTCCGTCAATGTTCGATGAGGAGCGGATCATGCCTTTTCAATATTGCCCATCCGGCAACGTGAAGAAACAGGTCCGGCCCGGCCGTCTTAACGGCACATGATAAGAAATAGGGCCTCCCCCTGAAAAGTCCAGGGGCGAGGCCTTTATGCATTCAGAACCCCATTCAGTCCGGACAGCGATGTTCCGGAAGGTACGTTTTATTGTTCATTTAGGGCGAGAGGCCTATTTCAGGAGATCGAAATGAAGAACATGTCTGCAGATCGGCGCATGATCAAAATCGCGATGGCCGCCCCCTATCTCGCCCGTCAGGAAGAGCACGATCTCGCCATTCGTTGGAAGGATCACGATGATCGCGGCGCGCGCAACCAGATCGCCATGGCGCATATGCGTCTCGTCATATCCATGGCGGGTAAGTTCCGCAATTTCGGCCTGCCGATGAGCGATCTCGTGCAGGAGGGCTATGTCGGCCTTCTGGAGGCTGCCGCTCGCTTCGAGCCGGAACGCGACGTACGTTTTTCCACCTATGCGAGCTGGTGGATCAGGGCTTCGATCCAGGATTATATCCTGCGCAACTGGTCGATCGTGCGCGGCGGCACGAGTTCGGCACAGAAGGCGCTTTTCTTCAATCTGCGTCGTCTGCGCGCCAAGCTCGCCAAGGGTGACACGCAGCTGACTCTGCAATCCATTCACCAGGAAATCGCCGCGGCGCTCGGCGTCAGCCTCTCCGATGTGCAGACCATGGACGCCAGGCTTTCCGGCAATGATGCCTCGCTGCAGGCGCCTTCGGTCTCCGGCGATGCCGAGAGTGCGGAGAAGATGGACTTCCTCGTCAGCGATGATCCCCTACCGGACGAGCAGGTTTCCAACATGATCGACGGAGAGCGGCGCCGCGTCTGGCTCGCCTCGGCGCTGACACATCTCAACGAACGCGAAATGAAGATCATCAGCGCCCGGCGTCTGGCGGAAGACGGTGCCACGCTCGAAGAACTCGGCGCCGATCTCGGCATTTCCAAGGAACGTGTGCGGCAGATCGAAAGCCGGGCGATGGAGAAGCTCCGCAGCGCGCTTGTCAGCGCCGATCCGCATATGGCGGCTTACGCCTGAACCGAAACTATTCCCTGCAGCAGCACAGACTGGCCCGGCGCAAGCCGGGCTATTTTTTTACTCGGCGATGATCTTGACGCGATCGCCTGGTGAAACGGCTGCACCCGTGGGCAGGGCGTTGATGAGTTTGAAGAGATCGAGCTTGCGGTCGGTACCCATCATGCGGGCGGCGAGCGTCGAGATGTTTTCACCCAGACGGACGGTGACGACGCGGATGCGCAGCGGCTTGAGCGAGGCTGCCTCTGCCGGCGTCATGCGTCGGAAACTCGCACGCAGGACATTGGCCGTTGGCTCAAGGGCGTCGCTGCCTTTCGGCACGGCGGTGAGGAAGCGGAAGATCTGCGAATTGTTGCGGATCACGGTGACATCGAAATCCCAGCGGTCGGCGCTTGCCCGCGCTGTGGCTGCTTCCATTCCGTTGATGGTGACCGGCTGGATGGTCGACGGGTCGAGGCCGGTCACCCAGCCGCTGGAGATATAGTTGGTGAGGCTCTGGTTCTGATTGTCGGCGACGCCGTCGAAGCGGACGGCGATGTCGTTCGGGCCGGTGGCCATTACGGCTTCGACCTTGTTGTCGATGTGGAAGTCCGGCGGCACGTCGAAGCGGATGCCGAGGCCGCCGTGCAGGAAGGTCTGGCCGCGCACATAGCCTTCCTCAGGGCTGTCGCCATAGAGCAGGCCGTCGATGCCGTCGAGATAATAGTCGCGGCCCTTGTCCCCGACCGAACCCTCCTGGCCGAAGGCCCGGGCATGGGTGCGGGCAAGCTCGATGCGCTGCGCCGAATTCGGATGGCTCGACAGGAAGTCCAGGCTCTGGTCGGCTTCGGGATCGACCGACATGAAGCGACTGTAAGCCGCCATGGAATCGAGGAAGCGGGCAGCGGAATAGGGGTCGTAGCCGGCTTCGCCAAGCATGCGCACGCCGATGACATCGGCCTGCAGTTCCTGCTGGCGTGAGAAGGCGGCGAGCCGCAGCTTGCCGCGGGCCAGCGCCTGCTTGCCGGCGATATCGCTGGAGAGAACCTCGGCGACGACGCGGCTGGCGATGACCTCAGCCTCCTCGCGCTTCTGCCGCTCGATGCCGTGGTTCGCCGTCACGTGGCCCATCTCGTGCGATAGCACGGCGGCGACTTCCGAGGCGTCGTTGGCAAGGGCAAGCAGGCCGCGGGTGACGTAGAGATAACCGCCGGGCAGCGCAAACGCGTTGATCGCCGGCGAATTCAGGATGGTAATGCGGTAGGATTGGCTCGGATTTTCCGACACCGCCGTCAGCGCGCCGGCGATGCGGGCGACGAGGCGCTCGGTCTTGGCGTCCTTGTATTCGCCGCCGTAGCTTGCGACGATGCGTGGATGCTCACGGGCGCCCATCGCCGCGCGCGGATCGTTCTTCTGCACCTCGTCGACGATCTGCGGATTGGAAGAAGGCGAGACGCTCGGCTGGTAGGATTGGTCGATCAGCGTTTGACAGCCATTCAGCGCCATTGCGACGGCCGAAAGCAGCATCAGGCGACGCGCGAAACGCCGCGGCGCGGAGATGGCATCACTGGAAAGCGCGGGCGATTTCCACGTCGTCAAGCTGTCCAGTCTGGTTCTCCGCATCATGTCGCTGTCTTGCCGGTTTGCCGCAGATTGGCACCGACCGTGGCAAGGGGAATTCAACAGGTGCGCACCCCTGATCTCGCGCTGCACAATCGGCCGATACAAGTCCTTGCTGTAGCTGATTTATGCATCGGTTGCATAGCGAGACTCTGTTTAAATGTGGCGCCGTTGCATTTTAGCCAGCCTCGATCGTGAGGCCTTCCCTTCGCTCGGATGAAATTATGGCGAAAGTTCCGTCACAACGCGGAGATTCGTCGGCGGCGAAGAAAAAGAACGGGCCGATTGAAGTAACCGAGCTGATAGCGACAGCGATGCGAGAAAATTGCAACCACCGATAATATCATCGCGGAAGGAACTCCTCCCGATGAGGTATTCTGCGGGGTCGATCCGGTTACTCCGCCGCATTCGCCGTCGTCGGTTGCGGCATCTTCGCTTCACCGGCGCGGGGCAGCTGCACAGGTTTCAGCATGATGGCCGCCACAAGGCCGATCAGGGCAATAGCACAGGAGGTCATGAAGAGCGGCGAGAAGGCGGCGGCATAGACATCGGCGACAGCCTGGCGGCTTGCTTCGGGAAGGGCGGCCATCATCTTCGGCGTCAGCTGCTCGATATCGATAACACCGGGAATGGAGACGCCGACCTTGTCGAGCTGAGAGGCGATGATGGCGCCATAGATGGAAATGGCGATCGATGCACCTCCCATGCGCGACAGCGTCACCGAACCGGTGGCGGCGCCGACATCGCGGGCCGGCGCTGCATTCTGTACGCCGATGATGGGAACCTGCTGGGCAAGGCCGATGCCGATGCCATGCAGCATCATGATCGCCCCGATGAAGGCGATCGGCGTTCCCGCGTGGATCTGCGACATCAGCGCAAAGGCGATGGCGCTGCAGGTCAGGCTTGCGATGGCAAAGGGCTTGTAACGCCCCGTTTTTGAGATGATGCGGCCTGCGGACAGCGATCCGCAGACGAGGCCGCCCGTCAGAAGAATGAAGAGCGCGCCGGCGGCAGAGGGCGAAAGGCCGGTGGTGGTCTGCAGGAAGAGGGCGAGATAGTTGACCATGCCGATGGCGATGGCGCCGCCCATGATCGACATCACCAGGAGCAGGCTGAATGTCGAATTGCGAAAGAGCTGTAGGGGAACGATCGGTTCCGGCGCGCGGCGTTCGACGAGCACCCAGGCGACGGCGCAAACGATACCGAAGGCGATGATGACGATGCTCTGTGGCGAGACCAATGCGCCGAAGAGTTCGCTGCTGTCGGTGGCAAGCACGATGCTGGTCGTCGTCAGGGCGAGAAGCAGCGCACCGGCATAATCGATCTTGGGCCGGCGATGCGGTTTGCGATAGGGCAGCATCACGGCAAGGCCGGCAAGTGCGATTAAGCCGATCGGCACGTTGACGAGGAAAATCGAGCGCCAGCCGAAAAGGTCGCTCATCGTGCCGCCAAGCACCGGTCCGATCGCACCTGACGCCATCAACACGAGGCTGGAATAGCTTTGGTAGCGGGCCCGCTCGCGCGGCTCGAACAGATCGGCATTGACGGAGAAGATCGACACCATGATGCCGCCGCCGCCAAGGCCCTGTAGCACGCGGGCGGCGATCAGCGTGTTCATGGAGACCGCAAGGCCGCAGACCGCCGAGCCGACAGTGAAGATCATGATCGCCGTCATCATCACGTATTTGCGCCCGAAGAGATCGCCAAGCTTGCCATAAACCGGCATGACGGCGCTCAGCGACAGCAGATAGGCCGAGCCGATCCAGCCGAAGCGCTCCAGATGGCCGAACTCGCCGACGATCGTTGGCAGCGCCGTGGAAACGATCTGATTATCTAGTGTCGCCATGAACATGGCCGTCATCAGGAAGAAGAAGAGGATGAGCCGGCGACGAGGATCCGTCACGAGCGGCGCAGGCGCGAGTTGCATATCCATGGAGCATCATTCCGGGTTGGGTAGATTTTTATGTGCTAACAGCATGTATTTGTCAATGGCACATTAATGACATCGGCATATTCAAATTCCGCCGCGGCTCTGTTATGGTCCCGGCATGAACGAAGTGCTGACCAAGACCATTTCCACCGAGCCAGAGCCGGTTGAGGAAAACGTGCCTCGCATCGGCCGGAGCATGGGGCGCATGCGGTTGATGACCGGGCGGCGATTGATCGGCCGGCTGGCGATCCAGAGTGCTGCACCGGGCCTTGAACTTTCGCATCTCGACGTGCTCGATGCGGTGCGGAGGGCAAAGCCTGCCGGCGAGGTCACCGTCGGCATGATCGCGGAGATGCTGCGCATCGATCCGTCACGGGCTAGCCGGGTGGTGGCCGACATGGTCGGGCGGAACGTGCTGCGCCGCGAAGCTTCGCAGGCCGATGCGCGACGGATTGTCGTTGTCATGACCGAGGTCGGCCAGAATCTGCTGGCCGAGATCGTCGCGCAGAAACTCGCGATCATCTCCGAGATCGTCTCCGACTGGCCTGAGCAGGATGTCGCTCGTTTCGCAATGCTTTTCGAGCGTTTCATCGGCGGTTACGAGGCGGTCTTCCGGTCGCGCGACAAGGATACGCCGGGCTAGAGCATGATGCCGAAAAGTGTGTGCGGTTTTCGGGCGACATCCTGTTCTAGTGGCGCTCGAAGGGAAATGGCGCCGATCCGCCGGCGCCCCTTCCCCTCGACCCCCGGTTTGCGCTAAGGGCAATGCCCATGAGCCCATCCACCTTCACCATTCTCCTCGGCGGCGAACTCAGCCTGACGGAGCGCCTGCGCCAAGCCATCGGCGGCAGCCGTTCCATCGCGGCCGATGGCGGCATGCGGCATGCGGTGGCACTCGGTATCGAGCCGGAGCTCTGGGTCGGCGATTTCGATTCGACGCCTGATGATCTCGAGGGTGCCTTTCCCGATGTGCCGAAACAGCCCTATCCCGCGGCAAAGGCGGCGACGGATGGCGAAATCGCCGTGTCGGAAGCGATCGCGCGGGGTGCGCGGCGGCTGATTCTGGCCGGTGCTCTTGGCGGCGAACGCTCGGACCACGCGCTTCAGCATCTGCTGTCGGCCGTCAGTCTGGCGGAGGAGGGTTTCGACGTGCTGCTGACCTCGGGCAAGGAAGAGGCAGTGCCGCTGCTTGCCGGGACGGTCGAGCTGGATCTTCCCAAGGGGAGCCTGTTTTCCGTGCTCGGGTTCAGCGAGCTGACCGGGCTTTCCATCGAGAATGCGCGTTATCCGCTGGCCGATTTCCATCTGCCTTTCGGCTCGTCGCGCACCATTTCCAATGTTGCGGAAAGCAAGATTCGCTTTTCGCTCCGCAGCGGCCGGGCGATCGTGCTCGCCAGGCCCTATGATCTTTCCGGAGTCTGATTTTTGGCCCCTCCCATTCTGAAACTCGACGATATCTTCCTGAGCTTCGGCGGCGCACCGCTGCTGGCTGGTGCTAGCCTGCAGATCGAGCCCGGGGACAAAATCTGCTTGGTCGGGCGCAACGGCTCGGGAAAATCGACGCTGCTGAAGATCGCCGCCGGCCTGGTCGAGGCGCAGTCTGGCGAAGTCTTCCGTCATCCTTCCTCGACGGTGCGCTATCTCGAACAGGCGCCGGATTTTGCCGGCTTCAACACCGTCCATGCCTATGCCGAAGCCGGTCTCGGGCCGGGCGACGACCCTTATCGCGTCACCTATCTGCTGTCGCATCTCGGGCTGACCGGCGAGGAACATCCGAGCATGCTGTCCGGCGGCGAATCGCGTCGGGCCGCCCTTGCCCGCGTGTTGGCGCCGGAGCCCGATATTCTCCTGCTCGACGAGCCGACCAACCATCTCGACCTGCCGACCATCGAATGGCTGGAAGGCGAGTTGCAGAAGACGCGCAGCGCCCTGGTGCTGATCTCGCACGACCGACGTTTTCTCGAAAAGGTCTCGACGGCAACCGTCTGGCTCGACCGCGGCACCTCGCGCCGGCTCGACAGGGGATTTTCGCATTTCGAGGCCTGGCGCGACCAGGTGCTGGAGGCCGAGGAGCTGGAGCAGCATAAACTCGGCAAGGCGATCGAGCGCGAGGAGCACTGGCTGCGTTATGGAGTCACGGCGCGGCGCAAGCGCAACATGCGCCGCCTCGGCGAGTTGCAGACGATGCGCTCGAATTATCGCGGCCATAAGGGGCCGCAGGGCTCGGTGCAGGCGACGGCTTCGGACGCGCAGGAATCCGGCAAGCTGGTGATCGAAGCTCACAAGATCACCAAAAGCTTCGGCGACCGGGCAATCGTCACGCCCTTCTCGATCCGCGTGCACCGCGGCGATTGCATCGGTCTGGTTGGGCCGAACGGTGCCGGCAAGACGACGCTCTTGAAGATGTTGACCGGTCAGCTTTCCCCGGATAGCGGCACGATCAAGCTCGGCACCAATCTGGAGATCGCCACACTCGACCAGAAACGCGAGGATCTCGATCCCGAGGATACGCTCGCCAACTACCTGACGGATGGGCGCGGCGAAAACCTGCTCGTCAACGGCGAACAGCGTCATGTCACCGGCTACATGAAGGAGTTCCTGTTCCAGCCGGAACAGGCGCGGACGCCGATCAGAAGCCTTTCCGGCGGCGAGCGCGCCCGGCTGATGCTGGCGCGGATTCTCTCGCGCCCTACGAACCTGTTGATCCTCGACGAACCGACCAACGATCTCGATATCGAGACGCTCGACCTGCTGCAGGAAATCGTCGCTGGCTTTCCCGGCACCGTCATTCTCGTCAGCCATGACCGCGATTTCCTCGACCGCACCGTGACCTCGACGATCGCACCTGCCATGGCGGACGCACCTGACGGCCGCTGGATCGAATATGCCGGCGGCTATTCGGACATGCTTGCGCAGCGCAAGGGCGCGATCGAGGAGCGCAAGCGGGCCGAGAAGGCGGCGGAGAGGCCGAAGACCCAGGAGGCAGCGTCTTCTGCTGGAAGTTCGAGGGGCAAGCTTTCCTTCAAGCAGAAATTCGCGCTGGAAAATCTGCCGAAGGACATGGCGAAAGCCGAAGCCGAGATCGCCAAGCGCGAACAGGTGATGGCCGATCCCAATCTTTTCACGCGCGATCCCGTAGCTTTCAACCGGCTTGCCGTCGAGATGGAAAAACTACGCGCCGGCCTGATGAAAATGGAGGAGGAGTGGCTGGAGCTCGAAATGCTGCGCGAAGAGCTGGAAGGCTGAGGCTTCGCAAACTCGCAGTCTCACCTTTCCTTGATTGGCCAGTGTATCGACGCGCGGCATAGAGTGTCGCCCGGCAGCTGGGGATAGCGCCGATAGCAATGGCGACAAGGAAAAGTCATATGTCTCGCAAGGCCTATTCCAAGATTTTCACAGCACTTGCCGGCGGCGGTCTTGTCGCGATTGCGCTCTCGCAGGCCGCACAGGCGCGGGATGGCAACCGTGTTCGCGTTCGTGGCACCATCGAAAGCCTCAGTGGCGATAGTCTCGTCGTCAAGACGCGCGAAGGCAGCGATGCGATAATTACGCTGAAAGCCGGCTGGAAAGTCGGCGGCATCAAAAAAGCCTCGGTCGAGGATATCAAGCCCGGCGATTTCGTCGGGGTCGCCTCGCTTCCGAAAGGCGCCGGCCCTGACGGGGCGATCGAGGTATTAATCTTTCCGGCGTCGATGAAGGGGACCGGCGAGGGCAACCGTCCCTGGGATGCTCAGCCGAACAGCCAGATGACCAATGCGACCGTCAGCAATGCCGTCAAATCCGTCGACGGCCACACGATCACGCTGACCTATCAAAGCAAGGAAAAAACCATCACGATTGCCGACGGCACGCCGATCGTGACCTTGGCGCCGGCGACCAAGGACGATCTGAAGGCCGGCGCCAGCGTCATCGTCACCGGCGAGAAGGCGGCAGACGGCAGCATCTCGGCCAGCCAGGTGGCCGTCGGCCTGAATGGCATCACGCCGCCGATGTGACCAGCGTGAAATTCAAAGTGATATAGTGTCTATCGGACGCACGGCGCTCTACAGCGCCGGCGCGGGCATGGCGGCAGCGCCTGTACTGGCGCTGGTGCCGGTCTGAGCGACTTGCTGTTGCTGCTGCGGTTCCTCAGATCTTGCCGGCAGCGCCTGCAGATGCAGTACGCGCGGCTTGAGCGCCTCGAGATAGGCCTCGGAGCGGCCGATGTAAATCATGCCGCTTTCCGGCATGGAGGTCAGCAGTTTGGCCATCATCTCCTGCCATTCCGGCTCCATGCCTTCCAGCACTTCGTCGAAGATGATCCAGCGCGGGCGCACAAGAAGCAGACGGGCAAAGCCGATCGCCTTCTGTTCATCGCTGTCGAGCAGCTTGTCCCAACGGGCGCGGGTATCGAGCCTTGCGATCAGCGAATGCAGGCCGGCTCTGTCGAGGGCCGTCTCGACAGCGGCTCGCTCGTAGGCATCAGGACTTGCGGGAAAGGCCAGCGCCTCGCGCAGCGTGCCGCCGGGAACATAAGCGATCTGCGGGACGAACAGCATGTCGTCGATCGGCGGCAGGCCCATCGTGCCGCTGCCGCACGGCCAGAGGCCGGCCATCGCCTGGAAGAGTAGCTTGCGGTTGACGCTGTGATCGCCGTTGATCATGATTTTTTCGCCGGCCTTGATCACGACATCGGTTTCACGCAGGCGGAAACCGCCGCATTCGTCGATCTCTTCACCGATCTTGGCAACGATCACCACATCCTTCAACGTCAGCGTGTCGGGCGCAGTGTTTTCATAGGCGATGCCGTCCTTCTGGGCGAATTCCTCCTCCATGTCGAGCAGCGCCTGGCGGAAATCGGTGACGCGCATCAGTGTCGCGCGCCATTCGGCGATCGGGCCAAAGTTGGCGACATACCAGCGCAGCGCCGTGTTGACCTGATTGAAGGCGCCGACCGACATCATCAGCTGGCCGAGGGTGAGGCCGCCGGAGAAATAGGCGGGGGCGGCGACGATGATCGGGATGACGATCACCAGCCAGCCGTAGCCGGCCGAAACCCAGGTGAGGTTGGTATTGGCCATGGCGAGCCGCTTGACGACCCTCAGTACCGAGCTGATGTCGGTGTTGATGCGCCGGCGCTCATTCTCCTCGCCGCGGGCGACGGTGATCGCAGGCATGTTCTCGTTGGCGTGCATCAACGTGAAGCGAAGCTCGGCCTCCTTCGAGAAGCGGTCGGCATTCAGCTTGACCAGTTTGCGGCCGACGACCTGGCTCAGCACCGAGGCGGAGGCGGCGTAGAAAATCGCCGCCCAGACCATGTAGCCGGGAATGGAGAAGCTGTGGCCGCTGATGTGGAAGATGAAGCCGCTGGAAAGCTCCCAGAGCACGCCGATGAAGCTCACCAGAAGAATGGTCGACTGCAGCAGGCCGAGAACGAGCCCTGTCGTGCTTTCGGCGAGGTTGCGGGAATCCTCATGCAGGCGCTGGTCCGGATTGACGCCGATCAGACCGCTCGAAGCAAGCCGCAGTGCCCGCTTGCGCTTCAGCCACTGATCGACGAGGTCGCGCGACAGGCCCTCGCGCATATAGAGCGCGGTCATCTGATTCAGCCATGCCTGCAGCACGTTGAGCAGCAGCAGCGTGCCGGCGATCATCGCGAAGATTTCGAGCTGGTGGAAGAATTCACCGAGATCGCGGCGCTCCAGCGAGTCGTAGAAGGGAGCATTCCACTGATTGAGGATGACCTGGCCGTAGGACGTCAACAGGATGACGAGGATCAGCACGGTCGCCAGAAACAGCACCTTGCCACGCACTTGCGAATTCCAGAATGCGGAGAACATAACCCCGAGGCGATTCGTCAGGCTGAGATCATACCCCACCCTATCGTGCCTTCGGATGCCCGGCCTCCCCTCGATCTTATCTGCCATTACGCTTTTCCAACATCGCCCATGCTTACCATTATTAACATGGTGGCGTTACCGGTCTATCAACAGATTCTATCAGTCATTAAACTGTGATGATGCTTGCATGCATCGCTCCTGCGTGCATTCGGCAGTTGATTCGCGGTCCGACTGGGGCTAATTAAAGCTCCGTGGTGATTTGGCCGGCCGGCTTGCAGCCACGTTAAAAAAGTCGCTAAAGGGCCGCGTGCGGACCGGTAGCGATTTTTTTCGCCGCCGGTTTTTTGTTTTTTTGATCGAGTGACCGCAATGCCCATCAAGATCCCCGATACGCTGCCCGCCTTCGAAACCCTGGTTCAAGAGGGTGTGCGGGTGATGACCGAGACGTTGGCGATCCGTCAGGATATCCGACCGCTGCAGATCGGGCTGCTCAACCTTATGCCGAACAAGATCAAGACCGAACTACAGATGGCCCGACTCGTCGGCGCCTCGCCACTGCAGGTCGAGCTGTCGCTGATCCGCATCGGCGGCCACAAGGCGAAGAACACGTCCGAAGATCATCTGCTCGCCTTCTACCAGACCTGGGAGGAAGTGAAGCACCGCAAGTTCGACGGTTTCATCATCACCGGGGCGCCGATCGAGCTTTTGCCCTATGAAGACGTCACCTATTGGCCGGAAATGCAGCAGATTCTCGACTGGACGGAAACGAACGTGCATTCGACGATGAACGTCTGCTGGGGCGCGATGGCGGCGATCTATCATTTCCACGGTGTTCCGAAATACGAGTTGAAAGAAAAGGCCTTCGGCATCTACCGCCACCGGAACCTGAAGCCATCCTCCATCTATCTCAACGGCTTTTCCGACAATTTCGAGGTGCCAGTGTCGCGTTGGACCGAGGTGCGCCGCGCCGATATCGAGCCATCCGAAAGCCTGGAGATCCTGATGGAATCAGGCGAGATGGGTGTCTGCCTCGTGCACGAAAGGAGGGGGCGGCGGCTCTACATGTTCAATCATGTCGAATATGATTCCACATCGCTTTCCGACGAGTATTTCCGCGACGTCAACGCCGGCGTGCCGATCAAGATGCCGCACAACTACTTCCCGCATAATGATCCGGCGCTGACGCCGCAGAACCGCTGGCGCAGCCATGCGCATCTCCTGTTCGGCAACTGGATCAACGAGATCTACCAGACGACCCCCTTTGATGTGGAGGAGATCGGCACGGACCTCTGAAGCGTCGGACTGCGCCTCGGCCGATGCCGGGGCGTTTCTTCTGATCCGACCGGTTGCGGTTTGGAGCAAATGCGGGCAGGTTCCGCTCCTGAAACCGAAAGCGTTGTGGGTCTTTGTGACGCACAACGCTGAAAAACTTTGAATGAGAATGGACGGTCGATCATGTCGGATAAGTTGGAGCGGGAAGTTTTCGGGCAGACGAAGGCAGGCGAGACCGTCTATCGCGTCGAGATCAAGGGCGGCGGGCTGACGGCCAAGATCATCACCTGGGGCGCGGTCATCCAGGATCTGCGTCTTAAGGGACATGAGGCCCCACTGCAGCTCGGTTTCGACGATTTTGACAGCTACCCGCTCCATTCGGCCTATTTTGGCGCGACGCCGGGCCGCTGCGCCAACCGTGTCGGTGGCGGCGCCTTCACGCTCGACGGCAAGGACTGCCAGCTCGAGCTGAACGAAAATGGCGTCACCCATCTGCATGGCGGCAGCGACAATATCGCCAAACGCAACTGGACGGTCGTCGAGCATGAGGTCGACCGGGTGGTGCTGAAGATTGTCGATCCCGATGGCCGCGCCGGCTATCCCGGCAATTGCACCATCCAGGCAACCTTCTGGGTGCACGGCAACGGCGAACTGTCGGTGATCTATGAATCGACCAGCGACCAGCCGACGCTCGCCAATGTCTGCCAGCACGCCTATTTCAATCTCGACGGCCGTGAAGATGCGCTTGGCCACGACATCATGATCGCTGCCGACCACTATCTGCCGACCGACGAGAAACAGGTGCCGACCGGCGAGATCCGTTCCGTCGAGGGCACGGAATTCGATTTCCGCGAGATGGCGCCGATGAAGCGTTTCGTCGGCAGCGAACAGGCCTTGTACGACCATAATTTTTGCCTGTCCGGCGAGCGCACCGCCAAGCGCAGCGTCGCGCTTGCCCGCAGCCTGTATTCCGGTGTGTCGCTGGAAGTGCGCAGCACCGAGCCGGGCGTGCAGTTCTATGCCGGTTTCAAACTGGATACCGGCGCTCCCGGCATCGGCGGGCGCAAGTACGGCCCGTTTGCTGGCTTCTGCCTGGAGACGCAGGTCTGGCCGGATGCCGTCAATCACCAAGGTTTCCCGAATGCGGTGCTGCGCCCCGGCGAAGTGTTGCGCCAGGAGACGGACTATATCTTCACCAAGAGCTGACGTCTTTTTCAGACGCACGGCTCTATGGACGCACGGTTGTCAAATTCTAAAGCGCGTCGCATCAAATTTGATTCATGCGACGCGCTTTAGTCCTTTGTTTTTATGCATGTCGTTATCCCGGAACCGCTGCGCCCTTCTGGGCGACATGCATCAGCGCTATGAACCTCTCCGGTCTCCGGGGAGGTTTTTTCTTGGCCGGGTGCGATTCCGCCTTGTGGATTGGTTCTAGATAGGTTCTATTGTGTGCTTATGGATAGAACCAGTCTGATAGCGGAACTGAACAACCGCGGCCTGCGTGACGAGGCGTTGTCCGGCCCGCTCTATAAGCGGCTGGCGCAGGCGCTGACCGGCCTTATTCAGGAAGGCCTGCTGAAGCCTGGCACGGCGCTGCCAGGGGAGCGCGACCTTGCCGAGGCCTTGAAGCTCGGCCGTGTCACCGTGCGCACCGCCTATCGCGATCTGATGGCTTCAGGTGCACTGGAATCGCGCCACGGAAGCGGTACCTTCGTATCGAGCAGAGTGGAGCGTATGGAGCAGTCGCTCTGGCGGCTTTCCTCCTTCTCCGCCGACATGCGTTCGCGTGGGCGTCTGCCAGCCGCGCTGATCTTGTCGCGGGCGGTCAATACGCCGTCGCCGGAGGAATCCTTCCTGCTGGGCCTTGGCGGCGACGAGCCGGTGTTGAGGCTTGACCGGCTGCGTCTCGCCGACGGCCTGCCGCTTGCGATCGAACGCGCCGTGGTGCCGATCAAATTCTTAGGCGGCGATCCCGGCGGCGAGGGGTCGCTCTATGATGCGCTGGCGGCCAACGGTCACAAGCCCGTACGTGCGCTGCAGCGGCTGACCGCAGTTACGCTCGATCCGTCCTCAGCGGCGATCCTGAACGTCAAATCAGGCGCGCCGGCGCTGCTGATCGAACGCGTCTCGCGCCTGGAAGACCAGCGCGTCGTTGAGTACACCCGCTCGCACTATCGCGGCGATGCCTATGATTTCGTTGCCGAATTGAGAATCGGAGATGACCTATGAATGAGAACCAGTCGTTGATGCTGCAGGAAGCCGGCCAATCCCCAGAGGTGGTGGCCACGCTTCTCGAAAAGGAAAAGCCGGCCTTTGCCGAGATCGCCCGGCTGTTTTCGTCCTCCCGCCCGAGCGTGGTAACGACGGCGGCGCGTGGCTCCTCGGACCATGCCGCCACCTTCTTCAAATACCTCTTCGAGATCACCTGCGGCGTCCCGGTCGCCTCGGTCGGCCCGTCGATCGCTTCGGTCTACGGTGCCGCGCTGCATCTGAAGGGGGGTGTGCATTTCACCGTCTCGCAGTCGGGTGCAAGCCCCGACATCATCGCATTGCAGGATGCGGCCAAAAGGGGCGGGGCGACGACGATTGCCGTTGTCAACGTCGCCGACAGTCCGCTTGCCAAGCAAGCCGATATCGTTCTCGGGCTTAATGCCGGCGCGGAAAAGAGCGTCGCGGCGACCAAATCCTTTATCGCTTCCGTCGCCGCCCTTGCCGGCGTGACCGTTGCGGTCGGCGGCGCGTCCGACCTACAGGCTGCGCTTGGCAGGCTGCCGGAGGCGCTTTCGGCAACCGCCGGGATCGACACGGCGGCAGCCGAGGAGGTGCTTTTCAATGCGACCTCGCTCTATATGGCCGGCCGCGGCCCGGCCTTTGCAATCGGGCTCGAAGCGGCGCTGAAGGCCAAGGAAACCTCCGGCCTGCATGCCGAGGCCTTCTCGCTGGCGGAACTGATGCACGGCCCGATGCGCCTGGTGCAGCCGGGCTTTCCGATCATCGCCTTTGCGCCCGACGATGCGGCCTTCGTCAACAACGTTCAAGCGCTGGAGCGCCTGCAGAAGCTCGGCGCCACCACCGTCGGTTTCTCCACGCAGCCGCTTTCCGGGGTCAATCTGCGCGTGCCGACGACGGGCAATGGCCTTGTCGATCCGCTGGTGTCGCTGCTCGTCTATTACCGGCTGATCGAGTCGGTGACGCGCCGCAAGGGCTTCGATCCCGACAAGCCGGCGAACCTGCTCAAGGTGACGGAGACGGTCTGATGGTCCGCAAGATCTTCATCGGCGCCCGCATCTTCGATGGCGAGCGCTTCCATGACGAGAAAGCACTCATCGTTGCCGACGGCCGCGTCGAGGCGATCGCTGCTGGAAACGATCTGCCGGACGGCGAGACGGTGACGCTTGCCGGCGGGGTTCTGTCGGCCGGCTTCATCGATGCGCAGGTCAATGGCGGCGCCGGGCGGATGCTGAACGACGAGCCTTCCGTCACCTCGATGGAGATCATCGCTGCTGGACACCGGCCCTATGGCACGACATCGCTCTTGCCGACGCTGATCACCGACACGTCCGAGGCATCCATTGCCGCAATCGAGGCCGCCAAGGAGGCGGTGAAGGCGAACCGTGGCGTCGCCGGCTTGCATCTCGAAGGCCCGCATCTGGCGCCTGCGCGCAAGGGTGCGCATCTGGCCGAACTGATGCGGCCGGTCGAGGATCGAGACGTCAAGGCCTTCATCCGGGCACGCGAGGCGATCGGCACGCTGCTCGTCACCATGGCTGCCGAGCAGGTGACGGTTGCCCAGGTGCGTGAGCTTGCCGAAGCCGGCGTCACCGTCAGTATCGGTCATTCCGATTGTTCGAGCGAGGCAGCGGAACAACGTTTCGATGCCGGAGCGCGCGGCGTCACGCACCTCTTCAACGCCATGAGCCAGCTCGGACACCGTACCCCCGGTCTCGTCGGCGCGGCGATCGATCATCCCTCGATCTGGTGCGGCGTCATTGCCGATGGTCACCATGTCGATCCGAAGGCTTTGCGCACGGCGCTGCGTGCCAAACGCGGCGAAGGCAGACTGTTTTTCGTCACCGATGCGATGTCGCTCGTCGGGTCGGAGAAGGATTCGTTCACGCTGAACGGGCGCGCCGTCCGGCGCGAACGGGGCGGGTTCTGCTCGAAGCTGGTACTATCCGACGGCACGCTGGCCGGTTCCGACGTCGACATGATCTCGACGATTCGCTACGGCGTCACCTATCTCGATCTGACGCTGGCCGAGGCTTTGCGCATGGCAACGCTTTATCCCGCCCGCTTTCTCAGACTGGGCGATCGCGGCCATCTCGCACCAGGCGCGCGCGCCGATCTCGTGCATCTCACCGATGCGCTCTCGGTCACCGCCACCTGGCTCAGCGGCGAAGCGGCTTGACTCAAGGAGAAGTGGGATGACTGACATCACGGATGCCTATTTCTCCAACCTGATCGGCCGGCTGGAAGAATTGAAGCAGACGCTTGCCGAGCCGATGGCGCAGGCGGCGGCGGTTATCCTCGATGCTGCCCACGGCGACAAGCGCGTCTATGTCTTCGGCACTGGCCATTCGCATATGCTGGCGGAAGAGGTGCACTATCGTGCCGGCGGGCTCGCCTTCACCGTGCCGGTGCTCGTCGGCTCGGCGATGCTGCATGAGGGTGCGGTCATCAGTTCGGTCTATGAACGCACGCAGGGCCTGGTTCGGCCCATGTTGGAGCGTTACGGCATGCAGCCGGGCGATGTCATCATCATCGCCTCCAATTCGGGCGTCAATGCCGCGCCGATCGAAGCCGCCGACTACGCACGAGAAATCGGCGCAAAGGTGATTGCCATCACTTCGATCGCCTATTCCTCAGCGATCGCCAATGGCCGCCGGCGGCTCGCCGACGCGGCCGATGTGGTGCTCGACAATGGGCTGCCACCGGGTGACGCCGTTCTCGACCTCGAAGGCACGGGGCTTCGGGTCGGGCCGGTCTCGACGGCGGTCGGGGTGACGGTCATCAATGCGATCTTCGCCGAGGTCGCCTCCGAGCTTTCGAAATCCGGCGATGCGCCGGTTTATCTCAGCGCCAACATGCCGGGTGCAGCCGAGATCAACCAGAAGCTTGTCCAGAAATACCGGCCGCGCAACCCGCATCTCTGATCAGCATTGTTGGCGGCGGACACAAAAAAGGCCGGTCGGAACCGGCCTTTTGTATGGAATGAACCAGGGATCAGTCCTTGGCGCGTTCGACGTAGGAATTGTCTTCCGTCGCGATGACGACGCGAGTGCCGGCATTGATGTGCGGCGGCACCATGGCGCGCACGCCGTTCGACAGGATGGCCGGCTTGTAGGAGGACGATGCCGTCTGGCCCTTGACGACCGGTTCCGTCTCGGTGATCTCAAGCGTGACGTGGCGAGGCAGCTCGAGTGCCAGCGGAAGGCCTTCATAGATCGAGAGGATGCAGGACATGCCTTCCTGCAGATAGACCTTCTGATCGCCCATAGTGTCGACATCAACCACGACCTGATCGTAGTTGCTCGGGTTCATGAAGTGGAAGCCTTCGCCGTCTTGATAGAGGTACTGGAAGGACACGTCCTCGACGAAGGCGCGCTCGACCTGTTCGGTGGTGCGCCAACGCTCAGCAACCTTCACGCCGTCAACGATGCGGCGCATGTCGACCTGGGTGACCGGCGTACCCTTGCCCGGATGAAAGTTCTGAGCGGTGAGAACGACGTAAAGCTTGCCGTCGACGTCGAGAACGTTGCCCTTGCGGACCGAAGAGGCGATGACCTTGACCATAAGACTTCCTTGTAACTCGGCTTTCGGCGTCGTAGAGAACTGCCGAGACGCCTCGAAGACGCAAATATTTTTCTTTGGGGGCGCAACTAACCTAAAATCCGGGAAATAGCCATCCCCATACCGGCTTCTCCGGCGAAGAAAGCTTGGAATGAACTCTTCGGCGAAAGTGTCCCCCTGGTGGAACCCGTCCGTACACGCCGATCGCCGTCCGTTCCTGATCGGGCGCAATGCGATCCAGGCGGCGTTGCGCGGGTTTTTCGCGCGCGAGGATTTCATCGAGGTGGATACGGCGGTGCTGCAGATCTCCCCGGGCAACGAGGCGCATCTGCATGCCTTCGCCACCGAAGCACTGACGACGGACGGGCAAAAGACGCCATTCTATCTGCACACCTCGCCGGAATTCGCCTGCAAGAAGTTGCTTGCGGCGGGTGAGGAGCGCATCTCGTGTTTTGCCCATGTCTATCGCAATCGCGAGCGCGGGCCGCTGCACCATCCTGAATTCACCATGCTTGAATGGTATCGGGCCGGCGAAAGCTACGAGAGCCTGATGATGGATTGTGTGCGGATCCTGGCGCTCGCGGCCGAAACGGTAAAGACTGAAAAACTTGCCTATCGCGGTGGCGAAAGCGATCCCTTCGCCGGTCCGGAGCGGATTGGCGTTGCCGAAGCATTCGAGCGTCATGCCGGCATCGATCTTCTCGCCTCGGTCGCCGCCGACGGGTCGACCGATCGCGATCATCTGGCGGCAGAGATGAAGCGCGCCGGCATGCGTGTTGCCGATGACGATGGCTGGGCCGATCTGTTCAGCCGGGTGCTGGTCGAAAAGATCGAGCCGCATCTCGGCTTCGGCCGCATCACCATCCTCGACGAATATCCGATCTCGGAGGCTGCACTTGCGCGTCCCTCGCCACGCGATGCCAGGGTTGCCGAGCGGTTCGAACTCTACGCCTGCGGCGTCGAGCTTGCGAACGGCTTCGGCGAGCTCACCAATGCTGCCGAACAGCGCCGGCGGTTCGAGATCGAAATGGCCGAGAAGGCGCGTGTCTACGACGAAACCTATCCGATTGACGAGGACTTCCTTGCCGCAGTTTCGCTGATGCGTGAGGCAAGCGGCATCGCGCTCGGCTTCGACCGGCTGGTGATGCTGGCGACGGGAGCATCGCGCATCGATCAGGTGCTCTGGGCGCCGGTTGCGGAGTACGGAAGATGAATGCCGTCAAACCGCTCAAAAGCGTCGACGATCTGGTGATGGCAGGGCTGGTCGCGCCCGCCGATCGCGCAACGCTCGAGCAGGTTGCGGCGCGTTACGCGATCGCGCTGACACCTGTGATCAGCGAGCTCATCGACCTCACCGATCCTGATGATCCGATCGCACGGCAATTCGTGCCTGACATAGCCGAACTCACGATCGCCCGAGAAGAACGCGCCGATCCGATCGGCGATCATGCCCATAGCCCCGTCGAAGGCATCGTTCACCGCTATCCCGATCGTGTGTTGCTCAAGGCCGTGCATGTCTGCCCGGTTTATTGCCGCTTCTGCTTCCGGCGCGAAATGGTCGGGCCGCAGGGCCTCGGCACGCTCGATGCGGCGGCGATGCAGGCAGCTTTCGACTACATCAGAGGTCACGAGGAGATCTGGGAGGTCATCCTCACCGGTGGCGATCCGCTGGTGCTTTCTCCGCGCCGCCTCCATGATATCATGCAGGCACTTGCCGGGATCGCCCATGTGAAGATCGTGCGATTCCACACCCGCGTTCCTGTTGTCGATCCCGGGAAGATCGATGCGGCGATGATCGCCGCGCTGAAGGCGAGCGGCAAGACGGTCTATGTGGCGCTGCATGCCAACCATGTCAGAGAACTGACGGCGGAAGCGCGTACTGCCTGCGCCCGCCTCGTCGATGCCGGCATCGCCATGGTCAGCCAGTCGGTGCTGCTCAAGGGCGTCAACGACGATCCCGACGTGCTTGCGGCACTGATGAAGGCCTTCGTCGAAATCCGCGTCAAACCCTATTACCTGCATCATCCTGATCTGGCGCCCGGCACCGGTCATTTCAGAGTGACGATCGAGGAGGGGCAGAGGATCGTCGCCGCGCTGCGAGGGCAGATTTCCGGTCTCTGCCAGCCGGCCTACATCCTCGATATACCGGGTGGTCACGGCAAGGCCGTTGTCAGTGGAAGCGCCATCCGGGCTAGCGGTGACGGGTGTTATTCCGTCTCGGATTATCGCGGCGGCGAACATTCCTATCCGCCCGCGGATTGACGCAAACGGGTGCTTTTCGTGTCATTTCTGTACTCGCTGCGCTCCAAACTGCGGCGTCCGTCGCGCTCGAAACGAGTTTAAACGACTGATATAAAACTATTATTGCCGCTTGCATGGAAATGGTCGCTAAAATTCTAACTGTGAGCGCTAATCATATTTAACCCAATAAATTAGCGGAATTTTCTGTTTTCCGCACTAAAAGAACGCTCATGACAAGGCGATGAACGCCGGTTCGGGATCATGAGAATCTTGGAGTGATGGGATGAATAAGACAATCCGCGACCTCGTAGCCAAATTCGGCAAACTTCCTGCGTCGATCGACCAGGTCGCCGACGATGCCGACCTTTATGCGGCCGGTCTGACATCCTTTGCTTCGGTGCAGCTGATGCTTGGCATCGAAGAGGCGTTCGACATCGAATTTCCCGACAATCTCCTGAATCGCAAATCTTTCGCGAGCATCTCTGCCATCGCCAGGACCGTCGATCTCATCCGGGACAGCCGGAAGGTCGCCTGATGAATTTCCCCGTCAAGATCATGCAGGACGGTCTTGTCGCAAGAGTGGCCCGCGTCGTCGAAATCGCGGCGAAACACGCCGATGCGGTCGACGTCGAAGCCCGCTTTCCGCGCGAAGCCGTGGATGCGATGAAGGCCGAAAGGCTGCTCGGCATCCAGGTGCCGCGCCAATTCGGCGGCGAATCCGCCTCGATCACCGAGATCGCCGAATTGTGCTCGATGCTCGGCCAGGCCTGCGCTGCAAGCGCCATGGTCTTCG
Source organism: Rhizobium sp. NZLR1b (assembly GCF_019685155.1). Taxonomy (NCBI): domain Bacteria; kingdom Pseudomonadati; phylum Pseudomonadota; class Alphaproteobacteria; order Hyphomicrobiales; family Rhizobiaceae; genus Rhizobium; species Rhizobium sp. NZLR1b. The sequence goes on from NZ_JABDWC010000003.1 coordinate 216,051, forward strand.
CCATGCATCACATCAAGCTGTCGAGCCTTGTTGAACACGGTGCCGACAGCGAATGGCACCGCGACTTCATGCGCCGCATTGCCGCTGATCAGCTGTTGATCGCATCGGCCACCACCGAAGGTGGTATCGGCGGAAACTTGCGCAACAGCATTTGCGCGGTCGAGGTCGATGGTGACACCTGCCGCCTCGAAAAGGATGCGACCGTCATTTCCTACGGTTCACATGCCGACGCCATTCTCATCACCTCGCGTGCCCATGCGCAGGCGGCTTCCTCCGATCAGGTGCTGACGGCCTTCCTCAAGGACCAGTACACGCTCGAGAAAACGCATGTCTGGAATACGCTCGGCATGCGCGGCACCTGCTCCGACGGATTCCTCTTCAAGGGGCAAGCGCCGGCGCATCAGATCCTGCCGAAGCCTTTCGCGGAGATCGCCGCGCAATCCATGCTCGCCTCCTCGCATCTGTTGTGGAGCGGCGTCTGGTACGGCATCGCGGTCGACGCCGTCGTCCGCGCCCAGGCTTTCGTGCGCGCTGCCGCCCGCAAGGCGCCGGATGCGCAGCCGCCGGGCGCGCTGCGCCTGGCCGAGGTTTCGAACCTGCTGCAGATGGTGAAATCCAATGTGGTTGCCGGCCTCAAGGCCTATGAGGATGCCAAGGTCGATGTCGACCGGCTGTCTTCGATGGGATTTGCGGTGGCGATGAACAACGTCAAGATCGCCTCGTCCGAGACGATCCTGGAGATCGTCAACCACGCCATGCTGATCTGCGGCATCATGGGCTACAAGAATGGCACGCCCTTCAGCCTTGGACGCCATCTGCGCGACGCGCACTCCGCACAGCTGATGATTTCGAACGACCGCATCCTCGGCAATACGTCGAGCATGCTTCTTGTCCATAAGCAGGACACTAGCCTACTGGGGTGACAGTCATGGATATGCAGACCTCGTTTCTGGACCGGCTTTTCGAAGCCGGGCTGCTGATCGATACCGGCATCGATGGGCTCTATGGCCGCAGCGGCCAGTTCGAAGAGGTGATCGCTGCCTTCGAGCGCCTAATCGACACGTTCGGCGGCGCCGACGGCGCGGAGGCCATGCGCTTTCCGCCCGGCATGAACCGCGCCTTCTTCGAGACGAGCGGCTACATGAAGAGTTTTCCGCAGCTCGCCGGCACGGTGCACAGCTTCTGCGGCAGCGAACTGGATCATGTCAGTCTGCTGCAATGCATGGAGGTCGGCGAGGACTGGACCAAGGGGCAGGAGGCGACCGACATCGTGTTGACGCCGGCCGCCTGTTATCCACTCTATCCAACGATCGCCAAGCGCGGCAACCTGCCGAAGACGGGCGGCCTCTTCGACCTGCAATCCTATTGCTTCCGCCACGAACCGTCGAAGGATCCGGCCCGCCAGCAGCTGTTTCGCATGCGCGAATATGTCTGCATGGGCACCGAAGAGCACGTTACCGATTTCCGCCAGCGCTGGATGGATCGCGGTGTCGAGATGATGAAGGCCGTCGGCCTCGAGGTGACGATCGATATCGCCAACGATCCGTTCTTCGGCCGCGCCGGCAAGATGCTCGCCAACAACCAGCGCGACCAGAACCTGAAATTCGAACTGCTGATCCCGATCACCTCGACCGCCAATCCGACCGCCTGCATGAGCTTCAACTACCATCAGGATGCCTTCGGGACGAAATGGGGTCTCAATCTTGAAGACGGCAGTGTCGCCCACACCGCCTGCGTCGGCTTCGGACTGGAGCGCATCGCGCTGGCTCTCTTCCATCATCACGGGCTCGATGTGAAGGAATGGCCGGCCAGCGTACGGAAAGCGCTGTGGGGTTGAGCCGGTCGATGACATCGGTATTTTCGGGAATCGACCCGGAGACCTATCGTCAGCACGCGCTGCATTCGAGCGAGCGTACCTGGCCGGAAACCAATTGCTATGTCGATCTCTGGATCGAGGTGCTGGCGACCTCAGGCGTTGCGCCCGAGGCGATGCTCGGTTTCACTCTGACGCAGGATTTCGAGGGCGACCATTTCACCTTCTTCAAGGTGCCGCTCGAAGATCTCGAAGCGCTCTACGGCATTCGCGCGACCGAGCTTGCCATTTACGACCGCGTCGAACGCCATGTCGAAGTTCAGATCGCGCGGGGCCGTCTCTGCCTGATCGAGATGGATTCCTTCTACATGCCGGATACGCGCGGGACCGCCTACCTGTTGGAGCACGGCAAGACGACGGTGGCCATCAACCGGCTGGATGTTGCCGCCAAGCGTGTCGATTATTTCCACAATGCCGGCTATTTCCGCCTCGAAGGCGAGGATTTCAACGGGCTGTTCCAGCTGCAGCTGACGGAGAATGAGCCGCCGTTCCTGCCCTATGCGGAATTTGCCCGGTTCCCGGAAAAGCCCGCTGATGAAAAGTATCTGCGCGCGACCGCCCGGCGGCTTGCCGGCGTTCATTTCAACAGGCGTCCCAGCGAAAATCCGATCCGTGCATTTGCAAGCGTTTTTCCGCAGCAGGTCGAAGCGGTGGCGGAGCGGCCGTTCGGCTTCTTCCACAAATATGCCTTCAATACGCTTCGCCAGGTGGGCGCCAATTTCGAGCTGGCGGCCGATTATCTGGTCTGGCTTTCTGCTGATGAATTCGCCGCGGCCGCCGAGCATGCCCGGCGCATTTCGGATACGGCGAAATCCGTGCAGTTCCAGCTTGCCCGTGCCATCGCTCGCCGGAAGTTCGAACCGCTGCAGGCAGCCCTTGATCCGGCTGCCGATGCATGGGATTCCATGATGGCGTCGCTTGCGGGGCGAATCTGAGGCCGGAGATCTGACCATGCGGGGGCGTTTGGCAAGCATCGGTGCCGAGGAAAGTCTGCTTTCCGAAGGCTGGAACCTGATCCTGACGGAGCCGGGCGCCTGCGCCGTGCCGCACGATATCCCGCTCTCCGCGCGGCTCATCCCAGCGCCCGTTCCCGGAACCGTCGCCGCAGCGCTGGAAAAGGCCGGACTGTTCGATCGGGAAAATCCCGAACCGTTGAACACCAGGGACGCCTGGTATCTCTGCCGGCTCTTCGATGCCGAGCCCGGCGAGGCAATCCTGCGTTTTGCAGGGCTCGCGACGCTTTGCCATGTCTTCCTGAACGGCCAAGAAATCCTGTTTTCCGAGAGCATGTTCACGGCGCACGAGATTCCGGTGACGCTTTCGGGCGGCGACGAACTGGCGCTATGCTTCCGGGCGCTCGGCCCCCGGCTGTCGGAGCCGGGCCCGCGCGCACGCTGGCGGCCGCAGATGATCACGCCGGCGGGGCTGAAGAATTTCCGCACGACGCTGCTCGGTCATATGCCGGGTTGGTGCCCCGATATCCATGCCGTCGGGCCATGGCGGCCGATTTCGATGTTGCGGCGCAATCCCGTCTCGATCGACAATGTCTCCATCCGCGCGGTGTTGGAGGAAAGCGGCGTCGGCCGCCTCAGCGTTTCCCTGCATAGCAATGCCGAGCATCCCGCGATGCTGCTGCACTGCGGCGGGATGGAGCAGCCCTTCGAGAAGATCGGCGACAATCATTACTCGGCTATCCTCAAGCTTTCCGACATCGAGCCCTGGTGGCCGCATACGCATGGCGCTCCGCGCCTCTACGAGCTGACGCTGATTTCCGACGGCGTTGAATATCCGCTGGGCAGGACCGGCTTCCGGCGGATCGACGTTGACCACGGCGAAGACGGCGACGACTTCGCGCTCACCGTCAACGGCGAACGCATCTTCTGCCGCGGCGCGGTCTGGACGACAGCCGATATCGCGCGTCTGCCGGGCGGGCGGGCGGATTATGAGCCGTTCCTGCGGCTTGCCGCTGGCGCCGGCATGAACATGATCCGCATCGGCGGCACCATGGTCTACGAGACGCCCGATTTCTTTACGCTCTGCGACGAGCTCGGCCTGCTGGTGTGGCAGGATTTCATGTTCGCCAATTTCGACTATCCGCGCAACGACAAGGCTTTTCTCGGCCATGTGCATGCCGAGGTCGAGGAATTCCTGCACGGCGTCCAGGCGTCGCCTTCCCTCGCAGTGCTCTGCGGCGGCAGCGAAATCCACCAGCAGGCGGCGATGCTCGGCCTGCCCATGGAATTCTGGAGCGGGCCGGTCACCGATGAAATCATCCCGGCGGTCGTCGCGCGCATGCGTCCGGACGTGCCCTATGTCCCGAACTCGCCCTATGGCGGAGCGATGCCGTTTTCACCCAATGCCGGTATTGCCCATTATTACGGCGTCGGCGCCTATATGCTGCCGATTGCCGATGCGCGTCGCGCCGACGTTCGTTTTGCCTCCGAGAGCCTCGCCTTCGCGCATGTGCCGCAGCAAAGGACGCTGCAACGCCATCTCGATGTGCCGGCTGTGCACAGCCCACTGTGGAAGGCCCGTGTGCCGCGCGACCGCAGCGCATCTTGGGATTTCGAGGATGTTCGCGATTTCTACCTGCAGCTTCTCTACGACCTCGATCCGGCCCAGCTGCGCCGCGAAGATCCGGGGCATTATCTCGACCTCTCCCGCGCCGTCACTGGCGAGGTGATCGAAGAGACCTTTGCCGAATGGCGGCGCAAGGGCTCCTCCTGTAACGGCGCGCTCGTCTGGACGTTGCAGGATCTGCTGCCCGGTCCCGGCTGGGGCGTGATCGATTCCACCGGTGAGCCAAAGCCGGCCTGGTATGCGATGCGCCGTGCATTCCGGCCGGTTCAGGTGGTTTTCACCGACGAGGGAACCAACGGTCTCGACGTGCACATCATCAACGAGACGGATGCCGCTCTCGATGTGGAACTCGAAGTCATCTGCCTGCGGGACGGAAAACAGCAGGTGCTCAGCGGTAGCAGGGCTTTCAAGCTGGCCGCAAGGGACACGGAGCGTATTGCCTGCACCGCGCTGTTCGGCGCCTTTTTCGATACGACCTATGCCTTCCGTTTCGGGCCGCCGTCGCATGATGCGAGTGTTGCGCGCCTGCGTTCGCTGGCAGATGGCGCCATCCTCGCGGAAAGCTTCCACTTCCCGTGCGGACGGGGGAAGGCGTTGCATGATGCCGGCATCGAAGCATCACTCGGCAGGGACGGCGACGACTGGTTCGTCGATCTGAGGACCGACCGGCTGGCGCAATCGGTGCATATCGACGTCGAAGGCTACCGGGCCGACGACGACTGGTTCCACCTCGCCCCCGGTGCGATGCGGCGCGTGACGCTCTCGGCGCTGCCCGGCACCGAAAGCGATATCGCGCCTGCAGGCGAGATTAGAAGTCTGGGAAGTTCGCATCGTGTCGCCCTCTCGGGCTGAATCTCGCGAAAAACGATGCCGATCCATTGAGAAAGACCGCGATTTGAGAACGACATACCGCTTTTTGCGTGCCCATGTGCTGCAGCGGCTGATCCCGCGATCGCGGCTTGCCTTCAATCCGCGCAAGCCGGTGGAAATCGTCGGCTATCTCTCGATGGTTGTCGGCGTCGGCGAATCGGCAAGGCTTTGCGCCGGCGCTCTGTCGGAGGCGGGAAGGGCGATTTCGCTTTCCGACGTCAGCACGCATCCCGACGAAGAGTCCTTCGCCGGATGGACACCGTCGCCTCTCTCGATCGAGGCGCCGGGAAGCCGTATCTGGCATCTCAATCCGCCGATGCTGCCGCGCGCCATTCTGAAGAAGGGCGTTGCGAATTTCACCCGCGCCTTCAATATCGGGTATTTCGCCTGGGAGCTCGAAGTCGTGCCGGCCGAGTGGCGCAACGCTATGCACTATATGAATGCCGTCTTCGTGCCGTCGGAATTCACCCGGCGGGCGATTGCGCCGCTCACCAAGGCACCCGTTATCGTCGTTCCGCATCCCGTCACCGCGGCGCCGGCAACGGAAGGCATGCGGGAGAAGTTCGGCATCGAGAAGGACGCCTTTCTCGTCAGCTTCATTTTCAGCGCCGGCTCCTCGATCAACCGGAAAAATCCGCAGGCGGTGATCGAAGCCTTCAGGATATTCGCCGCCGAGGCCCCAAGCGCTTTCCTGTTGATGAAGGCCAGCGGCGATGTGAACAAGGACAAAGGCCTGCGCGCACTGGTCGCTTCGGTCGCGGGTGACGCCCGGATCAGAATCGTCACTGACAGGCTGTCGAACGCCGAGATCAACGGCCTCATCCGCTCTTCCGACGCCTATCTTTCGCTGCATCGTTCCGAGGGGTTCGGGCTGACGGTTGCCGAGGCGATCATGCAGCGCACGCCGGTTATCTCAACCGCCTGGTCGGGCACGGCGGATTTCTGCGATCCGGACAATACATGGCTGGTCGACTCTCCCCTCATTCCGGTCGTCGATACCCATCCGGAATTTGCCGGGCTCGAGGGCGCGGTCTGGGCAGATCCTTCTCCGGAAGCCGCGGCCGCGCGCCTCGGGGATATCTTCCGCGCGCCCGAGCTTGCGAGAGAGAAGGCTGAAAAGGCGCGGGCCTTCCTGCTGCGCTACCTCGCTGAGAACAGCTATGAGAAAGCGCTTCAGAAGCTATCGGCGATGCAGGCAAGCTAAGGTGAGGTCGCCACTCCGCTTTATTTTAACATTTTTGCATTAGAGGTGGCGGGTATCCGGTTTTAGAGCATGTCGCGCAAAGGTATGCAGCGGTTTTGCGATAACGGCATGTGTAAAAACAAAGGCCCAAAGCGCGAGGCGCGAATCTGAAAGATCGCGACGCGTTTTAGGCCGATCCTGGCGGATGGACAGATGTCGAAGGGTATTATCGCAAATTCGATGATGAATGCGGCGGCAGGCATGTTGCTCTTGCTGACGGGCTTCATTTCATCGATCATAACGGCGCGGCTGCTCGGACCGGAAGCCAACGGCATCGTCGCCTTCTCGCTCTGGCTGGTGGTCACGGGCGCCTCGATCGCCGAACTCGGCTCCAGCATCACGCTGTTGAAGACCCTACCGCAACTTTCTGCGGAAGGATACGACGCGCGCCGCCGGCGCGGTTTTGCCGCCATCCTCGTCAGCTTCATGATGTTCTCGACCGTCGTGCTGCTGGCGCTCTACGCTCTGTTTTTCCTGACCTCCGAGGAGATGCACTGGGCCGATACCGCGCCGTCCGTCGCCCTGGTTACCGGCGTGCTGTTCTTCGTCCAGGCGATCGGATCCTTCGTCAAATTTTACCTGATTGGCGAAAAAAAGCTTGGTGCCTTCTTCCGGCTGACGGTCGCAGTCTCGATTGTGCAGCTCGCCGGTGTTGCCGTCGGCGCCGTTTTCTATGGCGTCGAGGGTGTTCTCGTCGGTTATGCGCTCGGCCAGCTCGTGCTGTTTTTCGCTACGCTGCCGATCCTTCTTTCGCGACGCGACTGGTGCGGGGTTTCGCTGAAATCTCTCGCTTCCTCCTCCGTTATCCTGTCGATCCAGTTCATCATCGATTCCATCTTCCTCAATCGGCTCGAACTGCTCTTCCTGCAGCAGTTCTGGTCGGTGGAGATGGTCGGCTACTACGCCGTCGGACTGTCGATCGCCAATATCGCCCTTCAACTGCCGATCCAGATGACCGGCAGCCTGCTGCCCTATTATTCCGAGCGGCGTCACAACAGCGACGATTCGACCTTGCCGGTCGAGGTCTTCGCAGCCGTTACCCGCAGCATGGCCTATATCGTGTTGCCGATGAGCCTCGGGCTGGCAGCGATCTCCAGCGAGCTGGTGCTTGTGGTGTTCGGCGAGGCGTTCCGCCGCAGCGGCACGGTGGTGGCGCTGCTGGCGCTCGTCGCGCCCGCCTATACCTTCATGCAGATCCTCAGCCTCTATCTGTTGTCGATGGACCGGGCCCGCTCCCGCCTGAACATCAGTGTGATAGGTGGCCTTCTCATGGTAGCGGGTTGTTTACTGATCGTACCTAGGCTTGCAGCCGAGGGTGCCGCACTCGTGCGCATCCTCGTTTTCGTTGCGATGTCGGTGATGATGATCAGACAGACAGGATTCGGATCCCAGCTTTCGGGTCTCTACGCAAGCCTGACGAAGGTGACACTCGCCTCCGTGCTCTGCGCTTGCGCGGCGATTTCCGTGCTGGAATTCCTCCATGGCCCGGTCGGACTGGTCGCTGCAATCGTCGCCGGTACAGTCTGCTATTTCGCGGCGCTCCGCGTGCTGCGCGCCGTGCCGGGCGAGGATGTCGACGTCATGCGCTCCATTCTCGACAAGATGCCGTCGCTGTTGCGCCGGCCTGTGGGGCACGCAATCAATTTCATTGCACCGCGGCTTCCCGGCGATCCCGATCGTGCCAAGGTCGCGCCCGGCGAATTCTCGCTCGATCCGGCTGCGGGTGCCGGACGCAGCGCTGCCCTGCCTGTCGTATTCGACGGCACGGTCGGGTTGTTCATGCCCGAGAATCCTCTAGTGAAGAAACGTTCGGCGGCTGTGCTTTTTGTCAGCCCGTGGGGTTTCGAGGAGATGTGCAGCCGCAAATTCTTCCGCGTTGCGGCCGAGCATTTTTCCGATATCGGCGTACCGAGCCTGCGCTTCGACTATCGCGGCACCGGCGATGCGCTCGATTTCGGCGCGCTGCCGGCAAGGCTGGAGACCTGGGAAAATTCGATCCGTGCGGCCGCCGTCAAGCTGAAGTCGCTGAGCGGCTGCGACCGCGTCATCCTCATCGCCCAGGGCCTTGGGGCAACACTTTCCCAGCGCATAGGCTCCTCGATCGACGGTGTCGACAGCCTGGTCATGCTGGCCCCGGTGCTGAGCGGCCGGGCCTATCTGCGTGAACTCAACATGTGGTCCAGGATTATCGATGCCGATCTCGGCCTCGGCAAGGAGCACGTCCAGACGGCAAAGGTGCAGATCGCCGGGTTGGTCATGCCCGAGGAGATCGCTGCCGAGCTCGGCAAGCTCAGCATCGCTTCACCGCAGGGGCTTGCAGCCCCGCGCTATCTGATCCTCGAACGTCCTGCGAAGGCCGAGGATACCGGCTTTGCCGATGCGCTGAGGGCGCTTGGCGCCGATGTCGAGCAGAGGGCTTTCGAGGGCTATGACGAGCTCGCCACCAATCCGCTGTTTGCCAAGACGCCGATTGATGTCATCGCGCTGTTGACGACGTGGCTGGAGGCAAGGACGACGGAGACGTCCGCAGCCCATTCATCGGCAGCGATCGAGAACCCGCCGCTTGCAGGTGACGGCTTTACGGAAATGCCGGTGCGTTTCGGAAGCCATGATCACCTGGTCGGCGTCGTCAGCCGGCCGCTGGGCGAGATCAAGGGCAATGCCGTGCTGTTCCTGTCGACGGCCTATGACCGGCATGCCGGCTGGGGACGGACGACGGTTGATATGGCCCGCGAGCTCGCGCGGCAAGGCGTCGTTTCGCTGCGCTTCGATTCCGCTAATGTCGGCGACAGCCCGCCGCGGCCGGATGCACCGGAACAGGTGCTTTACTCCGATACGCAGACCGCGGACGCGGTCGCCTCGCTCGATCTGCTCGAAAGCATCGTCACCGGTCCGGTCATGGTCGCCGGCCGATGCAGTGGCGGTTATCTCGCCTTCCGCGCAGGGGTCGCCGATGAGCGTTTGAAGGCCGTCGTGTCGATCAATCCCTTCGTCTACTACTGGGATCCGAAGATCCCGGTGCGCAAAGAGCATGTCGTTTCCGTTCCCCGCAGCCTGGATGACTACGGCCAGCGCCTGGCGCGGCTCGATACGCTGAAGCGGCTGCTGCGCGGCCAGGTGGATGTGGTTTCGGCGCTGCAGAATGTCGTCATCGCCGCCGGCCGCCGGTTGTCGCCGTGGATCGCGCCGCTGCTCGAGCTGCTTCCCGACCGACGCCATATCGCCCGCGAGGTCAGGCATTCCTTCGCGCTGTTCGGCAAACGCAAGGTGCCGCTGACGCTGATTTACAGCGAAGGCGATGTTGGGCTCGATCATGTCTATTTCCATTTCGGGCCGCGCGGCGCAAGGCTTTCCCGCTATCCGAACGTCCGGCTGCTGATGCTGCCGGATGCCGACCACAATCTGACGCCGCCGCAGTCGCGCAAATTCGTGCTGGACGAGATCATTCGTCTCGCAAGAGCGTGACGGGAATTTCAGCAAGCAGAATCAGATGTTTTCGACGGCGACGATATCCAACGATCTGTAGAGATCGATATAGCGTCCGGCGACGATATCCCAGGAATAGCCGCGCGTAGCGTCGAGAAGCCCAGCGCGAATGGTCTCAGGTTGGCGCGAAAGACCTTCATAGGCCGCTTCGATTGCGGTGGCGGCGGCCCCAGGATCGGTGAAATCGGCAAGCATGATAGCAGGATGCCGGCCGGCAAGTGTCGCGAAGGCATCGTTGGCGTTCAGCACCGGCAGCAGGCCGGCGCTCATCGCCTCCAGCGCCACCAGACCGAAACCTTCATATTCAGAGGCGGAGGCAAAGAGCGAGGCATCCGTGATGATCCGTCGGATGGCGCCGTTGTCGGGTGAGACGTGCAGGGTGGCCAGGCCGGAAAGGTTACGGCTTTCGATCGCGGCTTCGACATCCGCCCGGTTCAGGTCGGATTCGGCGCCGACGATATCGAGATGCCATTCCGCATCACGGGTCGTCAGCATGACCATCGCATCGAGGAGATGGTCCAGCCGCTTGTTCACCGAGAACCGGCCGATGGTGACGATGCGGCGCTTTGCCCGGCGCGAAGCGGTGTCGGCGAACTTGCCGATATCGGCGCCGTTTTCGATCAGCAGGCTGTCGGGCACGATTTCCGAAAACTGCTTGAGGTCGGACGCGCTGCAGCAGACGACCCTGCGATAGGCCAGTGCCGAGGCGCGGGTCAACGTCCGGAACCAGATCTTCTTGATCGCCGCGTATTTTCGCGTGTGGAAGAAGCCGCCATGGGTGGTGACGATCATCGGCTTACGATGCAGCAGCCGGCCCCAGGCGAGCGCGTCGAAGAAAAAGTCGATGGCATGGACATGCACGAGATCGGCATCGGCGAGATGACGGAAAACCTTAGGCGCCAGCGGATAACGGCTGCTGCCGGACCAGGGAATGCGCACCACCTCGATGCCGTCGATGTTTTCGCGCGGCTGCAGTTTGTCCTCAGGCGCGGTGAACAATGAATCGAGCGTGACCACGCGGACGCGATAACCGCGCCGGACAGTCTGGCGGGCGAGATTGGCGACCACGTCTTCCAGGCCGCCGCGGTTGGGCAGGAACTGGCGCACGACATGGACGATCAGCGGCGCCGGTTCCGGCTGCGCCTTCTCGCGCACCCTATCTGCCTCGACGATCGCCATTTTCCACCTATAGCTGCGCACGTTGCCCCGAGTTGAGGCGGGACTCTTATAGCAACGACCAGATCTCTCCGGCGTTAAGCCGCGGTTTAAGCGGCGTCCCGAAAGGCGATTCTTCGCGAAAAAGGTTAACCGCGTCTGATTGATTCAGAGCATCTTTGTTTTTACGCAATTCCGGACGTAAAACCGCAGCACACTTTTGTTGGAATTGCTTCAGAAGGCCTTGAAAGTCAGGGTCGTCAGCGAGCGGACGATGCCGGGAATATTGGCGATGTTGTCGTTGATGAACTTGCCGATATCCTGGCCTTCTTCGATGTAGACCTTCAGCAGCAGGTCGTAGTCGCCGCTGGTGGAATAGAGCTCCGAGACCAGTTCGGTCTGGTAGATGGCATCGGCGACCTCATAGGTCTTGCCGGGGGCGCATTGGAGCTGGACGAAGATCGGCTTCATGGGGATTTCCTGCAAAGGGTTGGTTGGTGGCATAATGGTCGAAAGCGCCATGCCGATGCAAGCCGTTCGTCACGCGGCCGGATCGGCGGCCGCTTCCGAGACGATCCAATCGCGAAAAGCGGCAAGCGGCGCATAGTCGGCCCGCTCGGGCGGAAAGGCGAGATAATAGCGTTCGCGGCTTTCCATTTCACGGTCGACAGCGGCGACGAGATCGCCGCGGCTGATCTCCTCTTGCATCAGAAATGTCGGCAGGAGGGCGATGCCGAGGCCGGCGATCGCCGCTTGGGCGGCGGTGGCGAACTGGTCGAAGAGCATGCCGTGCACGCTTTCGAAGGAAACGCCGTTGCCGGCGAACCATTGCTCCCAGGCATCGGGCCGCGTCGTCAGGTGCAGCAGCGGAACCGAAAGCAGATCCTGTGGTCCGGAGATTGCGTAGCGCTTCAGAAACTCAGGGCTGCAGGCCGGCACCGTGCGCTCCGACATCAGAAAAGCCAGTTCGGCGCCCGGCCAGTGCGGGTGGCCGAAATGGATGGCGGCGTCGATCGAATCGAGGCGGAAATCGAAGGGCGAAAGCCGGGTCACCAGATTGATGGTGACGCCGGGATTGGCGGCGAGGAAACGCCCCAGGCGCGGCGCCAGCCAGCGCGTGCCGAAGGTCGGCAGGATGGCAAGATTGAGCGTGCCGCCATACGGATTTGCGCGCAGGTTCAGCGAGGCGCTGGATATGCGCCGCAGCGCCTCGCGGATTTCACGGGCATAACTGTCACCGGCAAGCGTCAGCCGCATGGTCTGGCGTTCGCGCCGGAAGAGTTCGACGCCAAGCTGCTGCTCCAGCGCGCTCACCTGACGGCTGACGGCGCTCTGGGTCAGATCGAGTTCGCGCGCGGCTGCCGTCACGCTGCCGGTGCGGGCGACCGCCTCAAAGGCGGCGAGATGCGAAATCGATGGCAAAAATCGTCTTGAAGCAAACATGATCATTCCGCTTCAGAATGAGCTATTTCCAAAATGTCGATATTTCTGGGTTTGTTACGCTTGTAAAGAGGTTCATCCTGCAAAAGCGGAATGAGCCTGAGTCCCCGATGCCGAAAGCCTTCGTTTCCACAGACCGTATCCGTTCGCTCTTTACCGAGGCGATGTCGCAGATGTACCGGGCAGAGGTGCCGCAATACGGCACGCTGATCGAACTGGTGGCGGATGTGAATGCCGGCTGCCTCGAAAACGACCCCGAACTGCGGGAGCGACTGGCCCGCGCCGGCGAACTGGAGCGCATCGATGTCGAGCGCCACGGCGCCATCCGGCTCGGCACGGCAGAAGAACTTTTCACCATTCGACGGCTGTTTGCGGTCATGGGAATGCAGGCCGTCGGCTATTACGATCTTTCGGTTGCCGGCGTGCCTGTTCATTCCACCAGCTTCCGGCCGGTCGACGAGGCTGCGCTCAACGTTAATCCATTCCGCGTCTTTACCTCGCTGTTACGGCTGGAGCTGATCGAAGACGAGGGGCTGCGCGGCGAAGCGGCGGCCATTCTGGCGGCACGGCGCATCTATACGCCGCGCGCCATCGCGCTGATCGAGCGTCATGAGCGGGACGGCGGCCTGACCGGGCCGGAAGCAGTGGAATTCGTCGCCGAGGCGCTCGAAACCTTCCGCTGGCACGGTGAGGCGACAATCAGCGCCAAGACTTACAAGCGCCTGCACGATGCGCACCGGTTGATCGCCGACGTCGTCAGCTTCAAGGGGCCGCATATCAACCACCTGACGCCGCGCACGCTGGATATCGACGCAGTCCAGGCCCGCATGCCGGAACGCGGCATCACGCCGAAGGCCGTCATCGAAGGACCACCGCGCCGTCATTGCGATATCCTCTTGCGGCAGACGAGTTTCAAGGCGCTGGAGGAAAGGATCGGCTTTTCCGATGACGACGGTGCGATCCGGGGTACGCATACTGCCCGCTTCGGCGAGATCGAACAGCGCGGTGTGGCGCTGACGGCCAAGGGCCGAGCGCTCTACGACCGGCTGCTCGCCTCGGTTCGCGGCGAGGTCCAGGTCGTCGCCGGCGGCGCCAAGGCCGGCGCCTACGACAGCGAACTTGCCGAGCGTTTCAAGGCGCTGCCGGACAGCTGGGAAGAGCTGCGCAGGCAGGGTCTGGCCTTCTTCCGTTATTCCGCCACACCTGCTGGCATTGCCGCCGCCGTCCGCGGCACGCTGCCCGACGATCCGGAAGCGTTGATCACCAACGGTTACCTCGCCTTCGCCCCGATCGTCTATGAAGACTTCCTGCCGGTCAGCGCAGCCGGCATCTTTCAGTCGAACCTCGGCGCCGACCAGCAGCAGAATTATGCGACCCGCTCGAACCGCGACGCCTTCGAGGCAGCACTTGGCGGGACCGTCCAGGACGAGCTGGCGCTTTATGCCGAACGCCAGACGGCATCGCTGGATGCGGCGATGGAGGCGCTCGGTCTTGCGGGCCTGCAACTGAAGACCGTCGCGTAAAATGGTGGCTTCAACCCTTCATCATATGCGTTAGAGTACCGCGATTTCGCTCCGATCGGACTGAGCCATGCTGAATGATCCGCGCTCCCACGGCCTCTGGGAAAAGACCGCAGCCGAACCACCGGCCACCTCGCCGCTTGCAGGCGCGGTGTCGGCCGATGTCGTCATCGTCGGCGGCGGTTACACCGGCCTGTCGTCTGCCCTGCATCTTGCCGAAGCCGGGTCGAAGGTGGTGCTGCTGGAAGCCAAGGAGATCGGCTTCGGCGGGGCGGGGCGCAATGTCGGCCTGATCAATGCCGGCATGTGGGTGATGCCCGACGATCTGCCCGGCGTGCTCGGCCCGGTGCATGGCGAACGTCTGCTCGAGCTGCTCGGCAATGCGCCAAAGCTGGTCATGGAACTGATCGACAGGCACGGGGTTGCCTGTGAAGTCGAACGCAACGGCACGCTGCATTGCGCTGTCGGTGCGGACGGGCTGAAGGAGATCGAAGAACGCGCGGCGCAATGGTCCGCCCGCGGCGCCGCCGTAACGCTGCTCGATGCGGCGGAGACGGCCAGACGCATCGGCAGCGATGCCTATACCGGTTCGCTGCTCGACATGCGCGCCGGAACGCTGCAACCGCTGGCCTATGCGCGCGGTCTTGCCCATGCCGCCGTCAAATCAGGCGTCGTCATTCACACATCCAGTCCGGTCGTTGCAACGGAGCGTCACGGCAGCCGCTGGAAGGTGAAGACCGAAAGCGGCGAAGTCAGCGCCGAATGGATCATCGTCGCGACGGACGCCTACAGCACCGGACCGTGGGAGCAGGTGCGCAGCGAACAGGTGCATCTGCCCTATTTCAATTTCGCCACCGTGCCGCTCGGCCACAATCTGCGTCAGTCGATCCTGGCGGGCCGGGAAGGCGCGTGGGATACCAAGGAAATCCTCTCCTCCTTCCGAATGGATCAGGCTGGACGTCTGGTGTTCGGCAGTGTCGGGGCGTTGCGCAATACCGGGCTCACCGTGCATAAGGGTTGGGCCAAGCGCGCCCTGAAGCGGCTGTTTCCGGTTATCGGTGATGTCGAATTCGAGTGCGAATGGTATGGCCAGATCGGCATGACCGACAATGCGCTGCCGCGCTTTCACAAATTCGCGCCAAATGTCGTCGGCTTTTCGGGTTACAATGGCCGCGGCATTGCGCCCGGCACGGTCTTCGGCCGGACGCTGGCAGAGCATATCCTCGGCCGGCTTGCCGAAGCCGACCTGCCGCTGCCGCTGACGTCGCCGACCGAACCGAGGCTCCGTGCGCTGAAGGAACTATGGTACGAAGCGGGCGCTCAAGTCGCCCATTTCGCCGATGCCCGCTTTTGAGAACCGGTAAACGCTTCCGGGAAGCGAAACTCGCTTCTGAGAATAATAAGATTGGAACCACGACAATGAATATCGCCGTCCTCGATCTCGCCACCGAAACCGCCAAGCTGCTTGCCGAACTCGGCGTCGATGCCGGCCGCTATCACGGCGGCACCCTGTCGGTCAGCTCGCCGGTCACCGGCAAGGAAATCGGCAAACTCAGAGAGCATTCGGTTGCCGAGGCGAATGCGGCGATCGAAGAGGCGCATAAGGCCTTCCTCGAATGGCGTGCCGTACCGGCACCGAAGCGCGGCGAACTGGTCCGCCTGCTCGGCGAGGAACTGCGCGCCGCCAAGGCAGCACTCGGCCGTCTCGTCTCGATCGAAGTCGGCAAGATCACATCCGAAGGCCTCGGCGAAGTGCAGGAGATGATCGATATCTGCGATTTCGCGGTCGGCCTTTCCCGTCAGCTCTACGGCCTGACGATCGCCACCGAGCGCTCCGAACACCGGATGATGGAAAGCTGGCATCCGCTCGGTGTGATCGGTATCATCTCCGCCTTCAACTTCCCTGTTGCTGTCTGGTCGTGGAATGCGGCGCTGGCGATGGTCTGCGGCAATTCCACCGTCTGGAAGCCCTCGGAAAAGACACCTTTGGCCGCCCTTGCCGTGCAGGCACTGTTCGAGAAGGCGCTGAAGCGCTTCATCGCCGAGGGCGGCACGGCTCCGGCCAATCTATCGACTTTGATCATCGGCGGCCGTGAAGTCGGCGAAGTGCTGGTCGACCATCCGAAGATCCCACTCGTTTCCGCCACCGGCTCGACGGCCATGGGCCGCGCCGTCGGTCCGCGGCTGTCGCAGCGTTTTGCCCGCGCCATTCTCGAACTCGGCGGCAACAATGCGGCGATCGTCTGCCCAAGCGCCGATCTCGACCTGACGTTGCGCGGCGTTGCCTTCTCCGCCATGGGCACGGCCGGCCAGCGCTGCACGACGCTGCGTCGTCTCTTCGTGCATGACAGCGTCTACGACCAATTGGTGCCGCGCCTGCAGAAGGCCTATGGCTCCGTCACCATCGGCAATCCGCTCGAAACCGGCACGCTGGTGGGACCACTGATCGACGGCAAGGCTTTCGAGAAGATGCAGGCAGCACTTGGCGAAGCGAAATCGGCCGGCGGCAAGGTGACCGGCGGCGACCGCGTCGACAATGGTTCGACTGACGCCTTTTACGTTCGCCCGGCGCTGGTCGAAATGCCTGATCAGACCGGCCCGGTCGAGCACGAGACCTTCGCGCCGATCCTCTATGTGATCAAATATAGCGATTTCGACGCGGTGCTGGCGCTGCACAATGCCGTGCCGCAGGGACTGTCGTCGTCGATCTTCACCAACGACATGCGCGAGGCCGAAACCTTCGTCTCCGCCCGCGGCTCGGATTGCGGCATCGCCAATGTCAATCTCGGGCCATCGGGCGCCGAAATCGGCGGCGCCTTCGGTGGCGAGAAGGAAACCGGCGGTGGCCGCGAATCCGGCTCGGATGCCTGGAAGGCCTATATGCGGCGCTCCACCAACACGATCAATTACGGCAGGACGCTGCCGCTTGCGCAGGGCGTCAAGTTCGACGTCGAATAAGCCGGCTGCAACGGGCGGCATTCCCTAAAGCGCGTCGCATGCAATTGATTCATGCGACGCGCGTTAGCTCTTTGTTTTGAAGTGTGTCGCTATCCGGAACCACTGCACACTTCCGGGCGACATGCAGGGGGCGTCGCCTTTTTGGCCAATCGCGATTTATTCCACTATAACATGAAACATTTAGTCAAGATATTGTGATGGCTTTTTCGGGCAAGCCAAACTTGAAATCCTCAGTCAGGAAAAATATACGCCTCTCATCACCCGTGGAGACCTCGGGTGACATCGCCACGGAGGCCATCATGAACATTGCTCTTAGCCGTTTTTCCCTCGCGCTTGCCGCTTCGCTTCTCGCCGCCACCGCGCTCGCCGGTAGCGCCAATGCGCAGGACGAAAGTCTCGTCGTCTACAATGCCCAGCATGAAAGCCTGGGCCGCGAATGGATCGATGCCTTCACCAAGGAGACCGGCATCAAGGTCACCATGCGGCAGGGCGGCGACATGCAGTTCGCCAACCAGATCATTCAGGAAGGCGACGCCTCTCCGGCCGACGTGTTCCTGACCGAGAATTCGCCGGCGATGACGCTGGTCGATGGCGCGGGCCTCTTTGCCCCCATCGAAAAGGACACGCTGGACCAGGTTCCCGATCAATATCGCCCGGCTGACGGCATGTGGACCGGCATTGCCGCCCGCACCACCGTTTTTGCCTATGACAAGACGAAGCTCACCGAAGACAAGCTGCCGAAGTCGATGCTCGACCTTGCTGATCCGGCCTGGAAGGGTCGCTGGGGTGCGTCACCTGCCGGCGCCGATTTCCAGGCCATCGTCGCTGCGCTGCTGCAGCTCAAGGGTGAGCAGGCGACCGCCGACTGGCTGAAGGCTCTCAAGGAAAACGCCACGCCCTATAAGGGCAACAGCGTCGCCATGAAGGCCGTCAATGCAGGCGAAGTCGAGGGTGCGATCATCTATCACTATTATTGGTTCGGCGATCAGGCGAAGACCGGCGAGAACAGCAAGAATGTCGGCCTGCACTACTTCAAGAACCAGGATCCCGGCGCCTTCGTCAGCGTTTCGGGCGGCGGCATCCTGAAGTCAACGCAACACATGAAGGAAGCCCAGGCTTTCCTGAAGTTCCTCACCAGCAAGGCCGGCCAGGCGGTTCTCAAGGATGGTGACTCCTACGAATATGCCGTCGGCAAGGACGCGCCCTCCAACGACAAGCTCGCTCCGCTCGCCGATCTCGACGCGCCGAAAGTCGAAGCTTCGACGCTCGACAGCAAGAAGGTTGTGGAGCTGATGACGGCCGCCGGCCTGATCTGACCTTCTGGCGCAGGCGACTTCCGCCAAAACTATTGCTTTTGGCTCAAGAAAACCTTAGGGCATGACGAAATCCGGCAACCGCTCCTCAAAAGCGGTTGCCTTCCTTTTTCAGCGTGTAAAGGCATCGGCCTTGCTGCAGGACAACAGATTGCTCGCATCCGGTAACGCGGCGCCGGTCGCGCCTGGGGGGCGGATGGGTTTGCCGCGCGCGCCCATGCCGCACGCTTCCGTGGTGCTGCTGGCAACCGTCGTCGCGATCTTCAGCCTGGTGCCGCTCGGCTTCATCGGCTGGGTCACCTATGATGTCGGCTGGGAAACGGTAAACGCCCTGGTCTTTCGGCCGCGCGTCGGCGAACTGCTCGTCAACACGGTTCTGCTGGAATCGCTCACCATTCCACTATCGATCGCGCTTGCGGTGACGCTTGCCTGGCTGACCGAGCGGACCGACATTCCTTTCGCGCGGCTCTGCGCCTGGCTTGCGATTGCTCCGCTCGCCGTGCCTGCCTTCGTACACAGCTATGCCTGGGTCAGCCTCGTCCCCGGCATGCACGGCCTGCAGAGCGGTGTCTTCGTCTCGGTGATCGCCTATTATCCTTTTCTCTACCTGCCGGTCGCCGCGGCGTTGCGCCGTCTCGATCCGGCGATCGAGGATGCCGCGGCCTCGCTGGGTCTCAATCCCTGGCGGGTCTTCTTCCGGGCGGTGTTGCCGCAGCTCCGACTCGCCATTTGCGGCGGCTCGCTGCTGATCGGGCTGCATCTGCTTTCGGAGTACGGCCTGTTTGTGATGATCCGGTTCGACACTTTCGCGACGGCGATTGTCGATCAGTTCCAGTCCTCCTACAACAGTCCCGCCTCCAACATGCTCGGCGGCGTGCTCGTCGCCTGCTGTCTTTTTCTGCTCGGCTTCGAGGTGCTGGTGCGCGGCAACGAACGGTATGCACGCGTCGGCTCCGGCTCGCCGCGTCCGACAGATCGCCGCCGGCTCGGCTGGTTCGTGGTGCCGGCCGTTTTTCTGCCTGTCGTCCTGGCGGTGCTGACCCTCGGCGTGCCGCTGGTGACGCTTGGCCGCTGGCTCTATCTCGGCGGCACCGAGATCTGGCGCATCGAAGTCGGCAGCGCTTTCCTGCAGACGATCGTGCTTGCCATTGTCGGCGGCGTGCTGGCGACGATTGCCGCAGCACCGATGGCCTGGCTTTCCGTGCGTGCGCCCGGCCGTTTGCAGCGCGTGCTCGAAGCCTGCCATTACTATGTCGGCTCGCTGCCGGGTGTCGTCGTGGCGCTGGCGCTGGTGACGATCACCGTGCGTCTCGTGCTGCCCCTCTACCAGACCTTTGCAACGCTGCTCGTCGCCTATGTGATGCTTTTCCTGCCCCGCGCCATGGTGGGGCTGCGCGCCAGCATCGCCCAGGCACCGGTGGAGCTGGAGCGCGCCGCGATGGGCCTCGGCCGCACCCCAGGGCAGGCGGTACGGCAGATCACCATGCGGCTTGCCGCACCCGGAGCGGCGGCCAGCGTCGCGCTCGCCGCCCTCGGCATTACCAATGAACTGACGGCGACCCTGATGCTGTCGCCCAACGGCGTCGATACGCTGGCGACGAAATTCTGGTCGCTGACCAGCGAGATCGATTATGTTTCGGCTGCGCCCTATGCCTTCATGATGATCGTGCTGTCGCTGCCGCTCACGCTGATGCTCTATACCCAATCGAAACGGACTGCCGGCCAATGACGCTGCTTACGATCGAAAACATCAGCAAGCGCTACGGGCCTGTGCAGGCGCTGAAGGATATTTCGCTCGATGTCCAGGCGGGCAGCCGCACCGCCGTCGTTGGCCCGTCCGGTTCGGGCAAGACGACACTGCTGCGCATCATTGCCGGCTTCGAGCAGCCCGACGTCGGGAGAGTGACGCTCGATGGCGAGGTGCTTGCCGACGGCCCCGCGACGGTGCCGGCTCACAAGCGCGGCATCGGCATCGTTTCGCAGGACGGCGCGCTGTTTCCGCACTTAAGCGTCGCCGAAAATATCGGCTTCGGCTTCGAGCGGGGTGCGGCCGACCGTGAGAAGCGTATCGTCGAGCTGCTCGATATGGTCGAGCTCGACCGCGGCATGCTGGTGCGGCGCCCGCATCAGCTTTCCGGCGGCCAGCAGCAGCGCGTGGCGCTTGCCCGCGCGCTCGGCCGCAAGCCGCGGCTGATGCTGCTCGACGAACCTTTCTCGGCACTCGACACCGGGTTGCGCGAGAACATGCGCAAGGCGGTTGCGCGCGTTCTCAAGGCGGCCGGCATTACCACCATTCTGGTTACGCATGATCAGGAAGAGGCGCTGACCTTTGCCGATCAGGTCGCGGTGCTCAGAGAAGGACGGCTGGTTCAGGCCGGGTCGCCGCAATCATTGTATCTGCATCCCAGGGATCGTGAGACAGCACTGTTCCTCGGCGATGCCGTGCTGCTTCCCGCGATCATTCGGAACGGTCTGGCCGACTGCGCGCTTGGCCGCGTCGCCGTCGAAGGCAGTCGTCAGGGCAAAGCGGAGATCATGCTGCGGCCGGAGCAGATCCGCGTCGTTGCCGATGAAAGCGATCGCAACCATGGCGGACGTGTCGTCGAGGTGGAGTTCGGCGGCGCGGTCTGCACCGTTGCCGTTTCGCTCGACGGTGTTGCCCTGCCGCCGATCCTGATCAAGACCTCGAGCGTTGCGCTGCCGGCGCGAGGCGATCTCGTTCGCCTCGATATCGCCGGCAAGGCGCATGTTTTCGAGAGCTGAGTGAAAGCGTCGCGCGTCCGAGGACGCTCAGAACCCCCATAACTTCTTGTTTTAACGCAATTCCGGACGGAAAACCGCTTCGCACTTTTCCTGTAATTGCTTTAGCCGAACTTGCGCACCACTTCTTGCGGCTCGATGCCTTCAAGCCAGCCGCCGGTAAAGCCGGCGCGCTCGAGCCCGAGCCGGATGGCCGGCGATTGCCTCATCAGCTTCCAGATGAAGTCGGAGCGCTCGTTCTCGACGGTCATGACGAGAAGACCCTGATCAATGCCGACGGTGCGGTCGTCGACCCAGCCTTCCGGCCGCGTGGTCTTGACCGTCGGGTTGAAGCCGCCGGGAAAGCCGCCTTCCAAGAGCAGGTTCGGATAGCTGGTCAAAAGTGCCTTGGTGCCATCCAAAGCCGCCTGCCGGTCATAGGGCAGGCAGGCGAGGGCTGCCCAGGGTGCGATCGTGCCGTCATCCGGGCCGAGCGGGGCGCCGCGGGCGGCATAACCCAGAACCTTCGGCTGGCGGCCGCCGCGCATGCGCCGCGTCGGCGGCGGGCCGTCGCAGGCGGAGAAACCCCAGATATTCTTGTTATAGCCGACGAACTGGCCGGGATTGCGCTCGGCATAATCACGCTGGACGTTGATGACCGCCTGCGTGTTGCGGAAATAATCCCAGTTCCGCTCCGCCATCGGCTTGTCCTGAATGCCGCGGAAATCGATCCAGGCATGAGAGAACAGGTGGATGAACAGCGGCCCGGCATAGAGATAGGACTGTTCGCCGTGCAGCATCCAGGAATAGCTTGACGTAAAGGCGTCGTAGCAAGACTGCGGGATGGGGTGCGTCGGCGATGCGAGCGCCAGTGCGTAAAGGATGATCGCCTCGTCGAAGCCGTGATAGCGCCAACGCAGGAAGCCGGAAGAGGGCTTCCAACCCATGGCAATGGTGTCGCCCTTGTTCAACGCCCAGCGCCAATCGACGCGCTCGTAGATGAAGGTCGCGAGCTCACGGATTTCCGTTTCCGTCTCGTCGTCTTCGCGGTTGAAATACTGCGCTGATGTCAGGATGCCGGCGACCAGCAGCGCCGTATCGATGGTCGACAGCTCGCTGTTCCAGGCGCGGTGGCCGGTATCCATATGCAGAAAGTGGTAGAAGAAGCCGCGGTGGCCGGTGGCGTGGCGTTCCTCGCCCTGACGCGCGCCGGCGAAAAACCGCAGCGTATTGACCGTGCGTTCGGCTGCTTCCGCGCGGCTGATCCAGCAACGCTCGACACCGACGGGATAGGAGGAAAGGGCAAAGCCGACGGCTGCGATACTTGCCGGCACGCCGCCGATCGAGGTATCGGCCACCAGGCCATTTTCGGGATTGGAATATTTCAGGAAGTACTTGAATGCCGAATGCTGCAGCCTGTCGACAAGCGCTGCATCAATATCTTCAATCCGTTGCAGCATAGGCTCCTACCCAACTGTTGCATCGCCCCATGCTTGAACATGACGGCCGTCCCCCGGCAAATCAAACCTTTTTGATTCGCAGGGATAAGAGAACACAAATGGGCAGAAGTGGTCGTTAATAATTATCGGTGAAATAATATCTAGTAGAAGTCATATAAGCGGTGCAGCAAAAGCAGCGGTTACGCGCCGGTCCGCAGCCGTTGTTTCCGGCGATATTCGGTTCCTCCGATCTTCCGCGGAACGGGTGACAGTCGCTCAATCGTATAGGCTGGTATGAGGCGTCGTAGTCTCTACTGCGCGCATCTACCCCTTGGCATCGCGCCGCGAGGCAGTGAAGATGAAACACGCCTCTCGCCGATCGGTCGTCTCAAGTCCCCGCCGAACGCGCCGACAGGAAGACCTGCGGCTCGAAGGCAAAATCCTTGTCGAAGGGATAGGTTGGATGCTGCTTGCGCAGCCGTGGCAGGCGCTCGACGAACTGATCGACGACACCGGTCGAGAGCGCCATCAGGCTGGGATTTGCAATCGGCGCCAGCTCGGGAGAGAGATAACCCGATTTGACGACAATGATCCTCGCCTTGTGCGGATCGAGGCCGAGCCGGGTGAAATCGGCTATGTTGTGATAGGGCCGGCGTTTGGCGGACAGTACGAGATCGATGCCATCGATCGAAACCACCGCCTGGCGGTCGGCGGGTTCGGCGGTTCCATGCAGGAACTTGACGATGAAACGAGCATTGACCGGCTTGCTGCCCTCGCTGTCGAGTGAGGCGCCAACGCTGAGGTCCAGTTTGGCGCCCACGCCTGCGGCATAGCAGGTCTCGGTTGCCGCCTTGTCGGTGATGCCGGCGAAGACGACGCCGGCAGCACCCCTGCCGATCAACTCGGCCAGCACGTCGGCTCGGTCCCCGACGCCGCCGCCGGTCGGGTTGTCGCCGGATTCGGCGAGCACGACGGGGATTGTCGGGCTTGCAATGGCTCTCGCGACGCATTCCTCCAACGAGCCGGTCTCGCAGCCGAAGACAAAGTCTTCGCGCGCATCCCAATAGGCCTTGGCGAGACGTCTGGCCTCGCGCTCCATTACCGTGCGGTCGGTGCCGGTGATGATGGCGGCGGCCGTGGCGCGCGGTTCGTCGGCCCAGACATAACCAACCATCAGTGATGCATCCCAGACACCATCAATCGCATCGATTTCGGGCAGCATCTCATAGAGGCTTTTCGCCGGCTCATCGACGGTGCTGGTGCGCTCGCCGGGCAGCACGACCGGGACCGGCGCCCAGAGAACAACCGGCCGCACACCTGATTTCAGGCTCTTCACCAGCATGGAGACCGAGCGGCGCATCGTCTCCTCGACATCGATATGCGGCGCAGTGCGATAGGTTGAATAAATATCGAGCGCATCGATGATGCGCTGGGTGACGTTGCCATGCAGGTCGTAGCTTGCCGACACCGTGCAGGCCTCGCCGACGAGCGCGCGGGCCGCACAAATCCAGTCACCTTCGGCATCCTCCATGCCCTCGACATACATGGCGCCATGCATGGCGAGGTAGAGACCGTCGAGCGGCAGCATCGGCTTCAGCCGCTCGAGGAATTCGCCCTTGAAGGCCTCGTAGGTGGCGCGTGAAACCGGGCCGCCAGCAATGGCGCGGGCATGGATCGTCGGTAGGAATTCGGCGTCGTAATCCCTGAGGAAGCCAAAGTAGGGTGATGCCAGCAGTGCGTCCCCGCGCAGCACGCGAAAATCCTTCTCCTCGTTCAGGACGGGATTGTATGTGCTGCATTCGATATGAATGCCACCAACGGCGATGCGCATGGGAAACCTCAGTTGATATTGGGAGCAATCAGGAAGGTAGGGCCGCAATGCCGGCAGCGCCCTGGACCTCGAGGCCGGTGCTGTCGTCAAGAATTTCTCCGGTCATCTGACACCAAGTGAGGGATTGTCGCAAGCGGTGCGGCCCATCTCATTGAGTGCGCCATCTGCTCCTGCCGATGACGATGATCAGAACATCATCTTATGGGTCGAGGCCAAGCAGAGTGGCGTTGCTATGCGGCGAGTCATTGGGTGCACGCAAGATCGCGTCAAACTCAGCAGTTTACGCGCCCCGGCCGCGAGGAGCACACGCCCCTTATTCGCCGATCAGCGAGCTCGCGGATCGGCAAACATTCAGAACAGGCACCCTGCACGGCAAAGGTGCGCTAAGGCTTTGAAAATTTGAGAAACTGGAGCGGGCGAAGGGATTCGAACCCTCGACCCCAACCTTGGCAAGGTTGTGCTCTACCCCTGAGCTACACCCGCTCAATCCACATCGGTCCGGGGTAGTTGTTGGACCGTGGGCGCCGCCTCGCGGCGACCGGCGCTATATGGCCTAACGGGTTTTCAAATGCAACAGGGAAATGACGGAGAGGTGAAGAAAAATTCTCCTGCTCGCGCGGGCCGGGCGGAAAGGCCGCAAATGCGGGGCAAAGCGTCGGCCGCAAAGATTGCCAAACGATGTCGACGGACTTAATCAGGACGCCTTGTCTTTTTCCCTTCCTATCCAATGGATTGCCCAATGTCCGAAAATGTCCCGAAGACCAGAGAAGAATTGTTTGCCTTTCTCGATGGGCTCGGCATTGCCCATAAGACGGTTGACCATGCGCCGGTTTTCACCGTGGCGGAATCGGTTGCGCTGCGCGACGAGATCCCCGGCGGCCACACCAAGAACCTGTTCGTCAAGGACAAGAAGGACAGGTATTTTCTGCTGACCGTCGAGGAAAACGCTGCCGTCGATCTCAAGCAGGTGCATAATGCCATCGGCGGGTCCGGCAGGGTCTCCTTCGGCAGGCCCGAGAAGTTGATGGAATATCTCGGCGTCATTCCCGGCGCGGTCACTGCATTCGGCGCGATCAACGATACTGCGGCGAATGTCACCTTCGTGCTCGATACCGATCTGATGCGCGAGGAGATCATCAACTGCCATCCGCTATCCAACGATGCGACGACATCGATTGCGAGCTCCGATCTCATCCGTTTCATGGAAGCGACCGGGCATAAGCCGCTTGTCTTGAAAGTGACGTCCTGACATACGATTTTAGCGCTAAAGCGCGTCGCGGACTTTCAGTTTCGCTTGCGGCGCTTTAGGCCTTTGGTTTTGTGCATGTCTTGATCGCAAAACCGCTACACTTTTGCGCGACATGCTTTAGCAAAGACGCCGGCAAGATCGGCGCGGCGGGAGATACCTATGAGCGGCAGCGACAACCCCTATAACAGTTCCTTCGGAAATCAGATGACGGCGACGACAAGCTTCGGCGCCACCCCAGAACCCGTGGCTGCAGCCGGCAGCTACATCACCGACACCACGACCGCGAATTTCGGCAAGGACGTCATCGAGGAATCGCGCAATCAACCGGTGCTGGTGGATTTCTGGGCGCCCTGGTGCGGGCCGTGCAAGCAGCTGACGCCGGTGTTGGAGAAGGTGGTCAACGAAGCCAAGGGCCGCGTCCGGCTGGTCAAGATGAACATCGACGACCATCCCTCGATCGCCGGCCAGCTCGGCATCCAGTCGATCCCCGCCGTGATCGCCTTCGTTAACGGCCGCCCCGCCGACGGCTTCATGGGTGCAGTGCCGGAAAGCCAGATTCAGCAGTTCATCGACCGCATCGCCGGCCCGGCCGGCGCCGATGAGGCGGCCGAGATCGAAGCCGTGGTTACGGAAGCAGCAGAACTGCTGGCCGCCGGCAACATCAATGAGGCCGCTCAGCTCTACGCCGCGGTGATGCAGGCCGATCCCGAAAATGCCAAGGCGATTGCCGGCATGGCCGAGTGCATGATCGTCGCAAACCAGCATGAGCGGGCGCGCGAAACTCTGACTGATCTGCCGGAAGAGTTGGCGAAGGACGCCGGTATCCAGGCCGTACTGAAAAAGCTCGAACAGATCGAGGAAGCCCGCAAGCTCGGCGATCCTGTTGCGCTCGAACGTGGCCTTGCCGTCAACCCCGACGACCATGAGGCGCGGCTGAAGCTCGCCAAGATCCTCAATGTCGAAGGCCGGCGCGACGAAGCGGCCGAGCACCTGCTGCTGATCATGCGCAAGGACCGCGCCTTTGACGATGACGGCGCCCGTCGCCAGCTGCTGCAGTTCTTCGAGGTCTGGGGCTTCAAGGATCCGGCGACGATTTCGGCTCGGCGCAAGCTTTCGGCGATGCTGTTCTCGTAAAGCGCCGCGGGTCCGACAGGGCGGCAAGGCGCTGTATTGCTTTGTATCCCTGTCTGATCCTGTTGAAAGGCGATTCGGATTTTCGGAGGTAGGCGCTAAGTTTCGAGCAACTGCCCTTGCGTTTTCGGACGGGGGCACCACATTCTCGTGAGGACGGGCATGCCCGTTACAAGAATGCGGGACGGTTTCATGCAAGTCGGGAATGCCAGATACCTGAAGCCGGGCGATCTGCCTGATACAATCGCCGTCTTTCCCCTGACCGGTGCCCTCCTTCTGCCGGCCGGGCAGCTTCCGCTCAACATTTTCGAGCCGCGTTATCTGGCGATGCTGGATGCTGTACTGACGGGAAACCGGCTGATCGGCATGGTGCAGCCGGCGCTCGGCGAACACGAAGACAAGGGCGGCGATCCCAATCTTGCCGCCGTCGGCTGCCTTGGCCGCATCACCTCCTTCGCCGAAACTGGCGACGGCCGCTATATCGTCTCGCTGACCGGCGTCTGCCGCTTTCGGTTGCTTGAGGAGAAAGCAACCAGCGATCCGTTCCGCACCTTCCGTATCGCGCCGTTCATCGCCGATCTCTCGGCCGCGAACGAGGAGGAGGCGGTCGACCGCGCAGCGCTTCTGACTGCCTTCAAGGCCTATCTCGATGCCAACAAGCTGGAAGCGGACTGGGAGAGCGTCGAGCGGGCGAGCAATCTGACGCTTGTCAATTCGCTGGCGATGATGTCGCCGTTCGGACCGGCTGAAAAGCAGGCACTGCTGGAAGCGCCCGATCTGAAGACGCGGGCCGAAACGCTGATCGCCATTACCGAGATCGTGCTGGCGCGGGTCTTCGGTGACTCCGACACGGTTCTGCAGTAGACTTCAGCCATGGATGAAAAACTCAGCCGCGTCGATCCAAAGCTGCTCGATCTGCTGGTCTGCCCGCTCTCCAAGGGCCGGCTTTCCTATGATCGCGAACACAATGAGCTAGTCTCGGAAAAGGCGCGGCTTGCCTATCCGATCCGCGACGGCATTCCGATCATGCTGGTGTCCGAAGCCCGTCGCCTCGACGAATAGGCGTCTTTAAATCACCATCAAATGACTTGGCCTGCCAGCAGCCGCGGATTGTCCTTTGCCGTCGTTCCAGCCGCCTGGCCGATGAAGAAAGATTTGAGGCGCGGCAGCCGGTCGACGATGCCGAGGCCGACGTCTCGGGCGATGCGGATCGGTGTTGCGTCGTTGGAGAACAGCCGGTTCAGCACGTCCGTCGTCACGCCCATACGGAAGGTGTCGAAGCGGCGCCAGGTCTGGTAGCGTTCGAGAATGTTGATCGATCCGATATCGAGGCCGAGCCGATCAGCCTCCACGATCGTTTCGGCAAGTGCCGCTACATCCTTGAAGCCGAGATTGAGGCCCTGGCCTGAGATCGGGTGAATGCCGTGGGCGGCGTCGCCGGCCAGCGCGAAACGCGGTGCGACGAAGGCGCGTGCCAGAGTCAGGCCGAGCGGGAAGGCGCGTTTGTCGCCGATGATTTTCAGCGCCCCAAGCTTGTGGCCGAAGCGGCGTTCGA
The DNA here is from genome assembly GCF_019685155.1 of Rhizobium sp. NZLR1b. NCBI lineage: Bacteria > Pseudomonadati > Pseudomonadota > Alphaproteobacteria > Hyphomicrobiales > Rhizobiaceae > Rhizobium > Rhizobium sp. NZLR1b. The sequence goes on from NZ_JABDWC010000003.1 coordinate 244,433, forward strand.
GCTCTTCCTCGAAGACCAGGTCGTCGGCGGCGACCAGCCGATCGGCATCATGTGTCCGCTCCGTCCAGACGAGCGAGGAGCGATTGTTCTTGAGCGGCAGGATGGCGAAGGGACCGGCCGGCAGGAAATGCTCCTCGGCGCAGCCATCATGCGGCCGCTCATGTTCGACCGTGGCAACGATGCCCGACTGGCCGTAGTTCCAGGTGACGGTCTTGATGCCGGCGAGATCGCGCAGCGTCGAGCGCACGCCGTCGCAGGCAACCAACAGCCGGCTCTCCAGCGCGCTGCCATCCGAAAGCGTGACGGTTATGTGGCTGTCGTGCGTCTTCAGCTCCGTGGCGCCGAGCCCGTGACGGATGTCGATGCTGAGCCGCTCGCAGACGCCCCGCAGCGCTGCGACCATGGCGACATTCGGGATCATGTGGGCGAAAGGCCGGCCTTCCGCCGCTTCGCCGTCGAAGGTGAGAAAAACCGGGCGCACCGGATCAGAGGTCTTGGAGTCGGTAACGATCATTTTGGTGATCGGCTGGGCTTCCGGCTCGATCTCATTCCAGATGCCGAAGACCTCGAGCATCTTCGACGCCGCCGCGATGACGGCGGAAGCGCGCGTGTCGTTTTTCCAGACATGCTCCGGGGCCGCCTCGACGACGACGACATTCAGATGGGGGGCTGCCTGTTTGACCGCGACAGCGGCGGAAAGGCCGACATAACCCCCGCCCACAACCAGCATGTCCAGCATCGCGCCGCTCCCGTACCTTGTGCCTCAGATGTGACCTATATAGATCATCGCAACTTCACTTCCTACCGCCGGGAGACATACAAAATGACGCGCGAGACGACCGGGTCTTCGGCAATGGAGACACTGCTTTCGACGCTCGACCTGGAGCCGATCGAGGTCGATATCTTCCGTGGACGCAGCCCGCAGGCCGGCTGGCAGCGCGTCTTCGGCGGCCAGGTGATCGGCCAGGCGCTGATGGCGGCGCAGCGCACCATCGAGGGCGAGCGTTTCGTCCATTCGCTGCATGCTTATTTCATGCGGCCCGGCGATCCCTCGGTGCCGATCATCTACCAGACGGAGCGCATCCGCGATGGATCGAGCTTCAATACCAGGCGCGTCGTCGCGATCCAGCACGGCAAGGCGATCTTCACGCTGTCGGCCTCCTTCCAGGTGGAGGAGCCGGGCTTCGATCACCAGATCGTCATGCCTGAGGTGACAATGCCCGAAGCGCTGCTTGGCGAACAGCAGATCAAGGAGCAATATCTCGCGCATGCGCCGGAGGCGATCCGAAAATACTGGCAGCGCGAGCGGCCGATCGAGATCCGTCCCGTCTCGCTGACGCATTATTTTTCTGACAAGAAGCTCGATCCCAAACAAGACGTTTGGGTGCGCGCCACCGGCCCGGTTCCCGACGACCGGCTCTATCAGGCGGCCGTGCTTGCCTATCTCTCGGACATGACCCTGCTCGATACGTCGCTTTATGCACACGGCACCTCCATCTTCGATCAGAGCCTGCAGGTGGCAAGTCTCGATCATTCGATGTGGTTTCACAGGCCCTGCAAGCTCGACGACTGGTTGCTTTATACGCAGGACAGCCCGTCGGCGTCGGGTGCCAGAGGGCTGACCCGGGGTAGCCTGTTTACCCGATCGGGTAAGCTGATTGCCTCTGTCGCACAGGAGGGTTTGATTCGGAAAAAGGCAAATGAATAAAAAATACGCATCTTTTTAAAATTGCGCATTATTTGTGCGATTGATGGCCGGTCATTTGCCGATCATTTGCCTGTTTATTGGCGCCCGGTATTATAATCGTTATTTTTCAATAAGTTATTCCATGCCTCGAATCTGGCACGTCCCTTGAATGTATATCGCCGGTCGCTGTTCAGGAACGTCAGCGGCAAGGAGAGTCGGCTCCGCGCCGAGGATAACGAAGGATGGGAAACCAGATGAAAATTGTGATGGCTATTATCAAGCCGTTCAAGCTCGATGAGGTCCGCGAAGCTCTTACGGCGATCGGCATTCAAGGGCTGACCGTGACCGAAGTGAAGGGCTACGGGCGCCAGAAGGGGCATACCGAAATCTATCGCGGCACCGAATATGCGGTCAGCTTCCTGCCGAAGCTCAAGATCGAAATCGCGGTTGCATCGGAACTCGTCGACAGGGCGGTCGAGGCCATCGCGGCATCGGCCAAGACCGGTCAGATCGGCGACGGCAAGATTTTCGTCTATTCGATCGACCATGCCGTGCGCATCCGTACGGGCGAAACCGATTCAGAAGCGCTGTAAGCGGCAGATCAAGGAGCTTTTTCCAATGTCAATTTCGAAGTTTTCTTCCACCTTTGCGCGGATTTGCGCAGCTTCGGCAGCGCTTCTCGCGCCGGCCGTCGCTTTCGCGCAGGAAGCTGCACCGGCTGCGGCTGCAGCACCGGTGCCGGACAAGGGCGATACTGCCTTCATGTTCATTTCCACGATCCTTGTGCTGTTCATGCTGGTGCCCGGCCTAGCACTCTTCTATGGCGGTCTCGTTCGCGCCAAGAACATGCTCTCCGTTTTGATGCAGTGCACGATGATCGGCGCGGTGGTTATGCTGATCTGGGTGATTTACGGCTATTCCTTCGCTTTCGGCGGTTCGGACAGCCCCTATTGGGGCGGCACAGCCAAGATGTTCCTTTCCGGCGTTTCCACGGCAACCACGGCTGCAACCTTCTCCAAGGGCGTCGTCATTCCGGAATTCATCTTCATGTTATTCCAGATGACCTTCGCAGCGATCACACCTGCCCTGATCATCGGGGCTTTCGCCGAGCGCATCAAATTTTCGGCTGCAGTTCTCTTCTGCGCACTTTGGGCGACTTTCGTCTACTTTCCGATCGCGCACATGGTCTGGGATTCGAACGGCATGCTCTTCAAGATGGGCGCGCTTGACTTCGCAGGGGGTACGGTCGTCCACATCAATGCCGGTATCGCTGGTATCATTGGCGCTCTTCTGGTCGGTAAGCGCACCGGCTACGGCAAGGACATGATGGCACCGCATTCGATGACGCTGACCATGGTCGGCGCCTCGATGCTCTGGGTCGGCTGGTTTGGCTTCAACGCGGGCTCCAACCTCGAAGCCTCCGGCGGTGCGATGCTTGCAACGGTCAACACCTTCATCGCGACCGCAGCTGCCATCGTTTCCTGGACGCTCGTCGAAACCCTTGCTCGTGGCAAGGCGTCTATGCTCGGCGGTGCTTCCGGCATGGTTGCGGGTCTCGTTGCCATCACGCCGGCTGCTGGAATCGCCGGTCCGATGGGCGCGATTGTCATGGGCCTAGCCGTTTCGCCGCTTTGCTACTTCTTCGTATCCGTCGTGAAGAACAAGTTCGGCTATGACGACACCGCAGACGTCTTCGGCGTGCACTGCGTGGGCGGCATATTCGGCGCTATCGCAACGGGCGTCTTCGCCAGCGCGTCGCTCGGCGGCGTCGGCTATGTCGAAGGTGTGACGATGGGAAGCCAGGTCGTTGTTCAGCTCATTGCCGTTCTCACTACCATCATATGGTGCGGCGTCGGTTCGGCGATCCTCTACAAGATCGTCGATGTCGTCATCGGGCTGCGCGTCAGCGTCGAAGCCGAGCGCGAAGGTCTCGACCTCGCGACCCACGGCGAAGCCGCCTACCACTCGTAAATCAGCTTTGCGGCGCCTGGCTTAAGGGCGCCGCTCCACGGCCCGTCGCGGCCTATCTAATCATAGACCGCATTTGGCCCGGACCTCTCAAGGTTCGGGCTTTTTTTATTTCCCTGTCGCGAATGCACGTCCAGGCGTGCATGGTTAACATCGCTTTAACCCGGCTCTGATTAGGTGGAGCGGACGCATTTTGGCATGGCGAAGCTTCGGTGATTCGCCTGCCCTCAGGCATTGGACGGGTTAGACACATGGCAAGAAGCACGTCGCCGGCGATGGATGGCCGTCCGGATCGGTTCTCCCTCTCGGCATTCATGCTGCGGCAGATCCAGGCCCTCATCGGCTTTGCGATCTTTCTGCTATTGGCGCTCTGCGTCGCGGCGCTGGCGACATGGAACGTTGCCGATCCGAGCTATTCCTATGCCACTGCCAATCTGCCGACCAATATCCTCGGTTATAGCGGCGCTGCCTTTGCCGATATCGTCATGCAGTTTCTCGGCCTTGCCAGCGTCATTTCGATGCTGCCGATCGTCGCCTGGGCGCTGACGCTGATCTCGGGCCGCCGCTTCAGCCGTATCCCCGCCCGAGCCGGCGCCTGGCTTGCCGGTACGGTGCTTTCCTGCGCCGTGATCGGCTGCTTCCCGCCGCCGCTCACTTGGCCGATCCCGAACGGGATCGGTGGCGTCATCGGCGACATGATCCTGCGTTTTCCCGCACTCTTCGTCGGCGCTTATCCCACCGGCACCTTCGCCATGGTCGTCGGCTGCATCTTTGCCGCGCCGACCGCCTGGATGATGCTATTTGCGTCGGGCCTCGTCGGCCGCAGCGACTCCGAGGAGGAGATCGAGGAAGATTGCGTCGGGACAACAAGCAAGGTCCGCGTCGTCGGAGACGAGGACGAGGACGACGAGTCGCGCTGGGTCGCTCTTAGCGGTGCGATGACCCATGCTTGGTACATGAGCCAAGGGCGGCTGCGCCGGCTCTTCGGCATGGGGCCGCGCAAGCGCCGCCAGGGCGATTTCGAATCACCCTATGATTTCAACGATGACGAGTTCGGCACCCTGAACGAACCCGTCCGCGCCAAGGCGCCCACCGTCCGCGGCGAGCGCATGGAGCCGTCGATGGAGGCACGCGCAGCATCGCCGCGGCGTATCGTCTCTGCACCGTCGCTTTCCGTCGATGACGACGATGATGACGACGATCTGCCCTTCGATGCCGACATGCCGCCGCGCCCGGCCGATATTCTGCCCGATGATGACGACGACGACTGGATGATCCGCGCACCGGCAAAGGCCGCCGGCAAGCCGGAACCGCGCGTCGTGCCTTTGGTCTCGCGTCCGAAGCCCAGCGCCCGCATCGAGCGGGAGGCGCAGGGCTCGTTCATCCGTCCGGAGGGTTTCCAGCTGCCCTCGATGCATCTGCTTGCCGAACCGAAGAATGTCGTGCGCGACTCGACGCTATCAGCCGATGCGCTGGAGCAGAACGCCCGCATGCTCGAAGGCGTGCTTGAGGATTTCGGCGTCAAGGGCGAGATCATCCATGTCCGCCCCGGCCCGGTCGTCACGCTCTATGAACTGGAGCCGGCGCCCGGCATCAAGTCGTCGCGCGTCATCGGCCTTGCCGACGATATCGCCCGCTCGATGAGCGCCATTGCCGCCCGCGTCGCCGTCGTGCCCGGCCGCAACGCGATCGGCATCGAATTGCCGAACCAGACGCGCGAGACCGTCTATCTGCGTGAACTTATCGCCTCCAGGGATTTCGAAGGCAGCAAGGCTAAGCTCGCCATGGCGCTCGGCAAGACGATCGGCGGCGAAGCCGTCATCGCCGACCTCGCCAAGATGCCGCATCTGCTCGTCGCCGGCACCACCGGCTCCGGCAAGTCGGTCGCCATCAACACGATGATCCTGTCGCTGCTTTACCGCATGACGCCGGAACAATGCCGGCTGATCATGATCGACCCGAAGATGCTCGAACTTTCGGTCTATGACGGCATCCCGCATCTGCTTTCGCCCGTCGTCACCGATCCGAAGAAGGCTGTCGTCGCGCTCAAATGGACCGTGCGCGAGATGGAAGAGCGCTACAAGAAGATGTCGAAGATCGGTGTGCGCAACATCGACGGCTTCAACACCCGCGTCGAGCAGGCCTTGTCGAAGGGCGAGGCGATCTCGCGCACGGTGCAGACCGGCTTCGACCGTCACACCGGCGAGGCAATGTACGAGACCGAAGAATTCGACCTCAGGCCGATGCCCTATATCGTCGTCATCATCGACGAAATGGCCGACCTGATGATGGTCGCCGGCAAGGATATCGAAGGCGCCGTGCAACGGTTGGCGCAAATGGCGCGCGCGGCCGGCATCCACGTGATCATGGCGACACAGCGGCCATCGGTCGACGTCATCACCGGCACCATCAAGGCGAACTTCCCGACCCGAATCTCCTTCCAGGTCACCTCGAAGATCGACAGCCGCACTATCCTTGGCGAACAGGGCGCCGAACAGCTTCTTGGCATGGGCGACATGCTCTACATGGCGGGCGGCGGACGTATCCAGCGCGTGCATGGTCCGTTCGTCTCGGATGTCGAGGTGGAAGAGATCGTCTCCTACCTGAAGACCCAGGGCTCGCCGCAGTATCTCGATGCGATCACCGCCGACGACGACGAAGATGGTGATTACGGCGGCGGTAGCCCGGCCGGTACGTCCAACCTCTCGGATTCGGAAGATCCTTACGATCAGGCCGTCGCCATCGTGCTGCGTGATGGCAAGGCCTCGACCTCCTACGTCCAGCGCCGGCTCGGCATCGGCTACAACCGGGCCGCCTCGCTCATCGAGCGGATGGAGAAGGAAGGCATCATCGGGCCGGCCAATCATGCCGGCAAACGCGAGATTCTTGTTCCGACCGAAGGCGACATCCTCGACCGCTGAAATAATCGGCATATATTTCCAATAGGGCCGGTTTTGCGGAAACCTGACAGCGTCGAAGCCGTTACCTCTCGCGGGCCGATCGCAACGCCTTGAAGACGCCGCCTTTCGGCAGCATGCAGATCGCATAAAGGAGATTTAGATGAGTAACTCCGACCCCTTCCTCTCCGGCCTGGCGGTAACGCGCCGCGATCTTCTCGGCGCCTTTGCCGTCGCTGCGATGGTGAGCGCCATTCCCTTCGGCGCTTATGCGCAGGCGGCAGCTCCCGCCTCCGGCACCGCGCAGGCGATCGCCGACCACTTCTCCGGTGTCACGACGATGCAGGGCGAATTCGTGCAGTTCGGTCCGCGCGGCGAGCAGACCGGCGGCAAGTTTTTCATCCAGCGGCCCGGCAAACTGCGCTTCAATTATGACGACCCGTCGCCGATGCGGGTGATCGCCGACGGCAAAAACGTCGCCATCGGCAATACCAAGCTGAAAACCTGGGACCTCTATCCGCTCTCGAAGACGCCGCTCAGCCTGCTCCTGGCGCAGCACATCGACCTCTCGGCCGGCATGGTGAAGCGCGTGAAGGAAGAGTCGGATCTGACGACGATTGCGCTCGGCAACAACACGGTATTCGGCAGCTCGACCATCACCATGATGTTCGACCCGAAGACCTACGACCTGCGTCAGTGGACGATCACCGACAACCAGGGCAAGGACACGTCGGTGATGATCTTCAACGTCAAGACAGGCATGCAGTTCGACGATCGCGTGTTCCGCGTGCCCTATGAGACCATTCCGGGCACGCCTCAGTCCCGCGACTGACGCCTTTTTGGTTGACTGTCCCCTGTTTTGCACGCGGGCGGTTCCCTCCCATCCGCCTTTGTTCTAAAGCCCTTTCATGAAAGCATGAAAGGGCTGGGAATATGGGCTTTTCGATCACCACCTGGAACATCAACTCGGTGCGGCTGCGCATGCCGATCGTCGAGCAGCTCGTTCTCAAGCACAGGCCCGACATTCTCTGCCTGCAGGAAACCAAGGTGGCGAACGAGCTCTTTCCGGCCGCACCGCTGCGGGCGATGGGCTACGATCACATCATCATCCACGGCCAGAAAGGCTATCACGGCGTGGCGATCGCCTCGCGCATTCCGCTGACGGAGGATCACCGGCAGGATTATTGCGGGGTCGGCGATGCCAGACACATTTCGGCGATTTTCGAGCGCGGCAATCGCCGTGTCCGGCTGCACAATTTCTACGTTCCGGCCGGCGGCGACGAGCCCGACCGTACCGTCAATCCGAAATTCGGCCACAAGCTCGATTTCATCGAGGAGATGAAGCGGCTGAAAGCCAATGGTGAGAGCAACACCTCCGCTATCCTGGTCGGCGACCTGAACGTCGCGCCGCTGGAGCACGATGTCTGGTCGCACAAGCAGCTCCTGAAGATCGTCAGCCATACGCCTGTCGAGACCGACGGGCTGCTTGAGGTGATGAAGCGCGGCGGTTGGCTCGATCTCATGCGCCAGCATGTGCCGGAGAACGAGAAGCTCTATACCTGGTGGAGCTACCGCGCCAAGGACTGGGAGGCGGCCGATCGCGGCCGCCGTCTCGACCATATCTGGTCGTCATCGGATCTCGGGCCGCATCTCCGGCGCATCGAGATCCTGAAGGAGGCGCGCGGCTGGGACCGGCCCTCGGACCATGTGCCGGTCACGGCGCATTTCGATCTTTAGAGCGGTGTGGTGGTTCAGCTTTTCGTGGAAGCGCAGAACCGCTCCAGCAGGCCTCAGCTGAAGCGGTAGAACTGGCTTGCGGCCTTTGCCGCAAGTTCGGCGAGATTGTCGCGGATGCGGTTCTGGATCAGCAGGGCTGCGTCCGGATATTCCTCGATCAGTCGGTGGAAGAGGGCGCGGGTGATGCGGATGATGCCGGTGTCCTCGCGCGCCACCGCGGTGAACTTGCGCTCCACCAGCGTGACCAGCGCCAGTTCGGAAATCATCGTTCCGGGGCCGGCGACCCCCTCCGTCTTCTGCATGCCGTCGCTGCTTGCAGCGCTCAGCTCCAGGCTGCCGCTGAGGACGACATAGGCACTCTCGGCGGGCGAGCCCTGGCGAAACAGCATCTGGCCGGCCGCGATCATGCGCCGATCGGCGCCGAAGGCGATCAGCCGCAGCTGATCCTCGTTCATATCCCTGAACAAAGGAAGCTGCGCGAGCATGTGGATGTCGTCGGTCAGCGCCATGCGGGCTTTTCGCCTAAGAGCAATTCCATCAAAAGCGCGTAGCGGCTTTGCGTCCGGAATTGCGTGAAAACAGAGAGATAGAGCATTTCCGTGATTCGGAGAAAAATGAAAATGCTCTAGGGTATGATCTTGTAGCCGCCGTTTTCGGTGACCAGGATTTCGGCATTGGAGGGATCGCGCTCGATCTTCTGGCGCAGCCGGTAAACGTGGGTTTCCAGCGTATGCGTCGTCACGCCGGAATTATAGCCCCAGACCTCTTCGAGAAGCACGTCGCGGGTCACGACCTTCTGTTCGGCACGATAGAGATAGCGGATGATCGCCGCCTCCTTTTCCGTCAGCCGGATCTTCTGGCCGTTATCGGTGGTGAGCAGTTTCTGGCTCGGCTTGAAGAGGTAGGGGCCGACGGTGAAGGTGGCGTCCTCGCTCTGCTCGTGCTGGCGCAGTTGCACGCGAATGCGCGCGAGCAGCACGGCGAAACGGAAGGGCTTGGTGACATAGTCGTTGGCGCCGGCTTCGAGGCCAAGGATCGTGTCGGAATCGGTATCGTGGCCGGTCAGCATGATGATTGGCGCCTTGAAGCCGCCCTTGCGCAGCAGTTTCACCGCCTCGCGGCCGTCCATATCGGGCAGGCCGACATCCATGATCAGCAGATCGACCGGTGTCGAGCGGGCGGTCGCAACACCCTTGCCGGCGTTGGCTTCCTGCAGAACCGAAAACTCCTCATACAGCGACAATTGCTCCGTCAGCGTCTGACGAAGGTCGTCGTCGTCATCCACCAGAAGAATGGTGCGTGCGGTCATGCCGTCTTGTCCTCGTGTTATCTTCCCTAGTCCTACGCCAAATTCCTGGTTTGGCAAGGATCGGGCGGCGGGCTGTTGCCGCACAGGTTTTCATATGATTTCAATGGGAGCCCCAGACAATGCAAGACATGCGAGAAAAATGGAAAAAACAAGGCGGAAGCCGGGGATGAAGCCGTCGACGATCGTGGTGCGGCCGGCGCCGGGCCAGAAAAGCCGGGCGATCGTCCGGTTCGGCGCCATCACCGTCCCTGCCGCGATCGGCCGCTCCGGACGAACCGCAATGAAACGAGAGGGCGACGGCGCCACACCGATCGCCTCGATGAGGCTGATATCAGGCTTCCGGCGTGGTGAGCGAAACGGCCGGCTCGCCACTTCTCTTCCCATCCGCCGCATCCGCGCCGACATGCTCTGGTGCGATCAGCCCGACAACGCCAGCTATAATCGCCTCGTCAGGGGGCCGTTCGGCCCGAGCCATGAGGAGATGCGGCGTGGCGACGGGCTCTACGATATCTGTCTGGTGATGGACTGGAACATCTCCTCGCGGGCGCGCAATCGCGGCTCGGCGATCTTCTTCCATCTCATCCGGCCGGGCTACGAGCCGACGGCCGGCTGCGTGGCGGTCAGCCTCAGCGACATGCGCCGGCTTCTGCCGCATCTTCGGAAAGGGACGATTGTCCGGGTCCTCTGATTGTCTTCCGGATACGGCCGCCTATATGTTTTCGGTGACCGAGCGCTCAGGCTGAAATGCGTTCCGGGACGCCTAAAAGTGTGGGCGCAATTCATGCCTCGTCCAATTCTCAAACTCCCGGAGATATATTGTGACCGCTCAACCCATCATTACTTTCCATGACGGACATTCCGTTCCCCAGGTCGGTCTCGGCGTCTGGCAGACGCCGCAGGACATTGCCGCCCCGACGGTGCGTACCGCAATTGCCGCCGGCTATCGCCATATCGATACGGCGTCCGGCTACGACAACGAAGAGGGCGTCGGTGAAGGCATCCGCTCTTCCGGCCTCGACCGCAAGGATATCTTCGTCACCACCAAGCTTAGGAATACCGACCAGGGTTACGACAATGCGCTCAGCGCCTTCGACGGCAGCCTGAAGAAACTCGGCTCCGACTATGTCGATCTCTATCTCATTCACTGGCCGTCGCCGCATCGCGGCCTCTACACCGAGACCTGGAAGGCTTTCGTGCGCATCCGCGAAGAGGGCCGCGCCCGCTCGATCGGCGTGTCGAATTTCTTTCCCGAACATCTGGAGCGCATCATCGGCGAAACCGGTGTCGTTCCGGTCATCAACCAGATCGAACTGCATCCCGACTTCCAGCAGAAGGCGGCGCAGGAGGCGCACAAGAAGCTGAATATCGCCACCGAATCCTGGAGCCCTCTCGGCCAGGGCAAATTCATTTCGAACCCGGTTATCGGTGAGATCGCCGGCAAGCATCGGAAGACGCCGGCCCAGGTCATCATCCGCTGGCATATCGACACCGGCCTCGTCGTCATCCCGAAGTCGGTGACGCCGTCGCGTATCGAGGAGAACTTCCAGGTATTCGATTTCAAGCTTGATGCCGATGACATGGCGGCGATCGCCAGACTCGACCGCGCCAGCGCCCGCATGGGACCGGACCCGATGACGGCAACTTTCTGATCGTCGTTTCGATCACGACCCAACCCATCAAAGGCCGCCTCTGAAGAAAAGATCGCCGCGGCGGCGGCCACATGGCACAGGTCACGCAGCCTTCACGTCAGTAATTGCAACTGGACGATCCGTTGGTCGGGGCAAAGCCGTAGTTGCAGGTATTGCCCAGGTTCGTCGGCCGTCTAATCGAGCCGGTATAATCGTCGAAGGCGCGCGAGGGATACCAATAACCGTTCGAGCTCTTGATATAACCGGGTCGGGCCTTGCTGGAGCCGCGATATCCGTTGACTGACGGTACTCTGTTCTGCGCCACCTGCAGCAGTTGGCTCGACGAGACCTGCGTGAGCGGCGGTAGGGTTGGATGCATCGATACGGCGCCCACGGCGTCGATCGATGCCAGCGATGCAAATACGGTCAGGATGGCATGCGCGAGACTCTTTGCCATTTTCCGCCTCATGACGACACTCCCCAAGGCGCAGTGTTCGCCGAAGCCGTCCGTAGCAGGCTGACGGTCTGTCGCGTGTCGCGCCTGATATCGATGAGGCCACAGGAATTTATCGATGTCGATTGCCCGAAAGGATGAAATGGGAATTGCCGGCGACGCACAAATGGGCTCGCCCGCAAGGGCATAGTCAAATCGCAAACGATCTAAGTTTTCATGCAAAACCTTAAGACGCTGCAGATCTTTGTGCGCTTGGGCGGCGCGCCGTGCTGCAAGCCGCAACAGCCTCGCACCGAAGCGACAGGGTCATGAAAGGCGAAGCCGCCCGATGTGCTCTGCAGGCATCGGGCGGCTTTCATTCTCTCCGTCGGACGGATCAGTTCCAGTCGCGGATATCGACGAAGTGACCGGCGATCGCGGCGGCAGCGGCCATTGCCGGCGAGACGAGATGCGTGCGGCCCTTGAAGCCCTGACGGCCTTCGAAGTTGCGGTTCGAGGTCGAGGCGCAACGCTCGCCCGGCTTCAGGCGGTCGTCATTCATGGCCAGGCACATCGAGCAGCCCGGCTCGCGCCAGTCGAAACCGGCAGCCTTGAAGATCTTGTCGAGGCCTTCGGCCTCCGCCTGTTCCTTGACGAGGCCGGAGCCCGGAACGATCATCGCATCGACGGTGGCGGCAACCGTCTTGCCTTCGACCACCTTGGCGACTTCGCGCAGATCCTCGATGCGGCCGTTGGTGCAGGAACCGATGAAGACGCGATCGAGGGTAATGTCGGTCATCTTCGTGCCAGGCTTCAGACCCATATAGTCGAGGGCGCGCCACTTGGAGGTGCGCTTGGTCTCGTCCTGGATGTCGTCGGGGTTCGGGACGATGCCCTGGACGGAGATAACGTCCTCGGGCGAGGAGCCCCAGGAGACGATCGGCGGCAGGCTGGCGGCATCGAGCACGACGACGCGGTCATAGTGAGCGCCTTCGTCGGTCTCCAATGTCTTCCAGTAGGCGATTGCCTGTTGCAGCGCCTCGCCCTTCGGCGCGCGCGGCTTGCCCTTGATGTATTCGAAGGTCTTTTCGTCAGGGGCGATCAGGCCGGCGCGGGCGCCGCCTTCGATCGTCATGTTGCAGATGGTCATGCGGCCTTCCATCGACAGCGCGCGGATCGCTTCGCCGGCAAATTCGATGACGTGGCCGGTGCCGCCGGCGGTGCCGATTTCGCCGATGATGGCGAGGATGATGTCCTTGGCGGTAACGTGCGGCGGAAGCAGGCCGTCGACCCGCACCAGCATGTTCTTCGCCTTCTTCTGGATCAGCGTCTGGGTCGCCAGCACATGCTCGACTTCGGAGGTGCCGATGCCGTGCGCCAGCGCGCCGAAGGCGCCGTGCGTCGAAGTGTGGCTGTCACCGCAGACGATGGTCATGCCGGGCAGGGTGAAGCCCTGTTCCGGACCGACGATGTGGACGATGCCCTGGCGCTTGTCGCTTGCCGAATAATATTCGACGCCGAATTCGGCGGCGTTGGTGGCCAGCGCTTCCACCTGGATGCGGCTTTCCTCGTTTTTGATGCCGAGATGGCGATCGGGCGAGGTCGGAACGTTATGGTCGACGACGGCGAGCGTCTTTTCCGGGGCGCGAACCTTGCGGCCGGTCATGCGCAGGCCTTCGAACGCCTGCGGCGACGTGACTTCATGGACCAGATGGCGGTCGATGTAGAGAAGACAGGTGCCGTCCGGCTGTTGGTCGACCAGGTGATCGTCCCAGATCTTGTCGTAGAGAGTACGCGGTGCGCTCATGGCGTTAAGTCCGTTTTTTGGATGCTTTGGGAAATCGAGAAAAAAGCGGATCAGGCTCCGCCGGCCGTCATTCGATCAACGAAGTCGGCTGCTGAGCGCACCGGACACGCATGCAAAGAACCGCGCCGGCAGGCGATAGTGGTCCTGCAGCACGAAAATATGCGCACCTGTGCATCTGAACTTGGATTCCATCGCCTGCATATAACGATTTTTCGCGGCGGCTTCAATTTGAATCATCAAAGGGCGTCCGCGGTCCCTTCAGCCGTGTCACGGCTATCGATCGTTCACCGCGACTTCATCCACTTCTCCGTCCGCCGCAGCGCCAGCGACAGGCCGATCGTCAGGATCAGGTAGATATAGGTGACGATCGAATAGGTTTCGAAGAAGCGGAAGGAGCCGGCGGCATAGACCTTGCCCATCTGAGTGATGTCGGCGACGCCGAGCACGGAGACGAGCGAGCTGTCCTTCACCATCGAGACGAAATCGTTGGAGAGCGGCGGGAAGATCACCCGGATCGCCTGCGGGAAGACGACGGAACGGAAGCGCCGGTAGCGGGAAAGGCCGAGTGCCTTGGCAGCCTCGATCTGGCCGAGATCGACCGACTGGAAACCGGCCCGGAAGATCTCGGCGATGAAGGAAGAGTAACCGATCGTCAGCGCGATGATCGCTCGCCACATCAACGAGAGATCGCGCACCAGGATGGGCTCGGCCATGCCTGATGTCACCAGCGGCGAAATCAGGACGTTATAGGAAGCAACCAGAGCCGGTGCACCGACGAAGGCGACGTAGAACAGTAGCACGAGGATCGGGATGCCGCGGATGATCTCAATGTAGAATCGCGCGATCTGGCGCAACACCTGGCTGTCGGCCATGCCGAGCAGGCAGATGCCGAGGCCGAGCACGGTGGCGAGCACGAAGGCGACCAGCGTGACGAAGACGGTGATGCCGACACCGTTGACGACGGTGCGGAAAACCTGAGCGTAGATATCGTTGGCGACGATGACGGCAGCAAGGGCGATGCCGATCACGACAAGCGCGATCAGCCACCAGGGATAGTCGTCCTTGACGTGCCTGTCGGGAGATGGTCGCAAAGCCATCAGCAATTGCTCGGCGTCATTCGCCCATCTTGTAGTCGAGGAACCACTTCTTGTTCAGCGCATCCAGCGTGCCGTCGGCCTTGAGAGCGGCGATGGCGGCATTGACCGGGGCGACGAGATCGGAGCCCTTCGGGAAAATGAAGCCGAAATCCTCGGTGCCGAGCGGCTCGCCGATCAGTTTCAGGGCGCCGCCCGAGGCATCGACATAACCCTTGCCGGCAGTGCCGTCTGTCAACACGACGTCGACGTCGCCGGCCTTCAGGGCCTGGACGGTGGCGCCGAAGGTTTCGAACAGCTTGATGCGCGGGTTCTGTTCGTTGCCGTCGAGCACTTCATAGACAGCGGTATAGAAAGGCGTCGTGCCGGGTTGCGCGCCGACCAGGCCGTCCTTGAATGCGCCGAAGGACTTGGCCTCGGTGAAACGCTTCTCGTCGCCGCGCACCAGCATGAACTGTTGCGAGCGCATATAGGGGTCGGAGAAATCGACCTTCTGCTTGCGGTCTTCCTTGATGGTAATGCCGGTCATGCCGATATTGTACTGGCCGTCGGAAACCGCCTGGATCATCGCGTCCCAGCTGGTGTTCTGATACTCGACCTTGAAATTCAGGCGCTTGGCGATCTCGTTCATCGCATCATATTCCCAGCCGATCGGCTTGCCGGATTTCGGATCCACGAATTGCAGCGGCGGATAGGCGTTCTCGGTAACGACGACGACGCTCTTGCCGCCTAGATCGGGCAGCGCAGCGGCCATTGCGGCGAGCGGCAGAAGACTAAGGGCGGCGAAGCTCGCAAGAACGGTGCGGCGAAACAACATTGATCGGTTCCCTAAAATTGAACGGCAAAAACTGTCATGGAAGATAGGTCCGAGGCAAGGCCGCCTGCTGCACGCCGAAGCAAAAAATAGAAAAGGCGACCCGAAGGCCGCCTTTTCAAGCAAAGAATTTTGCTTCAAGCAAAGACTGCGTCACGCAGATGTTATTCTGCTGCCGGTTCCGCGGCGGCAGCGGCTGCTGCTTCAGCAGCGGCCTTGGCTTCCGCTGCTTCTGCTACTGCCTTCTCGGCGGCGAGCGCCTGGGCTGCTGCAACCTTTTCAGCTTCGATGCGTGCCTTTTCCTCGGCAATGGCGGCGCGCTCGGCGTCGTTGAGCTTGCGGGCGCGGACGCCGGTGTCTTCAACAATACGGGCAGACTTGCCGCGACGGTCGCGCAGGTAATAAAGCTTGGCGCGACGGACCTTACCACGGCGAACGACGTCGACGCTTTCGATCATCGGCGAGTAAACCGGGAATACGCGCTCGACGCCTTCGCCGTACGAGATCTTGCGGACCGTGAAGTTTTCCTGCAGGCCGCCGCCGGAGCGGGCGATGCAGACGCCTTCATAGGCCTGAACGCGGGTACGGGTGCCTTCCGTGACCTTCACGTTGACGCGGAGGGTGTCGCCCGGGGAAAATTCTGGAAGCGTGCGCTTGGCTTCGATCTTGGCGACCTGTTCGGCCTCAAGCTGCTGAATGATGTTCATCGTCTTAACCTTTGGTTCTTCTGAAACAGCCAGAGCGCTCGACACTGATCCTTTGGAACTGGCCTCGGGACTTTGCCCTTTCGGGCGGGAGCGGGTTCGCCATTCTTTGTTTGCTGGCAGACGGGGATAAACCCCATTTCCGCGTGCGCCAATACACCAAAGCCCAGGGCTTGTCATCCCTCGCACGACATTTTTGTGAAAAAGGCCGTGAAATCAGCCGTTTTTGTCACTCTCAGCTTTTTCGAGCAGGTCCGGCCGTCGCTCCCGCGTCAGCCGCACCGCCTCCTGATGCCGCCATTTTTCGATGGCGCCGTGGTTGCCCGAGGTGAGAATGGCGGGGATTTCCCGGCCTTCCCAAGCCTGCGGCCGGGTATAGTGGGGATGTTCCAGAAGGCCGCCTTCGAAGCTTTCGTGCAGGCCGGAAAGATCGTTGCCCATGACACCGGGCAGGATGCGGATGATCGCGTCGAGCACGATCAGCGCCGCCGGCTCGCCGCCTGATAGCACGTAGTCGCCGATCGAGACCTCTTCCAGTCCGCGCGCCTCGATCACTCGCTGGTCGACGCCCTCAAAGCGGCCGCAGACGATGATGACGCCGTTGCCGGCCGCAAGCTCGCGTACGCGCTCCTGCGTCAGCGGCCGGCCGCGCGGGCTCATCAGCAGGCGCGGGCGGGTATCATTTTCCGCGGTGCTGTCGATCGCACGGGCGAGAACGTCGGGTTTCAGCACCATGCCGGCGCCGCCGCCAGCCGGAGTGTCGTCGACGGTGCGGTGCCTGTCGGTGGCGAAGTCGCGGATTTGCACTGCATCCAGCGACCATTGCCCTCGCTCCATCGCCTTGCCGGCGAGCGAGAAGCCCAGATGCCCCGGAAACATTTCCGGATAGAGTGTCAGCACGCTCGCCCGGAAGGCCATGGCGTTACTTCTTCTTTTTCGGCTTGTCCGCGGTGAATTTCGAAAGCTCTTCGGAATCGTCGACCAGCCCTGCCGCCAGTGGATCGATCAGCAGCGTTCCGGCCTCGAGATCGATCTCCAGCACCGAGGCTTCGGAGAAGGGGATTAGCACCGGGCGTTTGCCCGGACCCTTGAGTTCCAGCAGGTCGCCGCCGCCGAAATCGAAGACGCCGGTGACCGTGCCATAGCTGACGCCCTTGTCGTCGCGTGCTTCGAGACCTTCGAGATCGGCATAGTAGAACTCGTCGTCCTCCAGCTCTTCGTCCGGCAGGTTGTCGCGCTCGATATAGAGCTCAAGCCCGTTCAGCGCCTCGGCGGCATTGCGGTCGTTGACGCCGCGGAAACGGACGACGACGATATTCTTCGTCTCGCGGATTTCCAGCACTTCGAAGCTGCGGCCGTCCATGCTGTGCAGGTGGCCGTAGTCGCCAAGTGAGCTCGGATCGGCTGTGTAGGCCTTGGCACGCACCTCTCCCCGGAGGCCTTGCGCGCCACCGATCGTTGCCATCAGAACGGGGTTTTCAAGCTTTGTCATGGGTTCCTTCATGTGAAGCCGAAAGTCAGTTTCTCATAAACGAAGTGCGGACGATTGGAAACGAAAACGGGCGGCATGTCGCCATGCCGCCCGTTCGATAAGGGACTGTCCCGATTATTCCGCGGCGTCGGCAGCAGCAGCGGCGGCGTCAGCAACCTTCTGAGCCTTTTCGGCGGCGCGTTCCTGGGCGCGCTTGCCAGGCTTTGCCTTGACCGGGTTGTTCTTGATTTCGCGCTTGGCAACGCCGGCTTCATCGAGGAAGCGCAGAACGCGATCGGTCGGCTGGGCGCCTTGTTCGATCCAATGCTTGATACGCTCGGCGTTCAGCTGAACGCGCTTCTCATCGTCCTTGGCAAGCATCGGGTTCCAGGAACCGAGGCTTTCGAGGAAGCGGCCGTCACGCGGGCTGCGCGCATCGGCGAGAACGACGTGGTAGTACGGGCGCTTCTTGGAGCCACCGCGGGCGAGACGAATTTTCAGTGCCATGTTCTTTACTCCTTAGGCTTTTCTTGATCGCCTGATTAGGCGGGGTTATCGGGCTGCGGCGCTCTGCTCAGCGTGATCCGCAGCGATCTGCTCATGATGCCGGATGACTTCCTTGATGACGAAGTTCAGGAACTTCTCGGCGAAATCCGGGTCCAGATTGGCAGCCTTCGCCAGCTGGCGAAGGCGTTCGATCTGGTATTCCTCGCGCGCCGGGTCGGCCGGCGGCAGATTGTATTTGGCCTTCAGCACGCCGACCTCTTTGGTGCAGCGGAAGCGTTCGGCCAGCATGTGCACGAGAGCGGCATCGATGTTGTCGATCGACTGACGATAGCTCGCGAGCTGGGCTTTGACGTTTGGATCAATCATGGGGCAAGCGATCCTTTCACTTCTTCTTCGGCAATCCGGGCAATCCCGGGAAACCACCGCCAAGGCCCGGCAGCTTGGCGCCGCCGAGGCCCGACAAACCACCCGGCAGACCGCCGAGACCGGGCATACCCCCACCCGGCTTTCCAAGTCCCGCCGCTTCTGCCTGCTTCTGCAAGGCTTCGAGCTGCCGGGGATCGATATTCGAGAGATCGGGCATACCGCCACCCATACCGCCCATGCCACCGCCAAGCCCCATCTTGCCGGCAAGGCCGCCCATCATCTGCTTCATCATGCCGCCTTTGCCCTTGCCGCCCATCATCTTCATCATGTCCGCCATCTGGCGGTGCATCTTCAGAAGTTTGTTGATGGCGGCGGCATCGGTGCCGGAGCCGGAGGCGATGCGCTTCTTGCGCGAATGCTTGAGCAGGTCGGGATTGGTGCGCTCGGCCTTGGTCATCGACTGGATGATGGCGATCTGACGGCCGAAAAGCCGGTCGTCGAGGCCGGCTGCGGCCATCTTGTCCTTCATGCCCGACATGCCGGGCATCATCCCCATAATGCCGCCCATACCGCCCATCTTCTGCATCTGGCGCAGCTGGTCGGCGAGGTCGTCAAGGTCGAATTTGCCCTTGGCCATCTTGGCGGCCATGGCGGCCGCCTTCTCGGCGTCGATATTCTCGGCCGCGCGCTCGACGAGCGAAACGATGTCGCCCATGCCGAGGATGCGGTCAGCGATGCGGCGGGGATGGAACTCCTCGAGCTCGCTCATCTTCTCGCCGACGCCGATCAGCTTGATCGGCTTGCCGGTGACGGCGCGCATCGAAAGGGCAGCACCGCCGCGACCGTCGCCGTCCATGCGGGTCAGCACCAGGCCGGTGATGCCGACGCGCTCGTCGAAACTGCGGGCGAGGTTGACGGCGTCCTGACCGGTGAGGCTGTCGGCGACCAGCAGGATTTCATGCGGGTTCGAGCGCTTCTTGATGTCGGCCATCTCGGCCATCAAGGGCTCGTCGATATGGGTGCGGCCGGCGGTATCGAGGATGACGACGTCATGGCCGCCGAGCTTGGCCGCCTGGACGGCGCGGGCGGCGATATCGGTCGGCGACTGGCCTGATATGACAGGCAGCGTGTCGATATTGGCCTGGGCGCCGAGCTGGCGAAGTTGCTCCTGGGCTGCCGGACGGCGCGTGTCGAGAGACGCCATCAGCACTTTCTTCTTATCGCGCGTCGACAGGCGGTGGGCGATCTTGGCCGTCGTCGTCGTCTTGCCGGAGCCCTGCAGGCCGACCATCATGACGACGACGGGGGCCGCCGCATGCAGGTCGATGCCGACACCTTCGCCGCCCAGCATCTCGATCAGTTCGTCATGGACGATCTTGACGACCATCTGGCCGGGCTTGATCGACTTCAGGATCTCGGCGCCGACGGCCTTTTCACGCACGCGGTCGGTAAAGGAGCGCACGACGTCGAGAGCGACGTCCGCCTCCAGCAAAGCACGGCGAACCTCGCGCAGCGCTGCGGAAACATCGGCTTCCGAAAGCGCGCCACGGCCTGTCAGTCCATTCAGAATGGATCCAAGACGGTCCTGGAGGTTTTCAAACATCGGCTCTTCCTTGATACGTTTCGGGCGGGGGGTCGGATATGCCCGGAAACGTCGTGCTTTTCCTTGACGAAAACAAGACGCAAAGCCAAAAAGCACCCGAGGGCGCATCGCGCTGTCGGGTGTTGACCTCCGGGATCTCAGGTCCCGGTCGGCGGCTCGGAGTCATGCGGCTCGTCGCGGATTGGGCGGGATAAACAGGAAACGCGCGGGAAAGTCAAGGCAGACGGGGCAACGGCTCGTCGCGATTTTTCAGAAGTCGCGTGATGTCGGCGTGCGCGACGGTGCCGTCCTGAAGAAACAACGCAGTCGATCGTCGATTGAACCGATGTATTGGACTTGCGATTCTGCCGGCGAATTCTGCCGGTTTTCAGATTTTACCGCTCAAAATTCCGCTCAGTCGTTCGAATTCGCTGTAGCGGCCAGTTGCAAATTATTCCGCTTGTGATTCTACTTTCTACTTAAGTGCGTCCTGTAAAATGATTCGTGAATATCCTTGATGCCGATGAATCGGCGGAGATATCGAATGTTAAATCCTGATATTGAGAGCTGGGCGCTGGCGCGGGCCCATCATATTGTTTTGAACGAAGGCCTGAACCTTGCAAAGGCGGCACAGGATCTGGATCGCAAGCGGTCCCGCTCGCTGGTCTACGAGCTGAGAAAGGTCATCACCGCAGCTATTGTCGAGGCGCATGCCGCGTCCTTCGATCCAGACGGCGCCGAGCGGTAAAGCCGAACCGGCTTGAAGGGTCGGCGGGCCACAGCGTCTGCCCGGCACTCATCCCACTGGTAATTCTTTCGCATTTCCGCCATATACACCGGAAAGACGGACGGATGATATCATGAGCGCAACGGTCGAATTCGCGAGGATGAACGGGCTTGGCAACAAGATCCTGGTTGTCGACATGCGCGGCCGGCCGGACAAGGTGACGCCTGCGGCGGCGGTTGCGCTCAATGTCGATCCGCAGACCGAGTTCGACCAGATCATGGCGATCCATGATCCGAAGGCCGAGGGCACCGACGCCTTCATCGATATCTTGAATTCCGACGGTTCGAAGGCGCAGGCTTGCGGCAACGGCACGCGCTGCGTCGTGCAGGCGCTGGCCGCCGAGACCGGCCGGAAGGCCTTCACCTTCCAGACGGTCGCCGGCATCCTCAACGCCGTCGAGCACGAGGACGGGACGGTCTCGGTAGATATGGGCCGGCCGGTGTTCGATTGGAACAGGATCCCGCTCGCCGAAGAATTCCACGATACCAGCCGCATCGAACTACAGATCGGACCGATCGACAATCCGGTGCTGCATTCGCCCTCGGTGATGTCGATGGGCAATCCGCATGCGATCTTCTGGGTGGATCGGGACGTGATGTCCCACGATCTCGCCCGCTTCGGACCGCTGCTGGAAAACCATCCGATGTTTCCCGAGCGCGCCAATATCACGCTGGCGCAGGTGACCTCGCCGACATCGATCACGACGCGCACCTGGGAGCGCGGCGCCGGGCTGACGCTCGCCTGCGGCTCGGCGGCCTGTTCCGCCGCTGTCAGCGCCGCACGCACCGGCCGCACCGGCCGCAAGGTGACGGTCAACGTCGCAAGCGCCAAGCCGCCGGCCACGCTTTCGATCGAATGGCGCGAGCGCGACGACCATGTCATCATGACCGGCCCAGCCGAATGGGAATGGTCGGGCAGGGTCGATCCTTCGACCGGTCTCTGGTCACGCGATGGTACCCGAGAGGCGGAGGCACAGTGAGCGGCATCGAGGTCATTACCTTCGGCTGCCGCCTCAACACATATGAATCGGAAGTGATGAAGGCGCAGGCTGAGAAGGCCGGGCTCAACAACGCCGTCCTGGTCAATACTTGTGCGGTCACCGGTGAGGCTGTGCGCCAGGCCCGCCAGGCGATCCGCCGGGTGCGACGCGACAATCCGCATGCCCGCATCATCGTCACCGGCTGCGCCGCACAGACTGAGAAAGAGACCTTCGCCGCGATGGCAGAGGTCGATGCCGTGCTCGGCAACGAGGAGAAGCTTTCGAGCGGCTCCTATCGCAGCCTGCCGGACTTCGGCGTTTCGGCCGAAGAGAAACTCCGTGTCAACGATATCATGAGCGTCAAGGCGACGGCGCCGCAGATGGTCAGGCATATCGACGGCCATGTGCGCGCCTTTATCCAGGTGCAGAATGGCTGCGACCACCGCTGCACCTTCTGCATCATCCCCTATGGCCGCGGCAATTCCCGCTCCGTGCCGATGGGAGCGGTCGTCGACCAGGCCCGCAAGCTCGTCGACAGCGGGTATCGCGAGATCGTGCTGACCGGCGTCGACGCCACAAGTTATGGCGGCGATCTGCCGGGGGCGCCGACGCTCGGATTTCTGGCGAAGACGCTGCTGAAACAGCTTCCGGATATTCGCCGCCTGCGGCTTTCCTCGATCGACAGCATCGAGGCCGATGCCCACCTGATGGATCTCATCGCCGACGAGTCCCGCTTCATGCCGCACCTGCATCTGTCGCTGCAGCATGGCGACGACATGATCCTGAAGCGGATGAAGCGCCGGCATTTGCGCGCCGATGCGCTGCGTTTCATCGAGGAGGCGCGCCGCCTTCGCCCCAATATGAGCTTCGGCGCCGACATGATCGCCGGCTTTCCCACCGAAACCGAAGAGATGTTCGAAAATGCCGTGCGGCTGGCCGAAGAGGCCGACATCGCGCATCTGCACGTCTTCCCCTACAGCCCCCGTCCCGGCACGCCGGCAGCCCGCATGCCGCAGCTCGACCGGTCGCAGGTCAAGGAGCGCGCCGCCAGGCTGCGTGCCACTGGACATAGGCTCCATCAAGCCCATCTCGACGGCATGATCGGCAGCCGGCAATGGCTGCTTGTCGAAAACAGCGGCCTGGCGCATACGGAAAACTTCACGCTTGCCGCGGCACCCGGCCTTCGTCCCGGCGAACTTGTGCCGGCCACGATCACCGGCCACAATGGCAAGCATCTCGACATGCAATTGACGGCCGCAGAGGCGGCCTGACTTCTCACGGAATCCCCATGGCGCTCAGTTTTATCAAAAAGGTCTTCACCTTCGGCAAGGACAAGCCGGCGGAGACAGATACGGTAGAGACTGCCGACGTAAAGGCGCTGCAAGCAGAACTTGAGCCGCATTCGCGCGAAGAGCATCTGCCGCTTGCCGATGATCCGGTTCTCGCCGAGGAAATGGATACGGCTGGCGGCCCGGCTGCCGATGTCGGACAGGGCGGGGCGGAGGAGCCTGCCGGCGAGGATGATGCCGAACCCGCTATCCTGCCCCCTGCTGACCAGTTGAGCGACATGGGTGTGGTGCCGCTTTCGCTGCTGGAGGCCGAGGCCACCGCAGAAGCGGAGACGGAAACCCAGCCGACCAACGGCAACGCTGCGGAAGCACCCCCCTCTGTCCCTTCGGGACATCTCCCCCACAAGGGGGGAGATCGTTCGGAGGCTGACGCGCCGGCTTCGGTCGAAGGGACAGCGGAAGTCGCAGAAGCGCTCTCAGAGGAAATTTCTGCTGAGATCAATGTAGAAGAAGACATTTCCGTTCAGCCGATCTCCCCCCTTGTGGGTGAGATGTCCGGCAGGGCAGAGGGGGGTATCACATCCACCGAGCCTTCCGAGACGATCGCCGAACAGCCGAAGCCGGAATCTCCCAGTCTTCCCAAAGGCTTTGCCACCGGGCCGGCAATCGTCGCGCCGGAACCCATTCTCCCGCAGCCGAAACTCAGCTGGTTCCAGCGCCTGCGCAACGGCCTTGCACGCACCTCCTCGCAGCTGACCGGCCAGATCACCGCGCTCTTTACCAAGCGCAAGCTTGATGACGAGACGCTGCAGGATCTGGAAGACCTGCTGATCCAGGCCGATCTTGGCGTCGAGACCGCCATGCGGGTCACCGATACCCTGGCTTCCGAGCGTTATGGCAAGGATGTCACCGGCGAGGACGTCAGCCGGATCATGGCGTCCGAAATCGCCAAGGTTCTGAAGCCGGTCGCCAAGCCGCTGCAACTCGACCTGTCGCACAAGCCGCATGTCATCCTCGTCGTCGGCGTCAACGGCACCGGCAAGACGACGACGATCGGCAAACTCGCGGCGAAGCTCTCCGGCGCCGGGCTGAAGGTGATGCTGGCTGCCGGCGACACCTTTCGCGCCGCGGCAATCGAGCAGCTGAAAATCTGGGCCGACCGGACGAAATCCGAATTCATCGGCACCAAACTCGGCGCCGATGCCGCCGGCCTTGCCTATGACGCCTTCGAACTGGCGAAAGCAAAAAAATGCGACGTGCTGATCGTCGATACCGCCGGCCGGCTGCAGAACAAGGCCGAGCTGATGGCCGAGCTCGAGAAGATCGTCCGCGTGCTTGGCAAGCTCGATCCCGATGCTCCGCACACCGTGCTGCAGACGCTCGACGCCACCACCGGGCAGAATGCGCTCAGCCAGGTCGAGATCTTCCGCAACGTCGCCGGCGTCAATGGGCTGATCATGACCAAGCTCGACGGCACGGCGCGCGGCGGCATTCTCGTTGCCATTTCCGCCAAGCATAAGCTGCCGGTCTATTTCATCGGGATCGGCGAGGGCGTCGAGGATCTGGAACCGTTCGAGGCTGAGGATTTCGCTCATGCCATTGCCGGACTTCCCCAATGATGCCACAGATATGCCGCCGAAAGCGTGCAAGGCACGGCCGGCAATCAGGTTTTCAGGAATAGCAGGTTTGAAGGACGCATGAGCACCGAAAGCGATATTACCCCGACCGCGGCCGACCGGCATCACCCGTTGCTGAAACTGGCACTGGAACTCGGGCCGCTGCTGATCTTCTTCTTCGCCAATCTGCGCGGCCAGTGGCTGGTGGAACGGTTTCCTGCTCTTTCGGAGCTGGGTGGTCCGCTGTTCGTCGCAACCGGGCTTTTCATGGCGGCGACGGCGATTTCGCTGATCGTTTCGAAGATTGTGCTCGGCCATCTGCCGATCATGCCGTTCGTCTCCGGCATCGTGGTGCTGATCTTCGGGGCGCTCGGCATCTACCTGCAGAACGAGACATTCATCAAGATGAAGCCGACCATCGTCAACGCGCTCTTCGGGGTGGCGCTGCTTGGTGGGCTTGCCTTCGGCAGGTCGCTGCTCGGCTACGTCTTCAATGCCGCCTTTCAGCTCGATCCGGAGGGCTGGCGCAAGCTCACCATTCGCTGGGGCATCTTCTTCCTGTTTCTCGCCGTGCTGAACGAGGTCGTCTGGCGCAATTTCTCCGACGGTACCTGGGTCGCCTTCAAGGTCTGGGGCACGATGCCGATCACCATCATCTTCACGCTGGCGCAGATGCCGCTGGTGCTCAAACATAGCATCAACCTGGAAACGGACGGCGAGAAGTGAGCGCGGCAGACGTCGAATATCGGGCCAGACACCAGACCTTCTGGTTTGTCGCCTGCCTTGCTGTGCTGGTCGCCCAGATCGTCGCCGAATATATGATGGGCCGCGTGCCGATCTGCGCCTGCGGCTACGTCAAGTTGTGGGAGGGCGGGGTCAATACCAGCGGCAATTCGCAGCACCTGTCGGATTGGTACACGCCGTCGCATATCATCCACGGCTTCCTGTTCTACGGGCTCGGGCATCTGATCCTGCGCCGCAAACCGCTGGCAGCGAGGCTGCTGCTGGCGCTGTTCATCGAATCCGGCTGGGAACTGCTGGAGAATTCGCCTCTGATCATCGACCGCTACCGTACGGCGACGATCGCGCTCGACTATTACGGCGACAGCATCCTGAATTCGGCGATGGATACCGTCTTCATGTGCGTCGGTTTCTTCTTCGCAGCGCGTGCGCCAGTGGCGCTCACGGTTGCGATCGCCATCTTCTTCGAGATTTTCACCGGCTACATGATCCGCGACAACCTGACCCTCAACGTGGTGATGCTGATCTGGCCGGTGGAGGCGATCAAGGTCTGGCAGGGCGGCGGCGCGTAAGCTCTTACGAAACCGGCTTCCCCAATGCCTTTTCCATCGCTGGAAACAGCCCTTCCTTCAGGCTGATATCGTCGAAGGGGCCGACGCGTTTATAGAGGATCGTGCCGTCGGGGCCGACGAGGTAACTTTCCGGAATGCCGTAGACACCCCAGTCGATCGCTGCCTTGCCGTTCGGATCGATGCCGATCGCCTGATAGGGGTTGCCAAGCTCACCGAGGAAACGCACGGCGTTGTCGCTCTTATCCTTGTAGTTGATGGCGACGATGTTCAGCCGTCGGTCTTTCGCCAGCTCTTTCAAAACAGGATGTTCGTCCCGGCAGGGGATGCACCACGAGGCGAAGACGTTGACGAGGGTCAGCTTGCCGTTGACGGCGGCATCGGTCAGCGCCGGCAGGTTGGCGCCAGCGAGCGGCGGCAGGTTCAGCGCCGGCGCCTTGGTGCCGATCAGGGCGGAGGGGATTTCGGCGATGTTCTTGCCGTGGAAATCCTGGTCGTAGAGCATCTTTGCTGCCGTTGCGGCAATGCCGCCGAAGACGATCAGCGGCAGAAGCGCCAGCGCGTAGCGGCCAAGTCCGCGCGGTTTGGCGGTGGTGGTTTCAGGCGTCTCGCTCATTCGCCGTCCTTTGCGCGCGCCGAGCGGCGGCGAATGCCCGCGGCTTCGAGCGCTGCGAGTTCACGGCGGCGGGCTAGACCGTCGGCCCAGGTCCATAGCGTTACGACGACCGTCAGGAGCGCCGCAAAGCCATAGGAAGCGTAGACGTAGAAGGCATGCGTCACCGGCTATTCCTCCCGGCTCGCAATGCGGGCGGCAAGACGGCGCTGGGCGGCAATGCGGCGGCGCCAGATCTCGTTGCGCATCGCCATGATATGCAGCGTGAAAAAAAGCAGGGTAAAGGCGATCGCCATGACGAAGAGCGGACGCAGGAATTCCGGATCGATCGCCGGGCCATCGAGGCGCATCACGCTTGCCGATTGATGCAGCGTATTCCACCACTCGACCGAGAACTTGATGATCGGGATGTTGACGAAGCCGACGAGGATGAGCACGGCGCTGACACGTGCGGCTCTCGACGGATCGTCAATGGCGCGGCTGAGCGCAATCAGGCCGAGATACATCAGGAAGAGAACGAAAACCGAGGTCAATCGCGCATCCCAAACCCACCAGGTGCCCCACATCGGCTTGCCCCAGAGCGAGCCGGTGACAAGCGCAAGCAGGGTAAAGGCGGCGCCGAGCGGCGCTGCGGCCTTGGCGGCAACGTCGGCGAGCGGATGGCGCCAGACCAGCGTGCCGATCGCCGAGATGCTCATGACCGTGTAGCACATCATCGCAAGCCAGGCCGCGGGCACATGGATGTACATGATGCGCACGGTTTCGCCCTGCTGGTAATCACCTTCTGTGGAGAAGCTGAGATAGAGGCCGATCGCGAAACAGAGGGCGGTAATGCCGGCCAGCCACGGAATGACGCGCGCCGCCAGCGCCAAGAACCGGGTCGGGTTGGCGAGGTCGCTGAATTTGCTGATGGCAAGGCTGGTTTGGCTCATGTTCGCTTCCTTACCGTGATCCGACTTTTCCCGCAATCGGATGCCAATCAATCCGCCGTGTTTCGCAGCGCAAGGGCCGCGGCAGCCGGGCCGATGACCGCGAAGAACAGCGTCAGCGCGATGAGGATGAGAAAGGGCGGCAGGAACGGGGCGGGATCCTCGACGGCGGCATAGGTGGCGCTGACACCGAAGATCAGCACCGGGATGGTCAGCGGCAACACGAGGATCGAGACCAGCAGACCGCCGCGGGGCAATGCCACGGCGACGGCGGCGCCGACAGCGCCGATGAAGGTGATGGCGGGCGAGCCGACAAGCAGCGTCAGCGCGGTCGCGCCGATCGCCCTCTCGTCCATGTTCATGAAGAGGCCGAGCAGCGGCGAGGCGATGACCAGCGGCAGGCTGGTGGCGGTCCAGTGGGCGAAGCATTTGACCAGGACGGTCAGGACGAGCGGTGTTTCCTGCATCAGCATCAGGTCGAGCGATCCGTCATCGCGCTCGGCCTGGAACAGGCGGTCTAGGCCAAGAAGGGCGGCGAGCAGCGCGCCGATCCAGACGATGGCGGGGCCAATGCGCGAAAGCAGCTTGAGGTCCGGACCGACCCCGAAGGGGATGACGGCGACAATGGTCAGGAAGAACAGCACGCCAATCAGCGCGCCGCCGCCGGCGCGGATGGAGAGTTTGAGGTCGCGAAGGAAGAGAGCGGTCATGCGGGGCGGCTCTTTGCATGAGTTGTGGTCGGGGCGGCACCCCCCTCTGCACTGCCGGGCATCTCCCCCACAAGGGGGGAGATCGGCACGATGCATGGGCTTCGAGAAATCTTAATCGCGCGCCAAGCGGCCGCGTCCATCTGCAGCGTTTGACTGGGGCAAGAGGCCGCCCCTGGCCGATCTCCCCCCTTGTGGGGGAGATGCCCGGCAGGGCAGAGGGGGGGTGCAACGCCTCGAACCATCATCCCCACACTCCCTGATCCACACCGGCAAAGCCGGTCATCTTCAACTCGTGCGCATTCTTCAGCCCCAGCGGCTGATGCGTCGCCGCCAGCACGATGCCGCCTTTGGCCAGATGCGCTTCGATCAATTCGGCCAGCAGCTGGTCGGCGCGGGCATCCAGTGCGGCTGTCGGTTCATCGAGGATCCATAAGGGGCGATGGGCGACGAGCAGCTTGGCGAAGGCGAATCGACGCTGCTGGCCGGCGGAGAGGTAACCGAAGGGAAGGTGGGTGATCCCCGAAAGGCCGACGGCGTCAGCGGCGTCCTCGACGGAGAGACCGGCAGAGCCTCCTATACCGCCAAAAAAGCTGCGCCAGAAATCGAGGTTTTCTGCAACTGTAAGTTCATTCTTCATCGCATTTCGATGGCCAAGGTAGTGGCTGACCTCGGAAGAACGGCGGTCGTCTCCGCCCTCTCCGTCATGGAAGATGACGGCGCCTTTTTCCGGACTCAGGAGGCCGGCGACAACCCGCAGCAAAGTGGACTTTCCCGATCCATTTCTTCCCGTCAGCACAAGCGCCTCGCCGGCTGCCAAGTGAAAGGAAATGTTAACGAAAATGAGATCCTCACCGCGCCTGGCAGCCAGATTTTCGGCGGTGAGATGCATGCGTCGGCTCTTTCTTCGTTTCGGGTCGCGGCGGGGTCAAAAAATCTCCGATTTTGACCGCGCTCGGGTATGGCAAGTTTTTAGGAAATTATCTATAAGAGCCGCAACCACGCCAGCGGTCGGCGTGAATTTCATCCTTGCGCCGAACTTGGAGCATCTGTTCCACGTGCGGACAGCGGAAATGGCCGTACCCGCATCCTGATGTGCATTAAGTGCATAGGCGTTCGCACGACTGTGTTGGCTATCAGAACGGGGTCTCTCGTGTCTAAATCTCTTGACAGCTTCAATTGTCGTTCCACCCTTTCCGTTGGTGGAAAGGACTATGTCTATTACAGCCTGCCCAAGGCTGAGGCAAACGGTCTGGCCGGCGTCTCGAAGCTTCCCTATTCGATGAAGGTGCTGCTCGAAAACCTGCTGCGCTTCGAAGACGGCCAGTCGGTCACCAAGGAGCATATCCTCGCTGTTGCCGAATGGCTGAATAATAAGGGTGCGGTCGAAAACGAAATCGCCTACCGCCCGGCGCGCGTGCTGATGCAGGACTTCACCGGCGTTCCCGCCGTCGTCGATCTTGCCGCGATGCGCGACGCGATGGTGTCGCTCGGCGGCGATCCCGAGAAGATCAACCCGCTCGTTCCCGTCGATCTCGTCATCGACCACTCGGTCATCGTCGACGAATTCGGCACGCCGCAGGCTTTCGCCAGGAATGTCGAGCTGGAATACCAGCGCAACGGCGAGCGCTACCGCTTTCTGAAATGGGGCCAGCAGGCCTTCAAGAATTTCCGCGTCGTGCCTCCCGGCACCGGCATCTGTCATCAGGTCAATCTCGAATATCTCGGCCAGACCGTCTGGACCAAGGAAGAGGACGGCGAGACGATCGCCTATCCGGATACTTGCGTCGGCACCGACAGCCACACGACGATGATCAACGGTCTCGGCGTGCTCGGCTGGGGTGTGGGTGGTATCGAAGCTGAGGCGGCGATGCTCGGCCAGCCGGTCTCGATGCTGTTGCCCGAAGTCATCGGCTTCAAGCTGATCGGCAAGCTCAAGGAAGGCGTCACGGCGACCGACCTCGTCCTCACCGTCGTGCAGATGCTGCGCAAGAAGGGCGTCGTTTCGAAGTTCGTCGAATTCTTCGGCCCCGGCATGGACAATATGCCGCTCGCCGACCGCGCGACGATCGGCAATATGGGTCCGGAATACGGCGCCACCTGCGGCTTCTTCCCGGTCGATGGCGAGACTATCAACTACCTCACCGTGTCCGGCCGCACGCATGACCGGATCGCTCTCGTCGAGGCCTATTCGAAGGCCCAGGGCATGTGGCGTGATGGCGACGGTTCAGATCTCGTCTTCACCGATACGCTGGAACTCGATCTTGGCGACGTGGTGCCGTCAATGGCCGGCCCGAAGCGTCCGGAAGGCCGCATCTCGCTCGAGAACATCGCGACCGGCTTTGCCGGCTCGATGGATGCCGATTACAAGAAGCCGGGCCAGCTCAACAACCGCTACGCCGTCGAAGGCACGGATTTCGATCTCGGCCATGGCGACGTGGCGATCGCTGCCATCACCTCGTGCACCAACACTTCCAATCCGTCGGTACTGATCGCTGCCGGGCTTCTGGCTCGCAACGCCGTAGCCAAGGGCCTGAAGACGAAGCCCTGGGTGAAGACCTCGCTGGCACCGGGATCGCAAGTCGTCGGCGAATATCTTGCCACGTCAGGCCTGCAAGCCGATCTCGACAAGCTCGGCTTCAACCTCGTCGGCTTCGGCTGCACCACCTGCATCGGCAATTCCGGCCCGCTGCCGGCGCCGATCTCGAAGACGATCAACGACAAGGGCCTGATCGTTTCCGGCGTCCTTTCCGGCAACCGCAACTTCGAAGGCCGCATTTCGCCCGACGTGCAGGCGAACTACCTGGCTTCGCCGCCGCTCGTCGTCGCCTATGCGCTCGCCGGTACGGTGCAGATGGATCTGACCAAGGAGCCGATCGGCGAAGACCAGAACGGCAATCCGGTTTATCTCAAGGATATCTGGCCGACCTCGCACGAGGTGCAGGAGTTCATCCAGAAATACGTGACCCGCGAACTTTACGAAAGCAAGTATGCCGACGTCTTCAAGGGCGACGTCAACTGGCAGGCAGTTCAGGTTCCTCCGGGCCAGACCTATGCCTGGGACGACGATTCGACCTATGTCCAGAACCCGCCCTACTTCGTCGGCATGGGCAAGAAGGGCACCGGCATCGCCGATATCAAGGGCGCCCGCGTCCTTGGCCTGTTCGGCGACAAGATCACCACCGACCACATTTCGCCGGCCGGTTCGATCAAAGCGGCATCCCCTGCAGGTGCCTATCTGCTCGGCCATGAGGTCGCCGTTGCCGACTTCAACCAGTACGGCACACGCCGCGGCAACCATGAAGTGATGATGCGCGGCACCTTCGCCAATATCCGCATCCGCAACCATATGCTCGGCCCGAACGGCAAGGAAGGTGGCTACACCATCCACTACCCGTCGAAGGAAGAGACCTCGATCTACGACGCGGCGATGCAGTACAAGGCCGAAGGCGTGCCGCTCGTCATCTTCGCCGGTGTCGAATATGGCAACGGCTCCTCGCGCGACTGGGCTGCCAAGGGCACCAATTTGCTCGGCGTCAAGGCTGTCGTCGCCCAGTCCTTCGAGCGTATCCATCGCTCGAACCTGGTCGGCATGGGCATCATTCCTTTCGTCTTCGAAGAGGGTACGACCTGGCAGAGCCTCGGCCTGAAGGGCGACGAGCTCGTCACCATCGAGGGCTTGGAAAAGATCAAGCCGCGCGAGAAGAAGATCGCCAAGATCACCTATGGCGACGGCACTGTGAAGGAAGTTCCGCTGCTGTCGCGCGTCGATACGCTCGACGAGGTGGTCTACCTCAACAATGGCGGCATCCTGCAGATGGTTCTGCGCGATCTCGCTGCCTGATTGTTAAGAGCTTCATAATATGATGATGGCCGCCGGAGAGCATTTTCCGGCGGCTTTTCTTTGCGGCGACGGTATTTGAGGGACCTCACGATGATTTGTTTTATGCGGGTTCCGGTTGCGCTGCGTCTCACCCGTTCGTGACTTTTCGTTTGGATCCGGAAGGATTATTCGTACGTTCATATGTCAGGGCCTCCGGTCGAACACGCCGTCGGCGCTGAAAAAGAGGTGCAGGTGAATGTCCCCCCGTTTTCTGATTCCGCTGATCGCCGGCGTTGTTCTCTCAGGCCCGCTTCAGGCCGAAGACGGCACGCCGAAAGGTGTCGTCGAACTGTTTACGGCGCAGGGCTGCTCCTCCTGTCCTCCCGCGGATGCTGCTTTCCGTAAGCTGGTGAGCCAGGGCGATGTCATCGCGCTCGCCTATCATGTCGATTACTGGAACTATCTCGGCTGGGCCGATACGCTGAGCTCGAAGGAAAACACCGAGCGGCAATATGGCTATGCGAGGACAATGGGCCGCAGCAACGTCTACACGCCGCAGGCCATCGTCAATGGGCGCGGTCATCTGGCCGGCGCCGATCTCAACGGTATCAACGGCAAGCTCGATACCTATAGCGGCGAAGGCAACGGGCTGACCGTCCCCATCAGCGCGTCGATGCGCGGCGACGAGCTGGAGATCAAGATCGGCGCGGGACAGGGCAAAGCCAATGTCGTGATGGTGTATTTCGACAAGGAAAAGACCATCGACGTCGAAAAGGGCGAGAACAGCGGAAAGAAGATTTCCTATCTGCACAGCGTCACCAATGTCGAAACCGTCGGCATGTGGGACGGCAAGGCGACCAGTCTGACGCTGCCAGCCAGTGTCCTGCAGCGGCCGCAGCTCGAGGGCTGCGCGATCCTGCTGCAATCGGCGACCGACAACGGCGATCCGGCTGCGATCCTTGGGGCGACCGTGGTGATGGCTGGAAAAAACATCTGAGATTTCATCCGCTTGCGGATGAAGTACCGGGCGGCCCGGCTGAGCGTATTCGGGGCTGGGGTTAAGGTCGATACGCTCCGCCGGGCCCTTTGGCGCGCTGGCGCCAAACCGGGATTCATAATTCTCCTGCAAATGAGGCGCTGTTTTGACTGAAATGCGGCGCTACCGAGAAAGCGACAACGCTATTATGCGCATCGGACGATGCGCCGATTCAAAGTGCTACGGCATCCTTGCGCGTCCAACGCGCGGCGCTGGAGTGCGGCCGAATGTGACGGCCGGCACTCTTGCAATTTGCGGCGGCTCGGGCACACTGTCACTCTCCTGTCACATGCAGAGGCCTCGGAGACTGAATGACAGATCAGCCGGATTTGCGACACGGCGAAAGCCGTTCCGTCGACAATAGTTCCTCAGTCGTCGTCGATCTCAGGGAATACAAGCAAAGCAAAGATCCACTTCCGGTGACCTTTCATCGGCGCGAACTGGATGCGATCCTCTGGATCTACGGCCGTATGGTCGGTGACGGCGAATGGCGCGACTACGCCATCGATCATCTGAAAGACAGGGCGGTATTTTCCGTCTTCAAACGCTCCGGTGAAATGCCGCTCTTCCGCGTCGAGAAAAATCCCAAGCTTGCCGCCAAGCAGGGCGCCTATTCGGTGATCAACGTCCACGGCACCATTCTGAAGCGCGGTCACGAGTTGAACCAGGTGTTGAAGGTGTTCGACAAGGCGCTGAAGCTGGTCGATAAGTAAGCCGAAACACTTTTTCTGCATGTCGTTATCCCGGAACCGCTGCACACTTCCGGGCGACATGCATCAGCCGGCAAACAGCGTGCCGGGATAGATGGACGGATCCGGATCGGTCGTCATACCCTCGCCGAGGACGCGCTGCATGAGCATCGTATCCAGCCAGCGGCCATGCTTGTAGCCGGCCCCCCGCATCAGGCCGACCTCCACGAAGCCCGCCTTGAGATGAAGCGCGATCGAGGCGGGGCTGGCGCCGCCGATGACCGCGATCATCTGACGAAAACCGAGACCGGTGCAGCGGTCGATCAGCTCGGTCATCAATGCTTTGCCGATGCCGCGGCCGCGGGCTTCGGGCGCCAGATAGATCGAATCCTCGACTATCCAGCGATAGGCCGGGCGGACGCGAAAGGCCGAGGCATAGGCGTAGCCGAGCAGGTTTCCGTCAGCATCGGCTGCGGCGATATAGGGATATTGCTGGCCGACGATCGCCGCAAACCGCTGCGCCATCTCAGCCTCGGACGGCGGCGTGATCTCATAGCTCGACGTGCCGTTCAGCACGGATTCGCGATAGATTTCGGCGATGGCGGGGATATCGGCTTCGGAAGCATTGCGCAGGAGGAAGGACATTTCGGCGGCAGGTCCATCGGAGGGCAAGGTCTCTCCTAAACCATTCCGCGAAAGCCGGCGCAACAAAAAAGGCGGCCGAAGCCGCCTTTTCGATCTCAGTCTGTCCTGCTTATTTACGGTTGCCCATGAACTGGAGCAGGAACATGAAGAGGTTGATGAAGTCGAGATAGAGCGTCAGCGCACCCATGATCGCCTTGCGGCCGGCCACGGCGACGTCATCGGCTTCCAGGTACAATTCCTTGATCCGCTGCGTGTCGTAGGCGGTAAGGCCTGCGAAGATCAGGACGCCGATCGCGGAGATCGCGAACTGCAGCGCGGACGACGCCAGGAAGATGTTGACGATTGAAGCGATGATCAGGCCAAAAAGACCCATGATCAGGAACGAGCCCATCGCCGACAGGTTACGCTTCGTGGTGTAGCCGTAAAGCGACAGCGCGCCGAAGGAGGCGGCGGTGACGAAGAAGGTCTGAACGACGCTCTGGCCGGTGTAGACCAGGAAGATCGACGAGAGCGACAGGCCGACAAGTGCGGCATAGACCCAGAAAGTCGTCTGGGCGGCGGCCACGCTCATGCTGTTAATGCGGAAGCTCAGGAAGAAGACGGCCGCAAGAGGCGCAAGGATGACGACCCAGCGCAAAGGCGACTGGAACAGCAGCACGCCGAACTGGGTGAGCTGGCCGTC
The DNA here is from genome assembly GCF_019685155.1 of Rhizobium sp. NZLR1b. Lineage (NCBI taxonomy): Bacteria > Pseudomonadati > Pseudomonadota > Alphaproteobacteria > Hyphomicrobiales > Rhizobiaceae > Rhizobium > Rhizobium sp. NZLR1b. The sequence goes on from NZ_JABDWC010000003.1 coordinate 279,542, forward strand.
CTGAACAGCGAAGTTGAATCCGAGATATGCGGCCACGCCGGTGATCGCCAGACCCAGCGCCATCAGGTTGTAAACCTTGAGCATATAAGTGCGCAGGCCTTGATCAATCATCTCGCCGGTCTGCGCGCGGCTTTGATAGTTACGAAGGTCAGCCATAGTTTCCTCTTACAAGCTCCGATGGAAATACGGTGTCGGGTTTTCGACCCGGGCGCCGCTGCGGAGCTCCAGCATGCCTGCAGACAATATGAGGCTTTCGCCGATCGCAAACAAGAGGCTTGCAAAGGCTCGGTCGGTTAAATCGCCGTAAGGTGAAGGGTTTGGGCGTCGCTATCCGGTCAGAGTTCGCGCAGGACGGGCGCCGCCTTCTGTCCGAGGATCCGCCAGGTGCCGATGAGGCCGATGCCGACGGTGAGGACGAGCGCGGTCACCAGCGTCAGCCCCGCCACATCGGGCAGGAAGGTCGAGGGCAGGCGCATGATGCGGGCGACGATGAACCAGGCGGCAACGCCGCCGGCGATCAACGCGAAGATTGCGGTTGCCAGCCCGAGGATCAGATATTCGTAGCTGAAGGCGCGGATCAGCATGGCGCGGGTGGCGCCAAGCGTCTTCAGCACCACCGCGTCGTGGGTGCGCGCCCGGTTTCCGGCGGCAAGCGCGCCGGCCAAGACGAGGATCGAGGCGATGAGAGCAACGGAGGCGGCGGCGCGAATTGCGGTCGCAAGCTCGCCGACCATCTGGTTGACGATATCGATCGCGTCCTTGACGCGGACGCTGGTGATCGTCGGATAGGTGTTGGTGACGGATTTCAGGATCGCCGCATCTTCGGCCGGTGTCGAGGAGGGATCAGTGAGGGTCGCCAGCCAGGCATGCGGGGCGCCGCGGAAGGTGTTCGGCGAGAAAACCATGACGAAGTTGATCGACAGCGATTCCCATTGGACGCGGCGCAGATTGGCGATTTTCGCGGTAATATTGCGGCCGAGCACGTTGACGGTGATCTTATCGCCGATCTTCAGGCCGAGTTCATGCGCCTCTTCCGACGAGAAGGAGACGAGCGGCTCGCCGCTGTAATCCTTGCCCCACCAGTTACCTTCCGTGAGGGCGGCATTCTCCGGCAGGGTGTCGGCATAGGTGATGCCGCGATCGCCGTTCAGCACCCAGCGGCCGGCGGCCGGCACGTCCAACTTGGTGACATCTTCGCCGTTGAAGGCGACGATCCGGCCGCGCAGCATCGGCACTTCAACGAGCTTGCCCTGCGGCGCCTGCGCCTTGACGAGATCGCGGAAGGCGTCGACCTCGGCGCTCTGGATATCGACGAAAAAGAAGTTCGGCGCGCCTTCGTTCATGCGGCCGGTCAGCTGCCGACGCAGGTTGCCGTCGATCAAGGTCAGCGTCACCAGCAAAGCCAGGCCGAGGCCGAGCGAGAGCACGACCGAGGGCGTCAGCGCGCCGGGGCGATGGATGTTGCCGATTGCCAGCCGCAATGCCGGCGAGTTGACGCGCGGGCTGCGGCGCGCAAGCCAGGCGATCAGCGCGGCGACAAGGCGAAGGGCGACGAAGGCAAAGACGATCGCGCCGACGAAGACGACGGCGATGAAGCGGTCATAGGCGGTGACGATGGCAAGGCCGGCAAGGGCGGCCATGAACAGCGCGGCCAGCAGGATGTAGGGCCAGGAGGGCAGGCGGCGGGCCTCGAAACCCTGCTCGCGGAAGAGTGCCGTCGCAGGCACTTCGCGGGCGTGGCCGAGCGGCAGGATGGCGAAGGCGAGTGTCGTCAGGATGCCGAAGAGCGTGGCAAGCAGCAGGGCGCCGGGATAAAGGGTCGGCGCAGTCGAGACCGGCAGGAACTGCGCCAGGAACTGCGCGGCGAAGATCGGCGACAGGGCGCCGATGACGAGGCCGATCAGGATGCCGCCAAGCGCGATGATGGCGATCTGGAAGAGATAGATCAACACGACGACCTGCGCCGGCGCACCCAGACATTTGAAGGTGGCGATGGTGGTGCGTTTGGAATCGAGAAAGGCGCGCACGGCATTGGCGACACCGACGCCGCCGACGATCAGCGCGGTCAGGCCGACCAGCGTCAGGAACTGCGAGAAACGGGTGATGTTTTCGGTGAGCGAGGGTGCGGCGCGGTCGCTGGTGCGAACAGCCCAGCCGGCGGAGGGGAATTCCTTGGTGGCGCGCGCCTGGATGCCCGACATCGCGCCCTTGTCTTCCAGCCGGATCTTGTAGGCATGTTCGACTAGGCTTCCCGTCTGGATCAGCCCGGAGGCTGCGAGCGCCCGGCGGCTGACGAGCAGGCGCGGCGCAAAGCCAAAACCCTCCGACAATGCATCCGGCTCGGTTTTCACCGTGCCGGTGATGCTGAGCTTGACGGTGCCGAGCAGCAATTCGTCGCCGACCGCAAGCCCGAGCCGATCGAGAAGCAGCGGGGCTGCGACCGCACCATAGGTGCCGCCTTGGCCTGAAAGCAGGGCTGCGAGCGGATAGTCCGGCTCGGCCACGAAGCGGCCGTAGAGCGGGTAGGCGTTATCGACGGCCTTGACCTCGACCAGCGCCTGATCGGAACCGTCAGGTTTGCGGGCCATCGAACGCAGGCCTGTCGAGACCGAAACGGTGCCCAGGCTTTCGAGGAAGCCCATTTCCTCAGGCGTCGCCTCGCGATTGTTGAGCTCGAAACGGACGTCGCTGGCCAGCAGCTCCTGCCCCTGCGAGGCAATCGTGTCGGTGATCGATTGCGAGACGGAATTGACGGCGGCGATCGCACCCGTGCCGAGGGCGATACAGGCGAGGAAGATGTAGAAGCCGCGAATGCCGCCGCGCAGCTCGCGGAGCGCCAGGCGAAAAGCGAGCGAGACGCGCGGTGTGATGATGCTCATGCGATCGCCGCCTCGCTATGGCGGGCGGCGCTGTCGCCTTCGATCCTGCCGGAGCGGACGCGGATCTGGCGCGAGCAGCGGTTTGCAAGCGAGACGTCATGGGTGACGAGAAGCAGGGTCATGCCGCGTTCGGCCTGCTTGGAGAACAGAAGGTCGGCGATCTGGCGACCGGTCTCGGTGTCGAGATTGCCTGTGGGTTCATCGGCGATCAGCAGGGCCGGAGAGGGGGCAAGCGCCCTGGCGATTGCCACGCGCTGCTGTTCGCCGCCGGAAAGCTGGCCGGGATAATGGTTCAGCCGTTCACCGAGGCCGACCGATTTCAGCTCGCGATGGGCGATCTCGAAAGCGTTGCCGACATTGGCGAGTTCCAGCGGCACGGCAACGTTTTCCAGCGCCGTCATGTTGGCGATCAGGTGGAAGGACTGGAAGACGATGCCGATGTTGCGGCCGCGGAAATCGGCGACCTGATCCTCGCTCAGCCTATGAAGCGGCGTGTCGTTGATGTTGATTTCGCCGCTGTCGAGTTTCTCCAGCCCGGCAAGCACCATCAGCAGGGTCGATTTGCCGGAACCGGACGGGCCGACGATGCCGACGGATTCGCCGGCGGAGACATCGAGATCGATGCCCTTCAGCACATGCACGGAGGCGGCTGCACTGCCGAGGGTCAGATCGGCGCCCTTCAACTCGATGATGGTTTTTGCCAACAGAAATCGCCCTATATAAATCCATAATCGAATGGCCGCATAACAGCACTTCGCCAATCTAGGGAAGCCAGAATGAGATTTAAAGTTGCCGCGCTTCAATTCACCGTCATTGCCGTCTCGCTGGTCTTTGCCGTTGCAGCGGATGCCCGAACGATCAATCTCGTTGGTTTCGGGGACAGTTTGATGGCGGGCTACCAGCTGCCGCCCGGCGACGGCTTTCCGGAAAAGCTGCAGGCGGCCCTGAAGGCGAAGGGGCTCGACGTCGCCGTTGCCAATGCCGGGGTCTCCGGCGACACGACGTCAGGGGGGCTTGCTCGCATCGACTGGTCGATACCTGACGGCACCGATGGCGTCATATTGGAGCTTGGCGCCAATGATGCGTTGCGCGGCATCCCGCCTGAGGAAAGCGAGAAGAATCTCGATCAGATGATTGCTCGGCTAAAGGATCGCGGGATTGCCGTTTTGCTTGCCGGCATAATGGCGCCGCCGAACATGGGGGCGGATTATGCGGCGCGGTTCAATCCGATTTACCAGAGGCTTTCGGAAAAACACGGACTTCCGCTCTACGCGTTCTTTCTCGACGGTGTCGCGCTGGATCCAGGGCTTAAACTCGAAGACGGCATGCATCCGAATACGAGAGGTGTCGAGATCATGGTCGGGAAGATGGAGCCCGCCGTCACAAATTTCGTCGAAGCGATTTCTTCTGTGAAGAAATAGGGGCTTGCGCGGTCGTTGATTGCGTGATTCCGTGTGAGCATCTGCAAAAGATTCGGGGAGTGCTCGTTATGCCGAGACTTTTTACCGCCCTCGAAATTCCGCGCAATGCGGCGATGAGCCTTTCATTGCTGCGCGGTGGCCTCCCCGGAGCACGATGGATCGATGTGGAGAATTACCACATCACCCTGCGCTTCATCGGTGATGTCGACGGCCGCACGGCTGATGAAATCGTAGAACGACTCGACCGGATCGACCGGCCGGAATTCCAGTTCCGGCTCGAAGGCATCGGTTCCTTCGGTTCGAAGAAACCGCATTCGGTCTGGGCCGGTGTTTCGCAATCGCCTGAAATGCATGCGCTGCAGGGTGAGATCGAGCGCATCTGCCAGCGTATCGGCCTGCCGCCGGATCCGCGCAAATTCATGCCGCATGTGACGCTGGCGCGGCTTAAATCGTCGCGGCTCGACGATGTCGTGCAATATCTGGCGGGACGCGGCAACTTCCACACCGCAAGTTTCACCGCGCCGCGCTTCGTGCTGCTTTCGTCGCGCGAATCGGTCGGCGGGGGGCCTTACCTCACCGAGGAAGTGTTCCCTCTGCACGAGGCGCGCTCGACGCCTAGCGTTTCGAGCAGGCTGCTGCAGCCGGTCAAGAGCCTGGTATAGACCAGCTCGAAACCTTCCGGGCCGCCATAATGGGGATCGGGAATATCCTCTCCCGTTCCAAGCGCGGTATCGCCGAAAAGACGGATGGTTGCCTCAGGCCGGCGCGATCTTTTCGAGCGCCGCCACATTATCGCGGTCCATGGCCAGGATCAGATCGAAATCCCTGAAATCGCTGGAGCGGATTCGGCGGGCGCGTTGCCCGGATATATCGATCCCGTGGCTTTTCGCCGTGGCGATCGACCGCCGGTCAGGCGGCTCGCCTTCATGCCAGCCGCCGGTTCCGGCGGAATCGATCGTGAAGCGGCCACTCAAATCCGCCTCGGCGGCGACGTGGCTGAAAATTCCCTCCGCCAGAGCATGATGCCGAAAAGTGTAAGCGGTTTTCGGACGACATCATGCTCTAACTCTTTAATGTAGAACAGGATTCAGATTTTAGGCCGACCCGGCCTAAAATCATCCTGTTCTAGCGGAGAACGGCATATATTGCCCATGCAAACGAAGAGGATGCTGATGCGTTTCATCGGTAGACCTGTCGGACACACAGGAGGAGCATGGCATGAAAATGGAAAGACTGGAACGGACGGCGGTCGAGGCGCAACTGGCGGGGCTTGCGGGCTGGGCGCTCAATGATGCGGCCTCTTCGATATCGAAGAGCTTCAAGTTTGCAAATTTTATCGAGGCTTTCGGCTTCATGACGGAGACGGCGATCACGGCCGAGAAGCTCAACCACCATCCTGAATGGTTCAACGTCTATTCCAGGGTGGATGTGACGCTGAACACGCATGATGCCGGCGGACTGACGGAGCTGGATTTCAAGCTCGCCAAGGCGATGGAGAAGGTTGCGTCGCGACGCGGCGTTTGAAAGCGGGGCCGATTGAAAGGGGTCGATTGAAAGAGTGGGCGCCATCACCATATGTTCGCTTGGACGAAAGGAGGCAGGGATGAACGACGTCAAATTCGGGGAAATCCTGTTGCCAGGCGACGAGGACACCCAGAGCCGACGGGAAAAGACCATACGGCAGAAATTCTGGCCGACTTTCCGGCGGGCTGTGCGGCAAATTCCGTTCTCACGCGATGTCGTCGCCGGTTTCTACTGCGCGCTCGATCCGCAGACGCCGACGAAGGTGCGCGGCGTGCTGCTCGCAGCGCTTGCCTATTTCGTCATGCCGATCGACATAATCCCGGATGTTTTCGCCGTCATCGGCTTTTCCGACGACATCGCCGTGCTCTCGGCGGCCTTCGCCATGGTGCGTGGCCATATCCGCCCGGGCCACTACGAGGCGGCCGACCGCGTTCTGGCCGACCGGACCGAAGAAACGATGAAGACGATCTAAGCCATCTCGCGTTCCAGCACCTTGCGGAGCTTGCCGAAGGCAAGCCGGATTCGCGACTTCACCGTGCCGAGCGGCAGCCCGGTCGCTTCGGCGATTTCCGAGTGCGATTGACCGAGGAAGAAGGCGGCGCGCAGCATATCGCGCTGCTCCTCCGGCAATTGGCCGACGGCGGCGCGTATCCTGGCGTCGCGATCGTCGTTGGCGACGATTTCCTCCGCGCCGATTTCGGCCGGCGGCTGCAGAGCCGGATCGGTTTCATCGAAGATGCGGGTATTGACGCGGCGCTGCATGTCGATGCGGCGATTGCGGGCAATGCGGAAAAGCCAGGTCGAGAGCGAAGATCGCGTGGCATCGTAGAGATCTGCCTTGTGCCAGAGCACGATCATGGTCTCCTGAACCAGTTCCTCGGCCTCGCCTGAGGTCATCTTCTGGCGCATCAGCCAGGCTTTCAGCCGGGGTGCGAAATAGTCGAACAGGATGGAAAAGGCCTGCTGGTCGCGACCTCTGGCGACGGCCTTTGCAAGGGCAGCGAAACGCTGTCTTTCCTCGGCATCCATGTCCCCTCACCAGCCCCCCTGCGCAATAAATTCGTATCGGATTTCCAAGTCTTAATGAGGTACAACGGATTTGGGAAAGGTCAAACTCTTGCCTGAATCTTTGTGTCTTAAATTCAGCGGAACGGACGGCCAGTACCATCGGGACACGGTGTTGCAGCCGATACCGTCAAAGGGTCGAAAATTGACACTCGAGCTGAAATGACACAGGCACATACAAATCGCGGCTATTGTTGACCATTTGGTAACCTGAATTAAGTCAAAATAAAGCAGATCGTGATTATGCGGCGCCCGCTATGATCGCTTCGGGCCTTGATCGCAAGAACCGGCAGGAATCCATGTTTGTAAAAAGTATCGTATCCGCTCTCGCACTCACCCTTGTTATGGCCGGAGTTGCGGCAGCGCAACAGGCCGCCGCGCCGAACCGCATCCAGCAGTTCCAGGCATGGGGCGCCTACTCCTACAAGTCGGGCAATAGCACCGTGTGCTATGTGCTGTCCGTTCCGACGGCAAAGCAGCCGGCAAGCGTTGACCACGGCGACAACTTCTTCATCGTCTCGCAGCGTCCGGGCCAGAACATCTCCTACGAACCGCAGGCGATGATGGGCTACACGGTGAAGGAAAATTCGAAGATCAACGTCGTCATCGACAACAAGACCTTCGTGATGTTCACCAAGGACAAGGCCGGCTGGGTCGAGAATGCGGCGCAGGAGCCAGCCCTCGTCGCGGCGATGAAGACCGGTCATTCGATGACGGTGAATGCCGTTTCGCGCAAGGGCACCGGCACCTCCTACAGCTATTCGCTCTCCGGCATCTCGGCTGCGCTGAAGCAGATCGAAAGCTGCAAGTAAGCAGCCTTTCCCACCGCAGAATTTCGAGAGGGGCCGGCCTTGCGCCGGCCCCTCTCGATTCCATCTAAAGCGCAGCGGGATCTTTCAGATTCGCTTTGTCTTTGGTTTCCACATGTCGTTGTCGCAAAACCGCCGCACAGTTTTGCGCGACACGCTATGTAGTGACGGGCGGGCAAAATGATGCTAAAGCCGGCCCAACAGCGGATAGATCGCGATCAGTCGCCGTTCCGCCATTCAATTTTTGCCGATCTGCCGTCATGCGTCCGCAAGTCTTCCGGTTCACCCTGAAGCATGCGGGCTCGCAGGGGCAGGACATGTTTGAATTCGGGATGAATGCTTATGTCCGTCATGGATGCGATCGTTGTTAACAAGCCGCAGGCGCACACCTCCGCCAGCCTCGAAAAGCCGTCTCTGATCGGGCTGTCGCGCGAGGAGATGGGGGCGGTACTCCGGGAAACGGGAGTGGCTGAGAAGCAGATCAAGATGCGCGTCGCGCAGCTCTGGAACTGGATCTATGTGCGCGGCGTCTCCGATTTCGACCATATGACGAATGTCGCCAAGGATATGCGGGAGATGCTGAAGCAGCATTTCACTATCGAACGTCCGGAGATCGTCGAGGAACAGGTCTCGAACGACGGCACGCGCAAATGGCTGCTGCGTTTTCCCCCGCGGGGCGCGGGGCGCCCCGTCGAGATCGAAGCCGTCTATATTCCGGAAGAGGGCCGCGGCACGCTCTGTCTTTCCAGCCAGGTCGGCTGCACGCTTACCTGTTCCTTCTGTCATACCGGGACACAGCGGCTGGTGCGGAACCTGACGGCAGAGGAAATTCTGTCACAGCTGCTGCTTGCCCGTGACCGGCTCGGCGACTTCCCGGATCGTCAAGCGCCGCAGGGAACGATCATGCCTGCCGAGGGCCGCAAGGTCAGCAACATCGTGATGATGGGCATGGGTGAGCCGCTCTACAACTTCGACGCCGTCAAACAGGCATTGCTGATCGCCACGGATGGCGACGGCCTGTCGCTGTCCAGGCGCCGAGTGACGCTTTCCACCTCCGGTGTCGTGCCGGAGATCTTCCGCACCGGCGATGAGATCGGCGTCATGCTGGCGATCTCGCTGCATGCGGTGCGCGACGATTTGCGCGACATTCTCGTGCCGATCAACAAGAAGTACCCGCTGAAGGAGCTGATCGAAGCCTGCCGAACCTATCCGGGCCTTTCGAACGCACGGCGGATCACCTTCGAATATGTGATGCTGAAGGATGTCAACGACAGCCTGGAAGATGCCAAGGGGCTGATCAAGCTCTTGAAAGGCGTGCCGGCGAAGATCAACCTCATTCCATTCAATCCCTGGCCCGGCACCAATTACCAGTGTTCCGACTGGGAACAGATCGAGAAGTTCGCCGATTTCATCAATTCGGCGGGTTACGCCTCGCCGATCCGCACGCCGCGCGGCCGCGACATTCTTGCCGCCTGCGGCCAGCTGAAATCGGACTCCGAACGTATGCGCAAGACCGAGCGCCTGGCCTTCGAGGCGATGATGATTGCCAATCACGGCGCCGACGACTGATCAGCAGGTTTGATCCTTGCTACAATTCTCCGCGATTGATTTCAGGGCGCCCCTTTCCTAAAACTGGCGCCAAAATCAATCAGGAGGATACAAATGCGCTCGATTTTACTCGCTCTTGCCGCCAGTTTGGCCCTTTCCCTGCCCGCAAAGGCTGACAATGTGACCGTTGCCGTGACGGCGATCGTCGAACATCCGGCGCTGGATGCAGCCCGGAAGGGTGTTCTCGATGCGCTGACGGCCGCCGGCTACAAAGAGGGCGAGAACCTGAAATTCGTCTTCGAGTCGGCGCAGGGCAATCCGGCGACGGCAGCCCAGATTGCCCGCCAGTTCGCCGGCGACGAGCCGAATGTCATCGTGCCGATCTCCACGCCATCGGCCCAGGCGGTCGTCTCCTCGACGCGCGATATCCCGGTCGTCTTCACGGCCGTGTCGGATCCGCTCGGCGCCCAGCTCGTCAAGAATATGGACAAGCCCGGCGGCAACGTCACCGGCCTTTCCGACATGTCGCCGGTCGCCGAGCACATCGCGCTGATCAAGGAAATCCTGCCTGATGTGAAAACCATCGGCTATCTCTACAATTCCGGCGAGGCGAACTCCGTTTCGCTGCTGGCGGTGCTGAAGACCGAAGCCGAAAAGGCCGGCCTGAAGGTTGTGGAATCGGCCGCCACCAAGTCGGCAGAGGTTCAGGGTGCGGCACGCGCGCTCGTCGGCCGCGCCGATGTGATCTACATCCCAACCGACAACACCATCATCTCGGCGCTCGAAGGCGCCGTCGCGGTTGCCGAGGAGAGCAAGCTGCCGCTCTTCACCGCCGATACGGATTCGGTTTCGCGCGGGTCGATCGCCGCCCTCGGCTTCAACTATTACGATGTCGGCAAGCAGACGGGCGAAATCGTCGTGCGGGTGCTGAAGGGCGAAAACCCCGGTGATATTGCGGTCAAGACCGCCGCCGGCAGCGATCTCGTCGTCAACAAGGCTGCTGCGGCCAAGATGGGCGTCACCCTGCCGCAGAGCGTGCTTTCCCGCGCCACTAAAGTCATCGAATAAGCAACGCGGCTGCTGCCATCGGTCAAGTTTTACAGCCGCTCTCGTTCCACACGAGAGTGGCTGATGCTATTGGAAGCTTGAATGTTTCGCACGCATGCGAAACGGAAACGGAAGAAAAGGGGCGGAAGCCTTGAGCCAAATCGCATTCTGGGGGGCCGTCGAGCTCGGCCTGGTCTATTCCTTCGTCGCTCTCGGCGTCTATCTCGCTTTCCGTGTTCTGGACTTTCCCGACCTGACGGTCGACGGCTCCTTTCCGCTCGGCGCGGCGGTGACGGCGGTGCTGATCATCGCTGGTCTCAACGCCTGGCTTGCGGCCTTGGTCGCGATGGCGGCCGGTGCGGGTGCGGGCATGGTAACGGCGCTGCTCAACGTGCGCTTCAAGATCCTCAACCTGCTTGCCTCGATCCTGACGATGATTGCGCTGTTTTCCGTCAATCTGCGCGTGATGGGCAAACCCAATGTCGCCCTCATCAATGCCGACACGATGATCAGCCCATTCTTCGGCCATGGTCTTCGCGATTTCTACGTGCGGCCGCTGTTCGTCGGCGTTCTCGTCGTCATCGCGCTCATCGTGGTCTGGCGCTTCCTGGAAAGCGATGCCGGGCTGGCGATGCGGGCGACCGGCGCCAATGCGCGGATGGCGCGGGCGCAGGGCGTCGATACCAGCCGGCAGATCTATCTCGGCATGGCGATCTCGAATGCGCTGGTGGCGCTCGGCGGCGCATTGTTTGCCCAGACGAACGGTTTTGCCGACGTCACTTCGGGCGTCGGCACAATCGTCGTCGGTCTCGCCGCGGTCATCATCGGTGAGACGCTGCTTGGGCGGCGCGGGCTGCTGATCGCGTTGATCGGCTGCGTGCTCGGCTCGATCCTCTATCGCATCGCGATCCAGCTGGCGCTATCCAGCGACGTCATCGGCCTGCAGGCATCCGACCTCAATTTCGTGACGGCAGTATTGGTGACCGTGGCGCTCATCCTGCCCCGTCTTCGCGGAGGTGCCGCATCGTGATCAGCGTCAAGGACGTCAAGGTTGTTTTCGGGCGCGGCACGCCGCTACAGAAGCAGGCGCTGAACGGCGTCAGCCTGACCATAGAACAAGGCTCCTTCGTCACCGTCATCGGCTCCAACGGCGCCGGCAAATCGACTTTGCTCGGCGTGCTCGCCGGCGATGTGCTGCCGAGCGAGGGGCAGGTGCTTATCGGCAAAAACGAGGTGACGCGCAAGTCGACGGCATCACGCGCCGGTCTGGTTGCGCGTGTGTTCCAGGATCCGCTGACGGGAAGCTGTGGCGCTTTGTCGATCGAGGAAAATCTCGCTTTGGCTGCCAGTCGGGGCAAGAAACGTGGGCTTGCACCGGCGCTCGGCGGTAGCAGGCGCGACTATTTCCGGGAGCGGATCGCCGAACTCAATCTCGGGCTCGAAAACCGGCTGAAGGACCGCATGGATCTGCTCTCCGGCGGGCAGCGCCAGGCCGTTTCGCTCGTCATGGCGACGCTTGCAGGCTCGGAAGTGCTGCTGCTCGACGAACACACGGCAGCGCTCGATCCCGGGATGGCGGAGTTCGTGATGAACCTCACCCAGAAGATCGTTACCGAGCGCAAGCTGACGACGATGATGGTGACGCATTCGATGCGTCAGGCGCTGGACTACGGCCACCGCACGATCATGCTGCATGGCGGCGAGATCGTTCTCGACGTGGCGGGCGACAACAGAAAGAACCTGCAGGTCGAGGACCTGATCGCGATGTTCCGCAAGATGCGCGGCCAGACGCTCGATGACGATGCTTTGCTGATCGGATAAACCGACAGCGTGCTGATCGGCTAGCGCCGACGGCGTGCTGATCGGCTAAGGCGACGGCGTGATCGGCTAAGGCCGACCGTGAGCGGATCGTTTCGCGACCGCGGATTGGCTGATCATCTGGCTTGGGTGAGCAGGATCTTCGCCGCGAAGATCGAGAAGACGCCGGCGAAAGTGTAGTCCATGCCGCGCAACACCTTCTTGTTGGTTTGCAGCCAGGAGGCCAGCCAGTCGGCAGCAAAGACGACGCTGGCATTGACCGGCATGCCGATCAGGATGAAGCAAAGCCCGAGGAAAAGCAGCTTCTGCGTGACGGCTGGATCGCCGGCGCTGACGAATTGCGGCAGGAAGGTCATGAAGAAGATAATGACCTTGGGGTTCAGAAGATTGACCCAGAAACCCGACGAGATGTTGGAAAGCGCCGTGCCTTTCTGCTCCTCGACCCTAGCGACGGTGAGCTTCGCGCCAAAGCGGATCGCCTGCACGGCCAGCCAGAGCAGATAGGCGGCACCGCCGGTCTTCAGGATCAGGAAGGCGGTCGGCGAGGCGGTGATCAGCGCCGAAATGCCGAAGGCGACCAGCATGGTGTGAACGACGATGCCAAGGCTGGTGCCGACGACGACGAAGAGAGCCGCCTTCTTGCCCTGGGCCAGCGAACGGCTGATCGACAGCGTCATGTCTGGGCCCGGGGTCGCCGCGAGCAACAGCGTCGCGGCGGCAAAGGCGAGAAGGGTCGACAGGCTGGGCAGGAAATCCATGGCACACTCTGTAAGCCGGAAAGATCCGACGATTTCTTACTCGGCTTCCAGAAAATTACCAATCAAACCTTGGAATAGTATCGATCACTTCTGTTCCAGGAACGCTTTGAATTTGTCGCCGTAGTCCTTGTGCCAGCGCGACAGTGGCGGGCGGTTCTCGACGATGTCGCCGGCAGCCCAGAGCATGCGACGCTCATCGACCGTGCGTGCCACGTCATTGTCAGGGCAGAGGATATAGAAGTCGCCGCGCTCGAGGCTCTCGACCATGAAATCGACGGTCTGCTCCGGTGTCCAGGCGGCAGGCGGTTTTTCGATGTGGCTGCCCTGGGTCAAGCCGGTGAAGACGAAGCCGGGGATGAGAAGGTGCGCGGAGATCTTTCCGCCGCCGATGTTGCGAAGTTCGTGTTCGAGCGCTTCGGTAAAAACTTTCACGCCAGCCTTGGAAATGTTGTAGGCGGGGTTGCCGGGCGGCGTCGTGATGCCCTGCTTCGAGCCGGTGTTGATGATCAGGCCTGGCTCGCCATGCGACAGCATCTTCGGGCCGAAGGTGCGCGTGCCGTTGATGACACCCATCAGGTTGACGGCGAAGATATTGTCCCAGTTCGCCTGCGGGCTGAAGATCGAAGTTTCCGGGCCGATGCCGGCATTGTTCATCAGCACGTGCACGCGGCCGAAACGCTGGAGCACGGCGCGTTCGAGCGCCTCCAGCGAGTCCTTGGCCGCGACGTCGGTCTCGACCGCCATCACATTTTCCTCGCCGGCGATGGCCTTGAGTTCGTCGGCGGAGTTGGCCAGCCGATCACCGCCGAGATCGGCGATGACGACGCTCATGCCGCGTCCGGCGAAATATTTCGCTGCCGCCAGGCCGATGCCGGAAGCGCCGCCGGTGATGACGGCAACATTGGACTTCTTGAAAATGTCTTGAATATTCGTCACGGCTCAGTCTCTCCAGGAGCGTTGTTCGGACGCAGGCGAATATGGGCTCCGCTTTCGCGCTGTCAAACGCTATCGCCGCCGGTGGCGCCGCACTTGCCCTTGCGTCACGCGCCAATCTCGCTAAAAGTGCCGCGACACCGGGTTTTCGCCGGCCTTTTATGCAACGGACCTCATCATCATGGCATCGTACAAAGACGTGAAGAAAGTCGTTCTCGCCTATTCCGGCGGCCTCGACACCTCGATCATCCTGAAGTGGCTGCAGACCGAGCTCGGCGCCGAAGTCGTCACCTTCACCGCCGATCTCGGCCAGGGCGAAGAGCTGGAACCGGCGCGCAAGAAGGCCGAGATGCTCGGCATCAAGGAGATCTACATCGAGGATGTGCGCGAGGAATTCGTGCGCGATTTCGTCTTCCCGATGTTCCGTGCCAATGCCGTCTATGAGGGCGTTTACCTGCTCGGCACGTCGATTGCCCGGCCGTTGATTTCCAAGCATCTGATCGATATCGCCCGCAAGACGGGCGCGGATGCGATCGCGCACGGCGCGACCGGCAAGGGCAACGACCAGGTCCGGTTCGAATTGTCCGCCTATGCTTTGAACCCCGACATCAAGATCATCGCGCCGTGGCGCGACTGGGCGTTCAAGAGCCGCACCGACCTGCTGGCCTTTGCCGAACAGCATCAGATCCCGGTTGCCAAGGACAAGAAAGGCGAGGCGCCGTTCTCCGTCGACGCAAACCTGCTGCATTCCTCCTCCGAGGGCAAGGTGCTCGAGGACCCCTCTCAGGAAGCGCCGGAATATGTGCATATGCGCACCATTTCGCCCGAGGCGGCACCCGACAAGGCAACGACCATCAAGGTCGGCTTCGAAAAGGGTGATGCGGTTTCGATCAATGGCGTGCGCATGAGCCCGGCGACGCTCTTGGCTGCGCTCAACAATTATGGCCGCGACAACGGTATCGGCCGTCTCGACCTCGTCGAGAACCGCTTCGTCGGCATGAAGTCGCGCGGCGTCTACGAGACCCCCGGCGGCACGATCCTGCTTACGGCGCATCGCGCCATCGAATCGATCACGCTCGACCGCGGTGCTGCCCATCTCAAGGACGAGATCATGCCGCGCTACGCCGAGCTGATCTATTACGGCTTCTGGTTCTCGCCGGAGCGCGAGATGCTGCAGGCGCTGATCGACAAGAGCCAGGAGCATGTCGAGGGCGAAGTGACGCTGAAGCTCTACAAGGGCAATGTCATGGTTATCGGCCGCGAAAGCGAAAAGTCGCTCTATTCCGACAAGCTCGTCACCTTCGAGGACGATCAGGGCGCCTACGACCAGAAGGATGCGGCTGGCTTCATCAAGCTCAACGCGCTGCGCCTGCGCACGCTCGCCAAGCGCAACCTCACGAAGTAATCACGCTTCGCCTGCACACCGGATATGGCCCCGCCGGCATCGCCGCGCGGGCTCTTTCATTGCCCAGAGCCTTGGTGCGCGGATCGTTAATGGCGTTGGCGTAGGTGGGCGACAAGCGCAATCTTCTGGCATCGGTGCTGCGATTAATGGGACTGGATCTCACTGTGCCCGCTGAGCCGACGTGCACGGACATGGCGATCAGCTGACAGGCGGGACGGCCGCAGCGCTTCGATAAAGGGGCCTGTTCACGTCCTCATCGACAGTCCCGGGCTCGAAGTCGACGGTGGTGGCCAGTGGCTGGAAGAGAGCACGGCGCCAAATCCCGTCGCAGCTGGCGGAAACTGCATCTGGCGTTGGACGCGGACAGCGGCGAGATCATCGCTGACGTCATGACCGATCACGAGGCTGGCGATCCCAGGTCAAGCCCTTGCTCGACCAGATCGACGCTCCGATCGGCCAGATCACGGCCGATGGGGCCCATGACGGTAACGACCTACGACGCCGTCGCCAGGCATAGCGCCAATGCGGCTGTTGTCATCCCGGCACGGATCAATGCAGTCGACCGATCCGATATAGAGACCACCAACCAGCGCGACCGGCACATCGCAGCAATCAACACGGACGGCCGGATGAAATGGCAAGCCGCCACCGACTATGGCAAACGGCCGCTGATCGAGACCGCGATCGGCCGCTACAAGTCGATCATCGGACACCGACTGCGGGCACGCTCATTCGGCGCGCAGCAAACGGAAGTTGCCATCGGCTACGCCGTCCTCAATCGCATGCTTGCATGCGCACGCCCGAAATCGTCCGGGCACGGCATAGCCGAAGCATCAAAGAGCGAAATCCCTTTACTCCATGATCGATGTACCAAAGCCATCCCTGAGCGAACCGAATTTTGCAACCTCGACCCGTCGTAGTCTCGGTCGGGCATCGATCATCTCATCGATACCAGCCCAATGACGTTGAAGGTGCGGTGACGCGGGACTGTTCTGTACCGATCAGCGAGGAATTGGGTTGACAGAACTTTGCCCCTGTCTGCTGTCTGAGCAGACGACGGAGAGGACGCTGGCCGCGCGTCAACGCTTTTTTATTTAGTTCGAAGCGGCACCTTCCGCAGCATCTTTGATCAGATCGGCGACTGCCTGGGGTTGGGACACGTACACGGCGTGACTTCCCTTGATCTCGACCGTCGAGCTACCGGCCCGCTTGGCCATATACCGTTCAAAGTCAGGATTAATCTTATGATCTTCCGTCGCAACGACATACCAGCTTGGTTTAGAACGCCAAGCGGCTTCGGTGACTTTTGTACCTAGCGCCTTCTCGCTCACCGGAACCTGAGATCGCGCCATGAAATCCGCGTCGGCTTCAGGCAGGTCTGCGGCGAAGTCCTCATGGAACGTCTTGGGGTCCAACGTGCGAAACCCATCCGAGCTCTTGATCACGTTGTTCGTTGCAGCTGGAAATTTGCCGCGGACCTCAGCCAGATCTTCGTGTGCATCCGGTGCGAGCGCAGCGACATATACCAGCGCCTTCACACTTGGTGCGTTTCCTGCCTGTGTAATCACAATCCCGCCGTAACTGTGTCCGACGAGAACAACCGATCCGCCAGCCTGATCGATAGCCCGGGTCGTGGCGGCGACATCGTCTGCCATTGACGTTTCGGGCTCTTGCACGACCGTGACCTTATATCCTTCGTGCGTGAGAATATCGGAAACTTGACGCCAGCCGGAACCGTCAGCATAAGCGCCGTGAACCAACACGATATTTTTAACAGGCTCAGCGCTGTAGACCGGTGCGGAAGATAAGGCGAAGCCGGCAAGCGCGGCGAAAGCGGAAACCAGGTGATTCATATAGTTCTCCTTTCACGAATAGACGACTGAGCTCCCCCGAGGACTCGTCCGGGGGTGTTCCGCTCAGAAGGGGAGCCACGATGTGGCTTGCCCTGATACATTCAGTGCTGATCGCCAGGCGTTACAAACCTCACAAGCTTGTGATTATCCGCGCCGGCAAATTTGGTCGCTTTTCACCAGCGGGCGTTCCTTAAGAGGAGCTAGCAACGTAGAAGGGCTGCTGGCGTTGCGATGAGAACTACCAACGCAAAAGCATCTTACCGAAGAAGCATCCAAACAGCCCGCTCAACAGGATCCCGAGGGTGTATCGCTAGTCTACAGATCCGAATCGCCGCTTCAGGCAGAAGTTACCGATAGTAGGATTTGCTCATATCCCGCTTTTCGTGGCCACGGAGCGCTCTTGACGGACGCCGGGGATGACTTACTCTGCCGCAATCATCCTCCGGAGTATCTCCATGACGCAGTCTTTGCTCTTCGGCGCCTTTCTGGCGGCGCTCTTCTACGTGCTCATTCCGGGACCCGCCTTCCTGCAGCTGCTCGGCATCGGCGCCGGGCAGGGCCGCAAGGCCGGCGCCTTCTTCATGATGGGGCATCTGGTCGGGGATCTCATATGGTCGTCGCTGGCGCTGATCGCCATCGTCGGCGCAAAGACGATCGGAACCTTCGTCTTCGACCTGCTCGGCCTTGCCTGCGGTTTCTACCTCGCCTGGATCGGCTGGAGCGCTGTCAATGCCAAGCCGAAAGCGGAAGGGCAGGCGCTTGTTGTGGTCGAGCGGCCGTTTCGCCGCGGTCTGATTTTCGGCGTCACCAATCCGAAGGGTTATCCGGTGGCGCTCGCCACCTTCACTGCACTGGTTGCCGGCTCGGCCGGCGCGCTCGATTTCGAGGCGTTGCCGGTGCTGCTCGGCGTGTCGTTCGTCGGTTTCGTGACTGCCGACATCATCCTGATCGGCATCATCGGCGCCGGTACGGTACGGCGCTTCTATCGCGCCCATGAGCGATTGATCGTGCGCTGCTCCGGCGTGCTTTTTATGGGATTTGCCGCCCAGGCGCTCTGGCACGCAACGCCCGGCCTGCTCGGTTGGCGCAAGGCTTAAACGCAATCAGGCATTCAGGAAATTGACGATCGATTTCAGTGTCTGGACCTCGCCAGAATCGCCGATCGACATGGCGATCTGCAGCTGGTTCTTGTAATAATCGAGGAAATTGAAGCTGGTGCCGTCGGTGACGCTGGAGAGATCGACGATGTTGCCGAGTGGATCGATCGCATGCATCGGCAGCGGTTCGGAAATCGCGGCGTAGGTGTTCTGATCGATCAGGCCGCTGTCGAAACTCTGGCGCGCGTAATTGCGCAGTTCTCCAGGGCTGACCGCGGTGAAATCCGGCCCTTCGTCACTATTGTCGTCGATCTGGAACGAGGCCGGGGCGGGCGCCCTGGTCTGGATTTCAATATCAGCGGTCTTCGAACTTTTTGCGTTATTAGGATTGTTTTTAAAGAGCAAACTCTGAGAAGACCGCACAGAAAAAATTTCCATGGCGCATGTCCCCGTAGAAGAAGAAACATGGGAAAGCTAGCGCTAACGCGTGATTCGCGTCAATCGTTAACGATTGGTTAATTTTCGCGCGTCAATTTTTGTCCACCAGATTTTGCAGGCGAGGCAAAAGGTCCTTCCCGGCAACATACCAATTCCGCGATGGCCCTCCTATATTGACGAACCCCGTGCATGCCAAAAAGGATTCTCCGATGCCTTCTCCCCATGATTTCAATCCGGCGCTGGTGACTTGGGACGGCCTTCACGGCCTGCCGCGTTTCGATGCCGTTGACGACGGTGATTTCGCCGCCGCCTTCGAGGCGGCGCTTGCCGCCCATGAGGGGGAGATCGGCGAGATCGCCGGTAACGGCGAGGCGCCGACCTTCGACAATACGGTCGTGGCGCTGGAGATTGCCGGTGACGCGCTGTCGCGGGTTTCGGCGCTGTTCTGGAACAAGGCGGGCGCGCATACCAACGATGTGATCCAGGCGTTGGAGCGGGAGATCTCGCCGAAGATGTCGCGCCACTATTCGAAGATCGGCATGAATGCCGCGCTTTTTTCCCGCATCGACATGCTCTGGGAGACGCGCGACAGCCTTGGCCTGACGCTCGAACAGACACGCGTGCTGGAGCGCCACTGGAAGGGCTTCGTCAAGTCGGGCGCCAAGCTTGAAAAGGCCGAGCAGGAGAAACTTGCGGCGATCAATGAAAAGCTTGCCGGCCTCGGGACGCAATTCGGCCAGAACGTTCTCGCCGACGAGAAGGCCTGGGCACTCACGCTTTCTTCCGGAGCCGAGCTCGACGGGCTGCCGGAATTCCTGCGCGACGCAATGTCTGCGGCTGCGCGCGAACGCGGCGAAGAGGGCAAATATGCGGTGACGCTGTCACGCTCGATCATCGAGCCGTTCCTGACCTTTTCGGAGCGCCGCGATCTGCGCGAGCAGGCTTTCAAGGCTTGGGTGGCACGCGGCGAAAATGACGGCGAGACGGACAATCGCGCCGTCATCAAGGAAACGCTGGCGCTACGCCATCAGGTGGCGAGCCTGCTTGGCTACGGCAATTTCGCCGAGCTGAAGCTCGATAACACGATGGCAAAGACGGCAGATGCGGTGAACGACCTGCTAAAGGCCGTCTGGGCGCGGGCGGTAAAACGCGCCGGCGAGGAGGAAGCCGATATCGCCGCGCTGATCGCCGAGGAGGGGCGAAACCACGAAGTGATGCCCTGGGACTGGCGCCACTACGCCGAAAAGATCCGGGCGCGAAAATTCGATTTCTCCGAGGCCGAGCTCAAGCCCTATCTGCAGCTCGAGAAGATCATCGAGGCCTGCTTCGAGGTGGCCGGCCGGCTGTTCGGTATCCGCGCCGTCGAGAAGAAGGACGTGGCCGCCTATCACCCGGATGTCAGGGTGTTTGAAATCAGGGATCGCGAAGATCGGCTGGTCGCCCTGTTCCTCGGCGATTATTTTGCCCGCGGCTCGAAACGTTCCGGCGCCTGGATGAGCTCGTTGCAATCGCAGCACAGACTGGAACTGAAGAACGGCCACCACGGCGAGCAGCCGATCATCTACAACGTCTGCAACTTCGCCAAGCCCGCCGAGGGCAAGCCGGCGCTGCTGTCGCTCGACGATGCGCGCACGCTGTTCCACGAATTCGGCCACGCGCTGCACGGCATGCTTTCGAACGTCACCTACCCCTCGGTCTCCGGCACCGGCGTTTCGCGCGATTTCGTCGAGCTGCCGTCGCAGCTCTACGAGCACTGGCTGACGGTGCCCGATATTTTGAAGCGCTACGCTGTGCATGTCGAAACCGGCGAGCCGATGCCGCAGGCTCTGCTCGACAAGGTGCTTGCCGCCCGCACCTTCAATGCCGGCTTCAACACCGTCGAATTCACCTCGTCGGCGCTGGTCGATATGGCGTTTCACACGCGTGAGGCGGTTGCGGATCCGATGGCGGTGCAGGCGGAGGTGCTGGCCGAGATCGGCATGCCGAAATCGATCGTCATGCGCCATGCCACGCCGCACTTCCAGCACATTTTTTCCGGCGGTTATTCGGCCGGCTATTACTCCTATATGTGGTCGGAGGTGCTCGATGCCGACGCGTTTGCCGCCTTCGAGGAGACGGGAGATCCCTTCAACGGCGAGATGGCGCGCAAACTCAAGGAGAATATCTATTCCGTCGGCGGCTCTATCGATCCGGAGGACGCCTACAAGGCCTTCCGCGGCAAGCTGCCGAGCCCGCATGCGATGCTCGTCAAAAAGGGGCTTTCGACCTTCGAGGAATTGACAGGCAGCGACGCCTAAGACAATTTGACGACACGCTATGATGCGGCAGGGCGACAGCCATGCCGCAGCTTTTGCGCGTTCCCCTCTTTCGCAAACGCAAAAAAAACTGTATGGACGCCCCAAACCAATAGGCGCGTCCTCAAGAGCGTGCGCCGCAGCCTCAGAGATTTCACATATGGCACTTCGCAATATCGCGATCATCGCGCACGTTGACCATGGCAAGACGACCCTGGTGGATGAGCTTCTCAAGCAGTCCGGCTCGTTCCGTGAAAATCAGCGCGTCGCTGAACGCGTGATGGACTCGAACGATCTCGAAAAAGAACGCGGCATCACCATTCTCGCCAAGGCGACCTCGGTCGAGTGGAAGGGTGTCCGCATCAACATCGTCGACACCCCCGGCCACGCCGACTTTGGCGGCGAAGTCGAGCGCATTCTCTCGATGGTGGATGGCGCGATCGTTCTCGTCGATGCCTCCGAAGGTCCGATGCCGCAGACCAAGTTCGTCGTCGGCAAGGCGCTGAAGGTCGGCCTTCGCCCGATCGTCGCGATCAACAAGATCGATCGTCCGGATGGCCGCCACGAAGAAGTCATCAACGAAGTCTTCGACCTTTTCGCCAATCTCGACGCGACCGACGAGCAGCTCGACTTCCCGATCCTTTACGGTTCCGGTCGCGACGGCTGGATGAACGTCAATCCGGAAGGCCCGAAGGACCAGGGTCTCGCACCTCTGCTCGACCTGGTGCTCAAGCATGTGCCGGAGCCGACCGTCCACGAAGGCCCGTTCACGATGATCGGCACGATCCTCGAAGCCAATCCCTTCCTCGGCCGTATCATCACCGGCCGCATCAATTCCGGTTCCATCAAGGCGAACCAGGCGGTGAAGGTTCTTCACGCCGACGGTAAGACGATCGAAACCGGCCGGATTTCCAAGATCCTCGCCTTCCGCGGCATAGAGCGCGCGGCGATCGACGAAGCGCATCAAGGCGATATCGTTGCGATCGCCGGCCTTTCCAAGGGCACGGTCGCCGATACCTTCTGCGATCCCTCGATCACCGAGCCGTTGCAGGCGCAGCCGATCGATCCGCCGACGGTCACCATGTCGTTCATCGTCAACGATAGCCCGCTCGCGGGCACCGAGGGCGACAAGGTGACCTCCCGCGTCATCCGCGACCGTCTGCTTAAGGAAGCAGAAGGCAACGTCGCCCTGAAGATCGAAGAAGCCGAAGGCAAGGATTCGTTCTACGTGTCCGGCCGCGGCGAACTTCAGCTCGCCGTTCTCATCGAAACCATGCGTCGCGAAGGCTTCGAGCTTGCCGTGTCGCGTCCGCGCGTCGTGATGCACAAGGATGAAAACGGCCAGCTTCTGGAGCCGATCGAGGAGGTCGTCGTCGACGTCGACGAAGAACATTCCGGTGTCGTCGTGCAGAAGATGTCCGAGCGCAAGGCCGAAATGGTCGAGCTGCGTCCTTCGGGCGGCAACCGTCTTCGCCTGCGTTTCTACGCACCGACCCGTGGCCTGATCGGCTACCAGTCGGAACTGCTAACGGATACGCGCGGCACGGCGATCATGAACCGCCTGTTCCACGACTACCAGCCCTACAAGGGTGTGATCGGTGGCCGCGTCAACGGCGTGCTGCTCGCCAACGCTCCCGGCGAAGCCGTCGCTTATGCGATGTTCAACCTGGAAGACCGCGGCCCGATGATCATCGATCCGGGCGAAAAGGTCTATGCCGGCATGATCATCGGCATTCATACGCGCGATAACGACCTTGAAGTGAATGTCCTGAAGGGCAAGCAGCTCACCAACATCCGCGCCGCCGGCAAGGACGAAGCCGTCAAGCTGACGCCGCCAATCCGCATGACGCTTGATCGCGCTCTTTCCTGGATCCAGGAAGACGAACTGATGGAAGTGACACCGAAGAATATTCGTCTGCGCAAGATGTATCTCGACGCAAACGATCGCAAGCGCTTCGAAAAGTCCAAAGCGGCTCTCTGAGAGCGTAATGCATGTCGCCCGGAAGTGTGAAGCGGTTCCGGGATAACGACATGCATAAATAAAGAGCTTTAAAAACAACGTTTGAAACCCCGGCCTTCGTGCCGGGGTTTTTTGTTGTGCGCCGCGTTGATTCCGACTTGTGACAATCGTTAAAAAAGCGTTAAATTTTAGCTGTCGTCCACATATCAAGTCTGTGGGCAATCGATCACGATGCGCTGGGTGCATATGGTTAATTGCCCTTGGCGGGACCAGAGTAAACGTTATGAAGACGTTGTCGATCGATGTTCGGCGGGCCGAACCCAACGATGCCCGAGCCATATCGGAAACCCACAGGCTCGCCTGGCAGCACACTTATGCAGGCATTATTCCGCATCGCGCGCTGACGCAGATGATCGAGCGGCGCGGTGAAAACTGGTGGCGCAAGGCAACGCGTGGACCGGCGACGTTGCTGGTTCTCGATGTCGCCGGAACCGTTGCCGGCTACGCGACGCTCGGCCTCAACCGCGCCCGGGCGCTGCCGCAGGAAGGCGAGATTTACGAGCTTTACCTTCGTCCGGAATATCAGGGCATCGGTCTCGGCCGGATGCTGTTCGGCGAGGCGCGCCGGCTGCTGAAGTCGCTCGGCTGCAACGGGCTGGTCGTCTGGTGCCTTGAGGAAAACGAGACCGCCGGCCGCTTCTATCGTCATCACGGCGGTGTCGATTTCTGCGAAGGCATGGAAAATTTCGACCACAGGCAGTTGAAGAAGATCGGCTTCATCTGGAACTGACGGGGTTGGTTGCGACCGCCTGTTTTCCCATTCGAAAGTTTGAGCATTTTGCGCCGGTGCCATCACGCATCGGTGATCTCAAATGTTGCGTTGCCACATGAAACTGATTATCTGGCTGCGATCAATTCAACCTCGCGGGAGTTTCCTATGCGCATCGACGCCATTTCAATCGGTAATAATCCACCTGAGGACGTCAACGTTATCGTCGAGGTTCCGGTCGGTGGCCATCCCATCAAGTATGAGATGGACAAGGAAGCCGGCACGCTGGTCGTCGATCGTTTCCTCTACACGCCGATGACTTATCCGGGCAATTATGGTTTCGTGCCGCATACGCTGTCTGAGGACGGCGACCCGATCGACGTGCTGATCGCCAGCACCCGCCCGCTGGTTCCCGGCTGTGTCATCAATGTGCGTCCGATCGGGGTCCTGAAGATGGAAGATAATTCCGGCAAGGACGAGAAGATCATCGCCGTGCCGTCGCCGAAGCTGACGCTGCGTTATGAGAAGGTGAAGGACTACACCGATCTTCCCGAGATCACGCTGAAGCAGATCGAGCACTTCTTCGAGCACTACAAGGATCTGGAGCCCGGCAAGTGGGTGAAGATCTTCGGTTGGGGCGATTCCAAGGAAGCCGGCGAACTCATCCTCGAAGCCGTCGAGCGCGCCAAGAAGAAGGGCTGATCGCTCAGCGCATAGAGCGTCCTTAGCGCATCCAGCGGATGCGCGGCGTTCTAACTGAAAAGCATTTCTAGTTTTTTTGCCAAATCCTCCGGGTCGCCTTCGATCCGGAGGATTTTTTTGCGCGCGGTGTCGCCGGAGATGAGGCTGACGCTGGTTTGGGGGATGCGCAGCGATCCGGCGACCAGACGGATGAGGGCCTTGTTGGCCTTGCCTTTTTCCGGCACGGCAGTGACGCGCGCCTTCAGATGGGTTTCGCCCTTGCCATCCGCCTCGATGCCATCGATCGCATCACGCCCGCCATTCGGCGTCAGCCGGACGGCGAGGCGCAGATGATCATTGAAAAGACTCCAGGGACGGCTCAAGCGACCAGCGGGTAGACCGTGGTCCAAAGCAAGGTGCGCAGGAAGAAGATGATCAGTAGCAGGATGATCGGCGAAATGTCGATGCCGCCAAGGTTCGGCAAAAAGCGGCGGATCGGCTTCAGCACCGGTTCGGTGACATTATAGAGGAATGTGCCGACCGAATTGACGAACTGATTGCTGGAGTTGATGACGTTGAAGGCATAGAGCCAGGAAAAAACGGCACTGCCAATCAGGATCCAGGTGTAAATATTCAAAGCCAAATCAATGGTTTGAAACAGCGCAAACATCGTCGTCTCCAATTCGTTGTTGACAGACATGTAGACATTGGCGACTAAACGAGCAAGTGCCGTGTGGAAACACGCGGTGAATCATGTTTAACGGGCTGCCTTGCCGCAATTCCGGCGCGCCCGTCTCCTCGGAAAACACCCATGTCGTTTTCGCCTACCGGAGACCGTTTTGCCGCGTTCCGGCATTCGTCCTACACGCGGTTCTTCTTCGCGCGGTTCCTGCTTTCCTTCTCGCAGCAGATCGTCAGCGTCGCCGTCGGCTGGCAGATGTACGACCAGACGGGCAGCGCCATCTATCTCGGCCTGATCGGCCTTGTGCAGTTCCTGCCGTCGCTGCTGCTCATGCTCGTCACCGGTTCGGTGGCCGACCGGTACAATCGCCGGGCGATTGCGGCCCTCTGCTCGCTGGTGAGCGCGCTCTGCACGCTGGCGCTGCTTGTCATGACGGCGATGGGAACCTTCACGCCCCTGCCTGTTTTCGCGGTGCTTTTGATCTTCGGCATCGAACGCGCCTTCATGTCGCCGGCGGTGCAGTCGCTGGCTCCCAATCTCGTGCCGGAGCAGGATCTCTCCAATGCGATCGCCTGGAATTCGTCGTCCTGGCAGCTCGCAGCAATCACCGGGCCGGTGCTCGGCGGTCTGCTCTACGGCGTCAGCGCACCGACCGCCTACACGGTGGCGGTGATCTTTTCGGTCCTCGGTGCGGCTCTTCTCTACATGATCCCGAAACCGGTGCAGAAGACGACGGGCGAGACCAAGAGCTGGGCGATGATCCTTGGCGGCTTCAGTTTCATCCGCGCCGAAAGGGTGGTGCTCGGGGCGATCTCGCTCGATCTCTTTGCCGTGCTGCTCGGCGGCGCAACCGCACTGATGCCGATCTTCGCCCGCGATATCCTGACCCTCGGCCCCTGGGGCCTCGGGCTGCTGCGCGCCGCACCGGGACTTGGCGCCATCGTCATGGCGATCTTCCTTGCCGCCTATCCGCTCAAGCAACGCGCCGGCATCTACATGTTCATCGGCGTTGCCCTGTTCGGCGTCGGAACGATCATTTTCGGGGTCTCGACCAATACCGAAGTCTCGATCGCGGCGCTGGCGCTGATGGGGGCGGCCGACATGGTGTCGGTCTATGTCCGCGAGAGCCTGATTGCGCTCTGGACGCCGGATCAGCTGCGCGGCCGCGTGAATGCAGTCAACATGGTCTTCGTCGGTGCTTCGAACGAACTCGGAGAATTCCGGGCGGGCACGATGGCATCGATCTTCGGCGCTGTGCCGGCGGTCGTTATCGGCGGGATCGGAACTCTGGCGGTGGCGGCGATCTGGGCTTCGAGTTTCCCGAAATTGCGGCGGATCGATACGCTCGACGCGCCCAGCACGTGAGATAGCGCATGCTGCCGTATATGCAGGTCTCTACGCAGGAAGCGTGATCGGGGAGGCGGCCTTTGCCATCTTGCCTTCGAAGACAATATCGAGGAATTCGTTCAGCCAGGCTTTCAGCGGCGCGTCGAACAGCATGCGGCCTTCGAGGTGTTCGCGGCCCTGCTGGGCGTTCGGCAGAATGAAGCGATGCGCGCCATGCACCACCCAGCGGTGCATCATCACCCGGGTCAATTCGGCGTGGAACTGCAGGCCCCAGGCGTTACCGTCGTAGCGGAAGGCCTGGTTCGGATAAGCATCGCCTTCGGCCAGAAGGTGGGCGCCGTGCGGCAGCTCGAAGCCCTCGCGATGGAAATGATAGACCATCTTCGGCCAGTGCATCAGCAGGCGGCCTTTCTCGGTCGGGCGCAGCGGGTACCAGCCGATCTCCGTCGAGCCGTCGGTATTCGGCTGCACCTTGCCACCGAGATGGTGCACCAGCATCTGCGCGCCGAGACAGATGCCGAGGTAAGGGCGTTTTTCCCGCAGCGGAACGTCGATCCAGCCGATTTCCTTCTTGACGAAGTCATCGGGATCATTGGCGCTCATCGGCCCGCCGAAGACGACGGCGCCTGCATGGTCTTCGAGCGTCGCCGGAAGCGGCTCGCCGAGAACCGGGCGACGGATATCAAGGCGGTAGCCCTTTTCGACAAGCAATTGGCCGACACGGCCGGGGCTCGACCGCTCCTGATGCAGGACAATGAGGATCGGGCGCCGGTCGCGGTTGGGGTTTTGCTCAGTCGGTGTCATCTTGCGCAACCCGGACATCTGTGACCCTGGCGGCGGCCTCCTGCCGCTTCTGGATGCGCTCGCGCGAGGAGACGCCGAGCAGATCGGCGATGCGCCAGATCACATGGTCTTCCATTTCGCTGCGTTCGCCGTCGGCATAGACGATGTCCCAGAGAATGCCGATCAGCTCCAGCCGTTGCTCGGTATTGAGATGGCGTTTCAAGTCGGCGGTGAAGCGATAATAGTCGACGGCGGTGCTTTCGGCCTCAAGGCCGGCGGCGATCAGTGCATCGAGCTGCTTGCCATCGAGTGCATACTGCTCCTTCAACAGCTTGCGCAGCCGCTTCTTCTCGCTGGCTTTGATCTGACCGTCTGCCTCCATGACCTGCATACAGAGTGCCGCCACCGCGATGCGCGGATCATCGGGGGCAAAACCTTTCTTCGGGTGGTCGGCGGTAAGATTCTGGAAGAATGCCTGAAAGCGTTCGAACATGCGGTTTTCGTTCCATTTCAGAAAAGGCGGAGCCGGGTCTTGGGTTCCTGTTCCACCCTGGGATCGCGAACGCCGGGATCATCCGGCCGCCCGCCAAAGAAAGGTTTTGCCTCGCCCGGTGCGGGCGCTTTATCGCTGACGGGTTCGGCGGGCTTCGGTTTTGCCGGTGCCGGCGTCGGGCGTGCCGCCTCGGCAATCGTCGCGGCACGTTCCAGTTCGATGATGCGATGGTCGTTGACCGGGCTTTCCGGCCTGACGTCGCGCAGCGGCGGCAGTGTCTTCAAAGCGGTTTCGATCGAGGCGGGCGCCGAGCCGTCCTCGAGCCGACCTTCGACCTGGCCGAACGGCGCCTTCCATTCGAAGGCGTCTAGGCGGCCGGTCACCGGTGATACCGGCAGCCATTTGTCGGACACGAAGCCGTCCGCCACCCAGGCCGGATCGCGCGGCGCCTTGAGCGCCTGGGCCAGCCAATGGCGCACTCGGCCTTGGTCTCCGGTCTCGGCTTCTTCGATGTCGGCCAACAGCAGGAAGGCGCTCTCACGCGGCTGCATGCGCGCTGCCGCTTCCGCCTTGGCGCGAGCCTTGGCGAATTCCTGCGCGTCGAGCGCTGCCTGGGCGACGACGAGAAGGGATTCGACGTTGTTCGGGCGCAGCCCTTCCAGCCGTTCGGCGCGCTTCAGCCGGTCGAGCGTGGAATCACCACTGCGGGCCGTGACATAAGCTTGGCCGATCTCAGGATGCGGTGCCGATTTCCATGCCTGTTCGAGGATCGAGGCGGCCTTGCGCACACCGCCTTCGCGAAACAGCGCCTTGGCGGCAATAAGGGCTGCCGGAATGAAATCGGCGGCGAGCTTCAGCGCCTGCAACGCGTCGTCGCGGGCACCGGTCGGATTGCTTTCCAGCTTTTCGCCAGCGCGCGCCGTCAGCAGGACGGCGTGCAGACGGTTGGCTTCGGCCTTTTCGACGACGCGGGCGGCCTTCTGTTGTTCGAGGAGGCGGATGGCATCGTCCCAGCGGCCGGCCTGGCTGCGATACTCGAGAGTCGCCTGTGCGGCCCAGGGCAGATAAGGCGCGTTGTCGGCAGCCTTTTCAGCATATTGGCGGGCGGCCTCGTTGGCCCCGAGACGGCGCGCCTCCAGATAAAGGCCGCGCAGGCCGAGTTCGCGTGTCTCGGGATCGTTGGCCATCGCCTCGAACTTGGCGCGTGCCTCATCATGGCGACCCTCGATCAGGGCCGCCTGGGCTTCGAGCAGGTTGATCAGCGGCTCCTGATCGGCACGGATGAGGCCGCGTGAGCGGGCGGCCATCTTGCGGGCAAGCAGCGCATTGCCGGCGCCGGCGGCGATCAGCCCGGTCGACAGCGCCTGATAACCACGGTCGCGCTTGCGGGCGCGGAAAAAACGCGTCACCGAATGCGGCGAGGTCCAGACCAGGCGGACGAACCACCAGCCGATCATCACGGCGGCGATCAGAGCGATGATCGCACTGGCAGCGACGATCAGCTTCGTCTGGTAGATCTGGCCCTCCCAGATCAGCGAGAGGTCTCCGGGACGATCGGCGAGCCAGGAGAAGCCATAGGCGAGAAGCAGCACGAAGAGGGCGAAGACGACAAGGCGGATCAGCATGGTCTCATCCCTCCTTGCCGGTGCCGGAAGCCGCTTTCGACAGCGCCCCACCGACCAGTTCCTCGACGCGGATACGCGCGTCGAGAGATTGCTTGAAGGCGGTGGAAGCCTGTTTGCCGGGAGCCGGCAGATTATTCCATTCGGCAGAAGCGCCCGGCAGATCGCCACTCTTCACCTTATCCTCCAAGCGGGCGGCGATGGCTTCGACGCTTTCGCCCTGGATATTGCCGACGGGACGGACGCTGACAAGCGATTTGGCGCTCGACATCAACCGGTCCGACCAGCTCTCGTTCGGATCCGGCTGGTTGACGGCGTCGACAATCGCGGTGGCGACATCTGGAACCTGGCGCACGAGTTCGGCGCGCGAGGGAATGCCGGTCTCGGCAAAGGCGCGCAGGTCAGCGACCGCGGGATCGTCAGGTGCGACACCGGCGAAGGTGTCGAGTTCGGCCAGGAACGGCCCACCGCGATCGATCGCCGCCTTGAGGGCGACAGCCGCGATCGCCCGGGCAACGGCGACATCCTCGCGCGGCGCGTTCAGCTTCTTTTCTGCCTCTTCGAGGCGCTTGGCGATATCGGCGCCACTCGTCGTCTGCTGCTCGGAAGATTGGGAAAGTGTGGCGCGCAACTGGTCGACCTGACCGGTCAGTTCCGCAATCTTCTGGTTGAGTGCCTCGACATTTGCCGAATAGGCCGGTGCGGCGGCTACCGGGGCCTTCGCCGCCGTTTCCAGCGCGGCGACGCGCTGCTCAAGCGCACCATCATCCGTGCTCGCCGGATTGGCGGCAAGGTTGGCGACGGCCTGTTTCAGTCCGTCGATCTCGCCGGAAAGATCGGCAGTCTGCGGCGAGGTCGTCTGCGGCGCGGAAGAGCCGCCCGGGAGGTAACCGGCATATTGGATGGCGCCGGCGCCAAGCAGCGCCACGAGGCCGCCGACGATGCCGGCGGCAATGAGACCGGAGGTGGCGGCGCTCTTCGGCGCTGGCTGTTCGGCAGGCGTGAAGGAAGGTTCCGGGGCTACCGGTTCCTCCTCCGGCGCATCCATCGCCGGTTTCTCTTCATATTCGGCATGCGACTCAGTGTCGGTTTCGGGCGGCGGGCCGACATCGGCGGCGGCGGTGCTGTCGGCATCGCCGGTTTCATGGTCCACCGGTTTTTCGGTATCGGCTGCGGAGGCGAATTCCTGTGCATCGAGGTCGATCGTGACCGGCTCGTCGGCGCTCTTCGAATGGCGTGGCGGGTTTCCCGATACCATGAGGTCCTCTTTATCCTGCATTGCAACGAAACTAGACAGTGATGCCAGTTAAGGGAAGAGGTTAGATCAAATTTGGGCGGCTAAAGCATTCAAAGCAGCGACAAAAGGCTTTTCTCATCCGTCATTGGCGAAATCATTACGCTTTTTCTCAGAGCCGCGGGAATCGCTTCCGCCACCGCTTCGCTGAGGCAGATAAGGCGGATTCCGCTGTCCTCCGGCAGAGCCGATCGCAGTTCCGGCACGCGAAAGAAATCCTCGGCCGTCTGCCGGGAATAGAAGAGTATGACCTCCGGCCTCCGGCCTGAGAAAATCGCTCCGATCTCTGCCGGGCCGGGGGCGACCGGCTGCATGCGATAACATTCGGCGACGGAAAAGCGGATGCCGCGTTGGCGCAATCCTGCTTCGAAAGTTTCGGCGCGCGGCAAGCCGGCAAGATAGAGCAATTCGTCCGCTTCCCGCGCCGCGACGAGATCGGCGAGATCGCGGCCGTTGCCCTTGGATGAAGCGACCGATCGGAAGCCGAGCTTGCGCGCTTCTTCCGCCGTCGTCTCGCCGACGGCGAAAAGCGGGCGGGCAAGATGCGGACGAAGCTGCTCTTCGAGAGCGGCAACGACCCTGATAGCTTCGGCGCTGGTCACTGCGATTGCGCCGCTGGTTCTAGCCAACGCGGCCGCGGCTGCCGCGCTGTCGTGCAGGGGCCGACGCAGCGGCAGCAGCAGCGGCTCGTGGCCCATATCGCGCAGACGTTGTGCGGTTTTCGTCGCCGAATGCGCGGGGCGGGTGACGAGCACGCGCATGGCCGCGTCAGTGCCAATCGTCGAAAAAGGCGCTGCCGGCCCTTGCGCGCACGTCCTGGCCGGCGCGGGTGCCGAGGGCTGCCGCATCGCGGCGGTGGCCGTCGGTGGTCACCGCATGCTGGCTGCGGCCGTCAGGCGTGATGATAAGGCCGGAGAAGCGGATCAGGTCGCCTTCGCAGACCGCATAACCGCCGATCGGCGTGCGGCACGAGCCGTCGAGAGCGGCGAGAAAGGCACGTTCGCAGGAGACGGTATCGAAGGTCGGCGCGTCGTTGACCGGTGCCAGCAGATCGTCGATCCTGGTATCACCGATGCGGCTTTCGATGCAGATCGCTCCCTGCGCCGGCGCCGGCGGGAAGGTGTCGGGATCGAGGATATCGGTCAGCACCTCGACCTTGCCAAGGCGCTTC
This sequence comes from Rhizobium sp. NZLR1b, assembly GCF_019685155.1. Classification (NCBI taxonomy): domain Bacteria; kingdom Pseudomonadati; phylum Pseudomonadota; class Alphaproteobacteria; order Hyphomicrobiales; family Rhizobiaceae; genus Rhizobium; species Rhizobium sp. NZLR1b. Next base: position 311,233 of record NZ_JABDWC010000003.1, read on the forward strand.
AGGCCGGCAAGCGCCAGCAGGGTCGCATCGACCTGACCCTCTTCGAGCTTGCGCAGGCGCGTTTCCACTAGGCCGCGGAAGGTGATGACATTGATATCCGGCCGCATGCGGCGGATCAGCGCCTGGCGGCGCAGCGACGACGAACCGACGGTGGCGCCATGCGGCAGGTCGATCAGTTTGCGCGCGGTGCGGCCGATGACGGCGTCGCGGATATCTTCGCGCGGCAGATAGGCGGAGAGATAAAGCCCCTCGGGTAGCTTCGTCGCAATATCCTTGGCGGAGTGCACGGCAAAATCCAGCTCGCCGGCAACGAGCTTCTGCTCAATTTCCTCGGTGAAGAGGCCCTTGCCGCCGATCTCGGCCAGCGAGCGGTCGGTGATGCGGTCGCCCTTGGTTGTCAGCACGACGATCTCGAACATGTCCTCGGGTAGATGATGCGCCGCCATCAGCCTGTCGCGGGCCTCATGCGCCTGGGCAAGCGCCAGCGGGCTGCCCCGCGTGCCGATCCGGAAAGGTTTTGTTTGCATCCGCTCTATTCCGTTGTTACCGGAGTTCTCGTAAACGGGTTTCCATCCCATCGCAATCAACGAACAGGCTTCATGGTTCCCTTTCTGCGCATCCTTGGCATCGAAACGAGCTGCGACGAGACCGCCGCCGCCGTCGTCGAGCGCGATGCGGAAGGGCATTCCAACGTGCTGTCGGATGTCGTGCTTTCCCAGCTCGACGAGCATAGCGCTTATGGCGGCGTGGTGCCGGAAATCGCCGCGCGTGCCCATGTCGAGGCACTGGACGAGCTTATCGAGGAAGCGCTGAAGCGCGCCAATGTGTCGCTGGCCGATATCGACGCCATTGCCGCGACGTCGGGACCTGGGCTGATCGGCGGGCTGCTTGTGGGGTTGATGACCGGCAAGGCAATCGCCAGGGCAGCCGGCAAGCCGCTTTATGCGGTCAACCATCTCGAAGGTCATGCGCTGACGGCGCGGCTGACGGACGGGCTCTCCTTTCCCTATCTGATGCTGCTCGTCTCCGGCGGCCATACCCAGCTCATCCTGGTGCGCGGCGTCGGAGAGTATGAGCGCTGGGGCACGACGATCGACGATGCGCTCGGCGAGGCCTTCGACAAGACGGCAAAGCTGCTCGGCTTGCCGTATCCCGGCGGCCCGGCGGTGGAACGGATGGCGCGGAACGGCAATGCCGATCGCTTCGCTTTTCCGCGACCACTGGTCGGCGAGGCACGGCTCGATTTCTCCTTCTCCGGGCTGAAGACGGCGGTGCGGCAGGCGGCGCAGGATATCGCGCCGCTCAGCGATCAGGATGTGGCGGATATCTGCGCGTCGTTTCAGAAGGCGATCTCGCGCACGCTGAAGGACCGCATCGGCCGCGGCCTGCAGCGGTTCAAGACGGAATTTGCGGCGGCATTCCCAGCGACTGGCCCAGCGACTGGCGAGAAGCCGGCACTGGTCGTTGCCGGCGGTGTCGCTGCCAATCTCGAACTGCGCGGCACGCTGCAGGCGCTATGCGACAAGAACGGCTTCCGCTTCATCGCGCCGCCGCTGCACCTCTGCACCGACAATGCGGTGATGATTGCCTGGGCAGGACTGGAGCGGATGGCGACCGGAGCCGCGCCGGATGCGCTCGACGTCCAGCCGCGTTCACGCTGGCCGCTCGATTCCCATGCGCAAACGCTGATCGGTTTCGGCAAGAGAGGGGCCAAGGCATGAGCGAAAACATCGCCGTCGTCGGATCTGGGGCTTTCGGCACGGCGCTCGCCACCGTCATCGCCCTTGCCGGCCGTAGCGCGGTGACGCTCGTCGGGCGTAATCCGTCGCTGATGGCCGATCTGAAGGCAGAACGGCTGCATGATGCGGTGCTGCCCGGTATTCTCCTGCCCGATACGCTGAAATTTGCCGCCGAGGCGGAGGCGATTGCCGACGCCTCCATCGTGCTTTTTGCGATGCCGTCGCAGGCGCAGGCCGATGCGGCGCGGCAATACGGCCCCTATCTTTCCAAGGATGCCGTTGTCGTCACCTGCGCCAAGGGTATCGAGCGGGCAACCGGCAATCTTCTGACCGACATGCTGGAACGGGAATTGCCGGACCATTCCGTCGCCGTGCTTTCCGGTCCGGGTTTTGCCGCCGATATCGCCAAGGGCCTGCCGACGGCGATGGCGATTGCGGCTGAGGATATGGAGGTCGCCGAACGGCTCGCACAGGCGATTTCCGGCCGGACCTTCCGGCTCTATGCCTCCAGCGACCGCGTCGGCGTGCAGCTCGGCGGCGCGTTGAAGAATGTGCTGGCAATTGCCTGCGGCATCGTCGAAGGCGGCGGCATCGGCGATTCCGCGCGTGCGGCGCTGATTGCGCGCGGGCTTGCGGAAATGTCGCGTTTCGTCGTCGCCAAGGGCGGCCAGGCCGATACGGTGCGCGGGCTTTCCGGCCTTGGCGATCTGGTGCTGACGGCAACGAGCCATCAATCGCGCAACCTGCGCTTCGGCATAGCGCTCGGGCGCGGCGAAAAGGCCGATCCGCTGCAGGGCGCGCTGGTAGAAGGTGCGCTTGCCGCCTCCGTCGCCTCGCGGCTTGCCGCAGAGCTTGCGGTCAGCATGCCGATTACAGACGCCGTTTCCGCCATCATCGACGGCAGGCTCAATATATCAGAGGCGATAGAGCAACTGATGACGCGTCCGATCACCACCGAATAGGAGACAGACATGCTTTTCGCCCTTCTTTGCAAGGACAAGCCGGGACATTTGAACGTGCGCATGGAGACGCGTTCGATACATGTCGAGTATCTGAACGGGCTGAACGCCGAGGGAACGCTGAAGATCGCCGGTCCATTTCTCGATGACGAGGGCAAGGCCTGCGGCAGCCTGATCATCGTCGACGCTGAGACGAAAGAGGCAGCGCGGGCGCTTGCCGATGCCGATCCTTATGCCAAGGCCGGACTGTTCGAAAGTGTCGACGTCAAGGCCTACAACTGGGTCTTCAACAAACCGGAGGCGTGAGCATGGCGCACTGGCTCTACAAATCCGAACCCGCCTCCTGGTCGTGGGAGCAACAGAAGGCTGCCGGCGAAAAGGGCACGGAATGGACGGGCGTTCGCAACTATCTGGCGCGCAACAACATGCGGGCGATGCAGATCGGCGACAAGGGCTTTTTCTACCATTCCAATGACGGGCTTGAAGTCGTTGGCATTGTCGAAGTCTCAGCGCTGTCGCAGCCCGATTCCACCGCCAAGGGCGACCCGAAGTGGGATTGCGTCCACATTCGCGCCGTCATGGACATGCCGAAGCCGGTGACGCTGAGGGATGTCAAGGCGAGCGAGAAGCTCGCCATGATGGCGCTCGTCACCTCGATGCGGCTTTCGGTGCAGCCGGTGACGGAAGAGGAATATCTCGAAGTCTGCCGCATGGGCGGACTGGACAATCCGCCGCGTTGAAGACCGATCCGGAAGCCTTCATCCGCGCCAATACCAGCCCGATGGCGCCGCCGCACGTGCCGGAGATTTCACTCCATCTGGCGTGCGAGGCGCATGAGCTCTGGTTAAAGACGGAGGAGGAACTGGAAGCGATCGGCCTGCCGCCGCCCTTTTGGGCTTTTGCCTGGGCGGGCGGCCAAGGACTGGCGCGCTACATTCTCGATCATCCGGAGGTGGTGCGCGGCAAACGGGTGCTGGATTTCGCCAGCGGTTCCGGTCTTGTCGGCATAGCGGCTGCTATGGCCGGTGCCCGGGAGGTCACCGCCAATGATATCGATCCCTGGGCGGAGGCGGCAGTCCGGCTGAATGGCGGGGCTAATGAAGTTTCGCTCGGCTTTAGCGGCGCCGATCTGATCGGGCAGGCCGTCGAGGCGGATATCGTGCTTGCCGGCGATGTCTTCTACGACGGCGCTTTTGCCGATGCACTCGTTCCCTGGTTCGCGAAGCTGGCGGACCAGGGAAAGCCGGTGCTGGTCGGCGATCCCGGACGCAGCTACCTGCCTCGGGATCGGCTGGAATTCTGCGCAGCCTATGAGGTGCCTGTGACGCGGGCGCTGGAGGACAGCGAAATCAAGAAGACGACGGTGTGGCGCTTCGTTTCCTAAGTCGGATCGACATTCAGGATTCGATCATTCGCGATCGCCCGGACAAAAAGACGTCAGCCGGCGATCAAAGCGGCTTCATACACCATCGTCGCGGCGGCAAGATCAGCCAACGCCGTTCCGACTGCCTTGTAGAGAGTGATTTCATCGTTGGACGCCCGCGCTGGACTATCCCGACGACACAGCTCGTCAAGTGTCGCACGCACCGCATCCGTAGAAATGACGCCGGCCCTCATCGGCTGAACCAGATCGCCTGCTTCGTGAAGGGCTTCGTGAGTGTCGATATAGACCGATGAGCGCCGAAGCGCCTCGTCATCGGCCTCGCGCATCGCCGGGGTGAAGCCGCCGATCAGATCGACATGGGTGCCCGGCCGTAGCCATTCGCCCCGGATAAGCGGTGCCGTCGCCAGCGTCGCTGCGCTGACGATATCGGCTTGCCGCGCCGCGGTTTCCAGATTCGTAACGGCAGTGGCCTGGAGCCCCTTTTGCCGGAGGCTCTGCACCAGCCGTTCCGCACTGGCGGGATCGATATCCCAGATATCGACATGCGCGATCGGCCGGACGGCGCGGTAGGCATCGGGTATGAGGCTCGCGACGCGACCTGCGCCGATCACCAGCAGACGGCGTGCGTCCTGTCGGGCAAGATAGTCCGCAGCAAGGGCCGATGCCGCTACCGTGCGGCGCGTGGTGATCGTGTTTCCGTCAAGTAGCGCAAGCTGCATCCCGGTCCGGCCATCATAGAGCATGTAAGTCGAGGTCAAACCGGGAATGCCGCGTACCGTGTTGCCGGGAAAGACGGTAACGATCTTGATGCCAAGGTAGCGCTCCGACCGGTGCGTTTCATGCCAGGCCGGCATCAGAAGCAGCGTCGCATCCGGCTCGCCGCTATTGGCTATCGTGTGGTGATGCCGTACCGGCACAACACAGCCTTCGGCAAATGCTTGCCGCAGGGTCGCGACCAGCGCGCCGAATGGTAGGAACTCGCCGGTTGTCTGGGCATCGAGAAGACGGATTTGTGTGTCGGTCATTGAAGCGATCTCTCAGTAAGTTTTGACTGCTGGATAAAGCGAGTTCTGTGTGACTGAACGAGAGCAGCGCCTGAGCCGCGTCGCTGCTCGCGGCGCGCTATCTTTTCAACCGGGATCGGCTCTTTGGACACTCCGTTGCGATCGGAATGCGGAGCAACTCGGCACCGCTCAGCCAAACGCAGCTTTCTTCTCCAGAATTCTGGCGTATTGCGTAAGCGGATAGCACAGGGCGAAGAAGATCAACGCGACGAGACCGTAGACCTTGAAAGGTTCGAAGGTCGCGTTGTTGATGGCGTTCGCGGTTTTCAGCAGTTCTTCGAAGCCGAGGATCGAGGCCAGTGCGGTGCTCTTGATCAACTGGACCAAGAACCCGACAGTCGGCGCGCGCGTGATCCGGAAAGCCTGCGGCAGGATGACAAGGCGAAGTTCGAGGAGACGATGCAAGCCCAGGCTGGCTGCGGCGTCCCATTGCCCGCGCGGCACCGCCTCGACGCCGCTCCGCCAGATTTCCGCAAGATAAGCGCTAGCATAGAACGTCAGGCCGCAGACGGCGGCGGTCCATGACTCGATCCGGAAGCCGACCATCGGCAGGCCGAAAAACATCAAAAAGAGCTGCATGAGGAGCGGCGTTCCCTGAAACAGGGCAATGTAGCCGGACGCGAAGCTGCGCGACCAGCGCGTTTTCGATATCCGTGCAGACAGGATCGCCAATCCAACGATGGCGCCGCCGGCAAAGGCTGCGAGCGAAAGCAGCAGGGTCCAGCGTGTCGCGAAGACAAGATTGCGCAGAATGTCCCAGAAGGTGAACTCAATCATGCCAGACCGGCTCCCAGAAAACGGCGTTTCCCGGCGAAAAGGAGCCGGCGAAGTGCGGCGGACATCGAAAGGTAGATCAACGTCGCCACCAGATAGGTCTCGAAGGAACGGAAAGTGCGCGACTGAAGCAGATCGGCCTCCTGCGCCAGCTCGCGGACTGATATTTGCGAAACCACCGCCGATTCCAGCATCATGATGATGATCTGGCTCGTCAACGCCGGGAAAATGATGGCAATCGCTTGCGGCATGATGATTTTGAAGAACACCAGCCGGGGCCTCAGGCCGAGTGCCTGCGCAGCCTCCTTCTGGCCTCTCGGTATGGCATCGAGCCCGGCCCCGACCACCTCGATCGTGTAGGCCGCCATATTGAGGGTCATGGCAAGAACTGCGGCAGAGATCGGATCGAGGCGAATGCCGAGGCTGGGCAAGCCAAAGAAGATGAAGAACAGCTGCACCAGGAATGGCGTATTACGCATGACTTCCACATACAGGCCGACGACCTTGCGCAACCATGGATAAGGTCCCCGGCGCGCGGCCGCGCCGAGAATGCTGAGAACGATCCCTAGGACCGATGTGGAGGCCGTCAGTGCAAGCGTCGTGCCTGCGCCATAAGCCAAAGCTCCCATTCCGTCCCAAAGCCAATTGAAATCGAGGCTGTATCTCATCGTTTGTCCTTTGGAGCCGGATGATCTGGGCCGGGTCGGCCCGAAATCTCGATCCGCCTCTCAATCAAAGAATTGGAGCATGACTCCACCGGAATCGCTTACAGCTTTCGGCATCACGCTCTGGCGAGTGGGAGGCCGTCCTCGTCAGTCCTTCAGGTTTTCAGGGTTGAGCGGCGCTTTCAGCCAGCTCTTCGAGCTTGCGTCGAGAGAACCATCGGAGATCATTGCGGCGACGCTGTCATTGACAGCCTTTTTCAGGCCTTCCTCGCCCTTGCGGAGCGCGATGTGCGAGGGGGAGCTAAGGAGCTGGAACTTCTGCTCCGGCTTCAGCTCGTCCTGTCGTGCCAGAACCTGCGCACCGACATCATTGCCGACGACCATCAACTGGGTCTGGCCGGATATGAAGGCCTGGATGACCGAATTGTAGTTCTCGAAACGCTGGATCGCAGCCGAGCTAGGGGCGGCGGCCGTCAGCGACGTGTCTTCGAGCGTCCCACGATTGACGGCAACGGTCTTGTCGACAAGGTCTTCCTTGCCGCTCACCTTCAGCGCAGCCGGACCGATGACGGCGATATAGTAGGGGGCGTACGGGGCGGCAAAATCGACAACCTCGGCACGCTCCTTCGAATAGCCGACGCTCATCAGCAGGTCGACGCGATCGTCGTTCAGGTAGGCGATCCTGTTCTGGCCAGTAACGCTCACGAGATTGAGTTTCACGCCGAGGCCGTCGGCGATCTTCTGGGCGACGTCGACGTCATAGCCCTTGATGCTCATATCGGCGCTTGCCGAAGAGAAGGGCGGGAAATCGGAGAAGATGCCGATGTTAATCTCGCCTGCGGCTTTGATATCGGCAAGTTCGTCGGCCTGCGCGGCCCCTGCAAGGATGCCGAACACGGCAATTGCCGCGGTGGCGGTGTAGCGCAATTTCATAAGAGCAGTCATGTCGTTCCCCTTTTTGAGACGTGTTGTGCGGCAGGTGATGGATGGCAGCGGGCACGAGGCACGCTGCCGTTGTGGAGTTGATTCTCAGGTCACCTTTGTCCTGACAGCGGGACTGAACATCGCGAGGCATAGGAGTTCGAACAGGACCTGCGCGGCGATCTGCGCGGTGTTGGTGGTGTTGTCGTATTGCGGCGCGATTTCCACGACGTCGCCGCCGATGAGGTTGATGCCTTTGAAGCCACGCAGTAGGCTCAGAACCTCCCTCGGCTGAAGCCCGCCGACTTCTGGCGTGCCAGTTCCCGGAGCGAAGGCCGGATCGAGGCTGTCCACGTCGAAACTGAGATAGGTTGGACCAGCGCCGACAACCTCGAGAGCCTTTGCGACCACAGCCTTGAGGCCCATCTCCGCCACCTCTTCCGCGTGGATGACGGTCATGCCGGAGGCAAAGGAGAACTCCCAGAGATATTCGCCGCCGCCGCGGATGCCGATCTGGATCGTACGCTTCGGATCGAGCACGCCCGCCAGAACCGCCTCGCGGAAGGGCGCGCCGTGGTGGAACTTAGAGCCCTCATAGGGACCAGCGGTGTCGCAATGAGCGTCGATGTGGATCATGCCTACCGGCTGGCTGGCCGCCAGGCCCTTGAGAATGGCGCCGGAGATCGAATGGTCGCCGCCGACCGACAGCGGGATAACCCCGGTTGCCGCGATCATCCGGTAGCAGGCCTCGATGTCGGCATGGCACTCGGCCAGGTCGAACCGGCTGCGCATCGGCACGTCGCCGACATCGGCGACTGTTAGCCCTCCCATTGGCGCGACTCGCAGAACATGCTCGTAGGGGCCCACACGCTCGATCGCCCGGACGGCCCGCGGCCCCAGCCGCGCGCCGGCGCGATTGGTGACGCCGAGATCCATCGGCACGCCGATCAGAGCTATGTCAAGCGCCTCAAGGACCTCGGGCTGCAAGCCGTTCTCGATGAAACGGGCGTCCAGAAAGGTCGCAGGATCGGCGAAGGGCCATTTGCGGCTGTCGCCGTCCTTGAATACGCTCGCCGCCACGGCGCGGAAGTGCGGATCTTCCATCTCACCGCCTGCAGCGCTGCCGAAGCGCTTTCTCAAGTCTTCCAGAAAATCTCGGTCAATGGTCAAGGCAGGCTCCCGCGGTATTGATGCTGCCATCATCATCGGCGCCACCCGCTTCTCTTGGAACCGCGAAAATTCGAGAGGGGATATAACGATTCTTGATAGCTCGGATCCGCCAAGGCTCCGCGATGCGGGTAGTGCGTTCATCGGGATATTCAGAAAACTTTATAACCCGGCGAGAATTTTCCCACTACCGCGGTTGGCAACCTCCAAGCAGTCTCCGATGCGAACGGTCCAGCAGAGGGCCGACAACAAAGGGGACCTACCATGTTGCACGATATGACACGCCGCCGTTTCCTCGGATCCGCCGCTGCCGCGGGGATTGCCGGCACGATGACCGGGTTTGCGAGATCCGCCGCAGCCGGCAGCGGCAATCTCACCGCCGTTGAATGGGGCGGCGATGTCGTCGAAGCCATGAAGCAGATCGCCGCCGACCAGAATGCGGCGACGTTCAACTGGGTTCTTCATCAGGGCGGCGCGGGCGCGATCCTGCCAAAGATCAAGGCCGTCTGGCCGAATGTCGACTACGACTATGTCGCCGGCTGGGAAGGCTCATTCAACAGTATGGTGAAGGAAGATTGGCTCGAGACCATCAATCCTGCCGATGTTCCCAACCTTGCGAATATTCCCGAGAAAATCATCATTCGTGATGGCAAGGGCAATATCAAAGCGGTCCCACGCGCAGTTGGCGGCATGTATTTTGGATCCCGAACCGACACGGCTCCGATCGCTGTGAAGACCATCGATGATCTGCTCAGCCCCGATCTTAAGGGCGCGATCTGCTGGCCGGGCCCGACACAGAGCATGATGCTCCAGATTGTCGCGCTCGCCCTTCACGCTGGCGGCAGTGAAACGAATATGGAACCCGGGTGGAAGCTCATGAAGGAATTGGCGAAATCCGGCAATATCGGCCGCGTCGCCATCACCGATATCGATTTCACAAATTCGCTGACGTCGGGCGAGACCTCCGTCGGCTTCTTTGCTGAGCCCGGCTGGGCGGCCGTGGCGAAGAACTTCCCGGTTACTCGTTTCACCAAGGACACCAACTTCAGGGCCTTCCTCTACCAGAGCGGTTTCGGCGTACTGAAGAATAGATCGAACACCAAGGCAACGCTCGATTTCGTCAACTTCGCAATCAGCCCGGACATGAATTCGCTCTACGCCAAGGTGGCGGGCGAAGCGCCGTTGAACAGCAAGGCGCTCACGCCCGACAATCTCAAGCATCTGTCCTTCACGTCGGACGAGTTTTCGAGCTTCGTCTATGTGCCGGACTACAATGTCGTTCTCGAACAGCAGGATGCCTGGTCCAAACGCTGGGAACAGGACATCGCCCCGTTGCTCTAAGGCACCTCGCGGCAGGTTATCGAAGGCGCGACGCGGGCTTCGATAACCTCCCTTTCTCGTGGCCCGTAAGGGCGAGGAAAAGGCTGTTCCACCATGACCAAAGCAAAGCGGCAACCCGTTGCCATTTCTATTCCTGATCGCCGAGATGCGGCACTGACGCTCGGGCCAGCCCTCCTGGTGTTCGCATTCGGTTTTCTGTCACCGTTAATCAATCTGGCAATCGAAAGCTTGAAGGAGTTTACGCCGGGGCGCGTCGGCTCCGTTGAAAATGCCGCGGCAACGGTCCAAAACTATTACGAGCTTGCAAACCAGGCGTTTGCGAGTGTCCTGATGACGACCTTCTGGATCGGTGGAGTTGCCGCGATCATCGGTCAGCTTGTGGCATTCCCGCTGGCCTACTTTATCGTGCGGCGCATTTCCCCGCGGATGCGCGCGCTCACCCTCGGCTTTTTGATTACGCTTGTTCTATCCAGCGTCCTGATCAAGACATACGCGATCGAACTGACCTTCGGGTCGGTCAGCATCTTCCGACCCCTCCTCCTGACACTTGGCTTTTCGCCCAACAGCCGCGAATATATTAATATCGTCGTTACTGCGGGTCTGGTTCACTCGATTATACCGGTCGCAACGCTCACGCTGATTGGCGCGATGCAATCGATCGATCCGCGTCTGCTCGATGCAGCCCAGTCGCTCGGCGCGCCGGGATGGAAAGCCCATCTGTCGATCACACTTCCCCTGAGTTTCCCGGCTCTGATCTCAAGCACGCTTGTCTCGCTGACTTTCGCGATCAGCGCCTTCGTCATTCCCATGGTGCTCGGGAGGGGCCGGGTGCTTTTCATATCGAACGTCATCTACACCCGGTTCAGCGATATCGCCAACTATCCGAGCGGCGCGGCGATCTCGCTCGTCATGCTTGCCGCAGCCTTGGCGGTCGTCGCTGTCATAACGTTTGCGCAGGCCTGGAAGGTTTCCCGATGAGCAGACAGTCTCTTGCAGCGCGAACCGGAGACCGGATCGCCGTTTCCCTCGCCTACGGTGTCATCGGCCTTGGATTGGCGTTCCTCGCCATCCCGTTGGCGATAACATGCCTCATGGCTTTCGACGCCAGGACCTACCTCGGTCCACTGCCGCCACCTGCCTTGTCGCTTCACTGGTTCGAACGGCTCGTCTCCCAGGCGGATATCCTTACCAGCCTACGCACCAGCCTCATTTTGGCGGTACTCACGACGGTTCTGTCCGTCACGGTCGGAACTGCGGCGGCTGTCGGCCTTGCCCGGGGCAATTTTCCAGGAAAGGCAGCGCTGACTTCGGCCTTTCTCTCGCCACTCATCGTTCCGCCGGTCGTCATTGGATTCGGCCTCCTGCTTTTCCTTTCCAAGGCCGGTATTACAAATGGTATGGCGCGCCTGCTTCTCGGCCACGTGATCGTGACGTTGCCCTATTGCATAAGGACCAGTCTCGCCAGCCTTCTCGGCAGCGACCAACGATTGACGGAAGCCGCAATGGTTCTCGGCGCCACCGAGCGCCAGGCCTTCTGGACCATTACCCTGCCGCTCATGCGGACGGGCGTTGTCACCGGTGCGATCTTCGCCTTCGCAATTTCTATAGATGACGTATCGATCAGTCTCTTTCTGAGCGATCCGTCCGCAACGACCTTGCCTGTTACGCTGGTCAGCAACATGCGCGCGGCTTTCGATCTGACGATCGCTGCGGCGGCCGTGGCCCTGATTGCCGTCACCGCGTTGCTGATCGTTGTGCTGGACCGTGTCGTCGGCTTCGACACTGTCGTCGGCCAGGGTTTGTTTCGTTCATGAGGACAATACGATGATTTCTGCCGTGGAATTTCAAGGGGTCAGCAAGCGCTTCGGCGAAACGGTCGCCCTCGGTAATGTCTCCTTCTCGGTGAACCCAGGTGAAACAATCGCACTGCTTGGACCGAGCGGTTGCGGCAAGACCACCATTCTTCGGCTCATTGCCGGGTTCGAGCGCCCCGACAAAGGCTCGATCTTGATCGACGGCGAGCCGATGGCCGGATTGAAACCCTATGAGCGCAATGTCGGGCTGCTGTTCCAGCACTACGCTCTTTTCCCGCATATGACCGTCGAACAGAACATCGGCTATGGACTTCGCCATCGCAACCACCCGCCGGGGCAAATACCTCGCCGCATTGCCGAGATGCTCGAGCTCGTCCGACTCGTCGGTTTCGGACAGCGGCGGCCGCACCAGTTGAGCGGCGGCCAGCAGCAGCGTGTTGCGCTTGCGCGGGCGCTCGCCACCCATCCAAGCCTTGTTCTTCTGGATGAACCCCTGTCGGCCCTCGACGCCAAACTTCGCCATGAGCTGCGCACCGAATTGAAAGATGTGCTCGCCGCGGTCGGCTCGACCGCGATCGTGGTAACCCACGACCAGGAGGAGGCGATGAGCCTGGGAGAGCGCATATTCGTGATGAACCATGGAGCAATCATGCAATCCGGCAGGCCGGATGATGTGTATTGGCGTCCAGACTCGCGTTTCGTCGCGGATTTCATGGGGCGGACGAATTGGATTCGTGGCTCGATTTCGGCCGCAGGCGGAACGGCTCGCAAGTTTCGTTCCGAATCCGGCTGGGAGTTTCCGGTCGCGTCCGCCGGAAGCCTTTCAGGTGCCGCCGAGATTTGCGTGAGGCCGGAAAACGTCGAGATATCATCCGGTGTTCCGGGTGCCGGGGCGGCCATGCCCGGACGCATTGCCGACGTTGTGACACTCGGTGCCTTCAGGCATATCGTTCTGGACCTCGTCAGTGGCGACCGCATAATCTCGGCTTGCCCGAACCGTCCAGACATAGCCTTCGCGCGAGGGCAGGCGATCAGCGTTTCCATTCTCCCCGAGGCATGCGTTCTCTTCGCGCGATAAACTGTTATTGACGGGGCGCAGCTTGCACTGCGCCCCGGCTAAGGATCGCCAGTTGCCGGAAGAACATGGTTCGTCCAATATCCGCTTATAGGCAGAGAGGCCCTCAGCACTCGAGCGCCCCAAACTATGGAATGCGGCTTCTGATGCTTGATCTTGATTCCTATCTGCTTCGTGCATTTCTGACCGTCGCGGAGATCGGCACCGTCAATGGAGCTGCCGTCAAGCTGAATAGAACGCAGGCGGCCGTAAGCATGCAGATCCGCAAGCTGGAGGAGCTTGTTGGTGTTACGCTGTTTTCGCGTTCGTCAAAAGGCCTCGAGCTCACGAGCCATGGGCAGATCATGCTGGCTTATGCCCGCGAAATGGTCGCCCTCAGCGACGAGGTCGAGAAAAGGCTGACAGGCAGGATGATCGAGGACCGCATTCGCCTCGGCGTCGTTGAGGACTTCGCAGCTGGCCACCTGATCGACATTCTTAGTGACTTCAGAGCCCAGAACCCGAAGGTCGAGATCGACATCATTGTCGAGCCGAATCGCCGCCTCGCCAGCCTGTTTGAAGACAGGAAGCTGGATCTGGTGGTTTGCGACATCACCTGCCTCTCACGAAAACCGAACCTGATCTGGACCGAATATTTGATGTGGACGGTCAGATCCGACTTTGTGGCGGACGCGGAAAAACCGCTTCCCATCATTATGTTCGAGGAGGAGTGTCCCTGGACGCTTCCGACGCTTGCGGCTCTGTCCCAGCGGAACATCAAGTGGAAGACGGCATGCGTCGCATCGACGCTCGTGGCCATGGCGACCGCGGTTCGCGTCGGTATTGGTATCGCGCCAATGATGCTCACGACAAAACCGGAGGGCTGCCGGACACTTGACCGATCGGCGGATCTGCCCGGTCCGGTGCGCATCGAGATCGGTCTGTATGCTCAGTCCGAGACGGCCGAAGGCGCGCGCTACCTTGTGGACTTCATTTCGCGGCATACGGCCATATTGTCCAGCTAGAGCCTTTCCTGGTCAGATTGAAGCATTCTGCCGGAGCAGGTTTTCGTCAGGGCAGAGGCGATTGGCGGGGGGCATACCCCTTGGTACGTCCGAGCCGTTCGCCTCTGATCCAGGCTAGAGATGCCCGGCCCACCAGACGCATCGCTTCAGCCAACAGAATGATTCAATCTGGAAAGGCTCTAGGAGCGTTCAGCTTCCATTATATCGGGTCAATTTAAATCCCTCTACCGGAATGGCGAGCGAAGCCCCACAGTGATCGGAAGGGTCGACGGCCTAATCTCAAGCATTCATGGAAGTCTGCGAATACGATAATGGGGCAAGCCAAAGTTGACGAAACTCTCCTCGCAAATGCCGCCTATCTGCCCGGCCAGGTCGCAAACCTCACGAGGGGAGCGAGCGTGACGGCGCAAACCAACGAAATATTGGAGCGCATCAATGACATGCTGCTACGCGAAGGTACCGACAAGTCAGAGATCATTCTCGCCAACATTTGGCTCAGGGACCTTGCCTCATTCGAGGAAATGAACAGAGCCTGGGATGCTTGGATGCCGGATAGCGGAACGCCACGGCGGGCAACGTTTGAGGACAAGAATCTCCCGCCGATGTGCGCCATACGTATTGACATAGCCGCGTCGCGAAAGAGTGAGGCCGGGCAAATTTGAGCCGCCCGCGTTCGTCATCATGCTTTAAGGTCGGATGACGCAGACATTGGCCTCATAGGCGCAGGGATCGTCCTGCACTGCAATATCGATAACCTTCGCCTTCGGTGCCAGTTGCTCAGGCCGTGCTGTGGGATAGAAACCATAGCCGTCGCCGCCGACATAGGTTCCGCCATCAGCCTGATAGACATAGGAAGAGCCGGCATAGGTGTCGCCGCCGTCATAACCCAGGGGCTCGGGTGAGCCGATGACGAAATTGCTGCGCCCGACGCGATTGGTCGCCGCCGATGAAAACTGCTTCAGGAACGGCATCCTGTCTCTGCCGGCCCGACGGCCATAAGCATGATCGAAACGGATACCGCGATCGCCGAGAAACAATCCGCCGTGGAAAGCGTGACGATGGCCGGGAAAGCGATGATCGTTATGCCGGTCGCCGGCCGCGGCCGGGAATGCGGCAAGCGCAGACAGGGCAAGCAGGGTGACTGCGGACAGGTTGCGAAACATGGATGCTGGCCTCCGGAATTCCGATCGTTAACAAATCGTTAACGCCAGATTGCGCCAAAAGCCGAAGCTTGTCCATTCAGGCTGCAGAATCGGCACAAATATTGAGCGGAAAAGACCAGTTTCTTTAGCCTGCAAACTTCCAGGTGACGCGAATCGATTAAATTAAAAGCCGACAGCGATTGTGCTTGTCGTCGGCGTTCCTGGTGATTAAACGTCGCAATTGATGCAACGCACACAGAGAATTTGTCATTCGTGTGGTTGACTGAGCATGCTCCGAAATCCGGGAGCGCAGAAAGCCGCCGCGAGGTTCTGATGGCGAACGTGACAAATAACCGGCCCCTATCGCCGCATCTGCAAATTTACAAACCTATTCCCACCATGGTCATGTCTATCGTCCACCGCATTACCGGTGGCGCGCTCTATGTCGGCACGCTGCTGGTCGCCTGGTGGCTGATCGCAGCGGCAAGCGGCCAGGGTTCCTATGACTGGGCCAACTGGGTGCTCGGCAGCCTTGTCGGCAAGCTCGTGCTGCTCGGCTATACTTGGGCGCTGCTGCACCACATGCTCGGCGGTTTCCGCCACTTCATGTGGGATCTCGGCTACGGCTTCGGGAAAGAATTCTCGACCAAGCTCGCCATCGCCAACATCATCGGGTCGCTCTGTCTGACCGTGCTGGTCTGGGTGATCGGCTTCCTCATTCGCTTCTGAAGGTCCTCTCATGGATATGCGCACCCCCCTCGGCAAGGTTCGCGGGCTCGGCTCCGCCAAGGACGGCACGGACCATTTCTGGCGCCAGCGACTGACGGCCGTCGCCAATGTTCCGCTGATCCTGTTTTTCCTCATCTTCCTGCTCACCTATGCCGGCGCGCCCTATGCTGACGTGGTTCGTGCACTTTCGAACCCTTTCGTCGCGGTCATCATGGGGCTAATGGTGATCTCCGGCGTTATCCATATGAAGCTCGGCATGCAGGTCATCATCGAGGATTACGTGCATGGCGAGTTCGGCAAGATCGCGCTGCTGATGCTGAACACGTTCTTTGCGATCGTGATCGCCGGCCTCTGTCTGTTCGCCATTCTGAAAATCGCATTCGTAGGATAAGCTCGATATGGCACCGACCTCACCCGCCCAGAACGGCAAGGCCTACAAATATATCGATCACTCCTACGACGTGATCGTCGTCGGCGCCGGCGGCGCCGGGCTGCGCGCCACGCTCGGCATGGCCGAGCAGGGGTTCCGCACGGCCTGCATCACCAAGGTATTCCCGACCCGCTCGCATACGGTCGCCGCCCAGGGCGGCATCGCCGCCTCGCTGCGCAACATGACGCCCGATAGCTGGCAGTGGCACCTCTATGACACCGTCAAGGGTTCCGACTGGCTCGGCGACGTCGACGCCATGCAATATCTGACCATGGAAGCGCCGAAGGCGGTCTATGAGCTCGAGCATTACGGCGTGCCGTTCTCGCGCAACGAGGAAGGCAAGATCTATCAGCGCCCGTTCGGCGGCCACATGCAGAATTACGGCGAAGGCCCGCCGGTGCAGCGCACCTGCGCCGTTGCCGACCGTACCGGCCACGCGATCCTGCATACGCTCTACGGTCAGTCGCTGCGCAACAACGCCGAATTCTTCATCGAGTATTTCGCGCTCGACGTGATCATGTCGGAAGACGGCAGCCGCTGCACCGGCGTCGTCGCCTGGTGCCTCGATGACGGCACGATCCATCGTTTCGCCGCCAAGATGGTGGTGCTGGCGACCGGCGGCTACGGCCGCGCCTATTTCTCGGCAACCTCTGCCCATACCTGCACCGGCGACGGCGGTGGCATGGTGGCGCGTGCCGGCCTGCCGCTGCAGGACATGGAATTCGTCCAGTTCCACCCGACCGGCATCTACGGTTCGGGCTGTCTGATCACCGAAGGTGCGCGCGGCGAAGGCGGCTATCTCGTCAACTCCGAGGGCGAGCGCTTCATGGAGCGCTATGCGCCGTCGGCCAAGGACCTCGCCTCGCGCGACGTCGTTTCGCGCTGCATGACGTTGGAAATCCGCGACGGCCGCGGTGTCGGCAAGAACAAGGACCACATCTTCCTGCATCTCGACCATCTCGATCCGGCCGTGCTGCACGAACGGCTGCCGGGTATTTCCGAGAGCGCCAAGATCTTTGCGGGCGTCGACGTCACGCGCGAGCCGATCCCGGTTCTGCCGACCGTTCACTACAATATGGGCGGCATTCCCACGAACTATTGGGGCGAAGTGTTGAACGCCGACAGTGCCAATCCGGAACGGATCATCCCCGGGCTGATGGCGGTCGGTGAAGCCGGCTGCGCCTCGGTGCACGGCGCCAACCGCCTCGGCTCCAACTCGCTGATCGACCTCGTGGTCTTCGGCCGCGCCGCTGCGATCCGCGCCGGCGAGGTGATTGATCGCGCAGCGCCGATCCCCCATCTCAATGTCGCCGCCTGCGACAAGATCATCGACCGCTTCGACGGCCTGCGTCACGCCAGCGGCGGCACGCCGACGGCGGAACTGCGCGAGAAGATGCAGCGCGCCATGCAGGAAGACGCGGCGGTGTTCCGTACGCAGGAATCGCTGGAATCCGGTTGCCGGCGCATCTCTGCGATCTGGCAGGAAATGCGCGATATCAAGGTCACCGACCGCTCGATGATCTGGAATTCGGATCTGGTCGAGACGCTGGAGCTGCAGAACCTGATGGCCAACGCCATCACGACGATCTACGGCGCCGAGGCCCGCAAGGAGAGCCGCGGTTCGCATGCGCGCGAGGACTATACCGAGGGTGCATTCGCCGGCCGCGACGACGTCAACTGGCGCAAGCACACGCTTGCCTGGGTGAACGAGGCAGGCGCCGTGAAACTCGACTACCGGCCGGTTCACACCGAGCTTATCGCCGAAGGCATCGATCCGCACAAGATCGAGCCGAAGGCTCGCGTGTACTGATCTCAAGAGGAACCGGACATGGTTGAACTCGCTCTCCCCAAGAATTCTCAGATGCGCGAAGGCAAGGTCTGGCCGAAGCCGGCCGGTGCCAAAAACACCCGCGAATTCCGCGTCTACCGCTGGAGCCCGGATGACGGCCAGAACCCGTCGATCGACACTTTCTACATCGATGTCGACGATTGCGGGCCGATGGTGCTCGATGGCCTGCTTTACATCAAGAACAAGATCGATCCGACGCTGACCTTGCGCCGCTCCTGTCGCGAGGGCATCTGCGGATCCTGCGCGATGAATATCGACGGCACCAACACGCTCGCCTGCACCAAGGGCCTCGACGATATCAAGGGCTCGGTGAAGATCTATCCGCTGCCGCATTTGCCCGTCGTCAAGGATCTGGTGCCTGACCTTACCAACTTCTATGCCCAGCATCGTTCGATCGAGCCGTGGCTGAAGACGGTGTCGCCGGCGCCAGCCAAGGAATGGAAGCAGAGCCACGAGGACCGTCAGAAGCTCGACGGTCTCTATGAATGCATCCTCTGTGCCTGCTGCTCGACCTCCTGTCCGAGCTACTGGTGGAACGGCGACCGCTATCTCGGTCCGGCCGTTCTGCTGCAGGCCTATCGCTGGCTGATCGACTCCAGAGACGAGGCGACCGGCGAACGTCTCGACAATCTCGAGGACCCGTTCCGGCTTTATCGCTGCCACACGATCATGAATTGTGCGCAGACCTGCCCAAAGGGTCTCAACCCGGCCAAGGCGATCGCCGAAATCAAGAAGATGATGGTCGAGCGCCGGGTCTGACCAGCATGCATGCCGTTGGCGGATGAGACGCCTTAGATCTCGAAGCCGTCACGAAGATCAGGTCGTGGCTCGCCTTGGTGCGCGCACAGGGTATCCGTATTGGTACCGGTGCGAGCGTTATTCCGAGATATTGCGGGAGTTCGACAGGGATCCGGACAGAGATCAGCGCGCCCAACACCTTGCTGACAAATTCTATGTGCAGGAAGTTTTGCAGCGGGACAGTTGAACTGTATCGTTTTTTGGTTAGTTGTTGTCACGGGCAATTTATGCGGCTCGACTTGATTAACCAAAGCGAATTACGGTAATCGGACTTGTCTCACGCCCGTTTCTCTGCGGCGCTAGCCGAATTCAGGAGTATGATGATGCAGTTGCGATATGCGATGACAGGTCTGGTGGTTACTCTCGCGCTAGCCGGTTGTCAGCGTACGGCATATGATTACAACTCCGGCTCGAATGCCGGGCCGGCGCCGCTGACGGCGCAGCCGATTCCCTCGGTGCAGGGTGGGCAGCTTCCGCCGGTCAACAGTTCGCAGTTTCCAGCTGCGCCGGCGACGACGGCGCCGATGCCGGGCGCGCAGCCCGGCGCAATGGCCGCAAATGCGCTTGATGTCACCAAGGAATCGATGGTCGGAAGCTGGCGCGTCAATGGCAGCTGCGACATGTTCTTGACGCTGACCAATCTCGGCAGCGGTTCGCGCGGCGGTACGCGCGGCTGCGTCGGCGAGTTGACGGCGATGGGCTCCTGGGAGGTTGCCGGCAAGCAGGTGCTGCTCAAGGACCGTTCAGGCAATCAGCTCGGCAGCGTCTACAAGACGGCTGACAACCGCTTCCAGGGACAGACCAGCACGGGCCAGCAGATCAGTCTCAGCCGGTAAAACGAATCGGCGCGGTAGACGAACCGGCGCGGTAAACCACCGGCGGGCCTCCGCCGATGTCTGACAGGCGGATATGCCCTCATGCAGCCAATGCCCGATTATGCGCTCAGCGTCTGCGAACAGCTTAAAGCCCTGACCGCATCGGGCGCGCTGCAGGTCGACTCCGCCCAGATGGACGTGGCAAAGAGCTTGGATCGGGTGCTGGCCGGGCTGAAGCAGCGGCGGCCAGCGGCAAAATCGAGCGCACTTGGCTGGATGTTTGCCGCCAAGAAGAAATCCGCCGACGGCATCAAGGGGCTTTACATCCACGGCAGCGTCGGCCGCGGCAAGACCATGCTGATGGACATGTTCTTCTCGATGGCGCCGTGCAGGAAGAAACGCCGGGCGCATTTCCACGAATTCATGGCGGATGTGCACAATCGGATCGCGGCGCACCGGCTGAAGCTGAAGAACGGCGAGACGAAGCAGGCCGATCCGATGCCGCCGGTCGCCGCAGCCCTCTACGAGGAAGCGGAACTGCTCTGCTTCGACGAATTCACCGTCACCGATATCGCCGATGCGATGATCCTGTCGCGGCTATTCTCCGAGCTTTTCGCGCGCGGATGCGTGCTGGTCGCGACGTCGAACGTCGAGCCCGACAACCTCTACACGGATGGTCTCAATCGCGGCCTCTTCCTGCCCTTCGTCGCCCTTCTCAAGCAGCATGTCGATGTCGTCACCCTGGGTTCGCCGACCGACTACCGCATGGAGAAGCTGAGCAGCCAGCCGGTCTATCTGGTGCCGATCAACGATCATAACGACATGGCGATGGATGCGTCCTGGACGCAGGCGCTGCATGGGCGCAAGGCGCAACCGCTGGACATTCCGATGAAAGGCCGACACATCCATGTGCCGCTCGCCGTCGACCGTATGGCGAGGTTCTCCTTCGCCGATCTTTGCGACAAGCCGCTCGGGGCGGTCGACTTCCTGGCGATCGCCGAGCGTTACGATATGGTCTTCGTCGATCACATTCCCTTGCTCGGGCCGGAAAAGCGGAACCAGATCAAACGCTTCATCATTCTGGTCGATACGTTCTACGATCATGCCGTGCGGCTCTACATTTCCGCAGCGGCGATGCCGGAGGAACTTCTGGTGCATCGCCGGGGCACCGAGGGCTTTGAATTCGACCGCACCGCATCGCGCCTGTTCGAGATGCGCAGCGCTGAATATCTCGCACTGCACCATGAAAAGCGCGCCGCCGAGTAACAATCCGGTGACATGATATCTTACGTTTACGTAAGAATTTTAGTATCTAAACGATTGAAATTGCTACATCAAAATTAATGAGTTGCCATTTTTGGGCTTTGGGTCTATGCGATTGCGTCATTGGGCTGTGCCTTGCTGCGCATCGCTCGACGAATTTGATCGCAAAGGAAACAGCGAAATGGCGCGTAACAAGATCGCACTCATTGGTTCTGGCATGATTGGTGGCACGCTGGCACACCTCGCCGGCCTGAAGGAACTGGGCGACATCGTCCTCTTCGACATCGCGGACGGCATTCCCCAGGGCAAGGGTCTCGACATCGCACAGTCCTCTCCGGTCGAAGGCTTCGACGTCAACCTGACGGGCGCCAGCGACTATTCCGCGATCGAAGGCGCCGATGTCTGCATTGTCACCGCCGGTGTCGCCCGCAAGCCGGGCATGAGCCGCGACGATCTTCTCGGCATCAACCTCAAGGTCATGGAGCAGGTAGGCGCCGGCATCAAGAAATATGCGCCGAACGCTTTCGTAATCTGCATCACCAACCCGCTCGACGCCATGGTCTGGGCGCTGCAGAAGTTCTCCGGCCTTCCGGCCAACAAGGTCGTCGGCATGGCCGGCGTTCTCGACTCGTCGCGTTTCCGTCTTTTCCTCGCCAAGGAATTCAACGTGTCCGTCCAGGACGTCACCGCTTTCGTGCTCGGCGGCCACGGCGACACGATGGTGCCGCTTGCCCGCTACTCGACGGTCGGCGGCATTCCGCTCACCGACCTCGTCACCATGGGTTGGGTCACCAAGGAACGCCTCGAAGAGATCATCCAGCGCACCCGTGACGGCGGCGCCGAAATCGTCGGCCTGCTGAAGACCGGCTCGGCCTACTATGCGCCGGCCGCCTCGGCGATCGAGATGGCCGAATCCTACCTCAAGGACAAGAAGCGCGTTCTGCCCTGCGCTGCCCAGCTGACCGGCCAGTACGGCGTCAAGGACATGTATGTCGGCGTTCCCACCGTCATCGGCGCCGGTGGCGTCGAGCGCATCATCGAGATCGACCTCAACAAGACCGAGAGGGAAGCCTTCGACAAATCCGTCGGTGCCGTTGCCGGTCTCTGCGAAGCCTGCATCAACATCGCGCCTGCCCTCAAGTAGTCGACGCGCTGAAGTCATCAAACAGGGATAAACCCATGAACATTCATGAATATCAGGCCAAGGCTCTGCTGAAGGGCTATGGCGCGCCGGTTGCCGAGGGTGTGGCTATTCTCAAGGTAGAGGAAGCCGAAGCTGCCGCCAAGGCGCTCCCCGGCCCGCTTTACGTGGTCAAGAGCCAGATCCATGCCGGCGGCCGCGGCAAGGGCAAGTTCAAGGAACTGGGCCCGGAAGCCAAGGGCGGCGTGCGTCTCGCCAAGTCGATCGACGAAGTGATCGCCCATGCCAAGGATATGCTCGGCAACACGCTAGTAACGGCGCAGACTGGCGAAGCCGGCAAGCAGGTCAACCGCCTCTACATCGAAGATGGCGCCGACATCGCCCGCGAACTCTATTGCTCGATCCTTGTCGACCGCTCGGTCGGCCGCGTGGCTTTCGTGGTATCGACCGAAGGCGGCATGGACATCGAAGCCGTCGCCCATGACACGCCGGAGAAAATCCACACGATCGCCATCGATCCGGAAGCCGGCGTGACGGCTGCCGACGTTGCCGCGATCTCCAAGGCGCTCGCGCTCGACGGCGCTGCCGCCGAAGATGCGAAGTCGCTCTTCCCGGCGCTCTACAAGGCCTTCAATGAGAAGGACATGGCGCTGCTCGAAGTCAATCCGCTGATCGTCATGAAGGATGGCCGCCTGCGCGTTCTCGACGCGAAGATGTCCTTCGACGGCAATGCGCTTTTCCGTCACGACGACGTCAAGACGCTGCGTGACGAGACTGAAGAAGACGCCAAGGAAATCGAGGCTTCCAAGTGGGACCTCGCCTATGTGGCGCTCGACGGCAACATCGGCTGCATGGTCAACGGCGCAGGTCTTGCCATGGCGACGATGGATATCATCAAGCTCTACGGCAAGGAGCCGGCTAACTTCTGTGACGTCGGCGGCGGCGCCGGCAAGGAGAAGGTTGCTGCGGCTTTCAAGATCATCACCGCAGACCCCAAGGTCGAAGGCATTCTCGTCAACATCTTCGGCGGCATCATGAAGTGCGATGTCATTGCCGAGGGCGTCATTGCCGCGGTCAAGGAAGTCGGCCTCAAGGTTCCGCTCGTCGTGCGCCTTGAAGGCACCAATGTCGAGCTCGGCAAGAAGATCCTGAACGAGTCGGGTCTCGCGATCACAGCGGCTGACGACTTGGACGATGCAGCCAAGAAGATCGTCGCGGCGATCAACGGCTGAGAGCGATCATGACCTTCCAGTCCACGCCATCTGCTGCTCATATCCGTCTCAATGCCTTTGCCGGCGTATGGGAAGGGGAGGAGCGCGTCGCAGGGTCGGCGTGGACGACTGAAGGTAAGGCCAGTGCTAAACTTTCCGGCGAGGCGCTGTTCGGCGGGTTCTTCCTCGAGCAGCGCTATCGCCAATCGCGCGATGGGGCTGTTTCGTTCGAGGCCCGAAATGTTTTCGGCTTCGATGCTTCGGACCAGACCTACAAGCTCTACCAGTTCGACAGCGCGGGCTTCGCGCCACCGTCGCCAGCTTCCGGCGAATGGAACGGCAAGGAACTCGTGCTGATGAAGGCTTCGCCGCGCGGCAGACAGCGCACCGCATTCACATTTGAAAATGAAGACTGCTACCGGATGGGCGTCAGCTTTTCGCCTGCAGGCAGCGATACTTGGCAGGAGGTCGTCAGCGGCATCTATCGTCGCTCGTCCCCCACGTCTTCCAACCTCTCCTAGACAAAGGCCTCGCATGTCTATTTTCGTCAATAAAGACACCAAGATCCTCGTTCAGGGTCTGACCGGCAAGACCGGAACGTTCCACACCGAACAGGCGCTCGCCTATTACGGCACGCAGATGGTCGGCGGTATCCACCCGAAGAAGGGCGGCGAAACCTGGACCGGCGCAAAGGGCGAAAACCTGCCGATCTTCGCAACCGTTGCCGAGGGCAAGGAAAAGACCGGCGCCGACGCGTCCGTCATCTATGTTCCGCCGGCCGGTGCCGCCGACGCGATCATCGAGGCGATCGATGCCGAGATCCCGTTCATCACCTGCATTACCGAAGGCATCCCGGTCATGGACATGGTTCGCGTCAAGGCTCGCCTCGACCGCTCCAAGTCGCGCCTGCTCGGCCCGAACTGCCCAGGCATCATGACGCCGGAAGAATGCAAGATTGGCATCATGCCGGGTTCCATCTTCCGCAAGGGCTCGGTCGGTATCGTGTCCCGCTCGGGCACGCTGACCTATGAAGCCGTGTTTCAGACCTCCAACGAAGGCCTCGGCCAGACCACGGCCGTCGGCATCGGCGGCGACCCGGTCAAGGGCACCGAATTCATCGACGTCCTGGAAATGTTCCTGGCCGACCAAGCCACCCAGTCGATCATCATGATCGGCGAAATCGGCGGTTCGGCAGAGGAAGATGCTGCGCAGTTCCTCAAGGATGAAGCCAAGAAGGGCCGCAGCAAGCCCATGGCTGGCTTCATTGCCGGCCGCACGGCGCCGAAGGGCCGCACCATGGGCCATGCCGGCGCTGTGGTTTCCGGCGGCAAGGGCGATGCGGAATCGAAGATCGCGGCGATGGAATCGGCAGGCATCAAGGTGTCGCCGTCTCCGGCCCGCCTCGGCAAGACGCTGGTTGAAGTCCTCAAGGGCTAAACCAACTTATACCCGGGCGGAGGAGCGGCATCTGCGCCTTCCGCCCGGTCTTGACGGCACGAGACATGCAGATGCGCCGCAGACAGGCGGCAATCGGAATGCGGCAGCCGGCGAGCAAGCCGGCAAATTCATCAAAGTCAGGAGGCGGGCGGCAGCGTCCGCATATCACCATGGCACGGCAAGAAGCCAACGAGCAGTTTCAGATCACCTCGTTTCTGGATGGCGCCAACGCTGCCTATATCGAGCAGCTGCATGCGCGCTACGAAGAGGACCCCGCGTCGGTCGACGATCAGTGGCGGACCTTCTTCAAGGCGCTGGAGGAGGATCCCAGCGATGTGAAGAGGGCGGCCAAGGGGGCTTCCTGGCGAAGGAAGAACTGGCCGCTGGCGGCCGGCGGCGATCTGGTGTCGGCTCTCGACGGCGACTGGGGTATCGTCGAGAAGGTTATCGAGACCAAGGTCAAGGCCAAGGCCGAAGCCGAGGGCAAGCCTGCCGACAGCACCGACGTGCTGCAGGCGACGCGCGATTCCGTGCGCGCCATCATGATGATCCGCGCCTACCGCATGCGCGGCCACCTGCATGCCAAGCTCGACCCGCTCGGCATCGCCGCTCCCGTCGACGACTATCGCGAGCTGTCGCCGGAGAATTACGGCTTCACGGCCGCCGATTACGACCGCAGGATCTTCATCGACAACGTGCTCGGCTTGGAATACGCGACCATCCGCGAGATGATCGATATCCTCGAGCGCACCTATTGCTCGACGCTCGGCGTCGAATTCATGCATATCTCCAATCCGGAAGAGAAGGCCTGGATCCAGGAGCGTATCGAAGGGCCGGACAAGGGCGTCGCTTTCTCGCCTGAAGGCAAGAAGGCAATCCTCGCCAAGCTCGCCGAAGCCGAAGGCTACGAACAGTTCCTTGACGTCAAGTTCAAGGGCACCAAGCGTTTCGGCCTCGACGGCGGCGAATCGCTGATCCCGGCGCTCGAGCAGATCCTCAAGCGCGGTGGCCATCTCGGCCTCAAGGAAGCCGTGTTCGGCATGGCCCATCGCGGCCGGCTCAACGTGCTCTCGCAGGTCATGGGAAAGCCACACCGGGCGATCTTCCACGAGTTCAAGGGCGGCTCGGCCGCACCCGACGAAGTCGAAGGCTCGGGCGACGTCAAGTATCATCTCGGGGCCTCCTCAGACCGCGAATTCGACGGCAACAAGGTGCATGTCTCGCTGACAGCCAACCCGTCGCATCTTGAAATCGTCGATCCCGTCGTCATGGGCAAGGTCCGCGCCAAGCAGGACATGAATGCTACCGTCTGGGACGGCGACATCATTCCGCTTTCCGAGCGTGCCAAGGTTCTGCCGCTTCTGATCCATGGCGACGCAGCCTTCGCCGGCCAGGGCGTCATTGCCGAAATCCTCGGCCTTTCCGGCCTGCGCGGCCACCGCGTCGCCGGCACCATGCACGTCATCATCAACAACCAGATCGGCTTCACGACGAACCCCGCCTTCTCGCGTTCGTCGCCCTATCCGTCCGACGTCGCCAAGATGATCGAGGCGCCGATCTTCCACGTCAACGGCGACGATCCGGAAGCGGTGGTCTATGCGGCCAAGATCGCGACCGAATTCCGCATGAAGTTCCACAAGCCGGTCGTGCTCGACCTGTTCTGCTATCGCCGCTACGGCCACAATGAAGGCGACGAACCGTCCTTCACGCAGCCGAAGATGTACAAGGTGATCCGCGGCCACAAGACCGTGCTGCAGATCTATGCGGCGCGCCTGGTCGCCGAGGGCCTGCTCACCGAAGGTGAAGTCGAGAAGATGAAGGCCGACTGGCGCGCCCATCTCGAACAGGAGTTCGAGGCCGGCCAGCACTACAAGCCGAACAAGGCCGACTGGCTTGACGGCGAGTGGTCGGGCCTGCGCGCGGCCGACAATGCCGACGAGCAGCGCCGCGGAAAGACCGCCGTGCCGATGAAGACGCTGAAGGATATCGGCCGCAAGCTCTCGGAGATTCCGGCGGGCTTCACTGCACACCGCACGATCCAGCGCTTCATGGAAAACCGCGCCAATATGATCGCCACCGGCGAAGGTATCGACTGGGCGATGGCTGAAGCGCTCTCCTTCGGGGCACTCTGCGTCGAAGGCAGCAAGATCCGCTTGTCCGGCCAGGATTGCGAACGCGGCACCTTCTCGCAGCGCCACTCCGTTCTCTACGATCAGGAAACCGAGGAACGCTATATCCCGCTCGCCAATCTCTCGCCAACGCAGGGTCGCTACGAAGTCATCAATTCGATGCTTTCGGAAGAGGCCGTGCTCGGTTTCGAATATGGCTACTCGCTTGCCCGCCCGAATGCGTTGACGCTCTGGGAAGCGCAGTTCGGCGATTTTGCCAACGGTGCGCAGGTGGTCTTCGACCAGTTCATCTCGTCGGGCGAACGCAAATGGCTGCGCATGTCGGGCCTCGTCTGCCTCTTGCCGCATGGCTATGAGGGCCAAGGTCCGGAACACTCCTCGGCCCGCCTCGAGCGTTTCCTGCAGCTTTGCGCGGAGGATAACATGCAGGTCGCCAACGTCACGACGCCGGCGAACTACTTCCACATCCTGCGCCGGCAGCTGAAGCGCGACTTCCGCAAGCCGCTGGTCCTGATGACGCCGAAGTCGCTGCTGCGCCACAAGCGGGCAGTCTCGACGCTTGCCGAAATGGCCGGAGAATCCGCCTTCCATCGCCTGCTCTGGGACGATGCCGAAGTGATCAAGGACGGCCCGATCAAGCTGCAGAAGGACAACAAGATCCGCCGTGTCGTCATGTGCTCCGGCAAGGTCTATTACGATCTTCTCGAAGAGCGTGAAAAGCGCGGCATCGACGACATCTATCTCTTGCGTGTCGAACAGCTCTATCCGTTCCCGGCAAAGGCGCTGATCAACGAGCTGTCGCGCTTCCGCAATGCCGAGATGGTCTGGTGCCAGGAAGAGCCGAAGAACATGGGCGCATGGTCGTTCATCGACCCCTTCCTCGAATGGGTGCTTGCCCATATCGATGCAAAGTATCAGCGCGTCCGTTATACCGGCCGTCCGGCCGCCGCCTCGCCGGCGACGGGCCTGATGTCAAAGCATCTGTCGCAGCTCGCCGCATTCCTCGAGGATGCATTGGGCGGTTAACACAAGGGGGGCGCAGTGGCTTATTTCTTTCTGAGACTGCTGCCGCCGCGCCCCACTTTCCCGCATGACGGGACCGGAGAGGAAATGGCGGCGATGAAACGCCATGTCGAATACTGGCACCGGCACGCCCTTGCGGGATCGGCGATCGTCGTCGGTCCGGTGTTTGAGGGCGAAGGCGCCTTCGGCATGGCGATCGTCGAAGTCGAGGATCAAGCGGCGGCACAGGTTCTTGCCGACAGCGATCCGATCATCGCTTCCGGTTTCGGTTTCCGTTTTGATATCCTGCCGATGCCCTCGATCATCTTGCGGCCGCCCGCCGTCTGAAACGCATTAAACGAACACACACGAAATCAGGATCTGAACAATGGCCACAGAAATCCGCGTTCCAACTCTCGGTGAATCCGTCAGCGAGGCAACCGTCGGCACCTGGTTCAAGAAGGTCGGCGACGCCATCAAGGCCGACGAGCCGATTCTCGAGCTTGAAACCGACAAGGTGACCATCGAAGTTCCAGCGCCGACCTCCGGTACGCTTTCGGAAATCGTTGTCGCCGCCGGCGAGACCGTCGGCCTCGGCGCGCTGCTCGGCCAGATCGCCGAAGGTGCTGCTGCTGCCGCGCCCGCTGCTGCGGCACCGGCCGCCGCTCCTGTCCTGCCAGCCGCGGCTGCTCCTGCTCAGCCGGCGCCGGTTGCCGCTGCTGCCGCATCGTCGAGCGCTTCCGTCTCCACCATGCCGCCGGCACCGGCGGCTTCGAAGATGCTTGCTGAAAACAACATTTCGGCCGATCAGGTCGATGGCAGCGGCAAGCGCGGCCAGGTGGTGAAGGGCGATGTCATCGCTGCCGTCGCCAAGGGCATTTCGGCTCCGGCGGCAGCACCGGCTGCAACGCCTGCCGCCCCGCGCGGCCCGTCGACGGTCGAGGATGCCTCGCGCGAAGAGCGCGTGAAGATGACGCGCCTGCGCCAGACGATCGCCAAGCGCCTGAAGGATGCGCAGAACACCGCCGCGATGCTGACCACCTACAATGAGGTGGACATGAAGGCGGTCATGGACCTGCGCAACAAGTACAAGGATATTTTCGAGAAGAAGCATGGCGTCAAGCTCGGCTTCATGGGCTTCTTCACCAAGGCGGTGACGCATGCGCTGAAGGAATTGCCGGCGGTCAACGCCGAGATCGACGGCACCGACCTCATCTACAAGAACTATTGCCATGTCGGCATGGCCGTCGGCACCGACAAGGGCCTCGTCGTTCCCGTCATCCGTGACGCCGACCAGATGTCGATCGCCGAAATCGAGAAGGAACTCGGCCGTCTTGCCAAGGCAGCCCGTGACGGCTCGCTCTCCATGGCCGACATGCAGGGCGGCACCTTCACCATCACCAATGGCGGCGTCTACGGTTCGCTGATGTCCTCGCCGATCCTCAATGCGCCGCAGTCCGGCATTCTCGGCATGCACAAGATCCAGGAGCGTCCGGTGGCGATCGGCGGCCAGGTGGTTATCCGTCCGATGATGTATCTGGCGCTGTCCTACGATCACCGCATCGTCGACGGCAAGGAAGCGGTCACCTTCCTCGTGCGCGTCAAGGAAAGCCTGGAAGATCCGGAACGTCTGGTTCTCGATCTTTAAGGGAGCTTTCCATGCGAAACCGGATCATGCGAGCGGCGCGTCTTCTTCTCTGCGCTGCCGCCGCGCATGTCCCGGTTTCAGCAACGGCGGCCGGCTTAGATATCAGCAAGGCAAGCAGCAATTTCGAACTGGTGGCGCTCAGCGACGCCGAACTCTCCGGCCGGTCGATCGGCGTGATCCATATGGGCAATGTCGAGCTGACCTCGGGGCGCATCGTTGCGGCCGATCCGCTCGCTCAGCCCGATCGTCCGGCGCTGGCAAGAACGGTTGCGCAGGGCGAATATCCGGTGACACTCTACCAGGCCTTCGGACGCATCGCGGCCGCCAGCATGCGGTTTGCCGCGGGCAAGCCGGATCACTGGGAGCTTGCGGTCCTGCCCGGGCAGGATGTAGCGACACTGAAGGACGGCGAGATCTTCGGTTACCCCGTCGATGCCGGCCTCGGCTGTTACATGGATGCCGAGACGCTTGGTCTGATCGGAGAACGTGAAGCGCAGGTGCAGGCGCAAAAGCCTGACGCCGACATCAATTATTACGACGACGTGCTGGCATCCGACCTCGACGCCAACAAGGGCAGTTACGCGCTGCACCGGCCGGTCGCCGGCAAGAAGGGCAATGTCGCGATATTCTGGAGCGGTTGGGGCGACGGCTTCTATCCGGTTTTCTGGGGGCTCGATCGCGATGGCCGGGCGCTGGTGCTGCTGACGGATTTCAGCGTTGTCGAGAATGCCGACGGGCGGAAGGAGCCGAAGCTGCAATGAGCAGGAGGATTGGGATCACGGCGAAACGGAAAGGCATGGCTGCGATCGCAGCCGCCGCGTTTTTCGCCGTTCCGTTATCGACGCTCAGCGCCGCCTGCAAGCAGGAACAGGCCATTTACGTCGATCGCGACGGGGCATACGAGTTGCGCTTTGCCCCGCTGAATTCACAGTCGGCCGCGGCGAGCAACCAGTTCAAGGTCAGTGCTCTCAAGACGCCGGTGGTGATGGAAGGCTATGTCATGCCGTCGGAAGATCCGGTGCGCGCCATCGGCATCTTGATGTTCAATTGCCCCGAGGGTGACGCGACCGGTGCCGATCTTAATGCCTGCACCGTCTGGCAAGGCGCCGTCTATGGCATGGATGCCAAGGGCGAGATGGACAATCTGCAGCCGGAAGGTGCCGCGGCGGCCGAAAAGCTCGTGTTCCCCGGTCTCGGTCCCGCCATCCGCCAATCCAGCGCCTGGGGCGAGGGCAAGGCTACCTTGGCGCCCTGGGACGTGCTGACATTCAAGGAGTGCGCGATATGAGTAATGCACCGGTTGTTCTCGTGACCGGCGGAAGCCGGGGCATCGGCGCGGCCGTCTCGCGGCTCGCCGCGCGCCAGGGCTGGCGTGTTGCGGTGAATTACGCTTCCAACCGCAAAGCCGCCGATGCCGTCGTTGCAGCGATTGCCGAAGACGGCGGCGATGCCGTGGCGATTGCGGGCGATGTCGGCAAGGCTGCGGATATCGTCGCGATGTTTGCAGCGGTCGATCGGCATTTCGGCCGGCTCGACGGGCTCGTCAACAATGCCGGCGTCGTCGACTATCCGCAGCGCGTCGACGAGATGGCGGCAGAGCGGATCGAACGCATGATGCGCATCAATGTAACCGGCTCCATGCTCTGCGCCGCAGAGGCCGTGCGCCGCATGTCGAGCCGCTATAGTGGGCGGGGCGGCGCGATCGTCAACGTCTCGTCGATGGCGGCGATCCTCGGTTCGCCAACGCAATATGTCGATTATGCCGCCTCGAAAGGTGCGATCGACACGTTCACCATCGGGCTTTCGCGCGAGGTCGCCGCCGAGGGCATCCGCGTGAACGCTATCAGGCCCGGCGTCATCGAAACCGATCTCCATGCATCCGGCGGGCTGCCGGACCGGGCCCGTGAAATGGCGCCATCGATCCCGATGCAGCGCAGCGGCACGCCCGAGGAGGTGGCGGATGCGATCCTCTATCTTCTATCCCCTTCGGCTTCCTATATAACCGGCGCGATCCTTAACGTGAGCGGCGGCCGCTAAAAGACAGGGCGAAAACAGCATGCCTTACATCCTCGAATTCCTCGGCCTTATGGCCGTCTTCTCGATCTTCATCGTCGTGCCGGGGGCCGATTTCGCCGTCATTTTGCGCCAGAGCATCGTGCATGGGCGGCGCGCCGCCATCATGACCGGGCTCGGCATGGGCTTCTCGCTGCTCTTTCATATCAGCTACACGATCCTCGGCCTCGGCCTGATCGTCTCGAAATCGCTGATGCTGTTTGCGGTCATCAAATGGGCTGGTGTCGCCTATCTGGTCTATCTCGGCATCAAGTCGTTCCGCGACCCCGGCTTCAAGGTGCAGGAGATCGAGGTGACGGCCGAGGATCGCAAGCCGGTCTCGATGCTGAAATGCCTCGGCATGGGTTTCATCACCAATGCGCTGAACCCGAAGCCGGTGCTGTTCTTCCTGTCGCTGTTTTCGACGCTCGTGCATCACGACACGCCGGCGCTGATCCAGTTCTCGTACGGCATCGGCATGGCGACGGCGCTGATCGCTTGGTTTGCCGGCGTTTCCTATTTCTTCACGGTCAAGGCGATCCGTGACCGCTTCATTGCCAGCGGCAAATGGTTCAACCGCATCACCGGAGCGGCGCTCGTCGGCTTCGGCTTCCGCCTCGCGCTGTCGCGCGCGGCCGACTAAACGAAAAATCCAAAGGGAAAGAAGCAATGTCCTACGATGTGATCATTATCGGCACCGGCCCGGGCGGCTATGTCTGCGCCGTCAAAGCAGCCCAGCTCGGCCTCAAGGTCGCTGTCGTCGAAAAGCGCGCGACCTATGGCGGCACTTGCCTGAACGTCGGCTGCATTCCGTCGAAGGCCCTGCTGCATGCCTCCGAAATGTTCCATCAGGCCGGCCACGGCATGAGCGCTCTCGGGATCGACGTCCCGGCGCCGACGCTCAACCTCGGCAATATGATGGCCCACAAGGACGCCACGGTGAAGTCGAATGTCGACGGCGTCGCCTTCCTCTTCAAGAAAAACAAGATCGATGCCTTCCAGGGCAGCGGCAAGATCGTCTCGGCAGGCAAGGTTGCCGTCACCGCCGACGACGGCAAGGTGCAGGAGATCGAAGGCAAGAACATCGTCATTGCCACCGGCTCCGACATTGCCGGCATTCCCGGCGTGCAGGTCGAGATCGATGAGAAGACCATCATCTCGTCCACCGGCGGCATCGCGCTGGAAAAGGTGCCGGAAACTCTGATCGTCGTCGGCGGCGGCGTCATCGGGCTCGAACTCGGCTCGGTCTGGTCGCGGCTTGGCGCCAAGGTCACCGTCGTCGAATATCTCGACACCATTCTCGGCGGCATGGACGGCGAAGTCTCCAAACAGTTCCAGCGCATGCTCGCCAAGCAGGGCATCGATTTCCATCTCGGCGCCAAGGTGACCGGCGTCGAAAAGGGCGACAAGTGCGCCAAGATCACATTCGAGCCGGCCAAGGGCGGTGACAAGGTGACGCTCGACGCCGACGTCGTGCTAATCGCCACCGGCCGCAAGCCCTATACGGCGGGTCTCGGCCTGGAAGAGGCCGGTGTTACGCTTGACAATCGCGGCCGCGTCGAGATCGACGGTCACTTCAAGACCAATGTCGCCGGCATCTATGCGATCGGCGACGTGGTCAAGGGTCCGATGCTGGCGCACAAGGCGGAAGACGAGGGTGTGGCGCTCGCCGAAATTCTCGCCGGCCAGCATGGGCACGTCAATTACGAGGTGATTCCGAGCGTCGTCTACACGCAGCCGGAGATCGCTTCGGTCGGCAAGACCGAGGAAGAACTGAAGGCCGCGGGCATCGCCTACAAGGTCGGCAAGTTCCCGTTCACGGCCAATGGCCGCGCCCGCGCGATGCTGGCGACAGACGGTTTCGTCAAGATCCTTGCCGACAAGGAAACCGACCGGGTGCTCGGCGGCCATATCGTCGGCTTCGGCGCCGGCGAGATGATCCACGAGATCACCGTGCTGATGGAGTTCGGCGGCTCGTCGGAAGATCTCGGCCGTACCTGCCACGCGCATCCGACCATGTCGGAAGCGGTGAAGGAGGCCGCGCTCGCGACCTTCTTCAAGCCGATCCATATGTAATCCTACATATCGTAACAAAGCATACAGCCGCTTGCCGGAAGGCGGGCGGCTTTTTTAGACTAAACCTTCAGCGCTTTCGACGCGGTGCGCAAAGGCGGCATCGAACCGCCATTCCCTGCTTGCAGGTCGATGCCGCTTATTTTGACAACCCTATTCCCCTGCGCCCGACAAGATGGGCACGGCAGGTGGAGGGAGGTTCAGTCGAAAAAGCCTGCATCCTCTTCCCTGAGATATCTCCTGGCTCGTTCAGCGTCGATATCGACGCCCAGCCCCGGCGCTTCCAGTAGGTCCACCATGCTGTCCTTCACGATCTGCGGCGGCAAGCCGATGACAAGATCCTCCCACCAGGGGTCGGAAGCGGTCGGATATTCGAACGCGACGTAATTTGCCGGCAACGTGGCGCAGACATTGATCAACGCGCCGAGGCCCAGCAGGCCGTTAGCGGTGCCGTGCGGTGCCATCAGGATCGAATGCATGTAGGCATGCTCGGCGACCCATTTGAGCTCGGCAATGCCGCCAACGTCGGCTGGATCGGGGCCGATGACGCGTACCGCCTGCGTCTCGATCAGTTCTTTGAAATTGTGCCGCAGGTAGATCTGCTCACCAGTGTGGATTGGCGTCGAGGTGGAGGTTGTCAGTTCCCGGTAGGCCTGCGGATTGACCCACGGCACGTAGTCGCCGGTCAGCATGTCCTCGAGCCACATCAAATTGTACTTCTCGACCGCGCGAGCGAACTTAATTGCATCGGGCAGCATCCAGCCCGGGCCGCAGTCGAGCGCCAGGCTGACTTTGTCGCCTAGCACCTCCTTCATCGCGATCACGCAGTCGAGCATGTGATTGAAACCGCGCTCGCTGATCACGCCTTGATCCATGGCGCCGTGATAGCCGGCCTTGTTCTGCGTCACGCCGTAGTGGAAGCCCTCGATGGTGTCCTTCATGTTGGAGTGGAACGAGATTCCTTGCTTGACCATGAAGAAGTTCTGCGGCTGCTCCATCATCCATTTGACGTCAGCGGCGTAATCCTCCGGCCGGTCGCCGGTGCGCTTCTGGCGAACTGAGCCGTTGTAGACGCGCACCTTGTCCCGCACCTTGCCGCCGAGCAGTTTATAGGCGGGCACGCCCGCGGCCTTGCCAGCAATATCCCACAGCGCATGCTCGATAGCGCTCACCGCCGCGCCGTACGGCTTGAAAGAGCCGCGTTGGCGGATCTTCAGCATGACTCTCTCGACGTCGGTCGGATCCTCGCCGACCAGCGCCTCGTGGAAATGCAGCACAAAGGGCTTGAGGTAGGACTTGGTGAATTCGACTTCGCCCAAGCCATAGAGGCCCTCGTCCGTAACGATGCGCACGATCGGGTGTTTGCCAATAACGGCGCAGCGGAGATCAGTGATCTTCATCTTCGTTCCTTTTCGCCTCAGCTCCAGGTGCGATCCCAGGAATACTCATCGTCCCAGTGATCCGTAGGCTGCCAAATGCCGGTGACGCCCGGCTGCAGATGCTGCGAGATCACCTCGTCGACAACGTCGTCAATCCCCAGGCCGGGCTTGTCCGAAACAGTGATGAAGCCATTCTTCACCAGCGGCCCGGGAAGGCCCGTGACGATATCGTCCCACCAGTCGACATCGGCGGAATGGTATTCGAGCGCCATGAAATTTTCGGTCGCGGTCGCGACATGTGCCGCGGCCATTGCGGCGATTGGACTTTCTGCCATATGGATGGCCATGGCGACGCCCTGGTCCTGCGCCATATCACCAATCTTCTTGGTTTCGAGGATGCCTCCACTGGTGAGCAGGTCCGGGTGGATAACGGAGACGCCGCCGCTGTTGAGCAGAGGCTCGAAGCCCTCCTTGAGGTATATGTCCTCGCCAGTGCAGATCGGCACCGTGGTGGCGTCCTGCAGTTGTCGGTATTGCTCGGTATACTGCCATGGGATCACATCTTCGAGCCAGGCCGGCACGTATTTTTCAATTCGCCGGGCGAGGCGAATGCCGTTCTGCATCGAGATATGGCCGATATGATCGATGGCGAGCGGCACATCCATGCCGATGACCTCACGAACCTCGGCGATGTATTGCTCAAGCAGGTCGAGGCCCTTGTCGGAAAAGTGGAGGCCGGTAAACGGGTGCTGGACGTTATGCAAATCGTACGCAGCGTTGCGGACACGCCGCTCTTCAATGGTCTTCAGCGGCCCGCGACTGGGACCGTCGCGGTATCCTTCCAATGAGCCGGCAGGAAAGACGACGGCTCCGGGCACATCCGCGATCTGCATCAGTCCCAAATCCATCTTGAGGAAGGTGAAGCCGAGTTCCATGCGCTGCTTGAGGCGCTTGCCGGTCTCGGTGCCGCTCGGCACGGTGGCGTCGGTATCGCAGTAGACGCGCACTTTCTCCCGAAACCGGCCGCCGAGCATCTGGTAGATAGGGACACCATAGGCCTTGCCGGCAAGATCCCACAACGCGATTTCAACCGCGGATACGCCGCCGCCTTGCCGTCCGTGCCCGCCGAACTGCTTGATCCGGCGAAACAGGCGGTCGATGTCGCAAGGGTTCTCGCCAAGCAACCGGCTCTTCAGCATCAGCGCATAGGTGGCGCTGGCGCCGTCGCGCACCTCGCCAAGCCCGACGATGCCCTGGCTGGTGTAAATCTTAAGCAGCACTGAGGTGAACGGCGCGCCGACAATTTCGGCTACCCGCATGTCGGTGATGCGAAGATCGGACGGCTTGGAATGCGTGTTCACCCGATTGAGCGCCTCGTCGGCTCCATCTGCCTCTGGCATAATTTATCCTCGTTTTGGTCGGCTGGGCTCATCGCCGTGCACGCTGGGTTGCTAGTCCAGCTCTATCTCGTGGTTTTGAAGGTAGTCGCGGTTCATTTCGACGCCGAGACCGGGCTTGGGCGTAAGCTTGAGGCTACCGTTCGAAACATCGAGTGGTCTGTCGATGAGGTGATCGTATTTACCCAGGTTCCACTCCGACGTTTCGAGTTTGTAGAAGTTGGGAACGGTCATCATCACCTGCGCTCCCGCAACCACATTGATCGGCCCTGCGGCGTCATGCGGCGAGACCGGGATGTAGTAGGCTTCGCATAGGGCAGAAATCTTCTTGAGTTCGGTAATGCCGCCGGTCCATGTGACATCAGGCATGATGTAGTCAGCGAGCTTGTTTTCGAGCACCGGCACGAAATCCCACTTCGTGTGGCCGCGTTCGCCCCACGAGATAGCGGCGCTGACCTTCTCACGGACCTGTCTGAGAGCGTTGAGGCTCTCCGGTGGACAGGGCTCCTCGAACCAGTCGATCTGACCAGCTTCCTCGAGGCTTCGACAAAGGCGAATGGCGGTGGGAACGTCGAACCGGCCGTGCGCATCGATGAGGATGTCGACATCAGAGCCCGCCGTTTCGCGGATCAGAGCAGTGAGTTCGGCGGCTTCGCGCTCATCTTTGCGGGTCATGCTGCCATCGAGGTAGCCGTCCCGCTGTTCGCGAAACTGTCCATCGGCGGTGCGGCCTTGGTGGGGGAAAGGATCGAACTTGAGCGCCGTGTGGCCGGACTCGACAATGTCTCGAATTTCGCGGACCACAGCCTCGTTGCTGGTAAATTTGGCCTGGTTGGGATGGGTGTAGAGCGCAATTTCATCGCGTACCGGTCCACCCAACAGTTCGTAAATCGGCTTACCGAGGACTTTGCCTCGGATATCCCAGAGGGCTATGTCGATGGCGCTCACGCATTCGACTGCGGCACCCCGACTGCCCATGTAGGTGAAGCTGCGGAATATCTTGTGCCACAGATACTCAATACGCGCCGGGTCCTCGCCTGTCACAGCGGCACCGATCTGCCGCAGGATCGTGCAGAGGGCGCGATTAGCGAGCCTTGTCGTGGTGGTGATTTCTCCCCAGCCGCTCACCCCCTCGTCGGTCGTCACTTCGACGAACAGATACTCTCCCCAATAAGAAGCATCGGACTTGATCAGCCACGGCCGAACGCTGGTGATTTTCATCTCAACTGCCTTTATCTGAAGTGGTCGGGATAACGATATTCGAGGCCTCTATCCTGCCCGAGCGGCGTTTCGCGCACGCATGTGTTCGAGGATGTGCCGGCCGGAGCCCTCGACATGGCGTGCGATGAGTTCGCCTGCCTCGTTCGCATTTCCCGCTTTTACATGCGCGATGAGCTCGCGATGCTCGCTAAGGATCGCGGCACGCCGGGCGAGCGTGAAGTTGAAACGCCGGCTCACGGCTCGAAGCACTTCGCGATGCTTCCACCAAAGCTCGGCGGCATGGCGGTTGTAGTGCCTTTGGTACATTACGGTGTGAAAGGCGGTGTCCAGCTCGCTGTGCCTGAACGTGTCGGCGAAGTTGTTCTCTTCGATCAAGCCCTGGATGCGTTCGAGTTCAGCAATGTCCTCGACGGTGGCCATATTCACGAACCATCGCGTCAGTGCCGGCTCGATCAAGACTCCTATTTCGTAGATGTCCCGAACAAAATCCTGATCTATGGGCCGGACGCGCGCCCCGCGGTTGGGAACGAGGGTGACGAAGCCCTCCCCGCGCAATAGTTGCAGAGCCTCTCGCACCGGGTTGGTCGAGGTGCCGTGGCGCCGGGCGAGATCGGTGACGACAAGCCGTTCGTTGGCAGCGAGCCGCCCTTCAATAATGTCGTCCCTGATCAACTGATAAAGCGAGGCGCCCTCGCTGGAGGCCCCGATAGCGTCGATCCCCTCGGGTGGCTGCGCTTTAAAATCGCTTGTTTCGGCCAAAGCTGTCCCCATCAATACATATATTGCTTCGATATCACGCGACGATTATCTAAACAATGTACGATTTCTCCAGTTGACAGGCAATCTTCGATCTGAAAACGTATGATCTGTCCAAAGAGATACATTGGCTGAAAACGACCCGCAGCCAATGAGCAAAGACCGCTCGCCTCGATGCAGAGCGGCATGGGAGAACCTGGAGGATACCTATGTCGAGGATTTCATTCGGTGGTGCCGTCCTGCGCGGCACTGTTTCCACTGCTTTGATGATGTCGTTGATGTCCGCGTCGGCGCTCGGAGCGTCGGTCGACTTGAGCAAGTGGTCGCCGCAATATGTGCGTTCGATTGCTGGCACACAGGATTTTGACACGGCGGCCGATTGCGCCAAGGTCACTCCGCTCGACTATAAGGGGCGACTGACTTTCTGGTATCAGGGCGTGTTCGAGGGCGACCCCGACCTCCTGCGCCAGTATTACAAGGAGTTCTTCGAGACCTTCCGCAAAACCTATCCAAACATCGAGCTTGAGGAACAAGCCCTCACCTATAATGACCTGCTGGACAAGTTCCGGACCGCGCTCCTTGGCAATGCTGCGCCCATGGCGGTCCGCCTGCAAATCCTGGGCGGCACCGAGTTCGCCTCAAAGGGCTATTTGCAGCCGCTCAAACCCGAGGATGTAGGGTATTCGACCGAGGATTTCTGGCCGGGCGCAATGAAGGCTGTAACCTGGGAGGGGGTGACTTACGGCATTCCCACCAACAACGAGACGATGGCGTTCATCTGGAACGCCGACATCTTCAAGCGTGCAGGCCTCGATCCGGATAAGGCTCCGGCAACCTGGGACGACGTCGTCAAGGATTCCAAACAGATCCACGACAAGCTCGGCATTGCCGGTTACGGTCTCGTGGCTCGCAAGAATGCCGGCAATACGCCGTACCGTTTCATGCCGCAGCTATGGGCCTATGGTGGTGGCGTCTTCGACGAAGCTACCGCCAACCCGACCTATAAGGAGGTCGAACTCAACAGTCCGCAGAGCAAGGCGGCATTGCAAGCCTCCTACGATATGTATGTTCGCGACAAGTCGGTTCCGGTTTCGGCGCTCACCAACCAGCAGGCCGACAACCAGCCGCTCTTCCTCGCTGGCCAGCTCGGCATGATGATCTCGCACCCGTCCGACTACAACGTCATGCTCGACCTGCAGAAAAAGGCGACGGATACCGACAAGGACAAGGCGCAGACCGTAATCGACAACATGCGCTACGGCCTGATTCCGACTGGCCCCGACGGCAAGCGTGCCGTCGTGTTTGGCGGCTCCAACATTCACATCCTGAAGCCCGAATATGTCGAGGGCGGCAAGGTAGACGAGGCGGCTGCAAAGGCTATCATCTGCATGTGGACGAGCCCCGAATGGTCGCTGAAGATGGCCTATGCCGGCTCGAACCCGGGAAACCTTAACGGCTTCAAGACCAAATGGATGAAGGAACGTCTTGATAGTATCAAGTTCCTTGATGTCACGACCTCGATGCTTCCATACGGCATCCCGTTCCCGGCGCTGCCACAGTCCCCCGAGATCATGAACATCATCGTCCCGGACATGCTGCAGAATGCCCTGACCGGAGCCATGACCGTCGACCAAGCGGCTGATGACGCAGCCAAGAAGGTAAAAGACCTGATGGACGGCGGACTCTAGTCCAAGCCAGACGATCTGACCGGCTGCGCCTCGATTGCAGCCGGTTTGCTCCGAAGAATAAGGGCGCGGCACTGTGACGATCTTGACTGGCAAGGCCGAGGCTCGACGAAGACCGCAACTCGATAGGTCCGGCGTGCTGCGAAAGATTTGGCAGCATCGCGCTGACTACGCGTACGTGCTTCCTGCGATCGCCGTGATGCTCATCGTCATAGCCTACCCTATCTACTACACGATCGAACTGTCGTTCTTCAACACACCGCCTGGCCTGCAGCTGCGGGACAAGATTTTCATCGGCCTCGACAACTACATCTCCATCCTCACAAGTCCGGTGTTCTGGAAGGTCACCTCGAACACTCTTATCTGGACACTGGGATCCACTTTCATCTCATTTGTCCTGGGGTTTGCCAGCGCCCTGGCGCTCCATCGTGACTTTGTCGGCCGTGGCATCCTGCGCGCCGTCCTGATCATTCCCTGGGTCATCAGCGCGGTCGCCGCGTCCTATATCTGGAAGTGGATCTACCATTCGGACTTTGGGATCATTGGGGCGGTGCTGGTCGGCCTCGGATTGGCCGACCGGCCGCCGAATTTCATCGACAGCGTCAGCACGGTGCTGCCCTCGCTGATCGTCGTCAATATCTGGCGAGAGTTTCCCTTTGCCATGATCATGATGATGGCTGGCCTGCAGACGGTTCCCGACCAGTTGCTACGCGCCGCAAAAGTCGACGGAGCCAATGCATGGCAGCGGTTCTGGCACGTCACCTTCCCGCACTTGAGAAACGTCTCGACTGTGACGATCCTTCTGCTGGCAGTGGCCAACTTCAATTCTTTCATCATCCCCTGGATCATGACCGGCGGCGGGCCGTCGAATGCATCGCATATCTGGATCACCCATATTTATGAACTCGCCTTCGGCCGCCAGCGCTGGGGAGTGGCATCGGCCTATTCGGTGCTGCTGTTCCTGATCCTGATGTCGCTCGGCTACTTCTACGTCCGTGCGCTGAGCGGCAACGAGCAAAAGGACGGGAGTTGATGAGCACGATTGCCGAGACTGCTCATCGAGGCCGGGCGCGTCGCCGTATGCGCATCGATGGATGGCGGTGGGGCGGACGCATCTTCCTTGTGTTCATGCTGCTTTACACCGCATTACCGATGATCTGGATGCTGATCACCTCGATCAAGTCCGGCTTCGCGGCCATGCAATTCCCGCCGCAATGGTGGCCAGACCACCCCACCCTCGCCAGCTACCAAAAGCTGCTCGATCCGCAAAACAGCGTCGGCCAGGACTTCCTGCGCTTCTTTTGGAACAGCCTTTTCGTCTCCACCGCCACGACCATCCTTTCGGTGATCGTGGCAGTTCCTGCGGCCTACGCGTTTTCACGCTTCACCTTCCCGGGCCGGAACTTTCTGTTCTTCGCCGTCTTGCTTCGGAACATGTTCCCGGCAGTGATCTTTCTCGTGCCGCTCTTCATCCTGATGCGCGCGATCGGGCTGGTGAACACGCATGGGTCGCTCGTCCTCACCTACCTCACATTCGGCCTGCCGCTGGCAATCTGGCTCCTCAAGGGCTTCTACGACAATATCCCGGTGCAACTCGAGCAGGCGGCGCGCATCGACGGGGCAACGCGGTTCCAGGCCTTTTTCCTGATCGTGATGCCGCTCTCGGCGCCAGGAATTATCGCCACGGCGATCTATTCCTTCATTGGCGCGTGGAACGAGTACATCTACGCCTACACCTTCCTCTCCAAGAACGATCAGTTGACGCTGCCGGTCGGCATTCAGCGCTTCTTCTCGGAAAATACAACGGACTTTCCGGGTCTGATGGCGGCCAGCTTCATGATGAGCGTGCCCGTCGTGGTCCTGTTCCTTGTCCTGCAACGATACTTCGTACGCGCCCTCACGGAAGGCGCAGTCAAGCACTAGGGGAGTTGCCGGTGGCCCACGTGGTCCTCAAAGATCTGGTCAAGACCTATGGCAGCTTCAAAGCTGTCAACAATGTTTCGCTGACGGTCAACGACGGCGAATTCGTTGCGCTCGTCGGCCCTTCAGGCTGCGGCAAGACCACCACACTCAATCTTGTGGCAGGGCTCATCCCCATCACATCCGGCGACATCGTCATCGGCGACCGGGTGGTCAACGACCTCGACCCCAAGGACCGGGACATCGCAATGGTGTTCCAGAACTACGCGCTCTATCCGCAGAAATCGGTCTACAAAAATCTGGCGTTCCCGTTGCAGATGCGCAAACTGCCAAGGGACGAGATCGACAAGAGGGTCAAGGAAGCAGCGCGCGTGCTCGATATGACGCAGCTGCTCGAGCGCAAGCCACGCGAACTTTCGGGCGGGCAACAGCAGCGCGTGGCGCTGGGCCGTGCCCTCGTTCGCGATCCAGCGGTATTCCTGATGGATGAACCACTCTCCAACCTCGACGCAAAGCTGCGCGTGCAGATGCGGTCGGAGATCAAGCGTTTCCACCAGGACCTCAAAGCAACGATCATCTACGTGACGCACGACCAGCTCGAAGCGGTCACGATGGCCGACAGGATGGCGGTGATGAATGGCGGCTACCTGCAGCAATACGATTCACCGGCGCAGGTCTTTGCCCATCCGGTGAACATGTTCGTCGCCAGCTTCGTCGGC
This sequence comes from Rhizobium sp. NZLR1b, assembly GCF_019685155.1. NCBI lineage: Bacteria > Pseudomonadati > Pseudomonadota > Alphaproteobacteria > Hyphomicrobiales > Rhizobiaceae > Rhizobium > Rhizobium sp. NZLR1b. The sequence goes on from NZ_JABDWC010000003.1 coordinate 353,936, forward strand.
AGCCCGGCGATGAGCCTTGTTCCGCTGGAAGCATCAACGGCAAGCGGCAACACCGTGTTGACCAGCGCGGAGGGCTGGTGCCTCGAACTCTCGCCAAACAACGCCCAGAAGGTCGCCAGGGCAACCACCAAGAAAGTCGTCCTCGGCGCACGTCACTCGACGATCAAGCTGCACAAGAGTGCGATGCCTGGAAGCATCCCGGCAAAGGCCTACACGGTGGAGCCGACCGGGGACGTCACCTTCGTACAGGCGTTGCTGTCCGGCGCCATCGTCAATGTCAGCGTGCCGCCGACCATTGCCGTCGCGCCCGACGAACAGATTTGGCTCGAGTTCGATCAAGAGCGGATGCATTTGTTCGACGGCGAAACAGAAATGGCCCTCAAGGCCAACTGAGACCAAGCCGATGTGTGTGAAACGAGGGCGTTGATGACTACGAAGCTTAAAATCACGGCGATCAAGCCCTATCCAGTATGGGTAGGAACGCGCAACCAGATGCTGGTCAAGGTCGAGACCGACAACGGCATCTTCGGCTGGGGCGAGAGCGGCTTGAGCGGTCGCGAGAAGGCCGTGGCCGGCGCGATCGAGCACTATCGCGAGTTTCTCATCGGCCGCGACCCGATGCAGATTGGTCGGATCTGGCAAGAAGTTTATCGCAGCCAATACTTCGAAGGAGGGCGCGTTCTGCAGGCGGCGATTTCAGCCATCGACATTGCCCTTCACGACATCAAGGGCAAGGCGCTGGGGGTGCCGGCCTACGAATTGCTGGGCGGTAAACAGCGCGACCGCATTCCGACCTTCGCCTCGACCGGTGACGAGGCCGAGGGCGATGTTGCCATCGAGCGAGCCCGCGAACTACGCGCACAAGGGTGGCAGGCGATCCGCTTCTTCCCCATCGGGCAAAACAGCAAGGACGTCTTTGAGCCGCGGGAGTCGATCGGCGCTACCGCAGCTATGCTAAACAAGGCGCGCCAGGCACTGGGCGACGAGGTCGTCCTCGGCATCGATTACCATCATCGGCTGTCGGTGGCAGAAGCGGCGAGCTTCTGTAACAAGCTCGGCCGTGGCGTGCTTGATTTCCTTGAGGAGCCGATACGAGACGAGACACCCGAGGCCTACGAATCCCTGCGCACGATGACCGACATCCCGTTCGCCATCGGCGAGGAATTTGCCAGCAAGTGGCAATTCCTGCCCTACATCGAGCGTGGCATACATCAATTCAACCGGCTCGATGTTTGCAATGTTGGCGGGCTCACCGAAGCGATGAAGGTCGCTGGTTGGAGCGAGGCGCACTATGTGGACCTGATGCCGCACAATCCCCTCGGCCCCGTCTGCACGGCCGCGACCATCCATCTCGCCGCCGCGGTACCGAATTTCGCTTGGCTCGAGACCAGGGCGCCCGAAGCGAAGCTGGGCTTCGATAATTCCGACTTCTTCCCCGTGCAACCACGGCTCGACGGTCCCGACTATCCGGTCAACGATCTGCCGGGGCTCGGCGTCGAGGTCAACGAAGAGGCGGTCAAGGCGGAGAGCTTTCGTTTCTGGGAAGCGCCTCACCTGAAGCGCCGCGACGGTTCTGTCACCAACTGGTAGTTTCATCCACCGGAGCACAAAATGACACATACGCCCGACATTACGCGACCGCCCAAAGAGTTGATCGACGCACTGAAAGAAATCGGCGCCGCGACCGTTGCCGGCACGCTTGGCCACATGGGCTTCCGCAATCCGCACATGGTCGGTCCCGTGGCGCAGAATCACGGGAAGTCGATCGTCGGGCCCGCCCTGACGCTTCAATTCCTGCCGCAGCGGCCGGACCTTTTTAACGAGGGAGAGTATGCAGGTCCGGAGACGCAGTTGCACCGCCATGTGCTTTATCACGTGCAGGAGGGCGATGTGGTCGTCGTCGATGCGCGCGGCGACATGAGTTCTGGCGTCTTCGGCGATATGATGTCGACCTATTTCAAAGGCAGAGGCGGCGCTGGCATCGTGATCGATGGCTGCATGCGCGATCGGCCCAATGTCGAGAAGCTGGATCTGCCTTTATGGCTGCGCGGCTGGACACCCAACTATCATGTGCAGACCGGCATCTATCCCAACGCCGTCAACGTCCCGATTGCCTGCGGCGGTGTCACGGTAATCCCCGGAGACATCATCGTCGCCGACGATGACGGTGTGGTGATGCTTCCGGTCGCAATGGCCTCGAAGGTCATCGAAGAATCGCAAAAGCATCACGATTGGGAGGAGTTCTCGCGAGTGAAGCTTATGGAAGGCGGGTCGTTGCAGCGCTACTATCCGCTGCATGACGATGCCCGCGGAGAGTACGAAGAGTGGCGCAAGACAAACCGCTTGGGAACAACCTAGCCAATGGATTACCCTATAACAGGATGATTTTAGGCCCGGTTGGCCTGGAATCATCCTGTTCTAAATTAAAGAGTTAGAGCATGACGTTGTCCGAAAACCGCGCACACTTTTCGGCATCATGCTCTAGTCTGGTTGTTGAGAATCGCTGAGATCAACATCTGACGAAGGTCGAGAAAATGCAGCAGCCGTCCATCATGGCTTACAGTCTCAGCCAGCGCTTCCTTCATTGGACGGTGGCGCTGCTGATCTTCTTCAATCTGCTGTTTCCCGACGGCATGAATGTCTGGCATCGGCTGATGCGCAGGGGGCAGGTGCCGACGCCGGAGCAGGTTTCGTCGGCGAATATCCATGCTTATGTCGGCATCGCCATCCTGCTGCTTGCGATCGTCCGGCTCGGGCTGCGTGTTACCAAAGGCGTGCCGGCCGAGGCCGCCAAGGAACCGGCGATCTTCCGTCTTGCCGCGCGGCTTGCCCATGCCGGTCTCTATATCCTGATCTTCGCCATGCCGCTTACGGGCATCGCCGCCTACTATTTCGGCATCAATCCCGCCGGTTCGCTCCACGCGGATATCCTGAAGATCATTCTCTGGGCGCTGATCGCGGCGCATGTCGCCGGCGCGCTCGTCCATCATTTCTATTGGAAAACCAATGTGCTGCGCCGCATGACGTTCGGCTGATTGCTGGTTCAGTTCACCGCACTGACCGTGAAGCCCTGCCGGCGCAGCAGTTCGATGACGCCGGCCTTGCCGGGCAGGTGCAGGGCGCCGACCGCCATGAAGACGTTGCCGCCGTCGAGGATCGGGGCGGCGCGCTCGGCCATCACCTTGTTGCGGTCGAGGATGACGCGCTGTTCGAAGGCGGCATAGTCGTCATCTTCGCCTTCCTTCTTCGGCGTCACGGTCTTCAGCATCGGCATGGTCATGCCGATCTCGCCGGAGAGATAGAGGTCGGTAATTGTTTCCACGACATCGCTCATCTTGTCGCCGAGCTCCAGCGTCTCGATCAGCGACTTCAGATGGAATTCGACCGGCAGGTCGGCCATGGCCTGGATCTGTTCGGCAAGGGTTTCCAGCCCCTTCACCTGCTTGCCTTCGGCAACCGCGTCGGTGGCAATCTTCTGGTCGAGGAACTGCACGCCTTTCGCCTTGCGGGCGATCTCGCAGGCCGGCAGGGCAACGGCGCTCGAAATCATCCAAGGCCGCATGCGGGAAACGGCACTGAGCGGAATCCCGCGCTGCTTCAAACCGGCTTCGAGGCGCTTGTAGTCCTCGGGGGAGAGCAGCTTGTCGATCGTCGTGCCGTCGGTGAACATCGTCAGCTCCGGCCTTGCGAGCAGGGCGGCGGTCGCCTTCCTTTCGTCGAGGATCTCGTCGGATTCGATGATGATCGTGTCGGCGGCGTCGTGGGCTGCCTGGGCGCGCGGCGGCAGGACCAGAACACGCGGATCGGTGACGTGCATGCTGCCGAGCAGCCATGACGGCGCAAGCCCCGGCTTCTCGATCTTCCAGAAGATGCCCTTGCCGTTCGGGGTTGCGTCGGCTTCCTTCAGCGCCTCGGCATAGCGGGCGGGGTCGTTCTGCTGCAGCTCGACCATCAGATTGCGGCCGGTGCAGGCCGCCTCTTCGGCCGCAGCCGGTCGCGCAGCCAGAAAGGCCACAAACAGGGCCGCAAGAAGCAGCATGTGAAAGGCGGCAATCAGCCAGAGCAGCAGATTGCCGGGTGCTGCGAGAAAAGTCCGGCGGCCGATCGATGTCGTCATGATGATGTTCCGGTCACATGCCTTGTGGTTTCATGCTCTACGCCCGGCTTGCGCATATTCCTTTAAGAGAATGCGTTAACGAAAGCTTAGAGTCGTTCTTGCTCCGGCAGAATTTTCAATCTGACCAGAAAAGGTTCTAAGCGCGCGGGTGCGCCCGATCATACACCTCGAGCAGCCGCGACGCATCGACGCCGGTATAGACCTGCGTTGTGGAAAGGCTGGCGTGGCCGAGCAGTTCCTGGATGGTGCGCAGATCGCCGCCGCCAGCAAGCAGGTGGGTGGCGAAGGAATGGCGCAACGCATGGGGTGTCGCGGTCTCCGGCAGGCCGAAGGCACTGCGCATCTTCTGCATGGCGCGCTGGATGATCGCCGGCTGCAGCTTGCCGCCGCGGGCGCCGCGAAAAAGGGGCTCGCCGGGTTCGAGGTGATAGGGGCAGAGCGTGCGGTATTTCTCGACGGCGTCGAAAACCACCGACAGCAGCGGCACCAGCCGCGTCTTGTTGCCCTTGCCGGTGATGCGCAGCGCTGTGGCGCCCTTTTGCAGGTCGGAGGGAACGAGACCCAGCGCTTCGGAGATGCGTAGGCCGCAGCCGTAGAGCAGCGTCATGACAGCCGCATCGCGCGCGGCGATCCAGGGTTCGTCATGGAGCTGGGCTTCATTGCTGACGACGGTGATCGCCTGCGTGTCCGACAGCGGCTTGGGCAGCGATTTCGGCTGTTTCGGCGAGCGTATCGCGCTGGCGCCGGCGGCATTGACCAGACCCTTCTTTTCCAAGTGGCGCAGCAGCGAACGAAGGCCGGCAAGATTGCGGCCGAGCGAGCGGGCCCCGGAGCCCTGCTTGCGCCTGGCTGCGAGAAAGGCGCGGAAATCGGCGGGGCGCAATTCCCTTATATCGCCAAGCGTCGCCGGGCCGGCGAGGTGGCCGGTCAGGAAGGTTAGGAACTGGCGGGTGTCGCGCTCATAGGCATCGAGCGTGTGCTCGGAAAGACGGCGCTCGCTGGCGAGGTTTTCGAGCCACGCGGCCCGTTCCGCCATCAGGCGCGAATCGGCGATAACAAGCAGTTCATTCACATCGCTGGCCTTGAATTTGCCTTCAAGTCCGCCAATTTGGAGCAGGAACGGTTATGGAATTGCTAATGCCGGCCAAACCCTTGTCATCCCTAGATCATATTTTACTGCGATAGCTTTATACCCATAGACAGGATCTTTCATGGCACGGCGCGATTCCATGACGGCTTTCGGACAGCTCGCGGAAGCGATCGCTCTCGTTTCACAGGGAAAACCCGGTCATATCGTCGATAGGCTGATTGCCGAACGCGGCCAGAGGATCGTGAAGAATCCGCTCTGGCCGGTTATGCGGCCGTTTCTCTACACGCTGCTGCGCTACAACAAGGCGATCGAATTCGCCAATGCCGTCGCCAAGATGCCGGGCTTCCAGTCGTTCGAATATCTGAGCGACGTGCTGAAACTCGATATCGGCATCACCAATGGCGAACGCATCCCCGATACCGGTGGCTTCATCCTCGTCAGCAACCATCCCACAGGCATCGCCGATGGTGTCGCCGTGTTCGATCTGCTGAAAGCGCGTCGGCCGGATATGATGTTTTTCGCCAATCGCGATGCCATCCGCGTCAATCCGCGGTTTGCCGAGATGATCATCCCCGTCGAATGGCGGGAGGAGTACAAGAGCAAGCTCAAGGCACGCGAAACGCTGCAGTTGACCAATCACGCTATGCGGCAAGGCAAGGCGACGGTGCTCTTCCCGTCAGGCCGCATCGCCTACTGGGCGAACGGCCGGCTCAACGAACGTCCATGGAAAACCTCGGCCGTCGGGCTGGCGCGCAAATACAATCTGCCGATCCTTCCCGTCCATATGACGGCGCGTAATTCCGGCCTGTTCTACTGGCTGGCGAAATGGTCGACGGAGCTTCGCGACATGACGGTGTTCCACGAACTGTTGAACAAACGCGGCGATCGCTTCGATTTCGTCATCGGCAATCTCATTCCGGCCGAACATCTGGACGGCGACCTCAACGACGTGACGAAGGCGCTGGAGAAGCATACGGTGCACGACATGGCAGCCAATGGCGACGCGACTTTCATGCCGGTCGGCCCGCCGGCTGCGGCGATGCCTCGCAAGCTTTCCGTTCCTGCACTCTAATGCATGTCGTCCGGAAGTGTGCTGCGGTTCCGGGATGACGACATGCATAAAACAAAGGACTTTAAATCCATCGGCTTTGCCATGACGGTCGATATCCGCGTGATCCGCGATCGATTGCCGCGGGAGATCGCAGACCTCGAAAGCGAGGCCCGGCAAGAGGGCCATCTCCATATCAGCCGCGTTATCGCCGGATGGTCGGCTGGAGACCTCAGATTCGAGCGTGACGGCGAAAGGCTGCTCGGCGCCTATGTCGGGAAGGCGCTCGCCGGTATCGGAGGCCTGACCATCGAACCCACCCTATCCGGAGCGTTGCGAATGCGACGTTTTTACATCCGTCCAGAGATACGCCGGCATGGCATCGGGCGGATGCTGGCCCTGGCTCTGCTGGATCATGCGCGGGCCTTCTGCAGTATCGTCACCGTTCATGCGGGAAATGCCGACGCGGCCAAATTTTGGCAGGCGCTTGGATTTCAGCTCTACGAGCGGGACGGCGATACACATTGTCTCGAAATCCTCCCCCACATTCCCTCCGGTCGGCCTCATGATGTTTCGGGCTGATTCTTCACGTTTTAAGCCTCACGCACCGATCTCCTTGAGGCGGATGGCCTGACGCGCCAGCAACCGCTCGACATCGGCAACATCGAGCGCCGAGAGCTTGGCGCCCGGCTTGCGCAGGGTGGCGGATTTGATCACGCCGCGCTTGGCGAGCACATATTTGCGCGAGGCAAGGCCGATGCCCTGCTGTTGTTCGTAGCGGGCGAGCGGCAGATAGGCATCGAAAATCGCATGGGCACGATCGAGGTTACCGGCCGCATAGGCCCCGACGACGCCAACCATCATCTCAGGATAACAAAAGCCGGTCATCGCGCCATCGGCGCCGCGGCCCATCTCTTCGGGCAGGAAAAGTCCGCCATTGCCGCAAAGGATGGAGATGCGCCGCATGGTGCCCTTGTCGCTGGCGGCGCGAAGCGCGGTGATTTTTGAAAGGCCCGGCCAATCCTCGTGCTTGAGCATGACGCAATTCGGCACCTCATTGACGATGCGCTCGATAACCTTGGGCGCGATCGTCACGTTGGTGGTGAGCGGATAATCCTGCAGCACGAAGGGCGTATCGCCCAGGACTTCACCGACCGATTGGTAGAAGGCGAAAGCCTGGTCGTCGGTCTTGACGGTCCAGGGCGGCGCGACCATGACGCCGGCAGCACCCTTGCCGATGACGGCTTCGGCAAGTTCGCGCATCGGAGCAAGCCCCGGCGCCGAAACTCCGACGACGACGGGAAGACGTCCGTCGAGGCGCTTCAGCACACGCTCGACCACGGTCCGCGATTCCTCCGCGGTCAGCTTCGGGGCCTCGCCGAGTTGCCCAAGCACCGTCAGGCCGGTGACGCCGGCGCCCTCGTAGAAATCGACCATGCTGTCGATACTGGCGAGATCGAGCGCGCCGTCATCGGTGAACGGGGTTACGGCGATCACGTAGACGCCCTTGGCATCTTCGGTCAGTCTGGCCATTGGTGCTCTCCAATTCAACGGCCGAAGAACAGCGCTTCGGCATTTCGAACAAAGATCTTTTCGGCAATGTATGCGGCCAATCGCTCGTCCAGCAAGCTTTCCGTATGGGAACGGGCGATCGCGCGGAATCTTCCTGCGCCGGATTCTGCGCCCGATGTGCGTCCCGTCTTTGCGGTTCCAATTGCATCGATTTGCGGGCATGGTCTCGCCCGATGAGCACAGATTCGTCCGATCTCTTTGGCGCGCTTTTCGGGGCACCGCCCGCGAACCGAACGGTTCCCGTGCTGGTGCCGATGCCGGCGCCAAAACCCTATTCTTATTCGGTGCCTGATGGCATGGCGGTCGAGCCCGGCTCGGTCGTGCAGGTGCCGCTCGGGTCGCGGCAGGTCATCGGCGTCGTCTGGGACGGCGGCGAGGATGGGGTCGATCCGAAGAAGCTCCGGCCGATCAGCCATGTCTTCGACTGCCCGCCGCTTTCTCGGGAGATGCGGGAATTCATCGATTGGGTCGCGACCTATACGCTCTCGCCGCCCGGCCTCGTCGCCCGCATGGCGCTCAGGGCGCCAAATGCCTTCGAGCCGGAGCCGATGGTGGAGGGGTTGAATCTCGTCGGCGGCGAACCGGAGCGGATGACGCCGGCGCGCGCCCGGGTGCTCGACACGGCCTCCGACGGCTTGTCCTGGACCCGCAGCGGCCTTGCGCATGCGGCGGGTGTGTCGACCAGCGTCGTCGACGGGCTGATCACGCTTGGCATATTCGATACGATATTTTTGCCGCCGCCGCCGGTGGTGGCGATGCCGGATCCGGATTTTGCCGCCGCACGCCTCGAAGGGCCGCAGAAGGCGGCAGCCGAGGAGATCGTTTCCGACGTCCGCAAGGGCGAATTCTCGGTGTCGCTGATCGACGGGGTGACCGGCTCCGGCAAGACCGAGGTCTATTTCGAGGCGATTGCCGAAACGCTGAAACGCGGCAAGCAGGTGCTGATTCTGCTGCCGGAGATCGCGCTGACGGCAAGTTTCATGGAGCGTTTCCAGGATCGCTTCGGGGCGAAACCAGCCGAATGGCATTCCGATCTTGCGCCGCGCATGCGCGAAAAGGTCTGGCGCCAGGCGGTGACCGGCGAGGTGCGCGTCGTCGCCGGCGCCCGCTCGGCGCTGTTCCTGCCGTTCGAGGATCTCGGTCTGATCATCGTCGACGAGGAGCACGATCCTGCCTACAAGCAGGAGGACCGCGTCTTCTACAATGCCCGCGATATGGCTGTGGTGCGCGGCCGGATCGGCGATTTTCCCGTCATTCTGGTGTCGGCGACGCCGTCGGTCGAAAGCCAGGTCAATGGGCAGAGCGGGCGCTACAGCACCGTCCACCTGCCGACGCGTTTCGGCGATGCGGCGCTGCCGGACCTGCATCTGGTCGACATGCGCCGGCACGCGCCGGAACGCGGCGGCTTCCTGTCGCCGGTGCTGATCCGGGCGATCGGCAAGACGGTGGAGAAACGCCAACAGGCGCTGCTCTTTCTCAACCGGCGCGGTTATGCGCCGCTGACGCTCTGCCGGGTCTGCGGCCATCGCTTCCAATGCCCGCAATGTTCGAGCTGGCTGGTCGAGCATCGCTTCCGAAAGCAGCTGCAATGCCATCAATGCGGCCATGCCGAGCGCACGCCGGAGGCGTGCCCGGAATGCGGCACGCTCGACCATCTTGTTGCCTGCGGGCCAGGCGTCGAGCGCATTGCCGAGGAGGTGGAACGGCATTTCCCGGAGGCGCGAACGATCGTCCTCTCCTCGGATATCGTGGGCGGGGTCAAGCGGCTGCGGCTGGAGCTGGAGGCGATCGCCAAGGGGGAGGCCGATATCGTCATCGGCACCCAGCTCGTCGCCAAGGGGCATAATTTTCCGCTGATGACGCTGGTCGGCATCATCGATGCCGATCTCGGCCTGGCCAATGGCGACCCGCGCGCCGCCGAGCGCACCTTTCAGCTTCTGTCGCAGGTGACGGGCCGGGCCGGGCGCACCGGTCTCAAGAGCCATGGGCTGCTGCAGACCTATCAGCCGCAGCACCCTGTCATGCAGGCGATTGTCTCAGGCGATTCCGACGCCTTCTATGAGCGCGAGATCACCGAACGCGAACGCGCTATATTGCCGCCCTTCGGCAGGCTCGCCTCGATCATCGTTTCGGCCGAGACCCGCCATGATGCCGAAAACCATGCGCGCGGCATGCGCAATGCGGCGCCGCAGGTTTCAGGCATTTCGGTGCTTGGCCCGGCCGAAGCGCCGCTGGCGCTGGTGCGCGGCCGCCATCGCTTCCGCCTCCTGGTGCACGGCCGGCGCAACTCGGACATGCAGGGGTTTTTGCGGGCGATGCTGTCGCAATCGCCCAAGGAGCGCGGGTCGGTACAGGTGCAGCTCGATATTGATCCGCAAAGTTTCCTATAAATCATAACGCCGCCATTTCCTCCTTTTCCGGCCCATGTCATAAAACACTAATTCTTCCGGGTGATTTGGGGCGATGCATGGAATTCTATTTTCCGACCGAACTCGGCGAGCAGCTAGCGTTCTGCTCAGCCGCTTTCACGGCGCTCGCCGGCTTCATCATGATGTTTGCGCCAGGCCCTACTTTCCGTCTTCTCGGCCTGCAGGCGCAGGACGGGCGGCCGGAAGGATATGGCGAGGGACGCTCGATGGGCGGTTTTTATCTCGGCTTCGGCCTGTCGGCGATCATGCTCGCCCAAAACTGGATCTACATGGCGCTCGGCGCCTCCTTTGCGATGGCGGCCTTTGCCCGGATCATATCGATCCTGTCCGATAAGGGGAGTAATCTCGTCAACTATTTACTCCTGGTTGTGCAAATTGCTTTGGCGGCGCTGCCACTGCTCTATGTTTTCGGCTTCACCCAGACGTGAATCTATCGGCCGGCCGGCGGCTTCCCCGGCCGGCTTTCAGGCCATTGCGCAATTTTGCCAACAGAAATTCATGTGAAAGGCGTATTCGGGCGTTACGCGTGTTGCGAGTCCGAACATCCTATGTTAGACGGACCCCGAATTTCGGAAGAAGCAAGAGGCTTCTCTTGTGATTTCTGGGGGAAATCAAAACGAATTCAAGATCATAGGTTCGGCGCCCGCCGAGAGCCGGATTTTGGGTTGAAATCAGGGAAATTTGTGCCAGTGGCAGACACGTCCCAGCTTACATCTGGTGTTGCCGAGCGCTATGCGTCGTCGCTTTTCGATCTGGCGCTCGAGCAGGGCGCTGTCGACAGCGTCACCGCCGATCTTGACCGTTTCCAGGCGATGCTGGATGAGAGCGCCGACCTAAAGCGTTTCGTCGCAAGCCCGGTTTTCTCTGCCGAGGACCAGCTGAAGGCGATCACCGCCATCAGCGAGAAGGCCGGAATCGGCGGCTTCTTCGCCAATTTCCTGAAGGTCGTGGCGCGCAACCGCCGCCTGTTTGCCCTGCCGGGCATGATCAAGGCCTTCCGTATCATCGCCGCGAACCATCGCGGTGAAATCTCCGCCGAGGTCACCTCGGCACACGCGCTTTCGCAAGCGCAGGAAACCGAATTGAAGGTGGCACTCAAGAGCGTTACCGGCAAAGACGTGACGATTGCCGTCACGGTTGATCCGTCAATTCTTGGTGGTCTGATCGTCAAGGTCGGGTCCCGCCAGATTGATACGTCTCTTCGTACCAAACTCTCCACTCTTAAGCTCGCATTGAAAGAGGTTGGCTGATGGATATCCGCGCCGCGGAAATTTCCGCAATTCTCAAAGACCAGATCAAAAATTTCGGCAAAGAGGCAGAAGTCTCGGAAGTCGGCCAGGTTCTCTCCGTCGGTGACGGTATCGCCCGCGTCTACGGTCTGGACAATGTCCAGGCCGGTGAAATGGTCGAGTTCCCCGGCGGCATCCGCGGCATGGCGCTGAACCTCGAATCCGACAATGTCGGCGTCGTCATCTTCGGCTCCGACCGTGACATCAAAGAAGGCGACACCGTCAAGCGGACTGGCGCCATCGTCGACGTTCCCGTCGGTCCGGAACTGCTCGGCCGCGTCGTCGACGCGCTTGGCAACCCGATCGACGGCAAAGGCCCGATCAATGCGACGCGCCGTTCGCGTGTCGACATCAAGGCACCCGGCATCATTCCGCGCAAGTCGGTTCATGAGCCGATGTCGACCGGCCTCAAGGCTATCGACGCGCTGATCCCGGTCGGCCGCGGCCAGCGCGAGCTGGTTATCGGCGACCGTCAGACCGGCAAGACCGCGATCCTTCTCGACGCCTTCCTCAACCAGAAGGCCATTCACGACAACGGTCCGGAAGGCGAAAAGCTTTACTGCGTCTACGTCGCCATCGGCCAGAAGCGCTCGACCGTCGCTCAGTTCGTCAAGGTGCTCGAAGAGCGCGGCGCGCTGAAGTATTCGATCATCGTCGCGGCGACTGCTTCCGATCCGGCTCCGATGCAGTATCTGGCTCCGTTTGCCGGCTGCGCCATGGGCGAATATTTCCGCGACAACGGCATGCATGCGCTGATCGGTTACGACGACCTGTCCAAGCAGGCCGTTTCCTACCGCCAGATGTCGCTGCTGCTGCGCCGCCCGCCGGGCCGCGAAGCCTATCCGGGCGACGTTTTCTACCTGCACTCACGCCTGCTCGAGCGCGCTGCGAAGATGAACGACGACCAGGGCGCCGGTTCGCTGACCGCTCTTCCGGTCATCGAAACGCAGGGCAACGACGTGTCGGCCTTCATTCCGACCAACGTGATCTCGATCACCGACGGCCAGATCTTCCTTGAAACCGACCTGTTCTACCAGGGTATCCGCCCGGCGGTGAACGTCGGTCTGTCGGTTTCCCGCGTTGGTTCCGCCGCACAGATCAAGGCGATGAAGCAGGTTGCGGGTTCGATCAAGGGTGAACTCGCCCAGTATCGCGAAATGGCCGCCTTTGCCCAGTTCGGTTCGGACCTCGACGCTGCGACGCAGCGCCTGTTGAACCGCGGTGCGCGCCTGACCGAACTCCTGAAGCAGCCGCAGTTCTCGCCGCTGAAGACGGAAGAACAGGTCGCGGTGATTTTTGCCGGCGTCAACGGCTTTCTCGACAAGCTGCCAGTCGCTTCGGTCGGCAAATTCGAGCAGGGCTTCCTCTCTTATCTGCGTTCGGAAGGCTCCGCCATCCTCGACGCGATCCGCACTGAAAAGGCAATCAGCGACGATACCAGGGGCAAGCTCACCGCTGCTCTCGATAGCTTCGCAAAGTCTTTCGCGTAATCAGGCCCTAAGTTAGGACGGATCACGGATGCCTTCACTTAAGGATCTGAAAAACCGGATCGCCTCCGTCAAGGCGACGCAGAAGATCACCAAGGCGATGAAAATGGTCGCCGCGGCGAAGCTTCGGCGTGCGCAGGAGGCGGCCGAGGCCGCCCGGCCCTATTCGCAGCGCATGGGTGCGGTTCTGGCGAACATCGCCAAGGCCGTCACCGATGCGGACGGCGCACCGACGCTGATGACCGGCACCGGCAAGGACCAGGTTCATCTGCTGGTGGTCTGCACGGCCGAACGCGGTCTGTGCGGCGGCTTCAATTCGCAGATCGCGCGCTTTGCCCGCGATCATGTGCGCAGGCTGCTTGCCGAGGGCAAGACGGTCAAGATCTTCACCGTCGGCAAGAAGGGTTACGACATCCTTCGCCGCGAATATGCTTCGTTGATCATCGAGCGCAAGGAATTGCGCGACGTCAAGCGCATTGGGTTCGAGAATGCGGATCAGCTCGGCAAGCGCATCATCGAGATGTACGAAGCTGGCGAATTCGACGTTTGCACGCTGTTCTATTCCGAGTTCAAGTCGGTGATCAGTCAGATCCCGACGGCGCAGCAGCTCATTCCGGCTTCGACGGGTGCGGCGCAGAACGAAGATGCCGAGCATGCCGGCGCCGTCTACGAATATGAGCCGGATCCGGCATCGATCCTCGAAGATCTGATCCCGCGCAACATCTCCGTTCAGATCTTCCGCGCGCTCCTTGAGAATGTCGCAGGCGAGATGGGTGCGAAGATGAGCGCTATGGACAATGCGACGCGTAATGCCGGTGAGATGATCAACAAACTGACGCTGAGCTACAACCGCCAGCGTCAGGCGCAGATCACCAAGGAACTCATTGAAATCATTTCGGGCGCGGAAGCGCTCTGAGGCTAGGAAAAGAGGGTCAGAAAATGGCTGAGGCAGCTACCCCCAAGATCGGCTCTGTCGGCAGAGTCACACAGGTTATCGGCGCCGTCGTCGACGTTGCTTTCGAAGGCGAACTGCCGAAGATCCTGAACGCGCTGGAAACCAGCAACAACGGCGTCCGTCTGGTTCTCGAAGTTGCACAGCACCTTGGCGAAAACGAAGTCCGTACCATCGCGATGGACTCAAGCGAAGGTCTCGTCCGCGGCCAGGTAGTCAGCGATACTGGTGCTCCGATCATGGTTCCGGTCGGCAACGAGACGCTCGGTCGTATCATGAACGTCATCGGTGAACCGGTCGACGAGGCTGGTCCGCTGGTCACCGCGCACAAGCGCGCCATCCACCAGGATGCACCGTCCTATGTCGAGCAGTCGACGGAAGCGCAGATCCTCGTCACCGGCATCAAGGTCGTCGACCTTCTCGCCCCCTATGCACGCGGCGGCAAGATCGGCCTCTTCGGCGGCGCCGGCGTCGGCAAGACCGTGTTGATCATGGAACTGATCAACAACGTCGCCAAGGCGCATGGTGGTTATTCAGTTTTTGCGGGCGTCGGTGAACGCACCCGCGAAGGCAACGACCTTTACCATGAAATGATCGAATCGAACGTCAACAAGCATGGCGGCGGCGAAGGCTCGAAGGCCGCGCTGGTTTACGGCCAGATGAACGAACCGCCGGGCGCTCGCGCCCGCGTCGCTCTGACCGGCCTGACGGTCGCCGAGCACTTCCGCGACCAGGGCCAGGACGTTCTGTTTTTCGTCGACAACATCTTCCGCTTCACCCAGGCAGGTTCCGAAGTGTCGGCTCTGCTCGGCCGCATCCCGTCGGCCGTCGGTTATCAGCCGACGCTTGCCACCGACATGGGCCAGATGCAGGAGCGCATCACTACGACGACAACCGGCTCGATCACTTCGGTCCAGGCCATCTACGTTCCGGCCGACGACTTGACCGACCCGGCGCCGGCAACCTCGTTCGCGCACCTTGACGCAACGACGGTTCTGTCGCGCTCGATCGCCGAAAAGGGCATCTACCCGGCCGTCGATCCGCTCGACTCGACCTCGCGCATGCTCGATCCGCTGGTCGTCGGCGAAGAGCATTACGACGTCGCCCGTAAGGTTCAGTCGACGCTGCAGCGTTACAAGGCGCTGCAGGACATCATCGCCATCCTTGGCATGGATGAACTGTCCGAAGAGGACAAGATCGCTGTTGCTCGCGCCCGCAAGATCGAGCGTTTCCTGTCGCAGCCGTTCTTCGTCGCCGAAGTCTTCACCGGCTCGCCGGGCAAGCTGGTTGCTCTTGAAGACACGATCAAGGGCTTCAAGGGCCTGGTCAACGGTGAATACGATCACCTGCCGGAAGCTGCCTTCTACATGGTCGGCTCGATGGAAGAAGCGATCGAAAAGGCCAAGAAGCTCGCAGCTGTTTGATGAGCGACGCGCTAGACGAGATATTCTGCTGCGACTCCCTGAAAGGGGTCGTGGCGGATCTTCCGGAGCCGGCAGCGCCGACCGTCTATCGCGCCGATAATGGTGTGCTGATGATGGTGGTGGGCCTTGTCCAGAGCGAAGAAGGCCTCGGTTATCTCGACCAAGCGATAATGCACTGCCCGTTTTGCGGGACCCAATTGCAAGATGCGAAAGCCATAGCCGAGAAGGTAAGTCACTGATGGCTGACAATTTCAACTTTGAGCTCGTTTCGCCGGAGCGTCTGCTGCTGTCGGAGATGGTGACTGAGGTCGTCATTCCCGCAACCGAGGGCGAGATGACTGTCATGGCGCACCACGCGCCGACAATGACGACGGTCAAGCCTGGTGTAGTAAGCGTCCGTTCGGCTTCCGGCAAGAAGCAGGATTACGTCGTATTCGGCGGTTTTGCCGATATCCTGCCGACCGGCTGCACATTGCTTGCCGAATCCGCTGTTCCGGTCGAGGAACTTCACAAGGACGAGTTGACCCGTCGCATCGAGGCCGCCCGCGCGGAACTCGAGAATACCGAGCTGCATGAGCACAAGTCGAAGCTCGAGCATTTCATCATGGAGCTGACGCATCTGAGCGGCGTCGTCCAGCAGGATTGATCGCAATCGACTGCAACGATCAAAGGCGGCTACAACAGCCGCCTTTTTTGTTGGTTCATACCTCGGAATGGTCAGGCAATGTCCATCGGCGGCTTCAAAGGAAGACGTAGCCGTCTCAGTAGCCGGTGCCGCCACGCAGCTCGATGACGAGCGTCTTCAAGAGAATCTTCAAGTCGAGCAGCAGGCTGAAATGCCTGACATAGTAGATATCGCAGGCGATGCGGGCGCGCGCTTGCAATGGCCGTGCCGTCGGGCCGCGCCAGCCGCGTGTCTGCGCCAGGCCGGTGATGCCCGGGCGCATGATGTGGCGTTGGTGGTAGTCCGGCACCAGCTCCTCGTAGAGCCTACCGGCTGCGCGCATATTGACAGCATGGCAGCGCGGACCGACCAGCGACATCTCGCCCAACAGGACGTTGAAAAGCTGCGGCAGCTCGTCGATGTTGGTCCTGCGAAGCACCGCGCCGATAGCTGTCATCCGGCTGTCGCCCTTGACGGTCTGCTGAATGCCGCTCGGATCACAAGCGTCGGCGCGCATCGAGCGGAACTTGAACACCGTGATCTTCCGGCCGTGGAGCCCCCAGCGGATCTGGCGGAAAAATACCGGACCGCCATCGTCGAGTTTGATGAAGACAGCGATTGCCAGAAAAAACGGCGCCAGCACGATGAGGGCGCTGACCGAGGCGACGATATCGAACATCCGCTTCGTGCCCAGCCGCACGATCATCTTTCTTTCGACAAGGGAAAAGCTATCCGGCTGGCGAATGTTGGAGTTGGCGATAACCAGGGTCTTGGTTTTGTCCTGACGCTGAGACGGATCGAAGCGTGAATTCGTCTTCGAAGTAAAAGCATTCATAACGCAAGGTCCACAAGTTTAGATGCGATACTGAACTGAAGAGAGACAAATACATGCTCTCGTATCGTTTGTCATCGGTCTAAATAAGAAATTGCTAACCCGAATGAGACCAAAAATGGGAGTATTTCCTTTTAAAGATAATGCCAGTAGTTGAGCTTGCTGGAGAATTATACTTTAAAAGGAGTAGCCCGATTGGATTGGCGGGATGTCAGGCGATTGCCGGCATCGATCGCAGGCTTTTCCAGCATATGATAGCTGAGACTTGCGACCAGAAGGACGAGCGCGGCTGCCAATCCACAAGACTGCAGCCAGCCGGTGACGACAATTTCCGAGGAAACGCCGAATGAGCCCGGGTCGAGCCTTTGGATCGATATCAGGATGATTTCCTGCCAGATATAGATGCCGAATGAGATTTTCGCGATGTAGCGGACAGGCGCGTTGTCGAGCAGCCTGCCGAGGCGTTGCGAATGGCAGAGCGAAACGAGCGCCGTTGCGATCGCCAGCGGAAAGACCGGGAAGCCATAGGGGATTTCGAGCCAGCCGTAAGCTTCGGCGGAGCCGCCGGGCGATATGACGAGACGGTAACCGGAAACAGCGAGGGCCAGCAGCGCTGCGGCATCGAACCAGGCGGAGGGCCTTCTTGGGAGCATGACTTCGACGCCGGCGGCAAGCGCGCCCAATGCGAAGATGGCGAAGAAGCCGATCGGATTATATCGCGGCATCCACTCCTTTGCCCCGCCTTGGAAGCCGTATTGCCAGCCGCGTCCGATATCGTCGAGCGGAAAGACGGTGAGGATCAGCACATGGGCCAAGAGTACAGCTGTGATGACGCAGAGCCAGGCAAAGCGGGCAAGCAACGGACGCTGCCTCAGGATGGGCAAACGAAATAGCAGGAAAAAGCAGAGAGGCAGGAGCACATAGCTGGTGACCTCGAAAGGAATGGACCAGAGCGGCCCGTCGGCTTCGACGGGAAAGAATGTGCGCCAATGCCACTGGCTCATGAACAGTAGCCCGGAGACATAGCGGAAGGCGAGCTCCGCCGTCAGCGGCAGAGCAAGCAGCGTCAGGCTGAGGGTGAAGCTGACGGTTGCGGCCACCCAGAAGCCCGGAGCGATGCGTGCCGCCCTGCGGATTGTGTAATGGCGGAGGCTGGGCATGGTGCTGCCGTCGTCGATCGCGCGCCAGAAGGGATGGGCAAGAAGAAAGCCGCTAAGCACGAAGAAGATGGCAACGCCGAAATTGCCGAAGCGGAGGATGTTTGCGGTGGGTCCCAGTTCGTCGGGAATTCTGCGCATATCCAGCCGGAGCGCGAGATGGTGGGCGAACACCAGCAGACAGGCTGCCGCGCGCAGAAAGTCCGCTCCGGCCAGTCTCTCCTGTTGGCGCATCTTGTCCCTCGCCTTACAGCGCCGCGCGCCTTTCAGACGCGTGGCACTGTAACACTTTGAATAACTGCATAATTTTTTCTTATATCGATTCCGATTTAAGAAATTATGCAGTGCCCAAGGGCTTTTCCGCGGAAAACCGCGATGGGCAAGGCGGGAATGGCTCAGGCCAGCAGTTCGTTGGTATAATAGGCGGAGAAGTCCGGCTTCTCCTTGAGTACGGCGCCATTCGCGTCGACCAGGATGCCGTTCGCGACCAGGAAGCCGCCGATGGCATCGGCCTTGGCCGGGTCGAGGGTGCCGATTACGCCGGCCTCGGACTTCAGGAAGTGTCCGTCGATCAATGCCTTCTGCGAAGCTTTCACCAGTTCCGTGTTCATCAGCGCGCCGTTGCTTCCTGATATCAGCAGCTCGCAGGCTTCGTCGGGATGATCGACGGAATAGGCATAACCCTTTCGCGTTGCCTGAATGAAAGCGCGGGCATTTTCCTGATTTGCCGAGAGATAGGCGTCGCTGGAGACGATGACCGTCGTCTGTTCGTCGGGAACGCCATAGTCGGCATAGTGGAAGCGGCCGATCTTGCGTTTTTCCAGCTCGGCGGCGATGCCTTCCCAGGTGTAGATCTCCAGTGTGAAATCGATCGAGCCATTGTCCAGCGCCTCGTAGGCGGAAGTGCCGAGCGTGACGGTCTTGACCTCGCCTTTGCCGCCATCGTTGCGGATCATCGCGGAGATCAAAGCGCTCTCCCAGGTTCCGCCGAAGCCGCCATAGGTCTTGCCGTCGAGATCTCTAGGGCTTTTGATGTCGTCGCGTCCGCCCTTGTAGATAAGGCGCGCTGTTTCGGTCTGGACGACGCCGTAGACCATCTTCACGTCGCCGCCGGCGGCGCGCTGCATGAGGGCCTCGATCTCGCTGCTGATGCCGAAATCGGCGACGCCGTTCGACACCAGCGTTCCGGCGCTGGTGTCGGCATAGGGAAGGATCTCGACGTCGAGGCCGGCGGCGGTATAGAAGCCCCTCGCCTTGGCGACATAGATGCCGATATGGTTGGTGTTGGGTGTCCAATCGAGCGCCATGCGCACCTTTGCGGGCGCTGACTGGCCGAAGGCCGGGCGGCCGGCAAGGCTTGCGGCGATGGCGGCTAAGATCGTCTGGCGACGGGTGAGAAGCAGCATGGTGACCTCCTCAGGTCTCTAGAGCATGATGCCGAAAAGTGTGAGCGGTTTTCTCACGACATCATGCTCTAACTCTATAATGTAGAACAGGATTCAGATTTTAAGCCGACCGGCCTAAAATCATCCTGTTCGAGCGGATGAAGCAGTGTTTGCAGGATTTCGGTTTCGATCGCCTGGGCCGCCGGCGAGCCGAGATCGGCAAGGCTTCTCGGACGGGGCAGGGGAACGTGGAATTCGCGGATGATACGCGCCGGGCGGGCCGAAAGCACGTAGATCCGGTCGGAGAGGAACACGGCCTCGCGGACGTCGTGGGTGATCAGCAGCGCCGTCCAGCGGTGTTCGGTCCACATGCTCTGCAGCCATTCCTGGATCTGTGTGCGCGTCAGCGCGTCGAGCGCGCCGAACGGCTCGTCGAGCAGCAGCATGTCCTGGGTCTGGACGACAGTGCGCAGCAGGGCGGCGCGCTGGCGCATGCCGCCTGATAGTTCGGATGGATAATGGTGTTCAAAACCGGCAAGGCCGAAGCGCTCAAACAGTGGCGCCACAGTGGCGCGGGCAGCGCGGCGGCTCATGCCACGCACTTCGAGGCCAAGTGCCGCATTGTCGATGATCCGGCGCCAGGGCATCAGCGCATCGCGCTGCGGCATGAAGGCGAATGAATGCGGCGCCCGTTCCAGCGGCGCGTCCTTGAAAAGCACGGTGCCGGAATCGGGGCGAAGCGCCTGTGTCAGCAATCGGAGCACCGTCGACTTTCCTGAGCCGGACGGGCCGACGATCGAAACGAACTCGCCGTTTGCCACAGTGAGCGAAATATCGCCCAGCACCTTCATGCCGTCGAAGGACTTCGAGATGTTGCGCAGTTCGACCATCGTATCGCTCATCGCCGCGACTCCTGGGATCGTTGCCAGGGCATGACGAGGCGCTGGATCAATAGCGTCAGCCCGAAGAGGCAGAGTGTGAGCGCGGCGCTGATAACGACGGCGGCAAGCACGAGATCGGGGCGGAAATTGTTCTTGGCGTTGAGGATATAGATGCCGAGGCCGCGGGCGGCGCCGGCATATTCGGCAAAGATCGCGCCGACGACGGCATAGGTGATCGAGATCCTGAGGCCGGCGAAGAAATAGGGCAGCGCGGAGGGAAGCCGCGCCAGGCGGAAAATCCGCCAGCGGCTCGCCTTCATCGAGTTCAGCAATTCGGCGATGTCGCGGTCGGTCGATTGATAGCCCTGCAGCAGGGCGACCAACAGCGGAAAGAAGGTGACGAGCGCCACCAGCAGGATCTTCGGCAACAGGCCGAAACCGAACCAGAGGACGACAAGGGGCGCGATCGCCACCAGCGGCAGCGTCTGGCTGGCGATGAAAATCGGTAGCAATGCCCGGCGCATGAAAGACACGAAATCCATCAGGATCGAAGCGGCGAAGGCGAAGGCAAGCGACAGCGCGAAACCGCCGAGTGTCGCACCCAGCGTCGGCCAGGTGTTTGATATCAGCGCCTCACGGTTCAGCCAGCCCTGGATGACAATGCGCGAAGGCGCCGGCAGGATGGAAGGTTTGATGCCGGAAAGATCGACATAGAGTTCCCATGCCGCCAAAAACGCGCAGCCCGCGAGAAAGGCCGGTATGCCCCGGTAGAGAGCGGCGCGGAGCGCGGCAAGGCGCGAATCCGATGGTTGTGGCGATGTCATCAGCGTTCGATTTCAGGCTTTCGTCGGGCACTGCATAATTCCTTAAATCGGAATCGATTTAAGGGAAAATTATGCAGCAATTTAAAGTGTTACGGCGTCCCTTGCGCGTCTGCTAAGACGCGCGGCGCTGTATTGGCGGAGACCGTGATGTCGAGCGTCACGTGTCCCACCGGGTCGCCGAAGCGATAGAAGGCCTCATGAATGGTCGCGAAGACGGCGCCGGCATCTCCCCCCAGCCGGGTACAGAAATTCTTGGCGTGGTCGAAGGTGCCGGAGCGCTTCAAGAAATCGATGCAGCCATAGATCTCGTCCATATGGCTGCCGGTTCCCATGACGTAGAGCGAGAATTGCGCGGCTGCCGGCTGTCCGGTCTCCGTGATGGTTTCAACGGCGGCAAGGGCTGATGTAATCCGGTCGGCAAGCGGCTCCGCCCGGCCGGCAGAGGGCTTGACGCCGCAGATGGCGTCGTCGGGCTCACCTGGGCAGCCGCGTGAGACCGCGGCGGACAGCACGCAATGCTCGCCGGTTTTGGCGGCGACGACGAAAAGATCGCGCATGGCCGCGAAGAGGACATCAGGCGGGCCGACCAGCAGGGTGGAGATATCATCGGTCTCGATGCGAAGCCGGTCGCGATAGGGGTCGAACGCCTTGACGGCATCGAGAATGATGCCGACGAAATTGCCGGACATCGGATAGAGTGACACTTGTGCGCCTGAGAACATCTGAACCTCGCTCCGCTGGCATTACCCAGATCAGCTTTGAAGGGTCCAGAGGCTTGCGCCTCGCATCTCAGCCCCGGCGATACGGAGCTCCCCTGTTATTTCGGCGGAAACTATCATCGCGGTTTTCTTCCCGCAACCGCAAAATTGCAGACCCGTCCGCGTGGTCGGAATGAACCTGATATGACGGACAACACCCGGACCGAGGTCCTGCCCGGGTGTTCCCAGAGGTTCCGTACCTGCTGGGAACGGAACCGGAGCTTTCTGTCTCAGGCGGCGATATCGGCATAGGGACGATCGATACGGGCGGTGGCGAGCGCCCGTGTCCACCATTCCAGCCTTGCCATCATTCGGCCGAGCAAGCGCAGCGCGTCGTCGGGAGTGTCGAGCCTGCCTTCCGCGTCGAAGCGGTTCCATGGCGCAGCGAAGCTGACCGAATCGCGGATCGTGACGGCGTGGAGTTCGGCAAAGACGAGGCGCAGCTGCTCTACCGCGCGCAGGCCGCCGGAAATACCGCCATAGGAAACGAAGGCGACCGGCTTGCCCTGCCAAGGCTCGAAGAAGAAATCGATGACGAATTTCAGCGAGGCGGTGAAGCTGTGATTGTATTCCGGCGTGACGATGATGAACGCGTCCGCCATGCCGAGCCGCTCGGCGAGCCTGGCGATTTCGGGATGTGCCAATTCGCGGGTGGTCGGCAGCGCAAAATCCAGCGGGTCGATGATGTCGATATCGAATTGCGGGAAGCGGATGAGCTCCTCCGTCAGCCACTTGACCACCCGGTCGCAGATGCGGCCTTCCCTCGTGCTCCCGTAGATGACCGCCAGCCTGGTGGGTGTTTTCATGTGTCGCTCCTTGTTGCGATTGGACTTTACGATTGCAGGAGCAACAGGTATAAAACCTCAACTAATATTGAGGTCAATAGGCGATGGATACGATTCCTGCGACGCCGCTCGGCAGGCTCCTGACAGTCGGTGAAGTGGCGGAGCGCAGCGGCCTCGCCGTCTCGGCGCTGCATTTTTACGAGACCAAAGGGTTGATCTCGAGCATCCGCTCCCGCGGCAACCAGCGGCGCTATGGGCGCGATGTGCTTCGCCGTCTCGGCATCATCAAGGTGGCGCAGCGTGTCGGCATTCCGCTTTCGGAAATCCAGTCAGCGTTCGAGTCCCTGCCGCAGGGACGAACGCCGACCGTTGCCGACTGGCAGACGCTGTCGGCGCGCTGGAAGGATGATCTCGACGCGCGAATCAGGCGGCTCAGCCTGTTGCGCGACCGATTGACCGGCTGCATCGGTTGCGGCTGCCTGTCGATCGAAAGCTGTCCGCTGCGTAATCCCTGCGACCGGCTTGGCAAGGAAGGGCCGGGTGCGCGGCTTCTGGAGGCCGAAAACTAGTCCTGGTTTTCCCCGGAAAGATCAGTGCGCGCCTTTCTTTCGGTCGGTGCGCGCTCATATGTTAAGGGCGAGTGACGCAACCGGCGGCACTGTCCGCGAGGAGGACGGCTTCGTGTTTCATCCCAGATTGTTCGAAAATCGCAATGTCGTCGTGACCGGCGCCGGCCGCGGCATCGGCCTTGAAGTCGCCCGGCAGTTTCTGGACTGCGGCGCGAAGGTGATTGTCCATACCGGGCGCAAGCCGGGACGGGATCTGCCGGATTTCCTGCTGACTGCTGAATCGGAAAGACGGGCGCTGCTGCTGCACGCCGATTTCTCCGCCATCGGTGGGGCGGCGCAATTTGCCGACGATGTCCTCGCTTTCTTCGACAGGGTGCATGTGCTCGTCAACAATGCCGGCACCATGCTTGGCCGGTTTCCCGCTGCCACGCTGACCGACGCAGAATATGAGGCAGTCATACGGCTCAACCAGACTTCGGTGGTGGCGCTGACGCGGGCATTGCTGCCGGCATTGAAGGCGGCCGAGGGCGCTGCCGTCATCAACACTGTTTCGATTTCGGCGCTGACCGGCGGAAGCCCCGGCTCTTCGATATATTCGGCCTCGAAGGCCTTTGTTGCGACCTATTCCAAGGCGCTCGCCCGCGAGCTTGCCCCGGATGGCATCCGCGTCAACTGCGTCTCGCCGGGAACGATCGAGACGGATTTCCACGAGCGCTATTCCTCCAAAGAAAAGCTGGAGCAGACCCGGAAATCCATCCCCCTGCAGCGACTCGGCACGGCGGAGGATTGCGCTCCCGCCTATCTGTTCCTGGCAGCTCCCTCACTCTCGGGATACATCACCGGCCAGGTGATCGAGATCAATGGCGGACAGCTTATCTGCTGATTTACTTGGACCTTTTTTGGCATTTCATCACTATTGACCAATTCGCTTGTGCGAATATGCTATTGTACTGATCTACCTCGCCGCCTCCTTCCGAGATATCGAATGCCGTTGCCTAAACCGGAGCCGGGTATGACCGGCCAGGAGTTGCATAAACTCGCTGGAAAAGCCCATGAAGCGAGCGACCTGCTGAAAGCTTTGGCGCATCACACCCGACTTCTGATCCTCTGCATACTGGCGAAAGAGGAGCGAACGGTCGGTGAAATCGAAAATATTCTCGGCATACAGCAGGCGATGGTCTCGCAGCAACTTGCGCGTTTGAGGCTCGAAGGCCTGGTCAATACGCGCCGTCAGGGCAGGCAGGTTTATTACAGCATCGGCAATGTCAACGTGCTGGGTTTTCTCGAATCGCTGTTCGATCTTTTTCCGGCTGCGGAAAACTGTTAAAGCGCGTCGCATAAAACTTGATTCATGCGACGCGCTTTAATTCTTTGTTTTATGCATGTCGTCGTCCCAAAACCGCTGCACACTTTTGGCGGCATGCATTAGTACCCGCCCTTGCGAAGCACGGCTGCTATGTCGAAGATGAGGCCGGACGCGAAATGTCGCGGGAGACCGGATGATCGACAAGCTGGAATTTTTTATCGCCCTTGCCAATGAAAAGCACTTCGGCCGTGCCGCCGAGGAGTGCGGGATCTCGCAGCCGACGCTCTCGGCGGCTATCCGGCAGCTCGAGGATCAATTGGGCGTCATGCTGGTGCAGCGCGGCTCGCGGTTCCAGGGGCTGACGCCGGAAGGGCAGCGCGTGCTGGAATGGGCCCGGCGCATCGTCGGCGATGCCCGCACCATGCGCGAAGAGATGCGCGCCGCGCGCCGCGGCCTTTCCGGCCACATTCGCCTCGCCGCCATTCCGACCGCGCTTGCCATGCTTTCGCGTATCACCACGCCTTTTCAGGAACGGCACCCCGGCGTGACCTTCTCGATCGTCTCGCGCAATTCGCTGCAGGTGCTGAGCATGCTCGAGAATCTCGAAATTGATGCCGGCATCACCTATCTCGAAAACGAACCGCTCGGCCGTGTTACGACGGTTCCGCTTTATGCCGAGCGCTATAATCTGATCACGGCTGCAGGCAGCCCTTTGTCTGATCGCGACAACGTGACCTGGCGCGAGGTTGGTGATCTTCGGCTTTGTCTATTGACGGCCGACATGCAGAACCGTCGCATCATCAACCGGCACCTGACGGAAGCCGGCGCCACGGTACATCCGACGCTCGAATCCAACTCGATGATCGTGCTGTTCTCGCATGTCAGGACCGGGCGCTGGGCGAGCATCATGCCGCGCAACGTCGCGAAATCCTTTGGATTTCCAGTGGAAATTCGGATGATCCCGATCGTCGAGCCGGAGGCGCATCATCTGGTCGGGCTTGTCGCGCCGTATCGCGAGCCGTTTACGCCGCTCGTGTCGGCCTTGCTGCACGAAGCGCGGGTGCTCGTGCAGGATGAAGAACTCTGATAGAAAAAACCTATCGATCCACGAGATAGCTTTATTGATTGCCGGCGGCTTCCCTGAGATGTTGCTTGCGGAATAGCGTTCGGCTGGGGGAGCGCGCCCATTCCGCAACGAGCTAGAGCAATTCCAGCAAAAGTGTGAAGCGGTTTTGCGTTCGGAATTGCGTAAAAACAAAGAGATAGAGCATTTTCGTGATTCGAAGAAAAACGGAAATGCTCTAGCCGCTGGGAGAGCTACCTTATGACCATTCATATCGCCGAAGGCGATATCACAACGCGCACCCGTTCCATCATCGCCGATCTTCGCTTTCTCGAAGGGCCGCTGCTTCCCATTCTGCATGAGGTTCAGGCAGAATTCGGCTATGTGCCGCAGGAAGCCCTGCCTGTGATTGCCGAGGAGTTGAACCTCTCCCGGGCTGAAGTGCATGGCGTGGTGACATTCTATCACGATTATCGCGACCATCCGGCCGGCCGCCATGTGCTGAAGCTCTGTCGCGCGGAAGCGTGCCAGTCGATGGGCGGCGATGCGCTGGCCGAACGCGTCAAGATGCTGCTCGGCATCGATTTTCACCAGACGACGCCCGACGGCAGCGTGACGCTGGAACCGGTCTACTGTCTCGGGCTCTGCGCCTGCGCGCCGTCGGCGATGCTCGACGGCGAGGTCTATGGCCGGATCGACGATCAGCTGGCAATGGAACTCGTTGCGGAGGCACGCCGATGACAATCAGGATTTATGTTCCGCGCGATGCCGCAGCGCTGGCGCTCGGGGCCGAAAAGGTGGCAAAGGCGATTGCCCAGGAGATCGTCGCCCGCGGCCTCGATGCCGAGATCGTGCGCAACGGCTCGCGCGGAATGTTCTGGCTGGAGCCGCTTGTTGAAGTCGAGGTTGCCGGTGAGCGCATCGGCTACGGACCGGTGAAGGCGAGGGATGTGCCTGCTCTGTTCGATGCCGGGATCGTCAATGGCGGCGATCACCCGCTCTGTCTCGGGGAGGTTGAAGACCTCCCGTTCCTGAAACAGCAGACCCGCCTGACCTTTGCCCGTTGCGGCATCATCGATCCGCTGTCGCTTGCCGATTATGAGGCGCATGGCGGCCTTGCCGGCCTTCGCCGCGCCGTTTCGATGACATCAGCCGATGTCGTCAAGGAAGTCACCGATTCCGGCCTGCGCGGGCGCGGCGGCGCCGGCTTTCCCACAGGCATCAAGTGGAAGACCGTTCTCGATGCCGCCGGCGAGCGCAAATATATCGTCTGCAACGCCGACGAGGGCGACAGCGGCACCTTTGCCGACCGGATGATCATGGAGGGCGATCCCTTCGTGCTGATCGAGGGCATGGCGATAGCAGGACTTGCCACCGGAGCCACGAAGGGCTTCGTCTACACGCGTTCGGAATATCCGCACGCGATCACCGTAATGACCGAGGCCGTCGGCATCGCGCGGCAGGCGGGCATACTCGGACTATCGGTGCTCGGCTCGGGCCGCGCCTTCGATATCGAGGTGCGCACCGGTGCGGGCGCCTATGTCTGCGGCGAGGAAACGGCGCTGCTGAACAGCCTCGAAGGCAAGCGTGGCGTCGTGCGCGCCAAGCCGCCGCTGCCGGCGCATAAGGGGTTGTTCGACTGTCCGACCGTCATCAACAATGTGATCTCGCTCGCCTCCGTGCCGGTGATCATGGAGAAGGGCGCCGCCTTTTATCGCGATTTCGGCATGGGCCGCTCGCGCGGCACCATTCCGCTGCAGATCGCCGGCAATGTCCGATATGGCGGTCTCTACGAAACGGCCTTCGGTCTTTCGCTTGGCGATATCGTCGACAAGATCGGCGGCGGCACGGCGACGGGACGGCCGGTCAAGGCGGTGCAGGTCGGCGGGCCGCTCGGGGCTTATTTCCCGCGGGCACTGTTCGACACGCCGTTCGATTACGAAGCCTTTGCCGCCAAGGACGGACTGATCGGCCATGCCGGCCTCGTCGTCTTCGACGACACGGCCGACATGCTGAAGCAGGCGCGTTTCGCCATGGAATTCTGCGCCGTCGAAAGCTGCGGCAAGTGCACGCCCTGCCGCATCGGCTCGACGCGTGGCGTCGAGACGGCCGACAAGATCGCCCATGGCATCGAGCCGGAGAAGAACCGGGCGCTGCTGGCCGATCTCTGCAACACGATGAAATTCGGCTCTCTCTGCGCGCTTGGCGGTTTCACCCCCTATCCCGTCATCAGCGCCATGACGCATTTCCCGGAGGATTTTTCCCCGGCGCCGATGGTGGAGGCGGCTGAGTGATGACCTTCCAAGCTACAGCCGCATGCCCTGACTTGCTCAATTCCATTTCCGTACAGGAGGCCGACCATGTCTCTCATCCATGAAATCGACTACGGCACTCCCGCTTCGAAATCCGAAACCATGGTGACGCTCACCATTGATGGGCAGCAGATCAGCGTGCCGGAAGGCACTTCGATCATGCGCGCCTCGATGGAGGCCGGCATCCAGGTGCCGAAGCTCTGCGCCACCGATATGGTCGACGCCTTCGGCTCCTGCCGGCTCTGTCTCGTCGAGATCGAGGGCCGCAACGGTACGCCTGCCTCCTGCACGACGCCGGTGGCGGCAAACATGGTGGTGCAGACGCAGACGGGGCGGTTGAAGGATATCCGACGCGGCGTGATGGAGCTGTATATCTCCGACCATCCGCTCGACTGTCTCACCTGCGCTGCCAATGGCGATTGCCAATTGCAGGACATGGCGGGTGCCGTCGGCCTGCGCGACGTACGCTACGGTTATGAGGGCGACAACCACGTCAAAGCGCGCAACAACGGTGATATCAATCTGCAATGGATGCCGAAGGACGAGTCCAATCCCTATTTCACCTATGACCCCTCCAAGTGCATCGTCTGTTCGCTCTGCGTGCGCGCCTGCGAGGAAGTGCAGGGCACCTTTGCACTGACGATCGAGGGGCGTGGTTTCGGCTCCCGCGTTTCATCGGGTGCACACGAAAGCTTCATCGATTCCGAATGCGTCTCCTGCGGGGCCTGCGTCCAGGCCTGCCCGACGGCGACGCTGACGGAGAAGTCGGTCATCGAGATCGGCCAGCCCGAGCATTCGGCCGTCACCACCTGCGCCTATTGCGGCGTCGGCTGCTCCTTCAAGGCGGAAATGCGCGGCGAGGAACTGGTGCGCATGGTGCCCTGGAAGGACGGCCAGGCCAATCGCGGCCATTCCTGCGTCAAAGGCCGCTTCGCTTACGGCTATTCCACCCACAAGGATCGCATCCTCAATCCGATGATCCGCGAAAAGATCAGCGATCCCTGGCGGGAGGTAAGCTGGGACGAGGCCTTCGCGCATGTGGCGTCAGAATTCCGCCGCATCCAGTATCAATACGGCCGCGAGGCGATCGGCGGCATCACCTCCTCACGCTGCACCAATGAGGAAACCTATCTGGTGCAGAAGCTGGTTCGCGCCGGTTTCGGCAACAATAATGTCGATACCTGCGCCCGCGTCTGCCATTCGCCGACCGGCTACGGTCTCGGCCAGACATTCGGCACGTCGGCCGGCACGCAGGATTTCGACAGCGTCGAACAGTCCGATGTCGTCGTCATCATCGGCGCCAATCCGACCGACGGCCATCCGGTGTTCGGCTCGCGGCTGAAGAAGCGGTTGCGCCAGGGCGCCAAGCTCATCGTCATCGATCCGCGCCGCACCGATATCGTCCGCTCGCCGCATGTCGAAGCCTCCTACCACCTGCCGCTGAAGCCCGGCACCAATGTCGCGGTCATGACGGCGCTGGCGCATGTGATCGTCACCGAAGGTCTCTATGACGAGACGTTCATCCGCGAGCGCTGCGACTGGTCGGAATTCGAGGACTGGGCCGCCTTCGTCGCCGAGCCTGCGCACAGCCCCGAGCAGACCGAGATCTTCACCGGCGTGCCGGCGGCGGATCTGCGCGGTGCGGCAAGGCTCTATGCCAAGGGCGGCAACGGCGCGATCTACTACGGTCTCGGCGTCACCGAACACAGCCAGGGCTCGACCACGGTCATCGCCATCGCCAATCTGGCGATGGCGACCGGCAATATTGGCCGTCCCGGCGTCGGCGTGAACCCGCTGCGCGGCCAGAACAACGTGCAGGGCTCGTGCGACATGGGTTCCTTCCCGCACGAGCTGCCGGGCTACCGGCACGTTTCCGACGATGCGACGCGCGATATCTTCGAAAAGCTCTGGGGCGTGAAGCTCAACAATGAGCCGGGCCTGCGCATTCCGAACATGCTGGATGCGGCAGTCGACGGCTCCTTCAAGGGCCTCTATGTCCAGGGCGAGGACATTCTCCAGTCCGATCCCGATACCAAACATGTCGCGGCCGGGCTTGCGGCGATGGAATGCGTCGTCGTGCAGGACCTGTTTCTCAACGAGACCGCCAACTATGCCCATGTCTTCCTGCCAGGCTCGACCTTCCTCGAGAAGGACGGCACCTTCACCAATGCCGAGCGCCGCATCAACCGCGTGCGCAAGGTGATGTCGCCGCGCAACGGCTATGGCGACTGGGAGGTGACGCAGAAACTTGCCCAGGCGATGGGGCTCGACTGGAATTACAGCCATCCGTCGGAGATCATGGACGAGATCGCTGCGACGACGCCCAGTTTCGCGCTGGTCTCCTACGACTATCTCGATAAGTTGGGTTCGGTGCAGTGGCCCTGCGACGAAAAGCACCCGCTCGGCTCGCCGATCATGCATGTCAACGGCTTCGTGCGTGGCAAGGGCAAGTTCATCCGCACCGAGTATGTCGCGACCGACGAGCGCACCGGCCCGCGCTTCCCGCTGCTGCTCACCACTGGCCGCATCCTCAGCCAGTACAATGTCGGGGCGCAGACGCGGCGGACCGAAAATGTTGTCTGGCACGCCGAAGACCGGCTGGAGATCCATCCGCACGATGCCGAGCAGCGTGGCATTCGTGACGGCGACTGGGTAAAGCTCGGCAGCCGCTCCGGCGACACCACGCTGAGATCCCTGATTACCGATCGTGTTGCGCCGGGTGTCGTCTATACGACCTTCCATCATCCCAATACGCAGGCGAACGTCATCACCACCGATTTCTCCGACTGGGCGACCAATTGCCCGGAATACAAGGTGACGGCGGTGCAGGTGTCGCCCTCCAACGGGCCGAGCGAGTGGCAGCGCGAATATGACGAGCAGGCGCGGCAATCGCGCCGCGTCGCCGGCAAGCTCGAGGCCGCGGAGTGACGATGCGGGGGTGGTTTGGCAAGGAGAGATTTGCATCATGACCTTCCAGACCACCGCCCGTGCTCCCGAAACCGTCCGCCGCAAGGGCCTCATGCACTCCGGCTCTCGCATCGTGCCGGAAGAAGTGCCGATCGCCTTTTCCTATGGCGGCAGTTCGCATGCGGTGATGATGGCGACGCCCGCCGATCTTAAAGATTTTGCCGTCGGATTCAGCCTGACCGAAGGGATCATTACCGGACCGGCGGAGATATCGGGCGTCGAGGTCGTCGAGGGTGAGCAGGGGATCGATGTGCAGGTGAGCCTTGTCGACGACGTCGCCGATCGGCTGCGGCTACGCCGCCGCAGCATGGCGGGACCGGTCGGCTGCGGGCTCTGTGGCATCGAATCGATCGAGCAGGCGGTACGGCCGGTGCCGGATGTCTCGGCATCGCCCTTGCCGCTGTCGCATGCCGATATCGTGCGGGCCGTTTCGCTCCTGAATGAAGCGCAGCCGCTGCATCTTGAGACGCGGGCGGTGCATGGCGCCGGCTTCTATCTTCCCGGCCAGGGACTGGTTGCGGTGCGCGAAGATGTCGGCCGGCACAATGCGCTGGACAAGCTCTGCGGCGCCGTCATCGGCGCCGGCGAAAGTGGCGGGCACGGCGCCGTCGTCGTCACCAGCCGGCTCTCCGTCGAGATGGTGCAGAAGGCGGCGATCCTTGGCAGTCCCGTGCTGATCGCCATTTCAGCGCCGACGGCCCTTGCCATCCGCACGGCCGAAGCGGCCGGCATGACGCTCGTCGCGCTGGTGCGCGGCGAGGATTTCGAGATTTTCACCCACCCGCACCGCATCTCGCCCGGAAGCATTGCCGATGTCGCATGATACCAAGACCAAGCTCGTTTACATGGCAAACCAGATCGCCACTTTTTTCAAGAGCCAGCCGGCAAGCGAGGCCGTCGAGGGCGTCGCCACCCATATCAACAAATTCTGGGAGCCGCGCATGCGGCGGCAATTGTTCGAAATCCTGGAAACCCAGGAGAATGGCCTGGATGCACTGGTGCTTCAGGCCGCTCCCTTGATCCGGAAGCCCGAGCCGGACGCAAACCAGGCCCGGTAGTATTGATCGGCTCATGGACGGGGGCAAGCTGCGCGTCGCATCGGCCTCCTGCGACGCTCTTTACCGCGTATGCTGCGTAGTACGATCAAAGTGCCGCCGTGCGGCGGCACCGTATAATGGCGATGTGCCGGAAGACTGACATCAAAACTCTTCCCAGCTCTGTGCGCTTGCAGTAGTAGCGCCGTGCGCCTTTGCGACACGCGAAACCAGATGCAGCGCCGGCGAGCCTGCCTGTCTTGCGTCTAGCCTGCCGGCAGTCTGCTGGGCCGGGGTCCGGGTCTGACCGGGCAGGCGGAACCTTGCCAGCAGGACCCGCAGCATTTCGGCTTCCTTTGCCAGGTTATGGCTGGCGGCGGTGCTTTCCTCGACCATGGCGGCGTTCTGCTGGGTTGCCTGGTCTAGCGTATTGACCGCCTGGTTGATTTCCTTAAGGCCGGTTGCCTGTTCCTTTGAGGCTTCGACGATGGCGACGACGTTGCCGTTGATATCGCCGACCTGTGTGACGATCTGCTCGAGCGCCTTGCCGGTCTGGCCGACGAGGCCGACGCCGTTCTTGACGAGATCGCTCGACGTATTGATCAGCGCCTTGATCTCCTTGGCGGCTTTGGCAGAGCGCTGGGCGAGCTCGCGGACCTCCTGGGCCACCACGGCGAAGCCCTTGCCGGCCTCGCCGGCGCGGGCTGCCTCGACGCCGGCATTCAGCGCCAGGAGGTTGGTCTGGAAGGCGATATCGTCGATGACGCCGATGATGTTGGTGATTTCGCGCGAGGACTGCTCGATCTGGTCCATGGCGGCGACGGCGTTGCGGACCACGACGCCCGACTGCTCGGCGCCCTGCTTGGTCACGGCGACGAGGCGGCCCGCCTCATCGGCGCGGCGGCTGGAATCGTTGACGGTGGTGGTGATCTCCTCCAGCGCGGCTGCGGTCTCTTCGATCGATGCGGCCTGCTGTTCCGTCCGCTTGGAGAAAGAATCCGCCGATCCGCCGATCTCGCTCGAGCCGGCGGCGATCGCACTGGCATTCTCGCCGATCGTCTTCATCGTCTCGGCAAGACCTCTGACCGCGGTATTGAAATCCTGGCGCAATTGCTCCATCGAGGGGACGAAGGGTGTGTCCACCGTCCTCGTCAGATCGCCTTCGGAAAGCTGACGCAGCGCGCCGGCGAGCAGGGATATCGCGCTCATCCGCTGGGTGACGTCGGTTGCGAACTTCACCACCTTGTAGACCTTGCCGTCGGCATCGACGATCGGGTTATAGGCGGCCTGAATCCAGATTTCGCGGCCACCCTTGCCGAAACGGACGAATTCGTTGGCGATGAATTCGCCATTGGCGAGACGTCGCCAGAAGCTGCTGTAATCCTCGGTGCGGGTATATGCCGGGTCGCAGAAGATGCTGTGATGTTTGCCGGTGATTTCGGCCAGGGAATATCCCATGGCCTGACAGAAATTTTCATTGGCGGTCAGGATTTCGCCCTTCGGGGTGAATTCGATCACCGCCTGCGAGCGCGAGATCGCTTCGAGCTTGCCGGAATCTTCGACCGCCTGCTTCTTCGCGGCGGTGATATCGGCGGCAAACTTCACCACCTTGTATGGCTTTCCGCCCTTTGAAACAGGGTTATAGGAAGCCTGGATCCATATCTCCCTGTTGCCCTTGGCGAGCCGCTTATAAGCGCCGGCGTCATATTCGCCGCGTCCAAGCCGCGCCCAGAAGGCGCGATATTCGGGCGTCGCTGTATAGGCCGGCTCGCAAAACATGCTGTGATGCTTGCCGACGATCTCGTTCAGACGGTAACCAAGCGCGTTGCAGAAATTCTCATTCGCCGTGAGAATATTTCCCTTGAGATCGAATTCGATGATCGCCTGCGATTTGGAGATGGCGTCAAGAATGTATTTCGAATCGGAGGTAAGACCAAACATTCCTGTCCCTTTGAGATGCACAGCTTTTGCTGTTTCGGCCGGAGAAGCGAGGGGGCGGACAAGGTATGCGGAGCCGGGACGAACCGGTAGTCGGTTATCACTCCCACTGCGCCGGAGACTTATCATCCGTATGCATCACCATGCTGAGGGAGCGTGGTTAAAATTGCGTATAAAAGATATTGCTAATAATATGATGCGACGCTGACACAGCCAATCTGCTCGGGGCGGCAATAAAAAACCGCCCGAAGTGGGCGGTTTTCAATAGTTGAATAGTTTGAGCGGATCACGCGGCCAGTTCGTCTGTTTCGTTTTCCTTGAACATCTTGGCAAGGTTCAGGAAGCAGATCATGCCGTTTTCCGAAGCGATGATGCCTTCACAATAGGCGCGGTCGAAGGACGCGGTCACCTCAGGTACCGGCTGGACCTGGCTGGACGAGATAGTGAGAATATCCGAGACGCGGTCGACGAGCATGCCGATGACCATGCTGTGAACTTCGGCGACGACAATGGCGCTACGCTCGTTGGCAACGGTGCTCTTCATGCCGAGCTTGTAAGCGAGGTCGATGATCGGGATCACCGAGCCGCGCAGGTTCATGACGCCGATGACATCGGCCGGCGCATGCGGGATCGGCGTCGACGGCGCCCAGCCACGGATTTCGCGGATGGTCGTGGTCTTGACGCAGAATTCCTGATCATGCAGGCGGAAGGCAATGATCTCGAGCGTATCGCCGCTGAAGCTAGTGGAATTGATCGTGGCCATAGAATTCTTCCCAACTGTCGTAAGCCAGGGCAGAAGCAGGCGCGCCACCATTGGCACGGACCAGCTTTGCCTTCACACCACGCGATGACTTTGCTTTGTGCGAAGCATCGTTACGGTTATTGACGACATTAACGGAAGAGTGTTGCCCAAATCTAAATTGGCAGACCAGATTGCAAAGGTTTTCTGCCTCGGGTGGAAGCCGGCGCCTGCAAATGCGTGACCGGCGCCGAACAACTCGACGATCCGGCTCAGGTGATCGTCTTTTCAATCTGCGAGACCGCCCAATCCACCTGCTCCCTTGATATGATCAAGGGCGGGGCGAGGCGGATCGTATGGTCGTGGGTATCCTTGGCGAGAAGGCCGCGCTCCTTCAGCGCATGGCAATATTGCCGTGCGCCGCCGGCTTCGGGTTCCAGCTCGACGGCCATCATCAGGCCGCGGCCGCGCACGTCCCTGACGATGTTCGAACGGATCGACTTGAGGCCTTCGAGGAAATAGTCGCCCATATCAGCGGCGTTCTCGATCATGCCCTCTTCCGTCAGTACCTTCAGGGCGGTGCGCGCCACCGCGCAGGCGAGCGGATTGCCGCCGAAGGTCGAGCCGTGCTGCCCGGGCTTGAGCACACCCAGAACCTCGGAATTGGAAAGCACGGCCGAGACGGGATAGAAGCCGCCGGACAGCGCCTTGCCGATCAGCGTCACATCGGCCTCGATGCCTTCGTGTTCCTCGGCCAGCAGCTTGCCGGTGCGGCCGAGGCCGGTCTGAATCTCGTCGAGAATGAGGGTGACGTTGTTTGCCGTGCAGAGCTCGCGGATGCGGGTGAAATAGCCGGCCGGCGGGATGACGACGCCGGCTTCCCCCTGGATCGGCTCGATCAGGGCGGCCACCGTATTGCCGTTGATTGCGGCGGCGAAAGCCTCGGCATCGCCGAAGGGAATGATGCGGAAACCGGCGGTGTAGGGGCCGAAGCCGGTGCGGGCGTCGGGGTCCGTGGAGAAGCTGATGATGCTCAGCGTCCGGCCATGGAAATTATCGGCGCAGACGATGATCTCCGCCTTGCCTTCCGGTACGCCCTTGACCTCGTATCCCCATTTGCGAACCGCCTTGATGGCAGTTTCCACCGCCTCGGCGCCGGAATTCATCGGCAGGATCTTGTGCGAGCCGGTGAGGGCCGCGAGTTCTTCGTAGAGATAGGCGAGCTGATCGTTGCGGAAGGCGCGGGAGGTGAGTGTCAGCCTGCCCGCCTGCTCGACCATGGCGGCGAGGATCTTCGGATGGCAATGGCCCTGGTTGACGGCGGAGTAGGCCGAGAGGCAATCGAGATAACGATTGCCGTCGGTATCCCAGACATGAACACCTTCACCGCGCGTCAGCACCACGTCGAGCGGCTTGTAGTTGTTGGCGCCGAGCCGCTGTTCGGTGGCGATCAGTTTTTCCGAGGTGTTCATGGTTCTTCCCCTTTTTATGCAGCGCGTGTCGGGCGATCGAAGATGCGGCGGCCGAAGAGGCTTGCCGTCAGCTCCACCAGAATGCGGGCGCTCTTGCCGCGATCGTCGAGAAACGGATTGAGTTCAACGAGATCGAGCGACGAAACGAGGCCGCTGTCCGAAAGCATTTCCATCACCAGATGCGCCTCGCGAAAGGTCGCGCCGCCAGGCACTGTCGTGCCGACGCCGGGGGCGATTTCGGGGTCGAGGAAATCGAGGTCGAGGCTGACATGCAGCAGGCCGTTCGCCTTGGCGATGACACTGACGATCTCTCGCATGATGGCGCCGATGCCCTGCTCGTCGATGGCGCGCATATCAAAAACGTTGACGCCATGTTCGTGGATCTCCTCGCGTTCGCGCGCATCGACCGAACGGATGCCGACCTGGAAGACATTCTTCGGGTCAACGAACGGGCGATCCTTCGGCAGGATCTGGGCAAACTCCGCCTCGCCGCAGAAGAAGGCGACGGGCATGCCGTGAATATTACCGGAGGGCGAGGTGGCCGGGGAATTGAAATCGGTGTGGGCATCGAGCCAAAGCACGAAGAGCGGCCGGCCTTTGCTGGCGGCGTAACGGGCCATGCCGGAGACAGTGCCCATGGAAAGGCTATGGTCGCCGCCGAGGATCAGCGGAAAACGGCCGGAGGCGGCCACGTCGTGGACGCTGCTTTCGAGAGCCCGCGTGAAGGCGCCGACGATCCTAAGATTATGGGCTTTCGGATGGTTCGGCAGATCCATCGCCGGCACGATCCTGAGATCGCCGCTGTCGGCGACGTCATGGCCAAGCTCGATCAATGTCTGGTCGACGCCGGCAATGCGCAGGGCCGCAGGCCCCATGGCAGCGCCCCTGCGGCCGGAGCCTTCTTCCAGCGGCGCGCCGATGAGGGTGACAGATTGCGATTGGGCATTCATCTAAGGGGCTCCGTGTTGAGGCCTGTTTGAGGCGATAGTGGGTTAAACGGCTGGCGGCAAAAAGATGGAAAAATGTCAGAAATGGAGTATGATTGCGCATATTGATAAACCACTTTTGACAAAGTGATTAGCGTGGATGATCTCGATACTGAGCTTCTGAGTGCACTTCGCCACAATGCCCGGATTTCCGTCTCCTCGCTTGCGGCGATGACTGGCGCATCGCGGGCAACGGTTGCCGCCCGGATCGACCGGCTGGTCGCCGGCGGCACCATCGTCGGCTTCACCATCCGCACCGGTCACGAGACCCGGTCCGCCGGGGTGCGCGCCATCGTCATGATCGAGGTGCTCGGCAAGCTCGCCGACAGGGTGGCCGATCAGTTGAGGGGGGTGCCGCAAGTGCGCGCGCTTCACAGCACCAACGGCAAATGGGATTTCGTCGCCGAACTCGAGGATCGCGACCTTGCCTCATTCGACGAGACGCTGCGCCGCATCCGGCTGATCAATGGCATCAACTCAACCGAGACCAACATCCTTCTCAAGACGAGCAAGACGGGTTTCTAAGCCGGCTCAATATTCCCGTTCGTAGACGATGCCCGCTTCTCCCGCACCATTGCCGCCGGCAGCGCCGCGCAGTTTGACGCCGCGGCCGACATCGAGGTTGATTATCGCCTTGGCGCCGGCCGAGCCGCCCTGCTGCAATTCGAAATAGGTGCGGTCGTTGAGATAGCGGCCGACGCTGACGCTGGTCTGGCCCTTGGAATCGGTGCTGATGTCGAGATCGTCGACGCCGAGCTGGTTGCGCAGGCCTTCGAAAAGCGAGTTGGAGCGGTTGCCAGCCAGCTGGCTGACGGCGTCGGCGAGCTGGGCGATCTGCACCGGCGAGAGCTTTGACATCGACTGGCCAAAGATCAGCTGCGCCAGCACCTCGTCCTGCGGCAGCTGTGGCGAGGAGGAAAAGGTGATCGCGGGGTCGGTGGCAAGGCCAGCCACGTCGACGGTCAGCGTCGTCGAGCCGGAAGCGGAGGTTGCTTCCATATCGAGCGCCGGCGTCAAGTTGCCGGCAAAGGTGATCCGGCTCTTGTCGGTGAAATCCAGGCGGCGGTTGAGAATGGTCAAGCGACCGCGGCGCATGGTGAAGCCGCCGGTCACGATCGGCGCTGCCGCCGTTCCGCGGATCGTCACACCGCCGCCGAGCTCGGCATCGATGCCGCGGCCGCGCACGAAAATATGCGAGGGCGCGTCGATTTCGAGATCGAGGGTGATCGTCGAGGATTTTTCGCCGGGTTTCCGCTCGCCGTCGTCGCGCAGCTGCGCAAGCACCGCCCGCGGCGCATTCTTATGCCGGATATCGATTTCACTGAGCGAGGTCGGCAATTTTTCTGGGATGGTGATCGAGGTCTTGTCCAGACGAAGCTTGCCGCTCAGCGTCGAATTCATCATCGGCCCGCGCAGGGCGATCGTGCCGTTAACCGTGGAGACGACGAGCGTTCCGTCGACATAGACCGCCTTGTCGAGTTTGATCGAAATGTCGGCGGGAAAGCCACCGGCCGGCTGGATGCCGATGGTGCCGCTTGCCGAAATCGTGCCGCCGCCGCCAACGTTGCCGCTGAGGCGCGAGATCACGGCCTGGCTGCCGTTGAAGCTCACGGTTGCCGCCAGATTGTTGACGGCGAGATTGCGCCGGACGTCGACGAGCTTTGCGCCTGATGTCGAGACGGTGCCGTTGATGACGGGTGCGGCCGCCGTTCCGCCAACCTGCAGATTGACGGTGGCGACGCCGTCGGCGACGAGGCCCTGTTGCGCCAGCGGCGCGCCGAGCACGGCGAAAGGAAGATTGCCGTTGAAGCGCATGTCGATGGCGCGATTGCCTGTGATCACAACACTGCCGCCACCCTTCAGCGACATGCCGGCGTCGCCGGCAAGGCTGGTGTCGACCGTCAGCTTGTTTCCGGCAAGTTTGCCGGATGCACCGATGGTGAATGGCGAAAGGCCGGCGCCTTTTGTCTGGCTCGTCGCGGCGTTCTTCCAGTCGACCTTGAAATCGACTGAGGGCGCCGATAGCGCGCCGGTGGCCTTGACCGTCGCCGAGACCGCGCCCTCGGCTGCAAGGCCCGGAACAAAGCCGTTGGCAATGGCAGCCGGAAGATCGGCAGCGTTGGCCGTGACGTCGATCGACTGGATCGTCGTGCCTGCAATGGCGAGATTGCCGGCGGCCTTAAGCGCAATGCCGCCGCTGCCGTTGAGGGCGGCATCGAAATCGAGCCGGTCACCGGCGTATTTTCCCGTTGCCGTCAGCGCCAGGCGGGAAAGGCCGGCAGCCTTGGTGTGGCTGGTCGCGGCATCCTTCCAGTCGAGCTTGAAATCAACGATCGGATTTGCCGGCGTTCCCGACGTGACGGCGCTCGCCGAAAGCGTGCCATCGGCGCCGAGACCTGGAACGAATGCATTGGCGATATTGGCTGGCAGCGCCGGAATATCGGCATTGATCGAAAGATCCCGGATCGCTGTTCCCGCGATCGTGACACCGCCTGTCGCCTTGGCCAACACCCCGTCTTTGCCGGCGAGGTTGGCATCGAAGTCGACCCTGTCATTGGCGTATTTTCCGGATGCCGCGGCACTCAGGCCGGAAAGGCCGCTGCTTCTGGTCTGAGCGGTTGCGGCGTTCTTCCAGTCGAGCCTGAAATCGACGGCGGGTTTGGGCAGCGCGCCGGAGGCGGATGCCGTTCCGGACACCGTTCCCTCAGCGGCGAGACCGGGGACGAAGTCGTTGGCAAGGGCTGCCGGCAGGTTGGCAAGGTCGGCCTTGACGTCGAGGTTGCGGATCGACGTGCCCGACATGGCGACATTGCCGGTGGCTTTCAGCGAGAGGCCATCCTTGCCGCCGAGATCGGCATCGAAATCGAGCTTGTCGTCGGCAAAGTGTCCCGATGCGGTCAGCGCCAGGCCGGAGAGATGAGCGCTCTTCGTCTGCCGGGTTGCGGCATCGGTCCAGTCGAGCTTGAAGTCGGCATTCGGTGCTGCAGGAGTCCCGGCGGCGGATATCGTGCCTGAGATCGTGCCGCCTGCTTCGAGATCCGGAACGAAGGCGTTGGCGAGAGCGGCCGGAACCTTGGCGATCGCGGCGTCGAGCTTGAGGCTGTCGATCGCCGTGCCGGCAAGCGCGACATTGCCTGCGGCCTTCAGCGACAGGCCATTATCGCCGCTAACTGCCGTATCGAAATCCAGCTTGTTTTCGGCGAATTTTCCCGATGCGGTCACGTCGAGGCTGGCAAGGCCGGCGTGTTTCGTGTGGCTGGTCGCGGCGTTTTTCCAATTGAGGTCGAAATCGGCGGCCGGAGCGGAAAGGGATCCGGTGGCCGAGACCGTTCCGGTAATGGCGCCTTCCGCTGCAAGATCGGCGACGAAGCCGTTGGCGATGCCGGCCGGGACATTGGCCAGTGCGGCGTCGACGTTGACGTTACCGATCGTCGTGCCTGTGATGGCGACATTGCCGTTTGCCCTGAGCGAGAGGCTGTCGGCGCCGCTTGCTGCCGCGTTGAAATCCAGCTTGTTGTCGGCGAATTTTCCGGATGCGGTGACGCCAAGGGCCGCAATGCCGGCACGCTTGGTGTGGCTCGTTGCAGCACCTTTCCAATCAAGGTCGAAATTGGCGGTCGGGGCGGCAAGCGAACCTGCGGCCGAGAGCTTTCCCGAGATCATGCCTTCGGCGGCGAGATCGGCGACGAAGCTATTGGCGATCGCTGCCGGGACATTCGCCAGCGCGGCATCGAGCTTGACGTTGCCGATCGTCGTGCCTGTCATGGCGAGATTGCCGGTTGCGTTTACCGACAGCTTGTCGGCGCCTGATATCGCCGCGTCGAAGTCGAGTTTGTTGTCGGCGAATTTTCCTGAAGCCTTCATCGCGAGATCGGCAAGACCGGCGCGTTTCGACTGGCTGGTCGCAGCATCTTTCCAATCGAGATCGAAATTGGCGGTCGGCGCATTGAGGAGGCCGGCGGCCGAGACCTTTCCGGTAATCGTGCCTTCGGCGGCCAGATCGGGAACGAAACCATTGGCGATGCGGGCCGGCAGATTGACGATATCGGCGTCGACGTCCAGGACCGGCGCCTTCGGGTCGGCGAGTGCGACATTGCCGGCGGCCTTCAGCGAAAGGCCGTCATCTCCCGCGACTGCGGTGTCGAAACCGAGTTTGTTGTCGGCGAATTTTCCGCCGGCGGTGATGCCGAGCGGCCCGATCCCGGCCCCCTTGGTCTGGCCGGTCGTCGCATCCTTCCAGTCGAGCTTGAAGTCGGCAACAGGTGCGGCCGGCGTTCCCGTCACTGCAATCGTTCCGGAAATCGTGCCGCCGGCCGAAAGGTTCGGCACGAAACCGTTGGCAAGCGCTGCCGGCAGTTCGTGGATGTCGGCATCAAGCTTCAGCGTCTCGCCGGCCGAACCGGTGACGCTCACC
This sequence comes from Rhizobium sp. NZLR1b, assembly GCF_019685155.1. Classification (NCBI taxonomy): domain Bacteria; kingdom Pseudomonadati; phylum Pseudomonadota; class Alphaproteobacteria; order Hyphomicrobiales; family Rhizobiaceae; genus Rhizobium; species Rhizobium sp. NZLR1b. The sequence goes on from NZ_JABDWC010000003.1 coordinate 395,430, forward strand.
GAGCCGGTGCCGGTCTTCAGCGTCAGCCCGTTCAGATTGGCGGTGCCGCCGACGATTGCGACCTGTGTCGGTGCCGCGAGTTCGACCGGGATATTGCGCGGGCTGGCCGAGAAGCGATCGAGGTTTACGCCGATCGTGCCGCCTGCCGCCTCGATATTGCCGGCCGCCAGCACCGGATTGCCGTCATAGGCGGCATTGAGATCGAAATCGGTATGGTTCTGCTGCTTGGTAAAGCCGAGCGAAAGGCCGGCAAGCCTGTTCGACCCGGCATTCACCTCGTCGGCCTTGACCGTGCCGTTTACCGCAAGGGCGCTGAGATCGCTGACCGTGACGTCGATATCCGGCTTGACGATAGCAAGCGTATCGCGGCGGATCGAGGCGCCGGTCGCCAGCAGCTTGAGCGCGATCTTGCCACTGTTGCTCGTGACGCCGAGCGAACCCTTGAGGTCGCCGTCGGCCTTCTGTCCGCCGAGTGCGGCGAGCAGGCCGATATTGGGGAAATCGAAGGTCAGTGCGCCTGTCGGCTCCAGGGAGGGCGAGAATTCGACATTGCCGGTCAGCCGGTTGCCGCCGATATCGGCGGTCAGCGCCGGAAGGATAATGCTGCCGTCCTGCGAACTGATGTCGCCGTTGATGCCGATCGGCTGGCCGTCGATCGTGCCGGTGGCGGCGATCCTGCCCTGCGGCGCCTTGGGATCGGCGACACCCGACAGGTCGATATTGAGATTGCCGAGCGTGCGGTCGGCCATATGCAGGCTGGCGGCCTTGAGATTGGCCGTCACGGAGATTGTGGGAAGCTCACCGCCAACTCTCAACGCATAAGCCGCTCCACCGATGGCGCCGGGGATCAGCTTGCCGACGTCAGGCAGCCGGCCGGAGAGATCGGCATTCAACATCGAGCCGTCGAGCACCACGCTGCCGGCGGCCTCAAGCGTGCCGGACTTGAGCACGAGGTTGGACAACACGAATTTCGACGGGATGGTGCCGACGACCTGGCTTTCGAGCGAGATCGGTCCGTCGAACCTGGCCGTCACCGCAGCCGGCAGGGCTGTCGGTGCGATGGTGAGCTTGGCGTTGCCGGTCAGCACTTGGTCCGTCAGCCGATAGGAGCCGTTGAGGCTGCCGTTGATATTGGCGCTTTCGACGGTGGTGCCGTTGAAGCCGATGCTGCCGGGCGTTATCTGCAGAGGCGAGGCGATCGTGACCGGGCCCTGGACGGCGCGATTGAGGTTCGGCTCTGCAAAGGTCGCGTCGCCGGCAACGAGGCGCAGCTGGATGCTGCCGGAACGGGCGGCGAGATTGAAGGCGTCGCTTTTTGCCGTCAGCTTGACATTGCCGATATCGGCCTGAGGCAAGGTTGCGGTATCGAGCGAGCCGCTGACATTCAACCGGGCCGCCTGCGCATCGCCGGTCAGGCCCAGGTTGAGGCCCGATATCAGGAAACGCGCTTCGCCTTCGGCGAGCGGCCAGCGGAAATCGACAGGCCCCGACGTGCCGAGCAGATTGGCGTTCAGGCTGTTGTTGCCGGCCGGATCGAGGGTGCCTGAGGCGGCGATGACGACGCTGCCGGTGGCGATATTGCCGGTCTGGATATCGATCTTGCCGTGGTTGTCGAAGGTGGTGGCAAGATCGATATTGGTCTGGCCGGCAAAAAGCGGCCGGAAAGCCGAGGGAAGCAGCGAGCTCAGGTCGCCGCCGCCCTTGAGGTCGAGATGGTGCAGTCCGTCTGCGCTGATCTGATGCCGGCCTTCGATTGCGGCGCGCTGCTGTCCGTCGAGGGCCGCCTGCAATTTGCCTTTCCAGTCGGATATCGGTCCTTGGCCGTCGAGATCGATGTTGACGGCAGGATCATCAGGCAGGCCAAGAAAGCCCGCCAGCAGCCCACCCTTAGGTTCAGACAGCTGCGCCTTCAGCCGCAGCCGGTTTTCGGCTGGCGCATAGGCGATGTCGGCGGCGAGCCGCGCATCCGGGACGTCATGACGGCTGACATTGACGACCGCCTCGCCGCCATCGCCGTTCGCTGAAAGACTGCCTTCGGCAGCAAGCGCAAAAGCGCGCCCGGCAAAGGGTGCGGCCAGTTTGATGTCGGGCAGCGCGACGCGGTCGATGTCGACCTTGATCGGGAGGCTGAAACCGCCGGCATTTTCTGCTCCGGGCCGCGAGGGCAGGGTGCGCACCGGCTCGCGCAGCACGTCGATCGTTTCGATTTCGAAACGTTTGGCATGGAAGGTTCCAGTCAGCAGCGCCAGCGGATTCCAGTCGATCGCGATGCCATGAATTTCCGCAAACACGCCTCTGGTGTCGGAGATCGAGATCTCTGCGGCGCGAAGCCCGCCGGTCAAAAGGCCTTGCGGTTCACGCACGGTAATCGTCATGTCCCGGTTGGAAAGCGTGGAGGCTATCTTTTCGGTGACGATGCGGGCGCCAAAGGCGGTGAAGCCGAAGATCGCAAGTGCCATGACGGCAAGAATCAAGAACGCGCCCACGCCATAGGCGGTGAGCCGTAGGATCCAGTTGACGATTTTTGCCAGCGTTTGCATCGGCGCGGACACTACCCCGTTTTCATGATGGCTCACAAATCGGAATCGGCAATTCTAGAGCATGATGCCGAAAAGTGTGAGCGGTTTTCGGACGACATCATGCTCTAACTCTTTAATGTAGAACAGGATTCAGATTTTGGGCCGACCGGGCCTAAAATCATCCTGTTCTAGAAGGATTGGCCGATGCCGGCGTAGATTCCATAATCTGTGCCATCTTCGTACTTGTTCAACGGCATGGCAAAATCAAGCCGCAGCGGGCCGAAAGGCGTCGCATATCGTATCCCGGCGCCGGCGCCGGCGCGGATATCGGAAAAGCCGGGAAAGGTGCTGTCCGATACCGTGCCGACATCGATGAAAGGCACGATGCCGATCGTATCGGTGATCTTGATGCGGGCCTCCAGCGAACCGGTCACATAGGAGCGGCCGCCGGTCGGATCGCCATTGTCGTTATAGGGCGAGATTTCCTGATAGCTGTATCCGCGCACCGAGCCGCCGCCGCCGGCAAAGAAGCGCTGCGTGGCGGGAATGTTCTCGATGCCGCCGCCGCCGATCAGGACACCGGCGGCGACCTTGCCGGCCAGCACCACGCCGTCCTCGGCGCCGAACGGCAGATAGCCGGAGATCGAGCCCTGGAATGCCGCATAGGGCGTGGCGTTGAAGATCTCGTAACCGGGCTTAGCCGAAAATGTCGCGCGATAGCCCTCGGTCGGGTTGAACTTGTCGTCGCGTGCGTCGCGGTCATATTGCAGCGGCAGGGTGAAGGTCAGATAGTCGTTGGTGCCGAAGGCGTCGTCGTCGCGTTCCCAGCTGACCTCGCCGCTCGCCGAGATCGTGTCCCGGTCGGTCAGCTCGTAAGACAGGCCGAGCGAGGCGGTGACGAGCGTTGCATTATAGGCATCCGGATTTTCGGTCTTGGCAACGATGCCGGCCTTCAGCGTCGCGGCCGGGAAGAAAGCGCCGGGCTTGGTGAAAAGGATACCGGCGGAATAGTCGAGGTTGCCGACATCCGTGGTTTCGCCAAGCCGCGAGACCGAGCCCTCGATCCGCAGCGTTTCGGCTTCGCCGAACAGATTGCGGTGGCCCCAATAGCCCTGAACGCCGAAGCCGTCGGTGGTCGAATATTGGGCGCCGACGCCGAAATAGCGCCGCTTGCCTTCGGAGACCTCGATCGTCATCGGCAAGGTGCCATCCGGCGCCAGCGCATCGGCTTCATGAATGGTGACGCTTGAAAAGACGCCGAGGGCGCGAAGCCGCTCGCCGGCTTTCTTCAGCGTCTCCGGGGAATAGGCTTCGCCCTTGTCGAGCCGGGAATAACGCTGGATGAAACCTGGCTTGACGGTCTTCTCGCCGGTGATGCCGACATCGCCGATCGGGGCGACCGGGCCACCTTCGGCCGCAAGCACGATATCGACGGTATCGCTGTTGTGATCGGCGACGACCTTGCGTTCGGTCAGCTTGGCAAACGGCCGGCCCTCGCTCTTCAACTGCTCGACGATCTTGTCGCCGGCCTTGATGATGGCAAGCGAGCCGGCCTGAGCGCCCGGAGCCAGATCGTAATCGGCGGGATTGTGGTTTGCGGCATCGCCGCCGAACTGCACCTCCCTGACCTTGAAGATCGGGCCGGGCGCAATGTCGACGGTGACCGGGACCGGCGCGGACCGGTCGAATGTCGGGTTGGGCGGCAGGTCGTCGATATTCTTGCCGTCGATGGTGATCGTCACCACGCCGCCATAACGGGCTTTTTCATACAGGGTGGCGATCAGCCGCTCACGGTCGTCGCGGGCCTTGACGACGACGCCGAGATCGCCCGAAACCGGCTGCTTCTGGTCACCGACAAGACGGGAACTGTTTTCCAGCGCTTCTTTCAGGTCGGGATCGGCGGTATCGGCCTTCAGGTCGACATGGTAGCGCACCGGATCGGGCACCTGTTGACCTTCGTCTTCGTCCTTGCCGAAGATGGTGATGCCGAAAAGCTTGAAGGCGTAAGCGTCGCCGATCAGGACCGGTGAGAACGCAGCTGCCGCTGCGACCACCATCATGGTGCCTGTTCGCCGATACGCAGTACCTGTTTTCGGGCTTGTCCCTCTAATCCGCATACGCCGCTTTTGGTTACGTCTACAATGAAGCTTCGTTGCCCAGCCGTGAACAGCTTAGCGACAAAAACGCGCGGGGTGTACCATTTTAAATTGCCCGCGCTCTAATTTAGTACAAAAAATCCCGGAGGTGTGTCCGGGATTTCCTGAATGTGACGGTTTGTAAGGGGTTCTCAGCGCGGGCAGCTATCAATGTAGCGGCGGCCGTAGCGGTCGCGATAGTAGCACTGGCCGGGCTGTTCGGCGACGCTGCCGATCAGCGCGCCGGATACGCCGCCGATAGCGGCGCCGACCGCAGCGCCACGAACATTGCCGGTGACTACACCGCCGATGACGGCGCCTGAGGCAGCGCCGATGCCGGCGCCCTGTTGGGTCGGCGTGCAGCTTGCGATCGACAGTCCGACCAATGCGAGTATGACAGCTTTCTTCATCTTTTTTTCTCCGAGGTTGTTGCCCAACGGGCAAAGGTCGTCCCTTTTATTTTTCTCAGGCTAGACCGAAAACTATGTCGGAAGAAAGGGTTGTCCACCGGCGCGCCGATTTTTTTGCGATACCGGCCGTCGCCGTGCTTGCGGCGATCGGCAAACTCTGCCGGGTCTGCCGGATCAATTTCATTGATCGCCACATGCAGATTTTTTATCTGGAATCATTCAAAAAACTGGGCCATTTGCCGCAGTTGATGGTAAAGCAAAGGGTAAGCATTGACGCGCGGACGTCCGGTCGGCAAGAACGGCCGCGCGATACTGGAGCATAAGATGGATTTCGAAGCGTTTTTCAAAAACGAGCTAGACGGGCTGCATGCCGAGGGCCGCTACCGCGTTTTTGCCGATCTCGAGCGCCACCGCGGTAATTTCCCGCGAGCGACGCGCCATACGGCCGATGGCGAAAAAGAAGTCACGGTCTGGTGCTCCAACGATTATCTCGGCATGGGCCAGAACCCGAAGGTGATCGAGGCGATGAAAAGCGCCATCGACCACTGTGGCGCGGGTGCGGGAGGCACCCGGAATATTTCTGGCACCACCCACTATCACGTCATGCTCGAACGTGAACTTGCCGATCTGCACGCCAAGGAATCGGCACTGATCTTCACCTCGGGCTATGTGTCCAACTGGGCGGCACTCGGCACGCTCGGCGCCAAAATTCCCGGCCTGATCATCTTCTCCGACGCGCTGAACCATGCCTCGATGATCGAGGGCATCCGTCATGCCAAGTGCGACAAGGTGATCTGGAAGCACAATGACGTCGCCGATCTCGAAGCCAGGCTTAAGGCCGCCGATCCGAAGGCGCCGAAGCTGATTGCCTTCGAAAGCGTCTATTCGATGGATGGCGATATCGCCCCGATCAAGGAAATCTGCGACCTCGCCGACAAATACGGCGCGATGACCTATCTCGACGAAGTGCATGCGGTCGGCATGTACGGCCCGCGCGGCGGCGGCATAGCCGAGCGCGAGGGGCTGATGGACCGGCTGACGGTGATCGAGGGCACGCTCGGCAAGGCTTTCGGGGTGATGGGCGGCTATATCGCCGCGTCGGCAGCCCTTTGCGATTTCATCCGCTCGTTTGCCTCGGGCTTCATCTTCACCACGGCGCTGCCGCCGGCGCTTGCCGCCGGTGCGGTCGCCTCGATCCAGCACCTGAAGGTCAGCCAGTTCGAGCGCGCCCGCCATCAGGACCGGGTCCGCAAGCTCAGGGCGCTGCTCGATCAGCGCGGCATTCCGCATGTGCCCAATCCGAGCCATATCGTGCCGGTGCTGGTCGGCGATGCGGCCAAGTGCAAGTGGATCTCCGACCTGTTGCTCGACAATTGCGGCGTCTATGTCCAGCCGATCAACTATCCCACCGTGCCGAAGAAGACCGAGCGGCTACGCATCACCCCGACGCCGCTGCATTCCGACGCCGATATCGCCCATCTGGTCGAGGCGCTGCATTCGCTCTGGTCGCGCTGCGCGCTGGCAAGGCACGTCGCCTGATTTTTCGATGATCGCTCCGTCATAGTTCAGGACCTCCCATTGGAGGTCCTGACTGCGATCGTCCTGTTTCCGCAAGGGCGCCCCTGCAACTTCCCTGCGCCCGCCTGGAATTTCACTCGCGCTGCTTAGGTCTCAAGACCACGATATATCACCATCGGTTCGATCGATGCGCTCGGATCCTCCTTTGCGTTTGCACTTATCCGCGCACGGTCTTTCCCTGATCCGGATCTCCCGGTTTGCGTGAGAAAACCTTTTCTCACTTGACACAGCAGTTGGTAAAAGCTTTTCTCAAGCCACTTCAGAAGGAGGAAACTCTGAACATAGCGGGAGGAAAAAGAGGCAGGATCACAATCCATGAGGTGGCCTCGGCTGCCGGGGTGAGCATTTCGACGGCGTCGAAGGCGCTCAATGACACCGGCCGGATGGGCGCGGAAACGCGCGAGCGGGTGAAGCGGATCGCCGGCGAAATCGGCTATCGGCCGAATGCGCTGGCGAGAGGGCTTCTCAGCAAACGCAGCTTCACTATCGGGCTCTTGACCAACGACACCTACGGCCGTTTCACCCTGCCTGTGATGGCGGGTATTTCGGACGCTCTGGTCGATCATGGGGTTTCGGTTTTCCTCTGCGCCATCGAGGACGATCCGGCGCTCGCCCAGATCCATGTCGATGCGATGCTCGACAAGCAGGTCGATGGCATCATCGCCACGGGAAAGCGGCTGGACAGGCGTCTGCCTGTCGATCTGTCGAACTTGCATGTGCCTGTCGTCTACGCCTTCACCGAGGGGACGCAGAACAGCGTTACCTTCCGTTCGGACGACGAACAGGGCGCGAGACTGGCGGTGGAATGGCTGGCCAAGGTCGGGCGGCGGCGGATTGCGCATATCACCGGGCCGGAAGAGTTCTTTTCGGTGCGCGAGCGGGCCGGCGCCTACCATGCGGTGGCAGGCCACCGCGAGCCGGTGCTCTACGGCGTCTGGTCGGAAAGCTGGGGCCATGAGGCGGTGGAGCAGCTTTGGCAGAGGCCGGGAGAAAAGCCCGACGCACTGTTCTGCGGCAATGACCAGATTGCCCGTGGTGCCGCCGATGCGCTGCGCGAGCGCGGCGTCAAGGTGCCGCAGGATGTCTCGGTGATCGGCTTCGACAATTGGGAGATTGTCGCGGCCCAGACCCGGCCGCCGCTGACGACGGTGGATATGGAGTTGAAGGAGCTCGGGCGGCAGGCCGGATTGACGGTGTTGGCGCTTGCGGAAGGACGGCCGGTCGAGCCGGGCGTGCGGAAATTGCCGTGCCGGCTGATCGTCCGGCAGTCATGCGGGGGTAAGACCTCGAGGGAATGAGCAAAGGCGCAGGGAGATGCGCCATATCGGGAGGAGTGTCATGATCAAGCGTCTTTTGGCGGCGACCAGCATCGCCAGTCTATGTCTGTTTTCGGCTGCGTCGGCGGCTGAAAATGTCGAAATGTGGGTTCGATCCGGCATCGGCGACGCCTTCAAGAAAGTCGTCGAAGCCTATAATTCCGGCCATGAGAACAAGGTCGTGATGACCGAGGTGCCGTTCTCCGAACTGGTGCAGAAATATGCGACGGCGATTGCCGGCGGACAGGCGCCGGACGCGCTGTCGATGGATCTGATCTATAATCCTGCCTTTGCTGCCGCCGGCCAGCTGGAGGACCTGACGGACTGGGCAAAATCGCTGCCCTATTTCAACTCGCTATCGCCGTCGCATGTCCGCCTCGGCACCTATCAGGACAAGATTTACGGCCTGCCGCTTTCGGTGGAGACATCGGTCTTTGCCTGGAACAAGGATCTCTACAAGAAAGCCGGTCTCGACCCGGAAAAGGCGCCGGCCAACTGGGATGAAATCACCGCCAACGCCGAGAAGATCCGGGCGCTCGGTGACGATACCTACGGCTTCTATTTCTCCGGCGGCGGCTGCGGCGGCTGCATGATCTTCACCTTCACGCCGCTCACCTGGGGTGCGGGCGCCGATATCCTGTCGGCCGACAGCAAAAAGGCGACGCTCGATACGCCGCAGATGCGTAAGGCCGTCGATATCTACCGCAACATGATCAAGAAGGACCTGGTGCCGGCGGGTGCCGCCAGCGACACCGGCGCCAATTTCCTGACCTTCACCAATGGCAAGATCGGCCAGCAGACCCTCGGCGCCTTTGCCATCGGCACGCTGGTGACCGAGCATCCCGATATCAATTTCGGCGTGACCCTCATTCCGGGCGTCGATGGCAAGCCGTCGTCCTTTGCCGGCGGCGACAATTTCGTCATCACCAAGGGCACGAAGAAGATCGACGCGGTGAAGGGCTTCCTCGAATATGTCTATTCGGAGGACGGCCAGAAGATCATGGCAAAGTACGGCAGCCTGCCGACACGCGGCGATATCGCCGACAAGGTGCTGCAAGGTCTCGACCCGCGCATGCAGGTCGGCCTCAAAGCGATCAGTGTGGCCAAGACCCCCTATACGCTGCAGTTCAACGACCTGATCAACAGCGCCAACGGGCCGTGGGCGAGCTTCACCAACGCCGCGATCTTCGGCGACGATGTCGACGGCGCGTTTTCGAGCGCCCAGTCGGAAATGCAATCGATCATCGATAGCGGCCAATAACTCTCTCCCGGCCGCGGCCGGGGAGCGGTGGCAGCTTCCCGGCCAAATCCCAACCGACAGATGCGGAGCGTTTCGATGACCGGTTCCGGTCCAGAGATTCTATTGCCTCGGCGCAGGCGACGACGCCAATCGAACTGGCGCGGCCTTGCCTATATCGCGCCGGCCATGGCGCTGGTCATCGTCTTCTTCCTCATGCCGGTGCTGTTCACCGGATGGATGAGCCTTCACAACTGGCCGCTGATGGGGGCATCGCGCTGGATCGGCTTCAACAATTATTACCGCATGGTCAACGACACCCGCTTCATGACGGCGCTCTCTTTCACCGCCTATTATACGCTCATCGTCACCGTCGCCATCTTCGCCGTCGCCTTTCCGCTGGCGATCTTCGTCGAGAAGGAACGGCAGTTCGTCAGCGCCTATCGCACGGTGATCTTCCTGCCGGTTGTCGTCGGCCTCGCCACCGCCTCGCTGCTCTGGGTCTGGCTTGCCAATGTCGATAGCGGCTTCATCGGCCCGGCCTTGAAAGCGCTCGGCCTGGTCGAAAAGAGCCCCAATCTTCTAGCGACCTTCGACACCGCCTTTCTGACGATCGTGGTGATGGTCGTCTGGAAGATCGCAGGTTTCACCATGATCATTCTTCTGACTGGGCTGCAGGCCATTCCGTCCGAGCTGACCGAGGCCGCCCGCATTGATGGCGCCGGCCGCTGGCAGCGTTTCCGGCATCTGACGCTGCCGCTGATGCGCAAGACGATCGCGCTGGCGCTGATCGTCTCCGTCACCGGCTCGATTCTCGCCTTCGACCAGTTCTACATCATGACGTCGGGCGGACCGCAGAACAAGATGATCTCGGTGGTCTACTACATCTTCAATCAGTCCTTCGTGTCGTTCAATCTCGGTTATGGCGCAGCGCTGTCGATCGTGCTGCTCGCCATCCTGATGGCGATCAGCATCGTGCAGCTCTGGCTGCTGCGCGTCGGGGAGGAGCGTCCATGATCACCTCAAGGGAACGCCGGGCGCGCAAAGCCTTCCGCGTGAAGTCGGCCTATCATCTCACCGGCATCGCCATCTCGATCTTCTTTCTCGCCCCCTTCGTGATCACGCTGTTGTCCTCCTTCCGGCATGGCACGGAGGCCAGCCTGCCGCCCTTGCCGCCGTGGCCGACATCCGGTGTCAGCATCGATTCCTACGCGCTGCTCGATACGTTCGGCGCCGGCATCTGGCAGCATATGATCAACTCGCTGTTCGTCTCGGTCGCCACCGTGGTGCTCACCGTCGGCGTCAGCCTGCTCGCCGGCTATGGCTTCTCGCGCTATCGGTTCCCGCTGAAGAATGCGCTCTTCGTGCTGATCATCACCACTTTGATGATCCCGTTCCAGTCGATCCTGACACCGCTCTTCATCATCCTGGCAAAACTCGGCCTCAACAATTCGCTGCTCGGGCTGACGCTGGTCTATGTGACGCTGCAGCTGCCCTTCTCGGTTTTCATGATGCGCAACGCCTTCGATGCGGTGCCGAAGGAGATCGAGGAGGCAGCACGCATCGATGGCGCGCGTGACCTCCGGCTCTTGGTCCGCGTTCTGCTGCCGCTGGTGCTTCCAGGTGTGGCGACGGTGGCGATCTTTGCCTTCCTCAATGCCTGGAACGAGTTTCTGGCAGCCCTGGTGCTGCTCTCCAGCAATGAGAAATACACCCTGCCGGTGCTGATGACGGCGGTTCGCGCCGGACGGCTCGGCGCCATCAACTGGGGAGCGGTCCAGGCCGGTGTCGTCGTCATGACGATCCCTTGCCTGATCGTCTTCCTGCTCCTGCAACGCTACTACATGCGCGGGCTGATGGCCGGCGCGGTGAAATAACTGAGGGAAAATCGAGCTCATGACCAAATCAAGCAACGACCGCCAGTTTCGTCCCGTCGCCGTTCCCGATGTGGAGCTCGGCGGCTTCTGGGGCAAATGGCAGGACGCCGTCTGCAATTCCACTGCCGAGACCCTGCTCGACCGCTGCGTCGAGGCCGGCATGCTGACGGCGATCGATGTCTCCCAGCCGAGCCCCGGCGTCGTCATCCCCATCCAGCCCTGGGGCGGGACGACGCAGATGTTCTGGGATTCCGACCTCGGCAAGTCGATCGAGACCATCGCCTATTCGCTCTATCGCCGCCCGAACCCGAAGCTGGAAGCGCGGGCCGACGAAATCATCGACATGTATGAAAGGCTGCAGGACAAGGACGGTTATCTGAACGCCTGGTTCCAGCGTGTCGAGCCCGCCCGCCGCTGGACCAATCTGCGCGACCATCACGAGCTTTATTGCGCCGGCCATCTGATGGAAGCCGCGGTCGCCTATTATCAGGCAACCGGCAAACGCAAGCTGCTCGATATCATGTGCCGCTTTGCCGATTACATGATCACGATATTCGGCCATGGTGAAGGCCAGTTCCCCGGCTATTGCGGCCACGAAGAGGTCGAGCTTGCGCTGGTCAAGCTTGCCCGCGTCACCGGCGAAAAGAAATATCTCGAACTGTCGAAATTCTTCATCGACGAGCGCGGCACCGAGCCGCATTTCTTCACGGCGGAAGCCAGCCGCGACGGCCGCAGCCTGTCCGACTATCATCAGAAAACCTATGAATATGCGCAGGCGCACCAGCCGGTGCGCGAGCAGACCAAGGTCGTCGGCCACGCCGTGCGCGCCATGTACCTCTATTCCGGCATGGCCGATATCGCCACCGAATATAAGGACGACAGCCTGACGGCGGCGCTGGAAACACTGTGGGACGATCTGACCACCAAGCAGATGTACATCACCGGCGGCATCGGCCCGGCGGCCTCGAATGAAGGTTTCACCGATTATTATGACCTGCCGAACGCCACGGCTTACGCGGAAACCTGCGCCTCGGTCGGCCTGGTGTTCTGGGCAAGCCGCATGCTCGGGCGCGGCCCGGACCGACGCTATGCCGACATCATGGAACAGGCGCTTTATAACGGCGCATTGCCAGGACTATCGACCGACGGCAAGACCTTCTTCTATGACAATCCGCTCGAAAGTGCCGGTAAACACCATCGCTGGAAATGGCACCATTGCCCCTGCTGCCCGCCGAATATTGCCCGGCTGGTGACCTCGATCGGCTCGTATATGTATGCCGTCGCCGACGATGAAATCGCCGTGCATCTCTACGGCGAAAGCACCGCACGGCTGAAGCTTGCTAACGGCGCTGAAGGGCAACTTGAGCAGACCACCAACTATCCCTGGGACGGCGCGGTGGCCTTTACCACAAGACTCAAGACGCCGGCAAGGTTCGCGCTGTCGCTGCGCATTCCGGACTGGGCGGAGGGTGCCACTCTCAGCGTCAATGGAGCAGTGCTCGATCTCGACGCCAATATCCGCGACGGATATGCCAGGATCGACCGCCAATGGGCCGACGGCGATCGTATCGATCTCTATCTGCCGCTGGCACTTCGCCCGCAATATGCCAATCCGAAGGTGCGCCAGGATGCCGGCCGCGTCGCATTGATGCGCGGTCCGCTGGTCTATTGCGTCGAAACGACCGACAATGACGAAGACCTCAACGCCATCATCCTGCCTCGCGAGCTCCCGGCCGCCGAAACCGTCGTGCTGAAGGATCTCAACGATGCCGTCGCCCTTGATCTCAAGGTCGAGCGCGAGGAGACGTCGAACTGGGGAACACCGCTCTATCGCCAGGCGCCGGCGGAAAGGCAGGTCGCCACCGCGCGTTTCGTGCCCTATCATCTCTGGGACAACCGCGGGCCCGGAGAGATGCTCGTCTGGGTCCAGTCGGACAAGTAGGTCGTTTGGGGATGACGAACGGTATGGCAAACAAGAGCGTCGTGCTCCAGGACGTGCGAAAAAGCTATGGCAATCTGCAGGTGGTCCACGGGATCGACCTCACGATCGAAGAAGGTGAATTCGTCGTCTTCGTCGGCCCGTCGGGCTGCGGAAAATCGACGCTTCTTCGGATGATCGCCGGCCTGGAAGATGTCACCGACGGCGAGGTCGAGATCAAGGGACGCAACGTCACCGATCTCGATCCGTCCGAGCGCGGCATCGCCATGGTCTTCCAGTCCTATGCGCTCTACCCGCATATGAGCGTGCGCGACAATCTGGCTTTCGGGCTGAAGATGGCGCGTACCAATGCGGCCGAGATCGAGACGCGCGTGAAGGCAGCCTCGGCGATCCTGAAGATCGACCATCTTCTCGACCGGCGGCCCGGGCAGCTTTCCGGCGGCCAGCGTCAGCGTGTGGCGATCGGCCGGGCGATCGTGCGCAAGCCCGATGTCTTCCTGTTCGACGAACCGCTGTCCAATCTCGATGCGGAACTCAGGGTTTCGATGCGCATCGAGATCGCCCGGTTGCACCGCGAGCTCGGCAACACGATGATCTATGTCACGCACGACCAGACCGAGGCGATGACGCTCGCCGACAAGATCGTCGTGCTGCGCGACGGCCGTGTCGAGCAGGCCGGAACACCACGGGAAATCTACGAGAACCCCGCCAATACTTTCGTCGCGGGCTTCATCGGCTCGCCCCGGATGAACCTCTTGAATGCCCGCTGGGGCGAGGGAAGCCTGGTCGAAGTCGCCGGCAAGCAGATCGAAAGCGGCCTGCCGCCGGCAGACAGGCCAGTGGGTGCGGCGGTGACGCTCGGCCTGCGGCCGGAGCATTTGAGGGTGGCGTCGGACCTGGCGGGCAGTCTGACGGCCAAGGTGGATTTTTCGGAGTATCTCGGCGGAACGCAATATCTCTATTGCCAGCTTGCCGATGGCCAGTCGCTGACCGTCGAGCATCGGTCGCCGATCAGCATTGCGGCGGGCGAGCAGGTCAGCCTGTTGTTCGAGCCATCGGACTGCCGATTGTTCGACGAAGGTGGCAACCGGTTGCGGTAATAGCGTTGACGATGGCAAGCTGGCCGCTCGGCGAGCGTCCGGCTCGGACCTTCACTCGGCGACCGCGAGGGTCATCAGCTCCGACGCCCGCTGCCGCGCCTGCCTGTCGGCGGCGAAGACATCGTCCATATCGGCTGCCGGCGGCAGGCCGGCTAGGTCGTCCATCACCCTCTCGGTGATCTCGGCCATGGCAAGGAAGGACAGCCGCCCTTCGATGAAGGCTTCGAGCGCCACTTCCTTGGCGCCGTTCAGCACCGCGCCCTGAACGCCGCCGCGCGTCATCGCCAGGCGCGCCAGCCGCAATGCCGGAAACCGCAGCTCATCCGGCGCCTCGAAATCCAGCCTGGCGAGCTTGGCGAAATCCAGCCGCTCGATCGGCAGGTTCGGCCGGCGCGGAAAGGCCAAGGCATAACCGATGGCCGTGCGCATATCGGGGGCGCCGAGCTGGGCCAGCACCGATCCGTCGGTATAACCGACCATCGAATGGATGATCGATTGCGGATGGAAGATGACTTCGATCTGTTCGGGCTTCAGGCTGAAGAGATGCCGGGCTTCGATCATCTCCAGCGCCTTGTTGAACATCGAGGCGCTGTCGATCGAGATCTTCAATCCCATCGACCAGTTCGGGTGGGCGCGTGCGGTTTCCACCGTCACGCCGGCCATCTCCTGGCGCGAGGCGGTGCGGAAGGGGCCGCCGGAGGCCGTCAGAATGACGCGCTCGACGGCGTGGCGCTGGTTTTCTTCCAGCACCTGGAAAATCGCATTGTGCTCGCTGTCGACGGGAAGCAGCCTGCCGCCGCCTTCCCGGATCGTTGCCAGGAAGAGATCGCCGGCCGAGACCAGGCATTCCTTGTTGGCAAGGGCGATATCGGCGCCGCGGCGTGCGGCGGCAAGGGTCGGTGCCAGCCCCGCCGTGCCGACGATGGCCGCCATCACCCAGTCGGCTTCACGGTCTGCGGCTTCCATCAGGCCGGATTTTCCGGCCGCGACGGCAACGCCGCTGCCCGAAAGTGCGCTCTTCAGTGATTCGTAATGCCGGTCGTTTGCCGTCACCGCCATCAGCGCGCCGGATGATTTCGCCTGCCGGGCCAGCAATTCGACATTGCCGTTGCCTGTTAGTACGGAGATTTCGAAATTCTCCCGCCCGCCCAGGTGATCGACGACATTGAGGGTGTTTTGGCCGATCGAGCCGGTCGATCCGAAGATGCTGAGGCGCCGCGGCGCGGTTTTGCCGGTCATCATATGCAATTTCGCGAAAGTTTCTCTCGTAGGCTGAGGCTCTACTAGGCTTTGGAGGGGGCGGCAAGTGTGCGGTGCAGCAGATTTCATCCCTCAAGGGGTTTACAGAGCGGCGGCTGGGTGTGATCCTTGTAGCGTTGCTGGCGGAATCGAAATTCCGTCGCGCCGTTCACGGCCGCATGGTCAATTCGGGGCGCCGAGGCGTCCCAAGAAGCACAGGCACTGAGGTGCCGCTGGCCTTTCCGGTCAAACATTAAAATCGAGGATGAAACCGGGATAGGCGGCTTGGCCGCAATCCTTCATCGCGTTCGCTGCGAGCGCATTCATACGCGTTGCTGCGTCGGTTTCGGCGCTGCGGCGCCATGTCTGGAAACGTTCGGACTTCATGACGACATTCAAAATAGCGTGCATTGTTTTTGCCATCGTAACCTCGCTCGCCACTGCGACGAGGGCGGATGATCTGCTGATCTGGTCGCCGGCCAAACTCTCCGACCGGTCCTACAAGGCGACGATGGGTTTTCGTCTGCCGGCGGAATGGGAAACCAGCGCCGGTGCCGATATTGGCCTGGCGTCGACCAAAGGCGGGGCGCCGCTGCCCGATTCCGGACAGGCGATGCTCTGGGGCCGGATCGACAGGACCAGCGTCACGCCGGCAGGCCAATCACAGCGGGGCGCAAGCATCAACGTCGATACGCTGCGCGGCAGCGGCGCGCTGACGCTCAGCCGCTCACGCAGCTGGATCCTGTCGGACTCGCTCGACATGCAATCGAGCCGATCCATCAGTGTCCAATATGACGCGGTCGATATCAAACAAGCCTCGGTGACGGCCTCGCAGGCGCTGAAGCTGATCCATCCCTGGACGGGAACGTCGCTTTCGGCGGGCGCAGGCGTCAGCAATGCCAGCGGCGACTTTTCGAGCACGGTTGCCGTCAACCAGGCGATCCTGCCGAACCTCAATCTCGATGCCTCGGTCAACAATCCGTTTTCGGCGAGCGAGGCCGGCAGCGTCAATCTGCGCTATCGCCTCAACTGGTAGCGGCGCTGCAACCAAATCCGGCCGACGGGCGTTTCCTCCGCAGGTTTGACGCCCGGGATCGACGCCCTGGCTTTAAGGAGGAACGGATCATGGTTTTCAAGGAGCAGACATTTCACGGGCTCGAGCCCGAGATGGAAGCGGAAATTTCCAATCGCGCATCGGTCGAAGCGGCCGTCGCCAATGCGCTGGCGATTGCCGGCGGCATCGATGCGGCTGATGTCGAAGTGACGATGGAGAACGACCAGATCGTGCTGACCGGCACCGTCGGCACGGTCGGCGAGATCGAACGGGCGACCGCGGTCGCCAAGGCCGTCGAAGGCGTGCATTCGGTGCAGAACCGGATCCTGCTCGGCGGGCCTCCGATCAATGATTGGCATTGACGGGGAGCGCTTTCGCGTCCTCTCTCAATGAGCGCTCAGCCGATCAACCGGCGAAGCGCTCGACGAGGAAGGACGAACCGGCCATACGATCGGTCTTCTGCAGGGCAACCGACCCGTGCGGGTGATAGGCGATGGCAAGCAACACGGCGCTGACGGCGACATAGGCGATTGCCAAAAGACTCATCTTGATACGCATGACACTCACTCCCTTTTGGCGAATAACGCGGCTGATATGGCGAAGTTCCGCATCAAGAGATCAAATAAAAAGCCCGGCTAATCAGCCCAGCCCCTAACCGAAATGTGGAATCCAAGTAGATACTGGTGCCGAATCCCTGTGGCATGGGTATTTGGGGCGGTTCATCTTGCTGGAAATATCTTCGTGAAGCATTCTGCGCACACACCTGTCCCAAACTGTCGCGTTAATTGGGATTTTTGCGACAAGAAGGCAGCCGCAATATGGAATCGACTATCGAGATTGGGACTATAAAAGATGTTGAGCCATGGGCGCAGCTTCGCGTTGCACTATGGCCGCATCACTCGCTTGACGATCATCGAGCTGAGTTGGACCGGGCGTTTCTTTCAGAAAGTGGAGAAGCCGTCGCGTTCATCGCTCGAAATGCTGCGAATGAAGCTGTCGGGTTTGCTGAAGCCACTTTGCGACATGATTATGTGAATGGATGCAGCAGCTCGCCCGTTCTATTCCTCGAAGGGATTTATGTCCGGCCCGTTGACAGGCGAAAAGGTATCGCACGATTGCTGTGCAATGCTGTTGCCGATTGGGGGAAGCCGCTTGGGTGTGTTGAGTTTGGCTCTGACGCGCCGCTTGAGAATTCAGCCAGCCATGCGCTCCATACCGCTTTAGGATTTGAGGAGACACAGCGCGTCGTGTTCTTCCGAAAGCCACTGTAGGCCGGTGTTGCCCTTCCACGAGGATGGCTTGTCGCGAAACTCACTCGCAAAAGTTGGAGTTTCGCGACAGATATTTGCTACAGAAAGTATTCCACATTTCCGTTAGGGGCTGGGCTGATCAGCCGGGCTTCGTGCTTGGATCGCCTATCGGCAGACCCGGGTTTCCTCGATGACCGTATGGCCGTGACGGCGAATTTTTTCCGTCTTGGTGAAGCAATCGCGGGACACGTGGCGCGGCCTCACGTGCTCCCGATAATAGGGCCGTTCCGCATAACGATAGTGGGGCCGTTCGGCATGGCGATAGTAGGGCCGTGCGTCATCCGTGGTGATGGTGACGCTGGCCGCCTGGGACGGCATGGCGGAAAAAATGGATGCGGCGGCGAGTGTGCAGGCAAGGATAATCTGTTTCATGACAAGTCTTTCTTTCTGAGTTGGTCACGGGAGCAACTCGCCGGAAGCGCTCTCGGTTCAATCACATAGCGTTACCGATTGTGTCGTTGCGAAACCTTTGCGGCCGCGGATCGTTAAAGCATGTCGCGCAAAAGTGTCCGCGGTTTTGCGATAACGACATGCGTAAAACAAAGAACTAAAGCGCGACCAGCGTATCTGAAAGATCGCGACGCGCGTTGGCGCTGAGGAGAGCCGGAGGCATCGAGAATGGGACCAATCGCCAGGATCATCGCCATCGTCGCCGGGCTTGCCGGCGGCACGGTCTTTTCGCAGGCGCCGGAATTTGCCCAGCAATACCGCCAGCGGATCGGCGGGGCGATCGACGAATTGCGCATCATCGTCGAGGATTTCAACAGACAGGCAGCCGCACACCACCTCGACCGACAGCAGGCGCTGAACACCTATGCACAATCCTCCGACGATTTCCTGCGCGACCGCGGCGTCTCGATGCAAAGCACGATTGCGCGCTACGAAACGCTGCTGTCGCAGCAGCTGAAACTCGGCACCGCCGCCCCCGTCGCCAAGCCCTTCGTGCTGTTGGGCGAGCCGGATGATGTCGTTTTCGCCAATACCTGGCGGGATTTCGTGCCGGGTGTGCCCGTCAGTTTCGCCGGCCTTGTTTGGGGTGCGATCGGTTTTATCGGCGGCTGGATGGTGGCCGCGCTGTTGGGGCTGGGCACGCGGCGGGTGGTGAGGACGGGGAGGGTCGATCGCCAGGTGCCCTGAACCAAGCGGCGGTAAATGCGGCGCGCCGAAGATCGAACGGTTTTCGCACTAGCCGCGTGCTGGCGATAGACCAATTACCGCAGAGCATATCTAGGCACTGTGATAGTAGGCGGCTGCAGCAGTGCCGATAGGTCAGACTACGGGCTTGATTATCGCGATTCTGTCGCAGCGCTCAGATAGAGTGTGCGCCCGCCAAAATTTGACCCGATGCAGTCTCAGTGAAGTCAGTCCCCGTCATGCGATCAAGCCTAAGTTATCCATGGTCACGCGTGTCGGACGAAGCTTCACATTTATGATCGCAAGTGTTCGATTAGCATCGTTCAACTCTCCGAGTAGACGATCGGTAGAAACACTGAGTTTGCTGATCAGATTGTCGTCTTCCATAAGGCAGAAAATTCTCTCGGGCATCGTAACGCCGCTTGTTCTCAAGTTGTTCACTTCACTTTTGGTTGGCACTCTTAGGCCATCGAAAAGTGTCTTGATGCGATTATCTATATCTCCAAGGTTTTACACGAGCATACCCGGCGGCTGAGCGCGCTGTAGGAGGATATCTAATTCGGCGTGGATGAATAGGCCTTCTGAGGCAATCGCAATGAAGACTTGTTCATCGATCGCGGTTTGAGCGCTTAGATTGCCTGGTTTCTTCTCGCCTTGCCATTCCGGAAGGTGACAAAGCGGCTCATGCTGCAACAACGCCGCTACTTGAGGATGAATCGCCATCCGGATTCGATGGATGTCTTCAAGGTTTGATCGTTTTCGGGGACGGAGGTCACCATCAAATACGAGACGAAATTCCATCCGACTTCCTTTGTGAAAATATCACGTTCTCAGGTGCCGAAGCCGCGTCGGTTTTGTGTGTTTGATCCGTTCTCTTCTAGAACTACAGCTTACGCATAAGCCATGCTGTTCTCGCACCGTGTTGCATGGATTCGTCGTTTTCCTGTGGGATCGCTGGCAACGGAGAAGAATGGCAGTGACACGCAGCAACGGTCTTTTAGTTAAGTCATTGACAAGATGGTGATCCCGACGCGATTCGAACGCGTGACCCCCAGATTAGGAATCTGGTGCTCTATCCTGCTGAGCTACGGGACCACTGAATGCCATGCATACAAAAGGCTTGGCGGGAAGCCAAGCCTTAATTGTTGTCAGACGCCGAGGCGCTGTTCGGCGAGGCGGACCCAGTAGGAGATGCCGTGGGCGATGGCTTCGTCGTTGAAGTCGTAGGCCGGGTTATGCAGGCCGGCGCTGTCGCCGTTGCCGATGAAGATGAAGGCGCCGGGGCGGGCGTTCAGCATGTAGGAGAAATCCTCGCCGCCCATCATCGGGTCGATCTCGGCGTTGACGTTGCCCTCGCCGGCGATTGAAGTGGCGGTGGCGACCGCATGTTCGGTCTCGTCAGGATGGTTGACAGTGACGGGGTAGTTGCGGTGGAAGCTGATTTCGGCCTCGGCGCCGTGGGCTGCGGCCAGGCCCTCGACGATCTGCCGGAACCGCGTCTCGGCCAGCGTGCGTACTTCGGCGTCCAGCGTGCGCACCGTGCCGGCGAAGGTCGCATCGTTCGGTATGACGTTATGGGCGAAACCGGCATTGAACTTGGTGACCGAGACGACGACCGAGCTGATCGGATCGGCGGTGCGCGAGGCGATCATCTGCAGGTTGGCGACGATCTGGGCGCTAATGGCGATCGGGTCGATCGTCCGGTGCGGCTGGGCGGCGTGGCCGCCGCGGCCCTTGATGGTGACGGTGAATTCGTCGGTCGCCGCCATGATCGCGCCCTTGCGCGTGGCGAACTGTCCCACCGGCAGGCCCGGCAGATTGTGCATGCCGTAAACCTCTTCGATGCCGAAGCGCTCCATCATGCCGTCCTTGACCATCAGGTTGCCGCCGCCGCCGCCTTCTTCGGCGGGCTGGAAGATGACGGCGATATTGCCGTTGAAATTGCGGGTCTCGGCCAGGTACTTTGCGGCGCCGAGCAGCATGGCGGTGTGGCCGTCATGGCCGCAGGCATGCATCTTGCCCGGCGTCTTCGAAGCCCAGGGCTTGCCTGATATTTCGGTCAGCGGCAGGGCGTCCATGTCGGCGCGCAGGCCGACGGTGCGGCGGCCTTCGCCCTTGCCCCTGATCAGGCCGACGACGCCGGTGCGGCCGATGCCGGTGACGATCTCGTCAACGCCGAATTCCTTGAGTTTTTCGGCGACGAAGGCGGCCGTGTTTTCCACCGCGAAAAGCAGTTCGGGCCGGGCGTGGATGTGGCGGCGCCATTCGGCGACTTCGTCCTGCAATTCCGCGGCTCTGTTCAAAATCGGCATATTCGCGTTCCTGTTATGAAATCCCGACAATCTTTCATCGCATCACGAGGGTGTGAGCCCGGGGTGTGAGGCTGCGTATGAGGCTGTGGAAATTACTTAGTCAATGACCTTTGCCATGTCATAGCCATATAGGATAAATAGGTGAAGGTTTCGAGATTTTCCGAATATCCGAAGGACGAACCGTGTCGACGAGCCACTTCCGTTTGTTTGCCGCTTTGCGGCCGTTGAGTTTCGTGGTCGCCGCGACTGCCGGTTTTCTTGCCTCCATTCCGCTTGCTCAGGCCAATCCGCATATTCTCGTCGATGTGCAGACCGGCCGCGTGCTCGAGCATGAAGAAGCCTTCCGCAAGTGGTATCCGGCCTCGCTGACCAAGCTGATGACCGTCTATACCGTGTTCGACGCGATCCGCGCCGGCCAGATCAGCCTCGATACGCCCGTGGTCATGAGCAAGCGCGCCGCCGCGCAGCCGGCCGCCAAGATGTATTTCAAGCCGGGCCAGAAGCTGACGCTCGACAGCGCTCTGAAGATCCTGATGGTGAAATCGGCCAACGACATTGCCGTCGCGGTCGCCGAAGCGGTCGGCGGCACCCAGGAAGCCTTCGTGACGCGGATGAACGGCGAGGCGCTGAAGCTCGGCATGACGGATTCGCATTTCGTCAATCCGAACGGCTTGCCCGGCAAAGGGCAGTATACGACGGCGCGCGACCTTGCGGTACTGACCGTGGCGCTGCGCCGCGATTTTCCGCAATATGCCGGGTATTTCGCGCTTGAGGGTTTCACCAACGGCCAGCAGAACGTGCCGAGCCTCAACATGCTGATCGGCCGCTTCGCCGGCGCCGACGGCATGAAGACAGGCTTCATCTGCGCCTCGGGCTTCAACCAGATCGGTTCGGCGACGCGCAACGGCCATACGCTCGTCTCGGTCGTGCTCGGCACCGACAGTCTCGCAGCGCGCGCCGATGCGACGGCGAACCTTTTGCAGAAGGGTTTCACCACGCCGTTTCCCGGCAACGATACGCTGGGTTCGCTGAAGCCTTACGGCGCGGGACAAGACCAGGTTTCCGACATTACCGCCGATATCTGCAGCGCCAAGGGCGCCAAGGTGCGCAGCGAAACGCGCGACGAGGTCGGCCGTATGCGGGTGCAGTCGCCCTATATCCTGGAAATGGATCACGATCCGCGCTTTGTCTTTGCCGGCCTCATTCCCGGCCAGGATCCGCAGCCGGCTCAGCAGCCGGAAAAGGTGGCGACTGGCGATACGGCGGGAGGCATCGCCAACGTGCCGGTGCCGATGCCGCGCCCGACATCTTTCTAAGATAGGTTTTCAAGGTAAAACGACATGAGCGCGCTCAACGACAGGATTCCGGTCACCATCCTGACCGGCTTTCTCGGCGCCGGCAAATCGACGCTGCTCAACCGCATCCTCAAAGATCCGGTGATGAAGGATGCAGCCGTCATCATCAATGAATTCGGCGATGTCGGCATCGATCATCTGCTGGTCGAAAGTTCCGGCGATTCGATCATCGAACTCTCAGACGGCTGCCTCTGCTGCACCGTGCGCGGTGAGCTTGTGGATACGCTGGCAAACCTGATGGACGCTGTGCAGACCGGCCGTGTCAAGCCGGTGAAGCGCGTCGTCATCGAAACGACGGGTCTTGCCGATCCTGCTCCGGTCATGCAGGCAATCATGGGCAATCCCGTCATTGCGACGAATTTCGAACTCGATGGCGTCGTTACCGTCGTCGATGCGGTAAACGGGCTGCAGACGCTCGACAATCACGAGGAAGCGCGCAAGCAGGCGGCGGTCGCCGACCGGCTGATCGTCTCGAAAAAACCGATGGCCGGCGGGACAGCTGGAGTGGATGCTCTGGAAAAGCGCCTGCGGGCGCTCAATCCGCGCGCGACGATGATGGATGCCGACAGCACCGAGGCAGGCAGTGCCGCGGTGCTCGTCAACGGCATCTACGATCCGGCGACGAAGATCGCCGATGTCGGCCGCTGGCTGCAGGACGAGAATGCGCACGAGGCGCATCACAATCATGATCATGATGGGGACCACGGCCACCATCACCACCATGATCACGCGCATCAGGACCCGCATGACGTCAACCGTCACGATGCCTCGATCCGCTCTTTCTCGATCGTCGAGGAAAAGCCGATCGATCCGATGGCGCTCGACATGTTTATCGACCTGCTGCGCTCTGCCCATGGCGAGAAGCTGCTGAGGATGAAGGCGATCGTTTCCGTCTCCGACCGGCCGGACCGACCGCTGGTGCTGCATGGCGTGCAAAGCATCTTCCATCCGCCGGTGCGGCTTGCCGCCTGGCCGGATCCCAGCGACCGGCGCACGCGCATGGTGCTGATCACCAAGGATCTGTCGGAAGCCTTCGTGAAGGATCTGTTCGACGCCTTCCTCGGCAAGCCGCGCATCGACATGCCCGATCGCGCCGCGCTGTCCGACAATCCGCTCGCCATTCCCGGCATGCGAATCTAGATCGCGTTCACATTTGTTGTTACGCGATCTTCTTCAGCTTCTGTGTTTACCGCTGCCTGAAAGCCATCTTGCCTGCTGGCCGCTCAGCAGCTGCGATAGCGGTCAGGTGGGCGCGCATGGCGGCGCGGGCGGCTTCCGGGTCACCGGCCGAGATCGCCCTCAGGATTGCCAGATGCTCGCCGCGCTGCAGGCCTTCCGGATAGTCACGCGACAGCGTGCTGTCTGTGCCCCAGGGCGAGGCTATGTCGCACGGGATCGCCCGCATGCCAAGCGCATCGAGAACTTCCACATAATATGAATTGTTCGTGGCAGCCGCGATTTCTCGGTGGAAAGCGAAGTCGCTCTTACCCGTCGCTTCGCCGCGGCCGAGCAGCCGGTCGAATTCGAAGGAGGCTTCCTGGATCTGCGCCTCCTGTGCTGCATTGCAGCAAACCATATTGTCGATCACGAATTCGTGTTCGTTGCCATGCGTAACAGAAGGCCTTGCCGAACCGCATGGAGAGTTACCCGGCCGATGACCGGCCGGCGGAACATCCAAGAGGAGATCATCCATGAACCGTTCGACGCTCACCCTTACCCTCGCCGGCTCGCTCGCCACCGCTTTTGCGTCCGTTGCTTTCGCCGCCCCGTTGCCGGCTGAGAAAATGGTCGGCAACGAGAAGTGCTATGGCATCGCGCTCAAGGGACATAACGACTGCGCCGCAGGCGCCGGCACGACCTGCGCAGGCACCTCGACGATGGACTATCAGGGCAACTCCTGGAAAGCTGTGCCGACCGGTACCTGCACCAGCATGAATGTCGGCGGCCACATGGGCAAGCTGGAGCCGATGAAGGGCTGACCGTCAAGCGGGGGCCCAGCTACACGGGTCCCCGCCATTGTCCGACAAATCGGGAGGAACCGCGATGTCCGCTTCAAAAATCCCAACTTCCGCCTTGCCCGCCCGTGCCGGCCTTGGTCTCAAGCCCGAGCACTATGAGACTATTCTGGCCAATCGGCCGGATATCGGCTTCTTCGAGGTGCATGCCGAGAACTATATGGGCGCCGGCGGGCCGCCGCATCGCTATTTGGAAGCCGTGAGTGCACTCTATCCACTTTCGCTGCATGGCGTCGGCTTGTCGATCGGTGCAGCGCACGAGCTTGACAAGGCGCATCTGAAGCGGCTGCGCGGCCTGATCGATCGCTATCGGCCGCAGAGCTTCTCCGAACATCTGGCCTGGTCGACCCACGACACGGGCTTTCTCAATGACCTGCTGCCGCTTCCCTATACGCCGGAAACGCTGGCGCGCGTCATCGATCATGTCGACGAAACGCAGCAGGCGCTCGGACAACGACTGCTGCTCGAAAACCCGGCGACCTACGTGCTGTTTGCCGACAGCACGATCGATGAGGTGGACTTTCTGGCGACAATTGCGGAGCGGACCGCCTGCGGTCTGCTGCTCGACGTCAACAACGTGATGGTCTCGGCGGTCAATCACCGGCTCGATGCCGCCACCTATATCGACTGCTTCCCGGTCGAGTTGGTCGGCGAGATCCACCTTGCCGGCTACGACGAGACCCTCGACGACGCCGGCGACCGGTTGCTGATCGACACGCATGGTACGGCGGTCAAGGGCGATGTGATGGCGCTCTACGAACACACGCTTGCGCGCAGCGGACCGCTGCCGACGCTGATCGAATGGGACAACGACGTCCCGGATTTCGTGACGTTGCAGACGGAGGCGGCCCGCGCGGATGCGATGCTCGCCGCCGAAACGCTCCGCCGCAATAAGCGTAGGATCCGGGCGGCATGACAATGGATTTCGCCGCAAGCCAGAACGCCTTTGCTGATGCATTGCTGCATGCCGACCGGCCGGTGCCGGACGGTATCACCACAGCGCGCGGCACGACCGACGCTGCGCGGTTCGCCATCTACCGCAACAATGTCTTCGTCGGGCTGACAAGGGCATTGGCGCAGCACTTTCCGGTGACGGAACGGCTCGTTGGAAAGCAATTCTTCACAGCTATGGCGCGGGCCTATGCCCAGGATCACAAACCCACCTCACCGCTGATTATCGAATATGGCGGCGACTTTCCGGATTTCATTGCAAGCTTCCGGCCGGCGAGTAATCTTGCCTATCTGGCCGGCGTCGCCCGGATCGAAGCGGCCTGGACGCGGGCCTATCAGGCGGCGGACGCCGCGCCGCTCGATCTCGCGGCCCTCTCGGCCTTGGCGCCCGAGACGCTTGCCGACTTGCGGCTGGTGCCGCACCCTTCAGCGGGTTTGATCCGTTCGGACCATCCTGTTGGCTCGATCTGGAGTGCGCATCAGCAGGACATGGTTATGCCGGTCGCCGACTGGCGAGCGCAGGATGTGCTGGTCGTGCGGCCGGAGATGACCGTCCATGTTCATATCCTGCCGCCGCAGGACTCCGTTTTCGCGGCCTGCTTGTTCAAGGCCGCCACGCTGGGTGCGGCAGCAGAGGCGGCATTGATCGCCGCCCCCGAATTCGATTTTGGAACAGCGCTGATTGGTCTTGCCAGTCTCGGTGCATTCGGCGCCCTGCAACAGGATGAAGGAAACGTCCCATGAAGACCGAAGCAGCCTCCTCATACGGCGCTGGCGCTGCCCTTGCCGCTCTCGTCACACGCACCGAAGGCCTGCTCGCCTCCCTTCCCCCATCGCTGCCGCTGCTGGCGCTGCGCTTCGCGCTCGCAATTCCCTTTTTCAAGTCGGGACTGACGAAATGGGACGGATTCCTGACGCTTTCACAAGGGGCAAGATATCTCTTCGAACAGGAGTTCAGACTCCATATCTTCGGCAGCGAGATTCCCTATCCGTTTCCCTTGACGATGGCGACGGCAGCAGGGATCGGCGAACTGGTCCTGCCGGTCCTGTTGATCCTCGGCTTGGGGACGCGGTTTGCCGCCCTCGGCTTGCTGCTGATGACGGCGATTATCCAACTGACCATTCCCGATGGCTGGGCGAATTTCCACCTGCCCTGGGCGGCGATGGCATTGGCATTGGTCGTGTTTGGCGGCGGCAGGATCGCAATTGATCCACTGGTAATGCAACGCCGCAAATGACCTGCGTTGCGACTTGTTCGGGCTGATTTTAGAGCATGTCGCGCAAAAGTGTGCAGCGGTTTCGCGATAACGACATGCGTAAAAACAATAGGCTAAAGCGCTAAGAGCGAATCTGTGTGCAGCGGTTCCGGGATAACGAAATGCATAAAAACAAAGGACTAAAGCGCGTCGCATGAATCAAGTTTGATGCGACGCGCTTTAGCCCTTTCGGATCAGGAAGCGGTGGCCGTTTTCGGTCTTTTCGGTCTCGACCAGCTCGTGGCCGTCCTCATTGCAGAAATGCGGCATGTCGATCACCGCCAGCGGATCGGTGGTGTCGACGCGGATGAGCGTGCCGCTTGCCATGGCGGCAAGCTTCCTGCGTGTCTTGATCACGGGGAAGGGGCATTTCAGGCCGCGAAGATCGTAGAGAACGGGGTTCAAGCCGTTCAGTTCCGCGCCCAGAATTTCCAGAACGGCTTCTTTGCCGCGACTTCTGCGGTTTCCTGCGGTTCGGGTGCCGTATAGGCCAGGGGGTTCGGCATCGGCACCGGCACCACTGCTGGGGTCGCGACGGCCGCAGGGGTCGCAGCAGCGACTGCCATTGGCTGCGGCTGGGCAGCGGCGAGAGGTGTGGCGCCCGGCGCGGTCTTGGCGGCAATGCCCTGCGCGGTGCGCTTGGCCATCATGTCTTCGAGGTCGGCAACCTTGACCATGCGGCCGGCTTCCAGCGAGGTGCCGGTCGGGGCATAAGCCAGTTCGCGGCCCTTGCGGGTCTTGGCGACCACCGCCTTGCGCTCGGCTTCGGACGGATCATACCAGGCCATGCCGTCGAATTTGCCCATCGCCTTGGCATAGTCGGCATCATAGGTCTTGCCGTAGGCGGAAAGCGCTGCCGTCAGCGCCGGCGGTGTCGACATAGCAGGGCACTTGCCGGCGGCATTGAAGGCGCCGCCATCGGTTGCCTGCTGGTTGAAGACGTATTTCTTCTCGCAGACGTTCACCTCGGGCGGGCGCTTGGTCACTTCGAAATTGTCGTAGCCGACCTTCAGCATCTTCCAGAAGTCGTAGCTCGAGTCGAGGCGATGCTTGACCATGTTTTCCGCGCTCATGCGGAAGGGGAAGGCCTGCAGCTGCACGGTCGACTGGCCGCCCTTGAAGGCGTCGCGGGCGAAGGCGTAGATCTCAAGCACCTGCTGGTCAGTCATCGAATAGCAGCCGGAGGACGAGCAGGCGCCATGGATCATCAGATCGGAGCCGCTGCGGCCGTTCGCCGCGTCGTAGCGGTTCGGGAAGCCGGTGTTGATCGCCAGATAATATTTCGAGTTGGGGTTCAGGTTGGCGCGCGTCAGGTCGTAAAAACCTTCCGGCGCCTGCCGGTCGCCGGTCTTTACCTTGGGACCGAGACGGCCGGACCAGGCGCAGATCTTGTAATCGGCGATCTTGTCGAAACGGTTGTCGGTCTTCGCCTTCCAGATCTCCATGGCACCTTCTTCCTTGAAGATGCGGATCATGATCGGCGAATTGCGGTCCATGCCCTTGGCGGACATGGCGGTGAGGATATGGGCAGGAAGCGGCTGCTCGACCTTGTTCTTGACCTTGGAGAGATCGACCTGCGCGGTATCCAACGCATCATTGCAGCCGGCAAGAGCCAGCGCCATGAGGGAAACATAGGCAAAATGACGTATGCGCATCCAAACTAGCCCATAAAGATAAAGCGACCCGGTCCGCCTATGGAGTTCGGGCATTGGAAGGAATCATAGGCGGCTTATACTTTATAAAACCTTACCAGCCTATGACGTGCCCCGAACATCCCCGCAAGCGCGAATGTTACAGATAGTATCAATGTGGCCAAGATTTGGCCCCAATCGGCGAAAGCCGAACTTGTCTCGGACATGATGCCGAAAAGTCTCAGCGATTTCCGGCTGTTTTAGAGCATGATGCCGAAAAGTGTGCGCGGTTTTCGGACGACATCATGCTCTACTCTTTAATTTAGAACAGGATTCAGATTTTAGGCCAACCGGGCCTAAAATCATCCTGTTCTAGAGATTGCGGCCGATATTGAGGAATTTCTGGCGTCGCTCGTTGCGCAGCTGCTCGCCGGAACGCGATGCCATTTCGCCGAGCGCATTGGCGATCATGTCGCCGGTCGCGGCAATGACGCTGTCGGGATCGCGATGGGCGCCGCCCAGCGGCTCGGAAATGATGCCGTCGATGATGCCGAGCGATTTCAGGTCCTCGGCAGTGATCTTCATGTTGGTCGCCGCTTCCCGGGCGCGGGTCGAATCGCGCCAGAGGATGGAGGCGGCGCCTTCCGGCGAGATGACGCTGTAGATCGAATGCTCGAGCATATAGACCTTGTTGCCGGTGGCGATGGCGATCGCGCCGCCCGAGCCGCCTTCGCCGATGACGATGGACACGAGGGGAACCTTGACGCCGAGACATTTTTCCGTCGAGCGGGCGATCGCCTCGGCCTGGCCGCGCTCTTCGGCGCCGACGCCGGGATAGGCGCCAGCCGTGTCCACCAGCGAAATCACCGGCAGGCCGAAACGATCGGCCATTTCGAGGATGCGGATCGCCTTGCGGTAGCCTTCCGGCCGCGGGCTGCCGAAATTGTGCTTCAGGCGGCTCTTGGTGTCGTTGCCCTTTTCCTGGCCGATGACGGCGACGGGCTGGCCGCGGAAGCGCGCGAGGCCCGCCTGGATCGCGGCATCCTCGGAAAATTTGCGGTCGCCGGCGAGCGGCGTGAATTCCTGGAACAGCGTCTTGGCGTAATCGACGAAATGCGGCCGCTGCGGATGGCGGGCGACCTGGGTCTTCTGCCAGGGATTGAGCTTGGAATAGATTTCGACGATCGCCTCGCGGACGCGAACCTCCAGCCTGCCGATTTCATCGGTGGTGTCGATGCTCTCGTCTTCCGTGGCGAGCTTCTTCAGCTCGATAATCTTGCCTTCGAGGTCGGAGATCGGCTTTTCGAAGTCGAGATAATTGTGCATGAGGTGCGTTTCCGTTCCTTGTGCCCGGGGCGTTTTCCTGGCTCCGCCCCTTGTCGCCGGTCCTATTCGTGCTTTTTCGCCTGTTTGGCAAGGGGGTGATGCGTCTGGACAAGCTGCTGCAGCCTCTCTTCCAGGACATGCGTGTAGATCTGTGTGGTCGAAATGTCCGAATGGCCGAGGAGTTCCTGCACGACGCGCAGATCGGCGCCATTGGCTAGCAGGTGGCTGGCAAAGGCGTGGCGCATGACATGCGGCGAGATCAGCGACGGCGTCAGCCCGGCGCGGATTGCCAAGTTCTTCAGGTCGCGGGCGAAAACCTGGCGTGGCAGGTAGCCCTCCTTCGAGGCGGCGGGAAACAGCCACGGGCTTTCCTGCGGCTGCTTCGCCACGGCATTTTCCGCCGCCAGCAGGCGCCCGTAGGATTTCAGCGCTGATATCGCCGAATGCGACAGCGGCACCAGCCGCTCCTTGTTGCCCTTGCCGCGGATCATCAGGAAACGGCCTTCCTGGTCGAGCACACGGGCGGGAAGCGTAACCAGTTCGCTGACACGCATGCCAGTGGCATAGAGCAGCTCCAGAAGCGCCAGCATGCGCAGGCGCTGCAGCTGGCCCGGCGCCGTATCCCCCGCTTCGGCCTCAGCCTGTGAAAGCAGCTTGCCGACCTCGTCGACGCCCATCGTCTTCGGCAGCGGACGGCCTTTCTTCGGCGCGTCGAGAATGCCGGTGGGGTCGTCGGTTCTCAGGCCCTCGGCGTAGAGGAATTTGTAGAATTGCCGCATGGCGGCAAGCCGGCGCGCCTGGGACGAGGGTTTGAAACCCTTTCGGGCAAGCGAGGAAAGATAGGCGGAGAGATCGGCGGAGGCAGCCTCGGTGAGCCGTATGCGACGCTCGTGCAGGAAGGAACTGACATCTTCGAGGTCACGCTCATAGGATTGCAGCGTGTTGGCGGCCGCGCCGCGCTCGGCGCTCATCATCTCCAGGAAGGATTCCACATGGACGCGGCCGAGATCCACCATTTCGGTCACTTCCTGGTCGGAGCGATCGCCCCCGTCGCGGGCGGATTGACCCGCTCGGACGGAATGCGGATCGTCACGTCGCGCGGCTCGGGCTCGACGAAGGTCACAAGCGCCCACATCGCTCCGTAGACCGTCCCGGCGAGGATCGCGCAGACGAACAGAAAACGGAACAGGGTCGGCATCCGGCAACTCCTTCATGCTCTGCTTCTGTTATAAGAAGCGTATCTGCAAGTGCAAGAAGCGGTATTCAAGCCATGATTCCCTTGTCCGCGACTTGACGCTCCAGCTGCATTTGTCGATACGGTTTGCAAACAAAGTGTGAATGGACCGATGAGTGAACCACTGCTGACCGTTGCTGACAGCTTGAAAGACAGAGCTCGCGCCGCGCTCGGTTCACGTAATCTCATCCTTGTCGGCCTGATGGGCGCTGGAAAATCCTCGGTCGGCCGGATCGTCGCCACCCAGCTCGGGATTCCCTTCATCGACAGCGATCACGAAATCGAGCGGGTGTCACGCATGACGATCGCCGAATTATTCGCGGCCTATGGCGAAGTGGAGTTCCGGGCGCTGGAAACGCGGGTGATGAAACGGCTGCTGAAGAGCGGGCCACGGGTCGTCTCCACCGGCGGCGGCGCCTTCATCAACGACCGGACGCGCAGGCATATCAAGAAGGGCGGCCTGTCCGTCTGGCTGAAGGCCGATCTCGACGTGCTCTGGGACAGGGTCGCCAAGCGTGATACGCGGCCGCTGCTCAAGACCGAAAATCCGAAGCAGACGCTCGAAGGCCTGATGAATGCGCGCTACCCGATCTACGCGCAGGCCGACCTCACCGTGCTCTCGCGCGACGTGCGCAAGGAAATCATGGCCGACGAGGTGCTGACGGCCGTGATCGAAGCTCAGAATGAAAGTGCAGCGTCATGAATGCGATACCCTCCGCCTCCGCCGTCCAGACGGTGCATGTGCCGCTCGGCGAGCGCGCCTATGACATCCTGATCGGTCCGGGGCTGATCGCACGGGCCGGCGCCGAGATCGCCTCCCGGCTCAAGGGCCGCAAGGCGGCGATCATCACTGATGAAAATGTCGCTCCGCTCTATTTGAAGGCGCTCGTCGCAAGTCTTGATGAAGCGGGCATTGCCTCGGCTGAGGTCGTCCTGCCGGCCGGCGAGAAGACCAAAAGCTTCGAACATCTGATAACTGTCTGCGACAAGGTGCTCGAAGCCCGTGTCGAGCGCAATGATTGCGTCATCGCGCTCGGCGGCGGCGTCATCGGCGACCTTTCGGGATTTGCCGCCGGCATCGTCCGCCGCGGCGTGCGCTTCGTGCAGGTGCCGACCTCGCTGCTGTCGCAGGTCGATTCCTCCGTCGGTGGCAAGACCGGCATCAATTCCCGCCACGGCAAAAATCTGATCGGCGTCTTCCATCAGCCGGATCTGGTTCTGGCCGATACCGATGTGCTGAATTCGCTTAGCGAGCGCGAATTCCGCGCCGGTTACGCCGAGGTCGCCAAATACGGGCTGATCGACAAGCCGGATTTCTTCGCCTGGCTGGAAGCCAACTGGACGTCGGTTTTTACAGGCGGTTCCGCCCGCATCGAGGCGATTGCCGCCAGCTGTCAGGCGAAGGCCGATGTCGTCGTTGCCGACGAGCGCGAGAACGGCCCGCGGGCGTTGCTCAATCTCGGCCACACTTTCGGCCATGCGCTTGAGGCGGCGACCGCCTATGACAGCTCCCGCCTCGTGCATGGCGAGGGCGTTGCGATCGGCATGGTGCTGGCACACGAATTCTCCGCACGGATGAACCTTGCAAGCCCCGACGATGCGCGGCGCGTCGAGCGGCACCTCAAGGAGGTCGGCCTGCCGACCCGCATGTCCGACATTCCGGGCGAGCTACCGCCGGCCGAAACGCTGATGGATGCGATCGCCCAGGACAAGAAGGTCAAGAGCGGCAAGCTCACCTTCATCTTGACGCGCGGCATTGGCCAGTCTTTCGTCGCCGACGACGTTCCGGCCTCCGAGGTGATCAGCTTTCTCCGGGAAAAACATCCGTGACAACTGTCGAAGGCGCTCTGGCATTTCTTGCAACATATTGGCCGGAGATCCTTTCGATCACGGCGCTCGTGCTGATGTCCGCCTTCTTTTCCGGCTCCGAGACGGCGCTGACCGCTGTTTCGCGCAGCCGCATCCATACGCTTGAAGCCAACGGCGACGAACGCGCCGGCCTCGTCCGGCAGTTGATCGAGCGGCGCGACCGGCTGATCGGCGCGCTGCTGATCGGCAACAATCTCGCCAACATCCTATCCTCCTCGATCGCCACCAGCCTGTTCCTCGGGCTGTTCGGCAATTCCGGCGTGGCGCTGGCGACGCTTGCGATGACCGTCATCCTGGTCATCTTCGCTGAAGTGCTGCCGAAGAGCTGGGCGATTTCGACACCCGACCGTTTCGCACTCGCCATTGCGGCTCCGGCCAGGCTCTTCGTCCTCGTCGTCGGCCCGCTTTCCTCCTTCGTCAACGCGATCGTCCGCCGGATCCTTGCGCTGTTCGGCATCAACCTGTCGCGGGAGACGTCGATGCTGACGGCGCATGAGGAACTGCGCGGCGCCGTCGACCTCTTGCACCGCGAGGGATCGGTGGTGAAGGCCGATCGCGACCGTCTCGGCGGCGTGCTCGATCTCAGCGAGCTGGAACTCTCCGATATCATGGTCCACCGCACGGCGATGCGGGCGATCAACGCCGACGATCCGCCGGAAGCGGTGGTGCGCGCCATTCTCGAAAGTCCCTATACGCGCATGCCTCTGTGGCGCGGCACGATTGACAACATCATCGGCGTCGTGCACGCCAAGGACCTGTTGCGGGCGCTTGCCGAGCCGAACATGGAGCCGCAGAACCTCGATATCGTCAAGATCGCGCAGAAGCCGTGGTTCGTGCCCGACAGCACCAATCTTGAAGATCAGCTCAACGCCTTCCTGCGGCGCAAGCAGCATTTCGCCGTCGTCGTCGACGAATATGGCGAGGTGCAGGGCATCGTCACGCTGGAAGATATCCTTGAGGAAATCGTCGGCGATATTTCCGACGAGCACGATATCGAGATCCAGGGCGTGCGCCAGGAGGCCGACGGTTCCGTCGTCGTCGACGGCGGCGTACCGATCCGCGACCTCAACCGCGCGCTCGACTGGAACCTGCCCGACGAGGAGGCGACGACGATTGCAGGCCTCGTCATCCATGAATCGATGACCATCCCGGAAGAGCGCCAGGCCTTCACCTTTTATGGCAAGCGTTTCGTCGTCATGAAGCGGGAGAAGAACCGCATCACCAAGCTGCGCATTCGCCCGGCCGGGGAAGACGGCGCGAAACCGGCCTGATCCGGCTTGGATTAGAGCATGTCGCGCAAAAGTGTGCCGCGGTCTTGCGATAACGACATGCGTAAAAACAAAGACCTAAAGCGCGAGAAGCGGATCTGAAAGATCGCGGCGCGCTTTAGCGGTTACAGGTAACCATATAAGCTGCTGTGCCGCTACCAGCGGGTCGGCTCGTCAGGTGCTGCCGGTTCGACCGCCAGCGCATGCAGGCCGGCATCGAGTTCCGGTTTCAACAGGTCGGTGATCGCCCGGTGGCGCGCCAGCCGCGACATGCCGGCGAACTTGACTGAGACGATCCTCACCCGCATATGGGTTTCGCCGGTGCCGGTGATATCGGGCTGATGGCCGGCATGCAGATCGCTTTCGTCGATGACGCTCAGGCGTTCGGGGGCGAAGGCTTCGACAAGCTTTTCTTCGATGCGGGTTCTCAGGGTCATCATCCGATCTTGCTGTTTCGCGAAAAAGGTTCCCACCAAGCCAGCAACAAACCCATTTGTCAATTCTTGTTGTCGCGTCGCGACAGCCCCATAATTAGCGCCGTCATGACACTTGATTCCAAATATTTCGATCGCATCCGAACAAGTCGCAAACGCGAGCCTGAGGCAGAGGAGGCTCCGCCTACCTGTCAGTGGGACGGCTGCGACAAGAAAGGCGTGCATCGCGCTCCTGTCGGACGCAATGCGGAAGGCCAGTTCTTTTTGTTCTGCTTCGCGCACGTCAAGGACTACAACAAGGGCTATAATTATTTCTCCGGTCTTTCGGACGGCGAGATCGCTCGCTACCAGAAAGAGGCGATCACCGGCCACCGGCCGACATGGACCGTCGGCGTCAACAAGGCGGCGAAGGACAGTCCGCTGCATTCGGAGGTTCGCTCCGGCGCCTATACACGCGTTCGCGATCCCTTCGGCTTCGTCAAGGAAGGCGGCAAGGGCAGCGGGCCGCGTTTTCCCCAGGCGCGCAAGCTGAAATCGCTGGAAAGCAAGGCCTTCGATACGATGGGCCTCAATGCCAATGCGACGTCGGCGGAGATCAAGAGCCGCTACAAGGAACTGGTCAAGAAGCACCATCCGGATGCCAATGGCGGCGACCGCGGCTCGGAAGAGCGTTTCCGCGCCGTCATCCAGGCCTATCAATTGTTGAAGCAGAACGGTTTTTGTTAGTTCCCGTCCTTGCTCTTAGGCTTCAATCGGGTATGGTCCAAATCGGCTGAGGCCGCAGGCAAACGCGGCTCATATTTGTGCGTTTTCCCGACATCGCCTCCGCCGACCTTCCGGACGCGGCGTTTCTTGTCCGGGACTCTTTCAAGAATGCTCGCACGCGGTCATTATCCCGCCGAGGTTTCGTTTCAGTCCCGGAGAAGCATCGCCGACGTTCCGACCTGGACGAGCGCGGAATAAAATCGCGGCGTCACGGTTGCGACATGGCCTGAGACAGTATGGCCGGGTGGCTTCACCCGCCTTGGAGACATGATGAGCAAGATCGAACTTGATATTTCAGAACTGCCCGATACCACCGTTTCGGTCCGCGAGGCCTTCGGCATCGATTCCGACATCCGCGTTCCCGCCTACAGCAAGGGCGACGCCTATGTGCCGGACCTCGACACCGACTACCTGTTCGACCGCGACACGACGCTCGCCATTCTCGCAGGCTTCGCCCATAACCGCCGCGTGATGATCTCCGGCTATCACGGCACGGGCAAGTCCTCGCATATCGAGCAGGTGGCCGCACGGCTTAACTGGCCCTGCGTGCGCATCAACCTCGACAGCCATGTCAGCCGTATCGATCTTGTCGGCAAGGATGCGATCGTCGTCAAGGACGGGCTGCAGGTCACCGAATTCAAGGACGGCATCCTTCCCTGGGCCTATCAGCACAATGTCGCGCTGGTGTTCGACGAATATGATGCCGGCCGTCCCGATGTGATGTTCGTCATCCAGCGCGTGCTCGAATCCTCCGGCCGCCTGACGCTGCTCGACCAGAGCCGCGTCATCCGACCGCACCCGGCCTTCCGCCTGTTTGCGACCGCCAATACGATCGGCCTTGGCGATACCACCGGCCTCTATCACGGCACGCAGCAGATCAACCAGGCTCAGATGGACCGCTGGTCGATCGTGACGACGCTGAACTACCTGCCGCATGACCACGAAGTGAATATCGTCGCCGCCAAGGTGAAGAGCTTCGGCAAGGACAGGGAAGGCCGCGACACCGTTTCGAAGATGGTCCGCGTCGCTGACCTGACGCGTGCTGCCTTCATGAATGGTGATCTCTCCACGGTCATGAGCCCGCGTACCGTCATCACCTGGGCCGAGAATGCCGAGATCTTCGGAGATCTCGCCTTCGCCTTCCGCGTCACCTTCCTCAACAAGTGCGACGAACTGGAGCGCCCTCTGGTCGCCGAGCATTATCAGCGGGCCTTCGGCGTCGAGCTGAAGGAAAGTGCCGCCAATATCGTTCTCGGAGCCTGAGACCGACCGATCATGGCAGCTCGCGGTGACAATTCGAAAGCAAAGCCCGGCGCCCCTGTCGACGTCGAGCCATTACGCCGGGCGATAACCGGCTGCGTGCGCTCGATCGCCGGCGACGGCGATGTCGAGGTGACCTTCGCCAATGAACGACCGGGGATGACCGGCGAGCGCATCCGGCTGCCGGAGCTTTCCAAGCGGCCGACGGCGCATGAGCTGGCGGTCACCCGCGGGCTTGGCGATTCCATGGCGCTGCGTCTCGCCTGTCATGACGAAAAGGTGCATTCGACGATGGCGCCGCAGGGCTCGGACGCCCGGGCGATCTTCGATGTCGTCGAGCAGGCGCGCGTCGAATCGATCGGCGCGCTGCGCATGGAGGGCATGGCGTCGAACCTGCGCTCCATGACCGAAGAGAAATATTCCAAGGCGAATTTCACCGGCATCGAACGCCAGGAAGACGCACCGGTCGGTGAAGCCGTTGCGATGATGGTGCGCGAGAAGCTGACCGGCCAGCGCCCGCCCGCCTCCGCCGGCAAGGTGCTCGACCTCTGGCGCGGCTTCATCGAGGACAAGGCAGGGTCCGAACTCGACAATCTGTCGAGCGCGATCAACGACCAGCAGGCCTTCGCCAAGGTCATCCGCAACATGCTGTCGGCCATGGAAATGGCCGAGGAATACGGCGACGACGACAGCGACGCCGATAATGACGACCAGTCGGATCAGGAAGACCAGCCGAGCGGCGACGAGCAGGATCAGGACGAGGTCGACGAGGATGCCGGCACCGACGCCGCCCCCGTCGAAGACAGTGAAGTCGCCGACGAGCAGATGGAGGACGGCGAGACCGAAGGCGCCGAAATTTCCGACGACGACATGATGGAAGAGGGCGAGGACGATTCGGAAACGCCGGGCGAGACCCGCCGTCCGAACACGCCTTTTGCCGATTTCAACGAAAAGGTCGATTATCACGTCTTTACCGAAGCGTTTGACGAGATCATCACCGCCGAGGAACTCTGCGATGCCGCCGAGTTGGAGCGCCTGCGCGCCTTCCTCGACAAGCAGCTGGCGCATCTGCAGGGCGCGGTCGGCCGCCTGGCCAACCGGCTGCAGCGCCGGCTGATGGCGCAGCAGAACCGCTCCTGGGATTTCGATCTGGAAGAGGGTTATCTCGATCCGGCCCGGCTGCAGCGTATCATCATCGATCCGATGCAGGCGCTGTCCTTCAAGATGGAGCGCGACACGCAGTTCCGCGACACCGTCGTCACCCTGCTCATCGACAATTCCGGCTCGATGCGCGGCCGGCCGATCACGGTTGCCGCCACCTGCGCCGATATTCTCGCCCGCACGCTGGAGCGCTGCGGCGTCAAGGTCGAGATCCTCGGCTTCACCACCAAGGCCTGGAAAGGCGGGCAGGCACGTGAGGGCTGGCTTGCCGGCGGCAAGCCGCAGACGCCGGGTCGCCTCAACGACCTGCGCCATATCATCTACAAATCGGCCGACGCGCCGTGGCGGCGGGCACGGGCCAATCTCGGGCTGATGATGCGCGAGGGCCTGCTCAAGGAAAATATTGACGGCGAGGCGCTGATCTGGGCGCATAATCGTCTGCTCGCACGCCGCGAGCAGCGCCGCATCCTGATGATGATTTCGGACGGGGCGCCGGTCGACGATTCGACGCTGTCGGTCAATCCAGGCAATTATCTCGAGCGGCACCTGCGCGCCGTCATCGAGCAGATCGAGACGCGCTCGCCTGTCGAACTGCTGGCGATCGGCATCGGTCACGATGTGACACGTTACTATCGCCGCGCCGTGACGATCGTCGATGCCGACGAGCTTGCCGGCGCGATGACCGAGCAGCTTGCCTCGCTGTTCGAAGATCAATCCGCCCCGTCGCGTGGCAGCCGGATACGCCGTGCCGGTTGACCGGCTGGAAGGAAGCATGGCTGGTAAGCGCCTTTACCGCGCAGTGTCGATTGCCCTCTGCATCGCCGCTGGCGCGTGCCCCGCATCGGCGCGCGACGTGCCGGTCATTAGCCGGCAAATCTCTGATTTCAGGATCGGCTCTTCGCAGACGAACTTCGGGTCGCTGGAATTTCTCGGCGGACTGGAGATGGTTTCCAGCCGAGCCCTGTTCGGCTCGCTTTCCGCCATCCGCTTCCGGCCGGACCAGCAACATTTCGTCGTCGTGCTCGATACCGGTCAATGGCTGACGGGCAGCATCGAGCGCGACCTCAAGGGCAGGCTTTCCGGTCTCTCCAATGTCGAGATCACCCCGATGAAGAACATCGCCGGGCGCAGCTTCGAGGGCAAGGGGCATATGGATGCCGAGGGCCTGGCGCTCGATGGTAACAGGATCCTGGTCTCCTTCGAGCAGGATCACCGCGTCGATATCTATCCCGATCCGGGTTTTGCCGATTCCGGCGCGATCGCCACTCTGCCCATCCTCATCCCGCGGAAGATGCTGAGCGACAACCGCGGCATCGAGACCATTGCCGTGGCGCCGGCATCGAGCCCGCTCAAGGGCGGCGTTGTTATCGTCTCCGAACGCGGTCTCGATAGCGACGGCAACCGGGTCGCGGCTATTCTGAACGGCCCGCTGAAAGGGCGTTTCTCGGTGGCGCGGGACGGCAGCTTCGACATCACCGACGGCGCCTTCCTGCCGAACGGCGACCTGCTGCTGCTGGAACGTCGCTTCAATATGGCCGAAGGCATCGGCATGCGGATTCGGCGCATCAAGGGCGGCGATATCAGGCCCGGCGCCGTCGTCGACGGCGAATTGCTGCTCGAAGGCAATTTCAATTCTCAGATCGACAATATGGAAGGGCTGGACACGTTCCAGGCCGCCGACGGTACCACCCATATCGTCCTGGTGTCGGACGACAATCATTCGATCCTACAGCGCAATCTAATGCTGGAATTCCGGCTGACCGAACAGACCGCACACAAAGCGTCAGACTGACGTCATACGCGTCGGCGGTCATGCCGCAGCATCGGTCGGCAGCCTTCGGAGGACATCATAGTGCATATCCACGTCATGGGTGCGTCCGGTTCCGGCACGACATCGCTCGGCGGTGCGTTGGCCGTAAGGCTCGATATCGCCCATCTCGATACAGACGATTTCTTTTGGCTGCCAACCGATCCGCCGTTCACGACGCCGAGGGATGCCGGTGAGCGCATTCGGCTGCTGCTTGAGGAGACGCGACGGCCTGGTGGCTGGGTTCTTTCCGGATCGGCGCTGAAGTGGGGCACCCCGCTGGAGCCGCTCTACGATCTGATCGTGTTCCTCAGGATCGAGCCGGAGCTTCGTATGGCGCGCATCCGCGCGCGGGAGGTGGCCCGATATGGAAACAGGATTGGGCCCGGCGGCGACATGGAAGTAAAAAGCGGGCAATTCCTGGAATGGGCGGCAAGTTACGACACAGCCGGTCCCGAACGCCGCAGCCTTGCGGCGCATGAGCAATGGCTGGAAACGCAGACGGCGCCGGTGTTGCGGCTCGGTTCGTCGCTTGGTATCGACGAGCTGGCTGCAGAGGTCCTTCTGCATCCGGCCATCGCCGCCGGTGCGGTCCGGCGGCGTCCATGAGTTAAATGAAAGCATGTCGCGCAAAAGTGTGCAGCGGTTTTCAAAGCGCGAAGCGCTTTTGCCGCAACGACATGCGTAAAAACAATGGGCTAAAGCGCCAAGAGCGAATTTGAAGGATCGCGACGCGCTTTATCTGGCGCGGGCTGCCTGCATCGGCCGCAGCACGTTCATCAGCGCGCCGTAGGGCAAGAGCATGACGAGGCCGACGATCATCTTGACGGCGAAATCGCCGATCGCCCAGGAAATCCAGCGCGGAGCCTCGGTGGCGAAGACGCCGAGGACGGGGGCTGCTTCCAGCGCGAAGGGCTCGTTCGGGCCGAGGAAGACGAAAAACGCGGCGAAGGACAGCGAGAAGAACATCACCGTATCCAGCGCCGAGCCGATCAGCGAGCCGACGAGCGGCGCGCGCCACCAGGCCTGGCGGCGAAGGCGGTTGAAGACGGCGATATCGA
The DNA here is from genome assembly GCF_019685155.1 of Rhizobium sp. NZLR1b. NCBI lineage: Bacteria > Pseudomonadati > Pseudomonadota > Alphaproteobacteria > Hyphomicrobiales > Rhizobiaceae > Rhizobium > Rhizobium sp. NZLR1b. The sequence continues at coordinate 435,983 of NZ_JABDWC010000003.1, forward strand.
GCAGCTGGCCGGCGAGATAGGCCGAGCCGGAGGCGATGGCGATGCGCGGCGCCGACGTGAAGAAGGAGAGCGTCACGCCGACGACGAATCCGGCAAGGACGACCTTGCGGGCTGCCTGCGGGCCGAACTGGCGGTTGGTCAGATCGGTGATCAGGAAGGCGATCGGATAGGAGAAGGCGCCCCAGGTCAGGATGTCGGCAAGGTTGATGCCGGCGACTTCGGCGTTCAGCGGAAACTGGACGAGGAAGTTGGAAGCGACGACGACGAGTGTCATCAGCGCGACATAGGCGATGGTATAGCGGGTCTTCGGCATTTTTTTATCCTGGGTGATGCCACCAGTTGGAGCGACGATCCGGCAAAGCAAAAGGCTTGTCCGGTATCATCCGTTCAAGCCTTTAAAGCCGTATGAAAGAAGGGCAGAAGCTTACGCAGCAACAGCAACAGCTGCTTCGGCGGTCTTCTTGACGATCTGACGACGCAGCAGGCGCGCGCGCATCGACAGTTCGGTTTCGTTGGCCTTCAGCAGGAAGGCATCGAGGCCGCCACGATGCTCGACGGAGCGAAGAGCAGCAGCCGAAACACGAAGACGATAACGCTGGTTGAGGGCATCGGAAATCAGCGTGACCTGGCACAGGTTCGGCAGGAACCGGCGCTTGGTCTTGTTGTTGGCATGGCTGACATTGTTACCAGTCAGGACGGCCTTGCCGGTCAATTCGCACACGCGGGACATGGAACACCTATTCTTGTTTTTGTCGGGCCATCGAATTGCCATCCCGGTCAAAACCAGGCGCGCAATCCAACGGGCATGATTGGAAAGTTGCGGTTCTATAGTCAGGCAGGCTGCGCGCGTCAAGCCAAACCTTGGCCTTTCCCGCAATTCTGTCAAAAAGCTGCTGTTTTCTTCCCTTCGCGGCAGGAGTATAGAGCGCTGAGCGAAGGCTGCCAGCGCGCGGCAAGACAAGGCTTGATTCATGGCTCATTCGAGCAGACGGATTTTCATTTCGGCGATCGCCGCGCTGCTTGCCATACCGGCAGCGGCGGCCGAAATCCAGCATCGGACGGAATACCGGGTGACGCTTGCCGGCCTGCCGATCGCCCGCGCCGCGTTCCTGACGCAGATCGAGGACGATCATAGCTACAAGATCGCCGGCAGCATCAACTCCGCCGGGCTTGCCGATCTGGTCACGACGATTTCGGCCAAAACAAGTGTCACCGGCGTCGTGCGCGACGACAAGTTGCAGGCGTCGAAATATTCGCTCTACTACAAGAGCGGCAAGAAGGCCCGGGTCTACGAGGTCAGCTACCGCGACGGCAACATCGTCTCGGCGACGACGACACCGCCGCCGAAGCGTCCGAAGAACTGGATCGACGTGACGCCGCGCGACATGCGCTCGGTGCTCGATCCGATCTCCGGCCTGATCTTCACCGGCGACACCAAGGTCTGCTCGCAGACGCTGCCGATCTTCGACGGCGAGACGCGCATGGATCTGGTGCTGTCGCCGAAGGGCGACGAGGATTTCTCGACCAACGGCTTCAAGGGCAAGGCGACCGTCTGCAGCGTGCGCTTCGTGCCACGCTCGGGCTACAAGAAGGGCCGCAAGGACATCGTCTATCTCAGCAAGAGCGACCGGATGGAAATCTGGTTTGCCAAGTCGGACGCGGCAAATGTATACGCTCCCGTCTACGTGCGCATTCCGACCGAATATGGAATGGTGACGATCACTGCCGTCAAATACGGCAGCAGCTGACGGAGATCATTCTCTGTCAAAGGGGGATGGGTGAAGCTTCGCGCGACGTTGATCGGTTTTACCGCCATTTTGATGTGGTCGTTCCTGGCGCTGTTGACGGCCGCCTCCGGGAAGATGCCGCCGTTCCAGCTTTCGGCCGTCTGCTTTGCGATCGGCAGCATTCCCGGCCTCGCCGTGCTTGCCCTCAACCCGTCACGGCTGGCGCTGCTGAAGCAGCCGGCCAAGGTCTGGGTGACCGGTATTTCGGGGCTGTTCGGCTATCATTTCCTTTATTTCACCGCGCTCAGAAACGCGCCGGCGGTGGAGGCGGGGCTGATCGCCTATCTCTGGCCGCTGCTGATCGTCGTCGGCTCGGCGCTGCTGCCGGGCGAACGGCTGCGCTGGTATCATGTGGCCGGTGCGCTTGCCGGGCTGTGCGGCACCTTCCTGATCGTCGGCCGCAACGGCATCGATTTTAACGGCGCCTATGCCGTCGGTTACACGGCCGCTTTTCTCTGCGCCTTCACCTGGTCCGGTTACTCGCTACTGACCCGGCGTTTCGACGCCGTCTCCACCGATGTCGTCACCGGCTTCTGCCTTGCGACCTCGATCCTGTCGCTGTTCTGCCATCTCGGCCTGGAGACGACGGTCTGGCCGGCAACGGGTTTCGAATGGCTCGCCGTCGCCGGGCTCGGGCTCTTGCCGGTGGGGGCTGCCTTTTACGCCTGGGACTACGGCGTCAAGAACGGCGATATCCAGATCCTCGGCGCGGCGAGTTATGCCGCACCGCTGCTTTCGACGCTGATCCTGACGCTGTTCGGATTTGCCGAGCCGGGCTGGCGCATCGCGCTCGCCTGCCTGCTCGTCACCGGCGGGGCGGTGCTGGCCGCCCAGGACATGTTTCGTCGCAAGATCCAGCCGCCGGTTGCGGCGGAATGAGTTCAGCCGCCGGGCGTCCAGCCTGATGGCGCCATCTCGAAGCTCGAAAACGTAAAGCCCGGTGAGACAGTGCAGCCGACCAGGGTGAAATCGCCGAGGCTTTCGGCCGACTGCCACCAATTGGCCGGAATGATCACCTGCGGCCGCTCGCCGGCCGCCAGGTCGGTTCCAAGCGTCAGGGCCTCGCTTGCCGTTCCATCTTCAGAGCGATGCAGCGAGAGCGGCGCGCCGGCGTAATAATGCCAGACCTCCACCGCATCATGGACGCGATGCCAGTGCGAGCGCTGTCCTCTGATCAGGAGATAATAGATCGCCGTCGAGTGGCCGCGTTCTCCGCCCGCCGTATCGCGGAACGTCTCAGCGTACCAGCCGCCTTCCGGATGCGGCTGCATGGCGAGTTCGCGGATGATGTCTTCGGGAGACATCAGAAATTGTCCTTGCGCTTGCGGATCTCGGCAAAGACTTCCTCGTTGGTCTTGCCTTCCATCAGCAGATTGCGGCGGATCGCCGGATCGGCGGCGCGCAGGAACGGGTTGGTCTCCTTTTCCAGCCCCAGCGTCGTCGGGATGGTGAATTTGCCGTCGGCGCGCAAGGCCTCGATCTCGGCGGCGCGGCTCTTCAGGCGTTCGTTGTCGGGATCGACCGTCAGTGCGAAGCGGGCATTGGACAGGGTGTATTCGTGGCCGAAATAGACGGCGGTCTCATCGGGCAGCACGGCCAGTTTTTGCAGCGAATGCCACATGTCGGCGGCCGGGCGTTCGAACAGCCGGCCGCAGCCGAGCGCAAACAGCGTATCGGCGGCAAAGAGCAGCTTGTCGTCGACGAAGTGATAGCAGATATGGCCGGCGGTGTGGCCGGGCGTCTCGATGACGTTGACCGTGTGATCGCCGAAAAGGAAGCTGTCGCCATCGGCCATCGTCCGGTCGAGGCCGGGAATGGCGATCGCCTCGTTGATCGGGCCGATGATCTCGCAGCCGAACTGCTCCTTCAGCGCCAGGTTGCCGGTGACATGGTCGGTGTGATGATGGGTGGTGAAGATATGGGTGATTTTCCAGCCGCGGCGCGTCGCCGCCTGCAGGATCGGCGCCTCTTCCGGCGCGTCGATCGCCGCGGTAAAGCCTGTCTCCGGATCGTGGACGAGAACGCCGAAATTGTCGGTGCGGCAGAGAAAAACGTCTAATTCCAAAGGTTTCATCGTTCAATAATCCCTTGTCATGCGAGTCTCGCGGAAATGTAGAGGTTCCGGCCTTGAAGTCCAACCGCCCGCTGATAACATTTATCGCAATGCACGCCGATATCGTCGACCTACGCCAGTTCTACCACTCCGAGCTTGGGCGCCTTGCCGAGCAGTCGATCGCCATGGCGCTGTCTTCGCTCTGGGTGCGGCTGCCGCAGGAGCGTCTGGTCGGTCTCGGCTATGCCGTGCCCTTCCTCGACCGCTTCCAGGCCGATACCGAGCGCACCTTCGCCTTCATGCCGGCCGGGCAGGGCGCGGTGAACTGGCCGATGGGATCGCTCTCGTCGACGGCGCTGATTTTCGACGAGGAACTGCCGCTGCCGGATTCCTCGATCGACCGGGTGCTGATGGTGCATTCGCTGGAATTCGCCGAAAGCCCGCGCGAGACGCTGAAGGAACTCTGGCGGGTGCTGGCGCCAGGCGGACGGCTTGTCATCGTCGTGCCGAACCGACGCGGCGTCTGGGCGCGGATGGAACACACGCCGTTCGGCTCGGGCCGGCCCTATTCCCGCGGTCAGCTGACGCATCTGCTGCGCGAAACGAATTTCACCCCGGGCGCGACGGCCGAAGCGCTGTTCTTCCCGCCCTCGAAGCTCAGGACCATCCTGCGCCTTCGCCGCGCCTTCGAGCGGATCGGGCGGACGTTGTGGCCGGCTTTCTCAGGCGTCATCATCGTCGAGGCGCAGAAGCGGCTCTATCAGGGGCTGCCGGTTGCGGCGCGAGCCTCCCGCCGCGTCTTCGTGCCGGTTCTGGCACCCCATGGCGTGCCGACCACACGCAGCCGGTGACGCCGCCCGGCTCTCGACAAGAACCGCATTCCGCTTTAATGCGACTGGTAATTTCCGGCAGTTCCAAGGTCGATCCATGAGCGTTGAGATGAGCAAGCCTGTTCCGCGTCCCGGTATTCTCGATATCGCATCCTATGTGCCGGGCAAGGAACATGCACCGGGTGTTGCCCGCGTCTACAAGCTTTCGTCCAACGAAACGCCACTCGGCGCCAGTCCGAAGGCGATCGATGCGTTCAAGGCGGTTGCCGACAATCTGGAGCGTTACCCCGACGGGCAGGCGGTTGAATTGCGCGAGGCGATCGCTGCCGTGCACGGCCTCAACCCGGCAAACATTCTCTGCGGCAACGGTTCCGACGAACTGCTCGGCCTGCTCTGCCATGTCTATCTCGGCGCCGGCGACGAGGGCATCATCACCGAGCACGGCTTCCTGGTCTACAAGATCCAGATCCAGGGCGCCGGCGCCACGCCTGTCGTCGTCAGGGAAAAAGATCACACCGTCGATGTCGATGCGATCCTTGCCGCGGTGACGGAAAAGACCAAGATCGTTTTCATCGCCAATCCCGGCAATCCAACCGGCACTTATGTCCCAGTCAGCGAGATCCGCCGCCTGCAGGCCGGGCTACCGAAGCATGTCGTGCTGGTGCTCGATGCCGCCTATGCCGAATATGTGCGCCGCAACGATTATGAAGCCGGCATCGAGGTCGTGTCTTCCAATGCCAACGTGGTGATGACCCGCACCTTCTCGAAGGCCTACGGACTGGCGGCGCTGCGGGTCGGCTGGATGTATGCGCCGGCCGAGATCGTCGACGCTGTGAACCGCGTGCGCGGGCCTTTCAATTTGAACGCGCCGGCAATCGCCGCCGGTGCCGCGGCGATCCGCGACCAGGCCTTCATCCAGCAGGCCATCTCCTTCAACCAGATGTGGGTGGAGACGCTGACCCAGGCGCTCGAAGCGATCGGCCTGAAGGTGACGCCGTCCGTCGCCAATTTCGTCCTCATTCATTTCCCCGAGATCGACGGCAAGCGCGCCGCCGATGCCGACGATCTCCTGACGAGCCGCGGCTACATCCTGCGCGCCGTGCGCAGCTATGGCTTTGCCAATGCGCTCCGGATGAGCATCGGCCCCGAAGAGGCCAACCGTGGCGTCATCGCCGCGCTCACCGAATTCATGGGACGCAAGGCATGAACGTCCAGTTCGATCGTATCGCGCTGATCGGTATCGGCCTGATCGGCTCTTCACTCGCCTACGACATCAGGCGGCTTGGTCTTGCACGGGAGATCGTCGTCGCGACGCGTAGCGCCGATACGCTGAAGCGTGCCGAGGAGCTCGGTCTCGGCGACCGCTACACGACGTCTTCGGCCGATGCCGTCAGGGATGCCGATCTGGTAATCGTCTCGGTGCCGGTCGGCGCTTCGGAAAGCGTGGCGAAGGAGATAGCGGCTAGCCTGAAGTCCGGGGCTGTTGTCACCGATGTCGGCTCCACGAAGGCCTCAGTCATCGCGCAGATGCTGCCGCATATGCCTGATAATGTGCATTTCATCCCCGGCCATCCACTGGCCGGCACCGAAAAATCCGGCCCCGATGCCGGCTTCCCGGGCCTCTTCGAAGGCCGTTGGTGCATCTTCACGCCGGTCGCCGGTACCGACGAGACGGCGCTGAAGCGTCTGCGCAGCTTCTGGGAAACGCTTGGTTCGAAGGTCGACGAAATGGATGCGGAGCATCACGACAAGGTGCTGGCGATCGTCTCGCACCTGCCGCATATCATCGCCTACAACATCGTCGGCACCGCCGACGATCTGGAGACGGTGACCGAGTCGGAAGTCATCAAATACTCCGCCTCGGGCTTTCGCGATTTCACCCGACTTGCGGCTTCCGACCCGACGATGTGGCGCGACGTCTGCCTGCACAATCGTGATGCGATCCTCGAAATGCTGGCGCGCTTCTCGGAGGATCTCGCCTCTCTGCAGCGCGCGATCCGCTGGGGCGAGGGCGACAAAATCTTCGAACTTTTCACCCGCACGCGCGCCATCCGCCGCTCGATCGTCCAGGCCGGCCAGGATGTCGACGCGCCTGATTTCGGCCGCCACGCGCTGGATAACAAGAAGTAGCCATCCGCGATGGTTGAGGTGGCGCGCGCCAGCCAGGCGGATATCGATTGGCTCGTTCGCGAGGATGCCAGCGCTGGTGAAGCCTGGGTGTCGCGATGCGTGGCGCTTGGCGAATATCTCGTTGCCAGGAAAGTCGGCGAGATCGTCGGTTTCCTGCGCTTCTCCCGCTTCTGGGGCAGAATTCCCTACATGGAGATGATCCGCGTCCTTCCCGGCCACCGCCGTTCAGGCGTCGGAACGGCGCTGTTTGTTCCCTGGGAAGGGGCGATGCGCGGCGACGGCGCCCGCCTGCTGATGACCTCAAGCGAATGCGACGAAAGCCGACCTCAGGACTGGCATCGCCGCAACGGATTTACCGAAACCGGCGCGATCGAGCTGCCTGGGTTGCAGTCGGTGGCGGAGGTCTTCTTCGTCAAGCGGATAAGCTGAGAGGCGCCATAGGTCAGATCGGCGGTATCCGGCCGAGCGGGATGAAGCCGCTGACGGTGGTGTTGCCGTGATCGACGACAAGATCGACGGAGACTTTGTCTTTGCCGCCGGCAAGCGATTTCAAGAGCTTGGTCGCCGTGTTGACGGTCGAGGCGATATCCGGAAAGGCCTGTTTCAGGCTGTCGCCCCAGGGGCCGAGCTGTTCGATTTCCAGCTTGAATTTTCCGGAGAGCAGACCCTGCTCGTCGAAGGAAAAGGGGCCGGTCAGCGTCATCACTTTGCCGTCGCCGATGTCGGCGACGATGCGGCGCAGCTCACCGGCGGCACCGTTGAGGCCGCTCGGATCACTGCCGTCGATCAGGCCGGCTTTACCGGCGACGGTCAGATCGATACTGGCCGACAGCTTCGGGAAGATTTGCGGCCAGTCCTTGATCGCGGTGTTGGCATCCTGCACGGAGATCGCGCCGTCGAGATCGGCACCGTTCTGGCGCAGATGAATTTCGGTGCGAGCGGCATCGAAGCTGATGGTCTGGCCGGTGTAGGAGGAAACCGCCGTCGCCTTCAGGCCCTCGATGACCGTTGAGCTGCGGTTAATGCCCCGCAACCTCGTCGCCAGGCTCGCTTGCAGGTTTGCCCATTGGGCCGAGATCGAAAGGCCATTGCTGGTGCGGATGGCGGCCGGCGAATCGAGCTCCCAGACGATATTGCCGGGCGCGTAGACCTGCGCTGCCGAACGCAACGCGCCGAAGGTGGCCGAGACGCCGTTGACATGGTCGTCGACATCGATCTTGGAGCAGAACAGGCCGATACGGAAAGGATAGCCGCGGAATTCGATATCGGAGCATTCGGCGCTGACGCCTGCCTGGTCGCGCGGCGCGATCGCCTTCAGCACCGTGGTCTTCAGCGTCGATGCCGCATAGAACCAGCCGCCGGTATAAAGCGCGATCACCAGGAGGACGCCGCCACCCAGCAACCAGAATTTCTTGCTGCTGCTGGATTGGCTGCTACCGGATTGGCTTGACGCTGCCATGATGTTCTCCAATGGTGAATCGCAAATGTGATTCCGGTCTGGCGTGCGATATGGACGAAATTTGGGTATTTGGCTACGGTTCGCTGATGTGGAATCCGGGCTTCGAGTTCATGGAGCGGGCAGAGGCTCTGATCTACGGCTACAGGCGTTCGCTCTGCGTCCGTTCCTTTGTCCATCGCGGTACGCGCGACAGTCCGGGCCTGGTTCTCGGCCTCGACAGAGGCGGCGCCTGCCGCGGCATGGCTTTCCGCATTTCCCCGGAAAAATGGGATGAGGTGATCGATTATCTCCGCGCCCGCGAACTGGTTACCAATGTCTACCTGGAGCGCCGAGTGCGGCTGCAGCTTGCGGGAGGCTGTAGGGTGGAGGCGGTTACCTACATTGCTGATCGCGACCATGAGCAATATGCCGGTACGCTCGACGCATTTGAGGCGGCGAGGGTGGTGAGCCAGGCCAAGGGTCAGTCAGGCCCGAATGATGCCTATGTCTTCAACACCGCGATGCATCTGAAGCAGATGGGCATTCGCGACCATTGGCTGGAGCAGGTCGTCGACGAAGTGGAGCGGCTGCGCGCCGCTTGATCCTCACGCGCGTCGCGATTATTATCGCAAAAACCGTTGCGCAGTTTGCGCGACATGCTTCAGGCGGTCGCCGTCTTGAGCCTGCGCAGCTCGGCCAGCCTTTCGACCGCCGTCGGCGGCAGCGGCAGATGCGGATTTGCCTCGACAGTTTCGAGCAGAAGCGCGTCGCTTGCCCGCTCCGACACCTCGATCAGATGGGCGAAAAACGCGTCCGGATCCATTCCCGGCATGATCGGCGGCAGGATCCTCACCTTGAAATGGCCGGGATAACGACGAATGCTGCGCCGCGGCCAGAAGAGACCGGGATGCATGACGATCGGCACTACGGGGATGGCGAGATCACGGTACATGCGGGCGATGCCATACTTATAGACCGGCTCGGCGCCCGGCGGGCGACGGGTGCCCTCAGGATAGATGATCAGCTGGCGGCCGGTCGAAAGCTCCTGTTTCGTGCGCTTCAACACCTCCACCATCACCTTGCCACGGGCGCCGCGATCAACCGGGATCACCCGCTGCTTCTTCGCATACCAGCCGAACAGCGGAATCCACATCAGCTCGCGCTTCAGGATGTAGACCGGGTCCTTTAGCCAGGGCAGCAGCGCATAGGTATCCCAGAAGGATTGGTGCTTCGGCGCCAGGATGTAGCTGCCGTCCGGGAGGTTCTCCAGGCCTTCGATCTCGAAAGTGGTGCCGACGATCACCCGCATCAGCCAGTGGTTGGAGCGTGCCCAATTCTTCGGGATCGCATAGGCGGTCAGGCGCGGCGCCAGGAAATAGTATGGCGAGAGAACGATCATCCGGATGATGAGGTTGGCGTAGAAGATCGTGTTGAAGAGGACGGAACGCAGGGCGATCATGAAACTTTCCCGAGGCATGCTCACGCGACCGGCCTACACGATATTGCTCGGCATAAAAAGCGTTTGATGACGTCCCAGAACAGGATTCAGATTTTAGGCCGGGCCTAAAATCTGAATCCTGCTCTAAATTAAAGAGTTGGAACATGATGTCGTGAGAAAACCGCTCACACTTTTCGGCATCATGCTCTAGCAAAAGCGTCAGTTCTCGCTCGACGCGCTTGCCGAGCGCAGCCCGGTGTGGCGACCGAAGCCGGTGATGTTGCGGGCGCCGGTCAGCAGCACTTTTACATATTCGGCAAGCATGACACGCATCGCATTCGGGTCGGTGAACCAGTTGCGGCTCTTCAAATCCGAATTGACCACGGGATAAGCGATGAACTCGATATCGGGATCGACATAGGAGAGCTCCGCGAGGCTTCGCGGCATGTGGTAGTTGTTGGTGACGATCAAGACGCTGCGGTATCCCTTGGCGTGGATCCAGTTCGAAGCTTCCTCGGCATTGCCGATCGTGTCGATCGCATCGTGGCCGATATCGACACAGCAGGAGAAGAGATCGGCCGAGCCCTGCGTCATCTTGCGGATCTGCGCCGGGGTGGTCGTCGGGTGGACGCCGGAAATGAGCAAACGCTTGCCGGCACCTTTCTGCAGCAGCTCCACGGCCTGATCGATGCGCTGGTAACCCCCTGTCAGCACGACGATCGCATCTGCCTTCGGCTCGGCCGGAGGCTTAAGCGTCGTCACGGAATCGGCGAAACGCAGGAAACCGCCGAACAACAGGGCGATCGCCAGCACGCAGGCAAAGCCGCCCCAACGCAGCAGGCGGCGGATCAGCCCGCGCCGCGGCGGCAAACCCGCCGGGCGGTCAAGCTCGGGGTCCTGATGAATCGGGTTGGGTGTCGTATCTCCCATGGTCATGAATCGTGACTATACGCTGATTGCGGCACGGAACAGACGCTTTCATGGCAAAACGGCATGGTCACGATCAACTCGCGATGCCGTCGGTGCGTGTCGGGTCCGAGCGTAATGTATCGATTTCGTAGATCGTCTGCATGACGGTCAGTCGCGCGGTGATGGTGGTCAGGAGCGCAATGACGATCATCGTCGCGAAGATGCCGGCATAACCGAGCACGCCGACGGAGAAGGTGCCGAAGAGCGCCGTCGCCTGGTCCGTTTCCGGGGTGGCGAGCGTGCGGCTCTGCCAGAAACCGGCGGTGGCGAAGAAGAGGGCGGCAAGGGCGCTGCCGATTGCCGAGCCCTTGAGGCTGATCTTCAGGAAATGCTTCTGGAATTCGGTGGCGACGAAGGAGCTTTCGGCGCCGACGAAATGCAGCACTTCGACGACGTGACGATTGCCCGACAGCGCGCCGCGCGTGGCGAAGACGACGGTGAGCACCATCGCCGTGAAAACCAGCAGCAGGATGCCTGTGCCGATCATGACGGTCGTGTGCGCCATGGACACCAGCCGGTCGACCCAGGTGCGGTGATCGTCGAGGCTTGCCTGCGGGATGCTGTCTTTCAGCAACGCCCGCATCGAATCGAAATCCGGTGGATTGCTCTCGTCGATGGTGATGATGACGAGGCGGGGAACGGGCAGATCCTTGAGATCGAGACCGGGGCCGAGCCAGGGTTCGAGCAGGCGGGCGGTCGCCGCCTCGTCGACGATCTGGCCGCTCTTGGTGCCGACGAAGGTCAGCGCCAGGTCGCGTGCCTGGGTCAGCGCCTTTTCCATGTCGAGATTGTCGTCCGGCTTGATCTGGATGGTGATCTCTCGGGAGATCTGGCTCTCCCAGCTTGCTGCCGTCGAGCGCACCATGCTGACGCCGCCGAGCGTCAGGCAGGCGAGAAAGGCCATGATTGCGATGACCACCATCAACGCGCTGCCCTGGATGTTGGATGGCGGCAGGATCGGCGCGGTCGGACGCACGCGCATTTCCGGTCGTTTCTGCTCAGCCTTACCAGGCGCCTTGTCCGGGTTTCTGGATGGGAGCTCAGTCATAGATATCGAGATGCCCCCCCGAGAGGATCATGCGGCGAGCTTCCACCTGTTCCATCAGCGCCAGGTCATGCGTGGCGATCACAACTGCGGTGCCGAGGCGGTTCAGCTCGAGGAAAAGATTGAGCAAGCGCTTGGCCATCGGCGGGTCGACATTGCCGGTGGGTTCGTCGGCAAGCAGCACCTCCGGCCGGTCCATCAGCGCCCTGGCGATTGCGGCGCGCTGCTTCTCGCCGCCCGAGAGCACGGGCGGCAGCACGTTGATGCGTTCGCCGAGGCCGACCCATTTCAACAGTTCCAGGACGTCGGTCTTGTAGGAGCTCTCATCCTTGCCGCGCACGCGTAAGGGCAAAGCGACATTCTCATAGGTTGTCAGATGATCGAGGAGGCGGAAATCCTGGAAGACGATGCCGACGCGGCGGCGCAGCAACGGCAGTTCCGGGCGGGGGATTTCGGAAATATCGCGCCCGAACATGCGGATCAGGCCGCGCGTCGGCTGCAGCGACATGAACAGCAGCCGCAGCAGCGACGTCTTGCCTGCGCCCGATGGGCCTGTCAGGAACTGAAAGGATTTCTTCGGAATGTCGAAGGTCAGGTCCCGGAGGATTTCCGGGCCCATGCCATAGCGCAAACCGACATTCTCGAAATGGATCAACGTGCAGCTCAGTCTGTTGTGGGTTTCACCGCGTGACTTGTTAACCAACACCGTTAACAGCCGGTAAATTTTGCCGGAAAGACGCCCGTTTGATGGCGATCTTTGCGAAGCATTAACCATTAAAATTTACGACTGAGCGGGATTCGTTTCAATGCCAAGATTTCCCCTGGCAGCGAAACCATGTGGACATCTGCGAGGCAGCCACCATGGAAGCATCCTCCTTCAGTCGCCGGACACCGGGCCAGGCCTATGATTTCCTGCCGCCGGAACCCGCCGCCCGCCAGTACCGTGCGGCGCGTCCTGCCGATATTTCCGACGCCGAATTCGTGACGCTCGGCAAAGTCCGACCGAAGGAATTTACCGCAAGAACCTATAACGACAACCGCAAGCGCGCTGCTGGCGCACACGCAGCACAGCCGCCGCTGACGCCAGTGACTGCAACTGTTCTGCGGGACGTGGAAGCCCTCCTGCAGCGCGCGTCGATGCGGAGCTTCGCGGGGCTGGTGCTGGCGCTCGCCGTGCTGGTCTTCGGGCTTGCCGGCGGCTTTTCCGGCCTTGCCGCCGAGCGGGCCTATTCCGGAGCGCCGCTGCATTTCACCCATGTGACGGTGGCGCCGCGCGACGCGAACGGCATGCGCGTGCTGGTCATCAACGGCATCCTCGAAAATGACAGCGGCACGACGCAGACGGTGCGTCCGATCCGTGCCGATCTCGTGACCGACGAGCGACTGACCGCAAGCATCATCATCAATCCGCCGGCCGATGTCATTTATGGCGGCCAGAGCCGGGGTTTCTCGGCCCGTGTCCAGCATGCCGGCGGAAAACTGCCGGAGGTCCGGCTGTCGTTCCTGCCATAGAGAGCGCTCGAACGTGGATTGGGTGATTTTCCCGCCGCAACGCGCGCCAATCTGGTTAATTTCATGGCGGGTGAGGCTGTTTCACGCTCGCATATGTGCTAACGGCTTACCCTTCTTTTCATGGAGCAAGCCCTTATGCCTGTCGTGCGCGGAAAAAATATCGAGCCGCTCTTTACTGCCGAGCAGATCGCCGAGCGCAATCATTCGATGGCCCGGGAGATCGCCAATGGCCCGACCCAGGACCTGCTTGTCATCGCCGTGCTCAAGGGTTCGTTCATCTTCGCCGCCGACCTGATCCGCGCCCTGCACGATAGCGGGCTTGCACCGGAGGTCGAGTTCATCACGCTGTCGAGTTATGGCATCGGCACGGTCTCGCAGGGCGTGCGCATCGTCAAGGATATCGACAGCGACGTCCATGGCCGCGACGTCCTGTTGATCGACGATATCCTCGAATCCGGCCGGACGCTGCTGTTTGCCAAGGAATTGCTGTTCGAGCGCGGCGCGCGCAACGTCACGATCGCCGTGCTGCTCGATAAGCGCGTCAAGCGCAAGGAAAAGCTGGAGGCCGATTATGTCGGCTTCGAATGCCCTGACTATTTTGTCGTCGGTTACGGCATGGATGTCGCCTATGCCTTTCGCGAACTGCCCTTCGTCGGCGTGGTTACCGGGGACGCCTGAGCGACTTCAAAGTGGTTCGAAAGACGTCCGCCGCTGCCTTGCCGCCCGAGACGGGTTGTTAACCATCTCGTCCATCGCTTCCTGATCTTTACCGATCGAAAAGGAAATCCTGGTGATTTCCGTCGCGGGGCTGACCACGGAGCAATGCACATATGGCAAGAATTCTGATCACGGAAGACGAGGACTCCCTGCGGTCCTTCGTAGCCCGAGCCCTGCGGCTTGATGGCCACGAGACCGATGAGGCGGCCGACGGGGCCGAGGGCCTGGAGAAGCTCAGGGAAGGGGTCTACGATCTGCTGCTTTCAGATATCCGCATGCCCGTGATGGACGGCATCGAACTCGCCCATCAGGCAAAAGACGCCTTTCCCGGCCTGAAGATCCTGCTGATGACCGGCTATGCCGAGCAGCGCGAACGGGCCGACGATCTTGCCGAAAAGATTATCGACGTCGTCGCCAAACCATTCGCGCTTCCCGATATCCGCAAAGCGGTCGCCCGAGCGCTGGTCGCTTAAAGCTCTCTATTTTCATGCATGTCGTCATCCCGGAACAGCTGCACACGTCGTGATGACATGTATCAGAGCATGACGGTGAAAACTGAGTACGGTTTTTGGACGGTATTCCGCTCGTTTTCTTGATGAGATCCGGATTCAAATTTTATGCCGATCCGGCCTAAAATCCCTGCGCCGGTGCGCGTGTCATGTCACGGTGGCGTCAGCTTACTGGATGTCCAGCAACCGTTCGAGATACCGCCGTTCCATTTCCTGCGGCGGATTGTTGCCGAGCTTCTCGCGGATCGCGTCGAGGATTTCTCGGGCGCGCTGAACGTCGATCTCGTCGGGAACCTTCACGCTGTTGTCGCCGAAATCCGGTCCCGGGGGGCGTGGCCGGCCGAGCGGGTCGCGGCCATTTTGGTCGCCGCCCTGGCTCATCTGGCCGTTCGGACCCTGCCCTTGCTGGCCCTGTTGCGCCTGCATCATCTGGTTCATCATGTCGCGGGCGCCCTGGCGAAGTGCTTCGAGCGCGCGGCCCTGGCCTTCGATGGCCGGCTGGCCATGCCCCTGGCCGAGTTCGCGACCGGCGCCTTCCATCTCGCGTTGCGCCTGTCCGAAGCCCGGGCCAGGCTTCATGCCCATCTCGCCGAGGCCCTTCTGCAATTCGCCGAGCTGCCTGCCGAGCGCATCCTGCTGAGCGCGCAGCTGCTTCAATGCCTCGCGCAACTGCTCGGCGGTCATCTGGTCGGAGGGCTGCTGGCCGTCTTTGCCTTGCTGGCCCTGCTGCTGATCCTGCGGTTCGCCGTTTTCTCCGGGGTTCATCTCGTCGAGCAGCGGATCGTTTTCACCCATATCGGGTTCGCCGCGTTGCATGCGGTCCCTGAGCTGCTGATCGAGGCGGAAGGTCTGATCCATCAACTTCTGCTGGTCGCGCAGAATCTCGCCGAGCTTGTCGATCTGCTTTCGGGCCTCGCTGTTTTCCTGGCTCTGTTGGCCGCGCTGCGGGCGGCCGGCCTGCAGATTGTTCATCATCCGCTGCAATTCCGACAGCATCTGCTGGGCGGCGTCACGATTGCCGGAGCGGGCGAGATTCTCGATCTGGTCCATCATCCGTTCCAGATCCTGCTGGCGCAGGATGTTCTGCGCATTCTGGTTCGGCTGCATCGGCGCGTTCTGCATGCGTTGGGCAAGCTCGGTCATATAGTCCTGCATCGCCTTGCGCAGCTCATCCATCAGCTTCTTGATCTCGGCGTCGGGGGCGTTGCGGTCCAATGCGTCGGCAAGCTTCTGCTGGGCTTCGCGCAGCTTGCGCTCGGCAAGCGAAAGATCGCCGTCCTCCATGCCGAGTGCAATCTCCCAGAGATATTGGGCCGTATCCTTGAGTGCATCCTCACCCTTTGCGAGCTTCATGCGCGTCAAAGCGGATTCCAGCAGGAGATAGTTGGTGAGCTTGGGGATGGTCTCCTCGGGACGGATGGTCAGCGCCTCGTTCAGTGCGATCGCCTGCGGCATCTTGCGGGTGTCGAGCGCGAAAACCTGCCGTTCCTCGGCGACGGCGGCGGCAAGCGGCTCGTTGAAGGGCCGCGACGGCAAGGTCATCTCATACGGCGGGCTGCGGCCGGTCTGGCCGGCGCCATCCTTGGCGACGAGCGTCACGCGCACGCGCTTTCCGGCAAGCGGATGTTCGGTCAGGTTGCGGCTGGTCACGCCCTTGGCGTCACGGGCGTTACGGCGGGGAATATCCAGCCGGTATTCCGGCAAGGGATAGAGCGGCGTCGCCGTCGGATCGGTTTCGACGGGAACGATCTCCGCATGCGCCTCCTGGACGCCGTAGTCGTCCTTGACGGTAAAGCCGATTTCAAGCGCGCCGTTGACGCTGGGTTTCGGCATGCCGTCGAAAGCAATTTCCGGCGCCTTGTCGGGGAGAACCTCGAAGCTCCAGCGGCGACCGTTGACTTCGAGGGCGCCATTCTCCTCGAGCTTCATCACATGGGTCTGGGCGACGGGAGCCTGGTTGGCCGGGACCTGGCCGGTTGGGACCGTATTCGGCTGTTGACTGCCGGATGCCGCCGCCTGCTGCGGCTTGGTATCCGCCTGCACGGCGATATCCTGCGCCTCGCCGTTTGCCTTGCGGAATACGACCTTTTCGGCTGTCTTGCCGCCGCTGACGCGCACAGTGAGGCCGGAAAACTGCGGAATGCCGATCGACCCCTGCTCGCTGCCGTCAGCGGTCAGATAGACTGGGGCGCGGCCGGTGTAGGAGGGCGGCGTCACCCAGGCGTCGATGCGCACGGCCGGATCGACGGTGACGTGCTCGGATGCTGCCTGCAACGCGTCACCGATCGAGCCGCCGTTGATCGACAGTGAGTAGGCAAAGGCGGTGACCAGCAGCAGCGCCGGCACGGCGCGCAGCGCGAAACGGTCATGCACGGCGATATCAGGCCGCGGCAGTCCGGCATCGAGTGCAGCGATCTTTTCGGCCATTCGCGTCTGGTGCTCGCGCCAGAGCGCCCGGGCGAAGGGCGTATCGAAGGCCGGCTCGTCTTCCTGGACGGTGACCGGCTGGTGCGGCAGGCCGTTGCGCTCTTCCAGCATGCGGTCGGCTTCGGCGACCTTCGGCCAGCGCAGAGTGCGGAAGGGCAGGAGCGAGACGACAAAAGCAGCGGCAAAGGCAATCAGCAGCAGGATGCGCAGCCAGTCAGGCACGCTGCGAAAGATGCCGAACCAGGAGACGGAGAGATAGAAGGCGATCACTGCCAGAACCGGCATCAAAGGTGGCAGTAACTGCTCGAAAAACAGCACAACACGCGCCAGCAGGCGTTTTGTCGTCACCAGCCGGGCAAGCGAGGGGCGGAGCGCAAATGCACCTTTCCTCTGCCTTGAGGGGCTTGTCATCGGTCCGGTCTCCGCGATCTGGCGTTCTGAAACAGAGGGCGCTTCCGGCGATTGCAGGGCAATACGCTCATGACTGACAAGGATAACACTCTTTGTGGCGAAGGCGAGGGCGAGCGGCCGGCCATACCGGCTTTTCACGTTAATTCGCCAAAAAGTGATGGCTGGTTAAAGCGCGTCGCGATCTTTCAGATTGCTCCCCACGCTTTAAGTCTTTGTTTTACGCAGTCGTGCGCTGCACACTCTTGCGCGACATGCTTTAGAACAGGGTGATGATAGGCCCACTCGGCCTAAAATCTGGATCCTGTTCTAAATTAAATAGTTAGAGCACGATGTCATGAGAAAACCGTATACACTTTTCGGCATCATGCTTTAATCGAGCCAGGCCGGAACGGAGTCGAGGCTGATCAGTTCGGCATAGGTTCTGCGCGGGCGAATCGTATGGAAATCGCTGCCTCTGACCAGAACTTCGGGCACCAGCAGCCGGCTATTATAAGTGCCGGCCTGGACCGCGCCGTAAGCGCCGGCAGTGCTGACGGCCATCAAGTCGCCGGGCTTCGGCATCGCCATCTCGCGGTCGAGTGCCAAATAATCGCCGGTCTCGCAGACGGGGCCAACGACGTCGGCGCGGATGCGCGGGGCGTTCGCCGCCGAAATCGTCACCGGGCGGATCTCGTGATAGGCCTCGTAGAGCGTCGGGCGGATGAGATCGTTCATCGCGCCATCGACGATGACGAAGGTCTTTTCGCCGCCATCCTTCACATAGAGAACCTCGGTCACCAGGATACCGGCATTGCCGACGATCAGGCGGCCGGGTTCGGTGATGATCTTGCAGTTGAGGCCGCGCAACTGGTTCTTGACTATGGCCGCATAGGCATCCGGCAGCGGCGGCGGATTGTTGTCGTCCTTATAGGGGATGCCGAGACCGCCGCCGATATCGACGTGATCGATGGTGTGGCCGTCGGCACGCAGCGTCGCGACAAGATCGTGCAACAGCCTGAAGGCGTCGTCGAAGGGCTGCAATTCGGTGATCTGGCTGCCGATATGCATGTCGATGCCGGTGACCTCGATGCCCGGCAGCTTGGCGGCATGGGCATAGATGGCGCGGGCACGCTCCCAGGAGATGCCGAATTTGTTTTCCTTCTTGCCGGTCGAGATCTTGGAATGGGTTTTTGCATCGACGTCAGGGTTGATGCGGAAGGAGACCGGCGCTTTCGTCCCGGCCTTGATGGCGCGCTGATTGAGGATTTCGAGCTCGGGCTCGGATTCGACGTTGAAACAGTAGATGCCTGCCTCGAGAGCGAAATCCATCTCCTGCGGCGTCTTGCCGACACCCGAAAACATGATGCGGCTGGCGGGAATGTCGGCAGCGAGCGCGCGGCGCAGCTCGCCCTCGGAGACGACGTCGATACCGGCGCCGAGGCGGCCGAGTGTCTTCAGCACCGCCTGGTTAGAGTTCGCCTTCATCGCATAACAAACCATCGAGTCCATGTCCGCGAATGCTTCCGAAAAGACGCGGTAATGGCGCTCTAGCGTTGCGGTGGAATAGACATAAAAAGGTGTGCCGACCGCCTTGGCGATCTCGGGAACGGGGACGTTCTCGGAATGCAGGATGCCGTCTCGGTACTCGAAATGGTTCACGGGCTTGTGCCTTAAAGAAGGGGATCGAGAAGGAAGGGCTTGTCGACGGTTCCCGGCTTTTTCGTCGGCTTGGAAACGTCACCTTCCTTGGTTGCCGCAGCACTCGGCGGATCGAGGTCGCCCTTGCGCCCGCATCCGGCAACGGCAAGGCCGATGACGGCGAGAACCGCCGTCAGGCGGATGAGGTGCGGCAAGCTCTTCTGCATGGATATCCTCTTCGGCGGCATTTGATGGCATCATTCATGGCGGATGATGGAGATCTTCATAGCGAAGTTTATCCGCCTTGTGCACCCTGATTGTTGGACGGTCTTCCCGCGTAGACGACAAGATCGCGGCGGCTTTCGCCGCCTGACATTTCAGTTACGGGCGCGCCAGAAGGCGATCTGCCTGCGTACCTCGGACGGCGCCGTGCCGCCGAAGCTCTTGCGGCTGGCGACCGAGGCCTCGACGGTCAGCACGTCGTAGACCTTGTCGGTGATGTCGGGATGGATCGCCTGCAGGTCGGAGAGCGGAAGTTCGGCAAGGTCGCAGCTCTTGCTTTCGGCAAGTGCGACGGCGCGGCCGGTGACGTGATGGGCATCACGGAAGGGGAGGCCCGCTTCGCGCACCAGCCAGTCGGCAAGATCGGTCGCCGTCGAGTAGCCGGAACCGGCCGCCGCCTTCATGCGCGCGGTGTTGACGGTCATGTCGCGCACCATACCGGTCATGGCGGCAATCGCCAGTTCCAGGCTCTCGGCCGCGTCGAACACCTGTTCCTTGTCTTCCTGCATGTCTTTGGAATAGGCGAGAGGCAGGCCCTTCATGATCGTCAGAAGGGCCACCAGCGAGCCGTTGATGCGGCCGGTCTTGGCGCGCACCAGTTCGGCGGCATCCGGATTCTTCTTCTGCGGCATGATCGAGGAGCCGGTCGAGAAGGCGTCGGAGAGACGGACGAAACCGAATTGCGGGGTCGACCAGATGACGATCTCTTCCGCCAGACGCGAAAGGTGCATACCAGCAATTGCGGCGATCGACAGGAACTCGATGGCGAAGTCGCGGTCGGAGACCGTATCGATGGAGTTGCGGGTCGGCTCGCGGAAACCGAGCGCCTTGGCAGTCATATGGCGGTCGATCGGATAACCGGTGCCGGCAAGGGCTGCCGCGCCGATCGGGCTTTCGTCCAGGTGCTCGATGGCGTGGCGCACGCGCGAGCGGTCACGGCCGAACATTTCGACATAGGCCATGCAGTGATGGCCGAAGGTCACGGGCTGGGCGGTCTGCAGATGGGTGAAGCCCGGCATGACGCTTTCGGCATGTTCCTCGGCGCGGTCGAGGAAGGCGGCGATCAGGCCGGTCAGCATCCGTTCAGTTTTCTCAAGCTCTTCCTTCACCCAGAGGCGGAAGTCGAGCGCTACCTGATCGTTGCGCGAGCGGGCGGTGTGCAGCCGGCCGGCTGCCGGTCCGATCAGCGTCGCCAGGCGCGCTTCGACATTCATATGAATGTCTTCGAGCTGTCGCGAGAATTCGAAATTGCCGCTTTCGATTTCTGACAGGATCGTGTTTAGCCCGTGAACGATCTTGTCCTTATCGTCAGCGGAAATGATCCCCTGATGGGCGAGCATGGTCGCGTGGGCGATCGAGCCGCGGATATCCTGCGCGAATAGCTTCTTGTCGAAACCGATCGAGGCATTTATCTCCTCCATGATCGCGTCCGGGCCGGAAGCGAAGCGCCCGCCCCACATCTGGTTGGAGGATTTGGTTTCGGTTTTGCTCTCGGCCATGAAAGATGCCCGTCCTGGAGAATGAAATGACGACGAGAAAACCCTTCGGCCTGCCGTCCGTAAAATTGATCGCAATCGCCGCCGTTGCAGGCGTTGTTGCCGGTGCGGCAGCGGTATACGTGAAGGAGACGGGGATTGGCAATGGCATCGGCAATACCGCTTCGGCCGAATGCGCGCTGGCTAGGGAACGCGCTGCCAATCTGACGCCGCTGATGAAGGGGCAGGTCGCCGCCATGGTCGCCGCCAACGAACCGCGCAAGCTGACTGCGGTTACATTCAACGGCCCTGACGGCAAGGCGATGACGCTCGATCATTTTACTGGCAAGACTGTGCTTCTCAATCTGTGGGCCACGTGGTGCGTGCCCTGCCGCGAGGAGATGCCGGCGCTGAACGCGCTGGAAAAGGGTATGGGGAGCGACAAGTTCCAGGTCGTACCGGTCAATATCGATACCGGTGACGACGAGAAGCCGAAGGCCTTCCTGAGCGAGATCGGCGTCGATGCGCTGCAGCTTTACCGCGACAATACGATCGGCGTCTTCAATAGCTTAAAGAAGGAAGGTCTCGCTTTCGGCCTGCCGGTGACGCTGCTGCTCGACGACAAGGGCTGCCTGATTTCAGCGATGAACGGCCCGGCTGCCTGGGACAGCGAAGATGCCAAGACGCTGATCAAGGGCGCGATCGGATCCTAAAGCGCGTCGCATCAAATTTGATTCATGCGGCGCGCTTTAGCTCTTTGTTTTGATGCATGTCGTTGCGAATCGCTTACACTTCCGGGCGGCATGCATTAAGGAGCCCGTCAGGAGTCTCCGTCTCCTTTAATGAGGAAGACACCCGCAAGCCCGATGAGCACGCAGCATTGCAGCAGGAACATTGGTGTTTCAGTCGACATGGCGTTCCCTCCCGTTCACGGCAAGAAAGCATTTCGCGGGCGGGCCGTCCATTCGCCCTTTCGGGCGACACCCGCTTAGAACAGGATGATTTTAGGCCCGGTCGGCCTAAAATCATCGTTCTACATTAAAGAGCTAGAGCATGATGTCATAAGTAAACCGCTCACACTTTTCGGCTTCAAGCTCTAGCGCGTCGGGACCGGCACTTCACCCCGATAGTCATAGAAGCCGCGTCCGGACTTGCGTCCGAGCCAGCCCGCCTCGACATATTTCACCAGCAGCGGGCAGGGACGGTATTTCGAGTCCGCCAGGCCGTCGTGCAGCACCTGCATGATCGAAAGGCAGGTGTCGAGGCCGATGAAATCGGCAAGCTGCAGCGGCCCCATCGGATGGTTGGCGCCGAGCTTCATCGCCGTATCGATGGCATCGACCGTGCCGACGCCTTCATAGAGCGTATAGATCGCCTCGTTGATCATCGGCAGCAGGATGCGGTTGACGATGAAGGCCGGGAAATCCTCGGCCACGGTGATGGTCTTTTCCAGCGTGCCGACGAATTCCCTGGCGGCCGAGAAGGTCTTTTCATCGGTCGCGATGCCGCGCACCAGTTCGACCAGCTTCATCACCGGCACCGGGTTCATGAAATGTATGCCCATGAAGCGTTCGGGGCGGTCAGTGGCGGCAGCTAGCCGGGTGATGGAAAGGGAAGAGGTGTTGGTGGCAAGCAGCGCCTCGGGCTTCAGGACCGGACAAACCTGCGCATAGATCTTGCGCTTGACCGTTTCATCCTCGGTGGCGGCCTCGATGACGAGATCGGACGGGGCGAGATCATTGACATCGGACGAGCCTGTGATGAGCGACAAAGTCGACTTGCGTTCCTCTTCGGTCATCTTGCCGTTCGTCACCAGGCGGGCAAGGTTGCCGTTGACGGTGGCAAGGCCGGATTCGATGCGATCCTGGGAGAGATCGTAAATGTGAACCCTGTAACCTGCGGCGGCCGAAACATGCGCGATGCCGCAGCCCATCTGGCCGGCACCGATAATACCAATATTCTTCAACACCGCATTCATCTCCAAACCCCCGCACGGCATTCGCCCCCGCGCTGCCGCATTTTTTAGCAATACTGCCGGACGAAGGATCGCCCGGCAGCAGTAGTAGCCCGATAAAAGATAATTTTCCAGTCATTCGCAAGTGCGAAAGAAAAGCATTTGACGCGTTTAAAGCGCGTTGCGAATCTTTCGATTCGCTTCTCGCGCTTTAGCAGGCTGCTGAAATTCGCTCTGCGTTGGCGCAGTTGCTTGCTGTGGGTCTGATTTTTTTACAGACTGGCTGTCGTGCGGTGGGATTTTGGCCGATTGAGGCGGGTTTTCTGGCCATATCGGCTTATTGATCTCCCTCAAGACACACTTCGCCCGTCGATCCGATCAATTTGGGAAGGCGGATGATGTTGTACGC